>NZ_JACDWZ010000039.1:0-658699 GCF_016464285.1 Vibrio sp. bablab_jr001
CACATTGGGGGCGGTTTCGTAATCGTTTGAGAACGCGGTGACGCCCGCCGCCGTCAGACTGATCGCACCGCTGACTGCGTCGATCTCAAACAAGGCTTCATTGGCATCGTTGTACACGTTGGTGGTAATGGAATACGTCACTGCCTCGCCGTCACCATCGGTGGCCGACACCGTACCAATCACATACTCATCGCTGCTGTTCTCATCATACGAGAACACATAACGGGGGCCGTCTTCATTATCCGGGTCATTCGGATCGAATACCGGGCCAAACTCATCCAGATTCAGCTCACTCAGCTCAACTAAAATGCTGGTAGAATTCTGAACTCCAAGACCATCAACCTCAGTTGCCGTAACAATGATGTCGTGTACATTTGGGGCTTGCTCAAAATCATTCGAAAACGCAACGACCCCAGCGGGGGTCAAACTAATTTCACCAGTGACTTCATCAATTTCGAACAGTGTATTGCCATTTGAATCAAATACATTAGTCGTGATGGCGTAAGTAACACTCTCCCCCTCTGCATCAGTTGCCTGCACGACGCCGATGACATCGCCATCACTACGATTTTCATCATAGGAGAAGCTGTAGCGTGGACCATTTACGTTTTCTGGGTCATTCGGATTAAATGCAGGTGGCGTATCTACCACCGCGATTTCTGCAACAAAATCAGTCAACGCTAAACTTTGAGTTGACGACAGACCCAAGCCTTGTAGACCTTGAGTTTCGAAATTGGTGGCTGCCAAAACTTCGTCACCCGTACGATCAACGCTTCCTGTCGCTGTAGGACTTGAACCATTTTGTCCTCCGGCAGCAGTGGCGAGTTCAGGGTTTTGCGTCGGGTCAGCACCTTGTTGAATTTGTTGCAAAATTTGTGCAATTTCACCATCGAGATTAGTTGGTGCAGCATTGCCGGGATTGACCAGTTCCGCTGTCACCTGAGGTGATGCATCATCACTAACCTGTACAACCACTTCTCCCGGTCTTAAAGGGGTGCCTGCGGCTTGTTCTCTGAATTGGCCATTGCGGTCAATGACAAGCGTGACGTTAGCTAACATAAAGGGGGTCAGAGTGCGAGTGTCCATGAGCGTATGTCCTTATATACATACGAAGAGGCGTTGGACTCCCACTGAACCCAACACCCATTTCGCCTATTCTCATGCTTTAAAACTAGTGATCCTGATATTGACAATCAAATCAATATCTAGAGTAGCGACTCAAAAATTCACTAAGGTATCAATAAGTAAGGAAATTAATCATTAGCACTTTTTTGAACTAATCTCTCACATTGATGATTTATCAACTAAGCTGTCAATAAACTTATGTTTGCCTGTGAATGCTCCATCCATCCTCTTTTCGGAGGACGCGCCTGAAGCAACAGATCATTAAAAAACCATAGGAGCCACCCTGTGAAACGGAACATTCCACTTCTAGCAGGATGTTTGTTGTTATTACCTTTTCAAGCGTCAGCTCAAACTCTGGAACAGGCTGTCGCACTTGCTTTAGCAAACAATCCTCAAATCAAAGCGAGCTACAACCAATTCGTTAGCAATGTCAAAGACAGTGACGCCGCGGGCGGTGCGTATCTGCCAACGATCGATTTAGATGCCGGCATCGGTTACGAGGGTATTCGTCCGGCTGATTCAACGGGTAATGACGACACCGATCTGACCAGAAAAGAAGCCAGCATCATTCTTAATCAACTTTTATGGGACGGTAACGCTACGCTGAACGATATGGATCGTACAGCGGCCGACGCAGAATCCGTTCGCTTACAACTTCTGGACGATGCTTCCAACCTTGCTTTGGAAGTCACCAAAGTGTATCTGAATGCCGTCAAAGCCAAGGAAGTTCTGGCGCTGTCAGAGAGCAACCTCGCCGTACATAAAAAAATCTACCGCGACATCAAAAAGCGCGTAGATTCCGGTGTGGGGTCAACCGCAGACTTAACGCAAGTTGAGGCGCGGATCGCCAAAGCTCAGGGCAACTTACTTGCAGCGCAAAACAATTTGTTTGATACCCACACTCAGTTCCGTCGTCTGGTAGGTCAGGAACCGTTGGGTCTGCTCTACCCGCGTGCGGATGTGTCTAAAATTCCGCTCTCTCTGACCGATGCTTTAGTGGACGCATTCGATAATCACCCCGTGATTAAGATTGCTTCAGCGGATGTCGACTCAGCCCGTTTTCAATACAAACAATCCAAAGGCCCGAACTACCCGACGCTATCTTTAGAAGCACGACAAACCTGGCGGGATGATGCCGGTGGTGACGAAGGCAGTGCCAGCGAAACCGTGGCAATGCTGCGCCTGAAATACAATCTGTACAATGGTGGCAGCGACAGCGATCGCACTGAAAGTGCCGCTTATCAGCTAAACAAAGCCAAAGATCTCCGTGACAACGCGTATCGCGAAATCGAAGAAAGTCTGCGTTTATCGTGGAGTGCTTTGGATTTGACCTTGCAACAGAAAAACTTCCTTGCTGACCACGTAGACTCTGCATCACAAACCGTTATTGCCTACGAAAAGCAATACCGCATTGGTCAACGTACCCTGCTTGATTTGCTCAACACCGAAAATGAGCTATTCGAAGCGCGTAAAGATTATCTGGATGCCAACTACGCCGAACAGTATGCCAAGTACCGAGTCATGAACGCGATTGGGGTACTGATTGATGCGCTATTGGTTGATGTTCCTGAAGAATGGACGAAGAAAGTGGAGTACTGATATGAAAATGAAACTATATTCACTCTCCCTTTTGATGAGTTTGATGTCCTACTCTGCGGTGGCGAGTGACCAATATGATTACATCGAAACGCCTAAAGCTGATCAGATTGCCGACTTGCAAGACGACGACAATGATGGAGTGGTCAATGCCCGAGACATCTGCCCGGGTACGCCAGAGGGCGCTGAAATTGACAATGATGGTTGTGGCGAAGTGGTGCGCAATTCTGCGAAGCGCCAGTTGCACATCTTGTTCGCAAACGACTCCTATGAAATTAACCCAGTTTTCGCAGACCAGATTCAGTCGATGGCTGAATTTTTGAAAACCTATCAGAGTGCTTCAATTGAGATTCAGGGCTACACCAGTAAAGTGGGTACTAATGAATACAATCAGGAGCTGTCACAAAAGCGGGCTGAAGCCGTTGAGAAGAAACTGCTCTCTTATGGCATTTCACCCAAACGTGTTCGCATTGTGGGTTATGGCGAAACTCGCCTGATCGATAATGGCGATAGCAACTCTGCACACGCCGTGAACCGACGTGTGACGGCCACGGTGGTTGGCCTTAAAGAAAAAGTCGTCGAAGAGTGGACCATCTTCTCGACACTGAAAAAGTAAACTTCCTGATGGCTCTAAAGAAAAAGGCCCCATTCTGGGGCCTTTGTTTATTAAAATTGCAGCAGGTTACTTGGCGACTTTCGGCAGCGACAGCCTTAACAACACATAACCCAATATCGCCGCGGTAGTAGAACCCATCAGGATACCCAGTCGTGCATAGGTATCGTAATCAACATTCGCACTGCCAAACGCCAGTGAAGAGATGAAGATAGACATGGTAAAACCGATACCACACAGGACAGACACCGCGAAGATATGCTTGAAGTTAATACCTTCTGGTAGCTTTGCTACCCCGGCTTTCACCGCTATCACACTGAAGCTGAAAATACCCAGTGGCTTACCAATTAACAGACCCAACGCGACACCCAATGGTAAGGTTGACGCCAAGCTAGAGAACGATACACCTTCCAGTGAGATACCCGCGTTAGCGAAGGCAAACAATGGCAGAATACCGAACGCAACATATGGATGAAGTGCATGTTCCAGGTGCTTCAGCGGCGAGTGTTCGCCTTTGTTACCTTTTAGTGGGATCGCAAAGCCAATCACCACACCCGCCAGTGTTGCGTGTACGCCCGATTTCAACACCGCCACCCACAGAATCAAACCCACAATCAGATACGCACTGAGTTTGGTGACGTGTTTGGCGTTCAGCATGAACAGGACAGCGGTCATGATGAAGCCAACGGTCAGAGCAATCGTCGATAAATCACTGGTGTAGAACAAGGCGATAATTACCACTACACCCAAGTCATCAATAATCGCCAGTGCCAGCAAGAACACTTTCAGGCTCACCGGAACACGCTTACCCAATAGCGCCATGATACCCAAGGCAAACGCAATATCGGTTGCCGCCGGAATCGCCCACCCCTGAATTGCTTCCGCATCACCAGAGTTGAACAGTACATAAATCAGTGCCGGAGCCAACATACCGCCCACGGCCGCGATCGCCGGGAAGATCGCCGTTTCACGCGACTTAAGTGCGCCTTCTAATAGCTCACGCTTTACTTCCAAGCCAATCAACAGGAAGAACACCGCCATCAAACCATCGTTGATCCAGTGAGATACAGACATGCCAAACACATAGCTGTGCAGTGCGCCCTGATAAATTTCGTTTAATGGTGAGTTAGCAATAGTCATAGCAATCGCGGCTGCGATCACCAGAAGAATCCCCCCAGCCGACTCCAGCTTGAAGAAGTCGCGAATCATGTCAGTCATTCAATCGCCCTTATAATTATGTTAGTTAACGATAAACAGAAGAATACGAAAGAGTGTAGCCACTCGCAGAATGGTTGAAAAATCGCTTGTAATGAACCTTTAACTCGGAATATCCGAAGTATTCAGCAATTCACCACGTAATTTCTTTCACCATTAACCAAACCATAAGTATAGGAAATAAAACACAATATTTGGTAAAACATGCATAACAAAAACGGGAACCGCTAAGCGATTCCCGTTTAATATCTGTCAGTTAGTAAAAACTAATAGCCGGTCAACTGCATAAAACCTTCCGCATTATGCGAACCAACGGTATAGATAGGCCCCTCCCAGTACGGCAGGGCAAAAGGCAACCAGAGATGTTGATTTAAAACACTGGTCGTGAGGTTAATGTTTTTACTCGGAATGGAAATATGCCACTGCAACGGAACCATCTTACCGTTGGCTAAGGACGTCAGATGAACAGGTGTAATGTTGATATCCGATTCGCGCAGTGACATCACTTTGCCGTCATTGGTTGCCAGAGTGCCAAACACATAAGGCAACTGCTGCGCATGACGATAACGGCTAACCGTCAGCGTAGTCTGCTTGTCAAGCTTGAGAACAAACCAGTCCCAGCCCTGCTGACCTTCCGCCAACAGGCCACTGCCCCACTCTTTACTGACCCAGGCAGAGCCTTCAACTTTCACTGGCGCTGAGTTTTTACTGAGCTGCAGCTCGCCACGCACCTGAATAAACGGTGCCTGCACATTGTATGAAGCAACCGGTAACAGATCGTGTTTGGTTTGATAACCCTTGTCGCCGGGCAGCACATAAGGCCCGGACGCCGTCATTTGCAACGACACACCAAATGAGTCAGTGACCACACTTAACAATCCGGGTAACGGTCCGTTACCTAATGATCGCCAGTCCCAGTTATCAATCCAAAGACGAAACGGTTGATTACTCATACCAGCCTGACCTATGCCACCGCGAGCCATTCGTTGCTCTCGCCAAACGTGGTCGCGAGTGGAAATGACGGTATGCGACAAATACAGTTGCGGGCTTTGCCAGCCAATGGTGTTTCGATCATCATTGGCAATGCGGAAATAGCTCCACTGAACACCATATTGCTGACCGCTGGCATCCTTCACATTGGCAAAGAAGTGCCACCATTCATGCTGAAATTGTGGGTGGAAAGCGAAATCGTCTGGCAGAATCACCGCTTTATTGGGCAGAACTGGTTCATAAACCTGATGTTGCTGTGAAGACAACGCCGCATGAATTTCATCGCTGCTCGATTGTAACTGCGTCGACAGATAAATCTCACGCATCAAGTAGCCAACGAGAGAAAAGACTAACGCAAAAAACAGCGTCGCCAGAATTAACCTCATCCCTTTTTTCATCGTCATCATTACAGCGCATCCCTTAACGACTTCATTGCTGGCTGCCTAACCAAACGAATAACGGGCAGTGCTCCTGCGATGATCAGCGCAAACATCGACCACAAAGCCGTATGTGCATAGGCGGCAGGGATCAATTGCAGTTCAATTGTCCAACCAAATGATTGCCGAATCACTACGTCCACCACCAGTTTTGCCAAAGCAATTCCGAGCGGCATCGCGATCATGAGCGTGATGGCACCAAACACAAACAGCTGCAACGCACCAATCACTACCAACTCTTTACCAGACACCCCCAAGCAACGCAGCAAAGAGATATGTCGTTGGCGAGAAACTTCACCAGCCAGCGTGGCGAAGAAAATGCCGCACACTGCAATCAAGAGAGTGATATTGCCCAGCGTACCAGCAATCGCAAAGGTACGGTCAAAAACGCGCATCGCCTGATTGTGAATACCCGTGTTGTCGAACACACGTTCAGAATCCAAACGGAAAACGGTATCCAGACGTTTTTTCAACCCTTCACCATGAATACCTTCTTTCAGTTTGACGGCCAGTGCAACGTTGCCCGTTCCGGCAAAGGCATACAGCCAGTTGCGATGAGACATCAGCACCTGATTGTAAGGGTTTCCGTAGTCGTAGTAGACGCCAACCACCAGCCAGCCCTGCCCCAGAGGCATCGAGAGATCAATATAGTCACCGGGGCGAATTCCCAGTTTAATGGCCATTGACTCGCTGATCATCACCCCACGTGAATGATGTAAATGGTACCAATAGTTCGGTACGCCCAGCTTGACGGTCAGTGAATCAAGTTCACCATCCGAAGCGCCAGTACTGACGACTTGCAGTACACCTTTGTCGGTAGAGAAATCTTTTTCCCAACGCCACCAAACATCTTTGACTTCCGGTTGTTTGACCAGCCAATCACTCATTCTTGATGCCGAGCTGTTGGTTGGATAGAGATACACGTCAGCAGCCAGTCGCTGCGTCAACCATTTCTCTGTGGTGTCACGGAAGCTGCCAACCATGGTTTCGACGCCGATATTGGCCGCCATAGCCAGCATAAAGGCCATAGTCGCAACACCACGATAACTCATGCTCGCGGCCGCATCCGCAAAGAACCAGCGAACTTTGACCCAGCGCAGCGTGTACGAAAAACTGTTAAACACTTTCCAGATAAGGAACGGCGTAATCAGTGCCACACTCAACAGCATCAAGGCAATAATTGCAAAACCGGAAGACTGGGATTTTGGCGCCTGATAAACCGCCAGTGCCGCGATAAACAGGCCGCATGCTACCAGCGCTTGCAGAGTAAATTCCGATCCGGCAAAGCGTACCAGTGACAGACGTGTCGTCAGGCGGATCGGCTGAGATTTAAGCAAACGAATGAGTGGCCAGGCACATGAGGCAAAAGCCCCAAACGTGGCCAGAAACAGACTGTAGCTGCTCCATGACCAATCCCAACTAATTGAAAGGCCAACATTCGCGTCATAGAGATTGGCTAAACTGGCCGATACCGAAGGAATCAACTTATTTGCCAGAATCAGACCAAACGCATTGCCGCACAACCAGCTTAAAATCACCAGACCTAACAGCTCAAGAGACAGCGCTTTAGCCAGTTGCCAGCCAGAAACACCGGTCTGACGCAGTATGCCGACCAGTGGCTGGCGCTGAATCAGTGACAACGACATCGCCTGATAGAAGATGAATAACCCAACCAAAAACGACAGCATCGCCATCGCCGTCAGGTTCATGTGGAAGGCATTGGTTAACGATTCCAGTTCAGAGCGGCTGCTGCGAACCAGCGTCATGCCATTGGGTAATGCATTCTTTAGGGCTTCAAGCTTCTCAGCGGGCATCTCGCTGCACGCAATCACCGATAAACCCGAGCTCTTTTTCAGCATGCGAACCAACGACAAATCGGCAATCACTCGCGTGCCGTTGATCAGGTTGTCATTGTCAATCAGTACCGGGCCCAGCTTGGCGCCATCGTCCAATTCAATAAAGTCGCCATCAGACCAGCCCTGAATCGACGCAAAATCCTGACTGACCATGATCGGATACGGCGGTGACATCAAGGTTAGCGTATGCATTTCGCTGAGGGTTTTGCCATTGCCCAGAGGCAGCATCGCCACGGGGTCGATGCCAAGCAAGGTCATGTCAGCGCCGGATTTTGTTGTCAGACGGTAGCTATCGAAAGGAGCACACTGGTTAAAGCCATCACGGCGCAACTGGACATAAAAGCCCTGTGGGATTTTGTTGGCGATGTGTTTGGTTCGAATGCGATACGGAAGAGGATTTGAGAATAGTTTTTCACCATGCTCATAGCTTTGACGAGCATGCTGGTTAATCGCGGTTACACCAACTAATAAGGAGACACTGAGCGTAAGGCCCAGCCAAACTAAGAAAATTTGCAGTGGGTAGCGACGGTAATGCCCAAGTAGTGCTTTAACTACGGGCCATAACATGAAGTTGTCCTCCCTGGAGACGAATGCAACCTTCCATGTGTTGCGCCACTTTTTCACTGTGCGTCACCAGCAACAGAGTGCAATCCAGTTGCCTTGCCAACGTCGTCAGCAAACGCATCACTGCTTCTGCATTACGCTCATCCAGGCTACCTGTCGGTTCATCGGCGAGCAGCAACGTTGGCTCCATATACAGAGCGCGGGCGATCGCTGCGCGTTGCTGCTGACCACCGGAGACTTCTTCCGGATAACGTCCAAGCAGCGGCATTAAATCCAGCGCTGACAAAATCTGACGCCACAAGCCCGGATCTTCCGGTAAGCCTTTAAGTTGGCGGCAAAAACGAATATTGTCTGCGATATTCAGCGTTGGTAACAGGTTAAACTGTTGAAAGATATGACCAATATTATTGCGACGAAACGCGGTACGTTTGTGTTCAGCGTTATTGTGCATCGCGAAATCGGGGAACCAGATTTCACCAGAATCGACAGTATCCAGCCCCGCAATCAAATTGAGCAGTGTACTCTTACCCGAGCCACTTTCTCCCATCAATGCTAACTGATCGCCACGATTTAACGTCAACTGCGCCCCCTGTAAAACAGGGTGGAATTCATCACCATCCACATAGCCTTTGGACAGGTCTTTCAGTTGTAACATCAAATCACTCACTGTCGTTTCAAATTGGACTGAGAATCTACACTAATTCCCTTTCAGTAGGAAGTATTTTGGATATTAGATCACAAAATATGCACCTAAATGCATTATTAAACCGCCTTACGTCTAGTTTTCGATCAAATTCCGCATCCACATCTTGCTCTTCATGCGCCAGGAAGAGCCAAACCATTTGACGACTTCTTCGGTCAAAAACAGCAGATAAATCCACTCTGGTTTCACATTCAGGTAAATTGCTGCGAAAGCCGCCAGTGGAATACCGATTAGCCACTGGGCAATCATGTCCTGTCCAAGGCAGAATTTCACATCCCCGCCCGCACGCAGTACCCCGACGATCACCGTCATTGGGATCGAACGCAACACGATACCCAGACTCAGAATCATGATGAATTTCTCTGCCAGTTCGCGGGTTTCAACCGTTAGAGCACTAAACGAGTTCAGGATCGGAATCTGTATCACAAACAGCAGCATCGCCACAACAATGCCGACCACAAAGCTCAATATCGTAATGCCAATGGCCTGATAATAGACCGCATCGTAATTTTTCGCGCCCAGCTGGTTCCCGACCAGCACTGCGGCCGCATTAGACATACCGATCAACAGGCTGAGTGAGATGGACTCCACCGGCGTCATCACCGACAGTGCCGCGAGCCCCTGCACACCGGTTTGCCCCATGATCGCGTGGTAAGCAAACAGCCCTCCGGCCCAACTCAGGAAGTTAAATGTGGTCGGCAGAGACAACTTCAGAAAACGTGCGATAGTGTGCCAAACCAGAACCGCGCGCATATCACCCAGATGGAATGCCAGCAGATGATGCTTGCCGTACAGATAGCCATAAAGTGTCACAACTTCAATAAAACCACTGAGCAGAGTCGCAATCGCTGCCCCTTGAATTCCCATCGCCGGAAAGCCGAACTTACCGAAGATCAGAATCCAGTTGAGAAATACGTTCGATAAAATGCCGATGCCACTGAAGAAAGTGCTGATGCCTGGTTTGTGCATCGCACGCAGCCCCACAGCCATACTGCTCACACAGGCAACCGCGAACATACTGAATGAAGTAATCACCAGATACTCTGTACCCAACTCGTTGACCCGTGCTGAATCAGTTGTCAGCCCCATGATCTGCGTTGGGAAGAACAGAAACAGCGCCACCGTGAACATGGCAAAGAACATCGACACCAGCCAGGTCAGTGCGGTGCTTTCCCGAACCCCTTGTTTATTGGCGGCTCCCCAGTACTGCGCGGTAAGTAGCGCACCGCCCGTCGTGACCCCGACTAACATAATAGTGGTCACGAAGGTAGCGCGAGCCGCAACACCCACCGCCGCAATTTCGGCTTCCCCAAGTTGGCCTAACATCAACACATCCACCAGACCACGGCTGGAAAACATGATACTTTGCAGACTGATAGGCAGCGCAATCGCGACTAGGCGGCGGAGAAAATCACCCTTTGTGTAATGTAAAACTTGAGAGACAACAGACAACAGACCACCTCAAAGGCAAGAGTTTGATAGCAAGGGGAAAAGTGAGCAGCTATTATACGCGTATGCGCATAATCACACCACTCCATTCAAGGGACGACGAATGAAGAAAGTTCTAGTACTGGGAGCCTCTGGCTACGTTGGTTCTCAATTGCTTCCACAACTCCTTGATGAAGGTTACGAGGTCACGGCGGCATCGCGCCATACTGACTACCTCACTATGCGCACCGCGCCTCACCCGAATCTGACCATCACTCCCCTCGACTTGGCGGATGAAGCCGCTACACTGACGCTGGTACCACAGTTTGATCTGGTATTTTTTCTGGTCCATGGCATGGCTCAGGGGCACGACTTTGTTGATTACGAACTCTCCCTCGCCCACCACTTTAAAAACGCGCTCGATCAAAGTCAGGTTCAGCACGTTATTTATCTAAGTGCGCTTCAACCACAAACCGGTAACTCCGAGCACCTCAAAGCCCGACGTGAAACCGGTGATATTCTGCGTCAATCCAAGGTTCCGGTCACTGAACTGCGTGCGGGTGTGATCATCGGTCCCGGCTCAGCTGCTTTTGAAATCATGCGCGATTTCGTCTACAACCTTCCCGTATTGATCGCGCCGAAATGGGTTGATTCCAAAGCCAATCCGATTGCGCTGGCGAACCTCAATCACTATTTGCTTAAACTGGCACAGGAATCTCCCACGGGCCATCAACTGTTTGAAGCGGGAGGACCCGATACCCTTACCTATCGTGATCAGTTTCGCGTGATTTGCGAATTGGCAGGTAAACCCTTTCGTTTGTGGTCTACTTCCCTGCTGACTCCACGTATGGCTTCGTATTGGCTTGGTTTAGTCACGTCGGTGCCTTCGAGCATTGGCCGCGCACTTCTGGCAGGGTTAGAGCATGACTATGTAGCCAACTCGAGTGAGATTCAGCAACGCTATCCGCAACCGTTAATCCGCTACTTTGACGCGGCGAAACACTCTATTGAGCAAGAAGGCACCTTTGTACGCAGTGAAGTCTGGGGCTTTGATCCGGGCGCACTGAATCGTTGGCAGCCGGGGTTTGGCTATTATCCTAAACAGGCGGGCGCAACCATCACCACCGAGGTTAGCTCGCAGCAGTTGTGGGCCGTCATCCGCACCATCGGCAGCCGTGAAGAAGGTTACTTCTTTGCCAATGTACTATGGCGCACCCGTGAATGGCTCGATCTATTCTTTGGCGGCGGCAAACCCGTTCGTCGCAGCCCGCCGGGTCCAGAGCTGCAAGTGGGTGATTTCATTGACTCGTGGAAAGTCATCCGTAGCGAACCCAATCGTTTTTTGTCACTGTTCTTTGGTATGAAAGGCCCGGGGCTTGGCCGCCTGGAATTTACGATTAAGGAAATTGAAGGCAGACGCGAGCTGAATGTAACCGCATGGTGGCACCCGCAGGGATTCCTTGGCTTGTTGTATTGGTTCGCCATGATGCCCGCCCATCTGTTCATCTTTAACGGTATGGTGAAAGCCATCGTGAAAAAGGCGCAACAAAAAAGGCTCTGAACAGCAGAGCCTTATCAATACGATTTCACTGCCAGCGATCAGTCCGCTTTGAACGACAGCGGAATTTCTGCCACCTGCTGTCCCATGTTGCCTGGGTAAATCAGGTACTCACCATGATATTTGACGTTCGATTTGTAATCGGTACGCTTGTGAAGCATAAATCCGGCTGCCGCAGCTTTCTCGACAAATCCGGCATGGAAACCGCGCACAAACCAGCTCATCGGTTTAACCAGCAACTCACCGTCAAAGCACGATTCACATTGCACGGAACACAGTGCCAGTGAGTTCTGACCGTCAGTAAAGATCTGCACTTTACCGCAATCGACTAACGGCTCAGACGTCGAGATTTCCCATCCGTCCTGCTCCATGCTATCGAGAAACTGCTCAACTTTTTTATCAGTGATGGTGTTGTCACGTTCACTGCTAAAAAACGACGCGTAATAGCCAGAGATGCGTTTAAAGGTAAACAGCAATTCCGACTGATTGCCTTTTGAACGGCCCGCTTTCTGCCAGCGCGTTAAGTCATCGACCACACAGCGATGAAAACGTTGGCTTTTCAACGCCTTGGTAACCCAATGCACTAAAAAATGATTGTTGGCCACTGGTGCGTTCACCAGTTTGCCTGAACGATGTTCAGCGTCTAACTCTGCCAATGCCGAATTCACGACATTCTGAATTTCCAAGTAATAGTCTGACACTACGCTTTTCTTCCTAAGGTCCAATAAAAACCGACCGATAATACCGAACATCCGGCCATAACGAAAATCATTGGCCACGCAACGCCGCTTGGCATTGCGGCAACCACAGCGCCAATCACAGATCCGGTACCAAAACGCAGTGTACCCGCCAGTGACGATGCTGTCCCCGCCATACGAGGGTAGCCACTCAGCAGCAAACCCATCGAGTTACTACCAATGGTTGAGATTGTGCCGACAAACAGCACGACAAAAGGCACCGTGCCCCACAGACCAGCATCCAGCATCCAGCCGACAAACAGGCCAATACCGGCCAATAACTGAATGAACAGACCGAAACGTAGCATCGCATGCGAACCAACTTTCTTCACGAAGCGGCCATTTAAGCTCGTCATGGCGATCATCGCGACAATGTTCAGGCCAAACAGGTAACCAAACTCATTCGGTGTCACACCATACAGATCGATATAGACAAACGAACCTGCGGTTAGGAATGCAAACATACCAGCAAATGAAAACGCGCCCGAGAAGATCAGCCCCATCGCCTCACCGTTGCGACACAGCTGAAGGTAGTTTTTAATGGTACTTCTGAAATGCAGAGGTTGACGGTTGTCTGCCGACAATGTTTCCGGAATTTTCCAGAACACCATGGCAATCACGAGCGCAGAGAAAATCGCCAACGCCCAGAAAATGGAACGCCAACCGAACCACACCGCCAAATGCCCACCAATCATCGGGGCAACCAGTGGAGCCAACGTCACCACCAGAGTCACAAACGACATTGCTCGCGCAAAATCTTCTCGATCGAACATATCACGCACCACGGCCTGAATGACAACCGCCGCCGCCGCACCGGCAAAACCTTGCGCCGCACGAACGGTGGTTAAAGCATCAATACCATTGGTCGTCGCGCTGACCATTGAAGCCACCGCAAACAGGAAGACACCGCACAGCATGACAGGACGACGTCCGTAGCTATCAGCTAAAGGACCATGCAAAAGTTGGCCGATAGCAAAACCGGCGGTATAAGCCGTCAGCGTAATTTGAACCGCACCAGCACTGGCACCGAGATCTCGGGCGATCGCTGGCATCGCTGGCAGATACATGTCGATCGCTAAAGGGGTTAACGCACCTATCGCGCCAAGAACCACAAACAACAGAAAACCGATCTTCGAAGCATCGTGTTGGGGGGATGCAGTATTAGAGGTCATAAATCTCCGCTCTGATATAAATACGAAGTGCGACAACAAGGTGCCGCACTTAGGATAGTTTAGTAAACGCGCCACAGATTAGGGAAATACGCGCAAACTTCTAGTTCTTATTAGGAAACAAACTATTTCCTAAATTACATTTTATTTCCTGACAGAGTCGTCAATTACTTCCAGATAGACGCCACTTCTTCTTCGGTCAGATAGCGGTATTCGCCCGGTTCCAAGGCCTCATCCAATACGATGTCACCGACACGCTCACGGTGCAGACCCACAACTTTATTGCCCAGCGCGGCAAACATACGTTTCACCTGATGGTATTTACCTTCGTGAATGGTCAGCAGTACTTCATTTTCGTCCGCATTCACCAGTTCCATTTGCGCTGGCAGAGTCATTTCACGTTCGTTACGCAGCTCAATTCCATTCGCCAGTTTCTCGGCGTAATCAGCCTGCACAGGATCAGCCAGCCAAACGCGATAGGTTTTGTCGCACTTGTGTTTTGGTGACGTAATTCGATGTGACCACTGTCCATCATCGGTGATCAGCACCAGCCCCGTGGTATCCACGTCCAGACGCCCGGCAAAATGCAGGCCTCGCATATTCACTTCATCGAGCAAAACAAACGCCGTGTGATTAAAACCGTCTTCATGTGAGCAGACAAATCCTTCCGGCTTATACAACATAATGTAGCGCGGCCCTGTCAGCGAAAGCTCACGATCCTGCCATACCACCACGGAGTCGTCCGTCACTTGTACTGAACCGCTTTTCTGAACCTTACCATCGACGGTAACATCACCACTTTTCAGAATCTGAGTGGCTTCTTTTCGCGTGCTGCCCAGCGCATCACACAAGAATTTATCTAAACGCATGAATACCTCATCTGCTTCAAGTCGGGTATTATAGCGAGCTGACACTAAATAGTTGAGCTATTTCACAGAAATTATCGCCGGCCAGCATGTACACACTTCGTCCTTATCAAGCAGATTCCGTCAAAGCGGTCATCCACTACTTCCGCCAACACTCCACTCCTGCCGTCATCGTGCTTCCCACAGGCGCGGGCAAAAGTTTGGTGATCGCCGAATTAGCGCGCCTGGCAAAAGGTCGAGTTCTTGTGCTGGCACACGTTAAAGAACTGGTCGAGCAAAACCACGCGAAATACGAAGGTTATGGCCTCATAGGTGCCATCTTCTCGGCAGGCCTTGGCCGCAAAGAAACCGATCAGCAAGTGGTGTTTGCTTCGGTGCAGTCGGTCGTTCGCAACCTCGACGCATTCAAAAACCAGTTTTCATTGCTGGTCATCGACGAATGTCACCGCGTGCCGGATGACAAAAGCAGCAGCTATCAAAAAGTCATCACTCACCTGCTGGAACTCAATCCGGGAATGAAAGTATTAGGTCTGACTGCTACGCCATATCGATTGGGAATGGGTTGGATTTATCAGTATCACACCCGTGGTCTGGTGCGCAGCGAAGAGCCACGTTTTTTCCGCGATTGTATCTTTGAACTACCGATCCGCTACCTGTTGGATGAAGGATTCCTTACTCCAGCGCGCCTTATCGACGCCCCCGTGCTGAGTTACGACTTTTCGCAGCTCAAGCCTGCCAACACCGGTCGCTACAAAGAATCTGAAATGGATTTGGTGATTGAACAATCGAAACGCGCGACACCGCAGATTGTTCAGCAGATCATTCAGCTCGCCGCCGATAAACAGGGCGTGATGGTGTTTGCCGCTACCGTGCGCCATGCACAGGAAATATTGGGCTTACTGCCACAAGGCGAATCCGACATCGTGATTGGTGATACGCCGTCACCGGAACGTGACGCCATTATTCAGCGCTTTAAGCAGCGTGATTTGAAGTTTCTGGTTAACGTATCCGTACTGACCACTGGTTTTGACGCACCGCACGTCGATCTGATTGCTATTTTGCGCCCGACGGAATCGGTCAGCTTGTATCAACAAATTGTTGGCCGTGGCCTGCGCCTTTCTCCGGGGAAAACCGAATGTTTGGTGCTCGACTATGCGGGGAACACCTACGATCTGTATCAGCCGGAGGTAGGCGACCCCAAGCCGGATTCCGACAGCGAAATCATCACCATCCCCTGCCCGGCCTGCGGCTTTAACAATAACTTTTGGGGCAAGCTCGACAGTAACGGTTTTTTGATAGAACACTACGGCCGCCGCTGTCAGGGCTACTTTACTGATGAAGAGACTGGCGAACGCGAACACTGTGGGTACCGCTTTCGCGCCAAATACTGCGGCGAGTGCGGTGCAGACAACGACATCGCCGCACGAATTTGTCATGAATGCGATGCGACGCTGGTCGACCCGGACAAAAAGCTCAAAGAAGCACTCAATCTGAAAGACGCGCTGGTGTTTGAGTGCCTCGACATGGATCTGTCGGTATTGAAAGATGACAAAGGCAAATCCCAGCTCAAAGTGACCTATCGCGGTGACAACAACGCACAGGTGCACGAGTTCTGGTCTTTGACGACAGCGAAACAAAAAGCCACGTTCAAAGAGCGCTTTGTGCGCCCTCATCTGGCCGACAAACATCGTCCGTTTGATGAAGCATCGCCAAGCAAAGTGGTGAATAATCAACATCGCTTCCGCCCGCCCCAGTTCGTAATAGCCCGCAAAGTCGGTCGCTTCTGGAAAATGCGCGACAAAATCTTTGAGGATGAACTGAGTTAATCTGCGCAAAGTGGTTGATTCACTTTCTATTCATTTTCATTTTTATATACTGACGGCATGTGACTTAACAGGTAGCTAATATGTTGAATCAACACATGAAAGCATTCGCATGTCTTGCTCTTTTCAGTAGCCTCTCTCTGCCAGCACTCGCTGACCACGATGCCTCGCACGAACTGATTCAAGACGCCTATAAAGAAGGCGCCCACGTTAAAATCGATGAAGATCAGGACGAAGTGTATGAAGCGGTTCGTCAGGGTAAAATTCGCCCTTTTTCCGAACTCTACGCCACCATTGATAAGCAGTTAAATGGCCGCGTGATTAAAGTCGAACTGGATGAGGATGACGATGAATGGATCTACGAACTCAAACTGGTTTATGACAATAAAGTGATTCGTGTGGAATACAACGCCACCACCCTTGAGCTAATGTCTATTCGTGGACGTAACGTCCTCGATGTCATCAAAAAATAGAGAAACATCATGAAAATACTGGTAGTGGAAGACGACGCGCGTTTGGGTGAACAGATCATTGAGTCACTAGAGCAAACTGGCTGGGTACCCGAATTATCGCAGGATGGGATTGATGCTCTTTACCGCGCAACGTCTGAAGAGTGGGATGTGATCGTGCTCGACCTTGGTTTACCTAAGTTAGACGGGTTAACCGTTCTCAAAGGCATTCGAGATGAAAACATCAACACGCCAGTGGTGATTCTCAGTGCGCGCGATACCTTAACTCAGCGCGTTGAAGGTCTAAACGCAGGCGCCGACGATTACCTTACCAAACCGTTTGAAATGGTGGAACTCATCGCCCGCATTCGCGCACAACTGCGCCGCGCTTCAGGGAACGCTTCACCCGTAATGCAAATTGGCGATTTAAGTCTGGATACTCGCACATCGAAAGTGATGTGGCGCGGACAAGCCGTCAACCTCACCGCGTTGGAATATAAAGTGGTCGCCTATTTTATGCATAACCCAGAGAAAGTCATTTCCCGCACTGAGCTGGTTGAGCACATTTACAAGCAAGATTTTGATCGCGACTCAAATACCATTGAGGTTTTCATCGGCCGAATCCGCAAGAAAATCGCACCGAACATCATTAAAACCGTCCGTGGTTTAGGGTATCAGTTGTATGCCGAATAGAGAGTCGCCGTTCAAACGCCTCAGTCTGAAAAGTCGTCTGTTATTGGCGGCGACCTTATGGCTCGGCGCGATGATTCTCGCAGCAGGCTATATCATTCCAAGTCTGGTAAAAGAGTATTTGGTGTCTGACGTTCAGAACCAGCTTCGACTTTCCATGGATGAAATCACCGCCAACCTTGAGGCCAACGACCGCGGCGGCCTGAGCCTTGCCATCCGCTTATCCGATCCACGCTTTTACCAACCCTATAGCGGGCTTTACTGGACAGCCAGCGTCGGCGATCAGGAATTGCGTTCTCGTTCGTTGTGGGACAAATCGCTGACCAAACATGAGCATGGCCTCAAGACGACCTACCTGGGTGCAAAAGATGAACCCTTAGTGATCCTCACCCGCACCGTCTATCTGCCGGAGTTCTCAAACCCAATCACGATTTTTGTCGGTGTCGATGAAGCGCCCATCATGGATACCCTCAAACAGGTGGTCAGCCAACTTTGGGTCATCCTCGGTTTGTTGTTTGTCGGTGTACTGGTGCTGATTGCCGCTCAAATTTCCTGGTCGCTGTGGCCACTGGGCAAAATGCAAAAAGAGCTGGTCGCCCTACGAAAAGGCGAACAATCGGGATTGGACGAAGCTTATCCAAAAGAGATTTCACCGTTGGTGAACGACCTCAATGCGTTGTTGTTTCACTATCAGGAGCTTTTAGAAAGAGCTCGCAACCATGCCGGTAACCTGTCGCATGCGTTGAAAACGCCACTTTCCGTCCTGAAAAACGAGATAGAAACGCTGCCGCCTGATCAGCGTGAAAAGCTGCAACTGCCCATTGATCAAATTCAAAAGCAAATTGACTACCACCTCGGGCGCGCGCGAATGGCAGGTTCTGCAAACATTCTGGCGGTAAAAGCAAACCCCAGCGAACGTGTCGACGCCATTTCAATGGCTTTTGATAAAGTGTATGCCGAGCGTGAAATTGTCTTGGTAAACGAACTTGATTCTGAGCTGGAAGTCGCCGTCGACACCACCGACTTTGATGAAATGATCGGTAACCTGTTGGAAAACAGTTATAAGTGGGCCAATTCCCTGATTCGGGTCCACAGCCGAGTGATTGACAAGAAATGGGTCGAAATCTGTGTTGAAGACGATGGTCCAGGAATCAAAGATGAAGACTTAGACAACGCCGTCAAACGCGGAGTTCGGTTGGATGAAACTCAACCGGGTACCGGGCTTGGCCTCAATATCGTCAGTGAGATGTCGCACAGCTATCAGGGGAAACTCTCGCTTTCGCGCAGCCAGCTGGGCGGTTTAAAAGCGGTGCTCAAGTTAAAACAACCCGCTCTTTAGCTTTTTGGACAGTCGAATAACACCGCCCGAAGCGGGGCAGCATCCTCGTTTAGAATCACGTATTTTGACATCTTTGCGCAGGATTGATGGTTAATCCGCCAAACAGTGGTGAAATTCAGGCCCAACAGCCGTTAGAACCCTGTTTTTCTATTGCTCGAATCGTATTTGAATGATAGTATCCGCGCTCGTTTTGATGCTAACTCATCGTTGACATCGAAACTTTACCACGGCGACAAGGTCGCATTGTTGCTGTGACGTTACTAATTTACTAATTTGAGAGTAAATACCATGAAATTTGAAGCAGTAGTACGTACTGAGCTAGGTAAAGGTGCGAGCCGCCGCCTACGTAACACTGGCAACTTCCCTGCTATCGTTTACGGTGGTGAAGCTGCGCCAGTATCAATCACTCTGAACCACGATGACATCGTGAACCAGATGGACAAACCTGAATTCTACGAAGCAATCGTTCTTGTGATCGATGGCGCTGAAGTTAAGGTTAAGCCACAAGACGTTCAACGTCACGCGTTCAAGCCAAAAGTTGAGCACATGGACTTCATCCGTATCTAATTCCCTACCAAGGAATTAGTTGGATTAAATCCAACCTTTTGCATACATAAGACAATCGGCCTTACCATCCGAGAATCTAGAAATTCGAAAGCCCGATGCTACCAACATCGGGCTTTCACCGTTTTAGGGATTCTCTAAAACCTTAGTTAGGATAAATCACCTTCCAGTCAGTTTTCATATCGACAACTGGCCAGCCTTTCGCTTTCGCTTCATCCAAGCCTTTATCAAGTTTACCGACATGGGATTAGTCTGATTCACTCGGCGTCATTTCACACTCTTTTGCGAAAAAATGGGCTAAAACGCTCAATCTTCAAGTGTTGGAATGCCCAATCAACACCGCGTACATCCCCTATCATCTGGTTTACCATCGACGCGAATTAAAAAATCCAGCCCACAAAGCTCTGAGGGATAAAATCAAACGCCGTTTAGTTCAATTTCAACATAACTTGGGAACACTGGCCGCTTGAGAACGGCATGTTCGATGGCCTATATAACAAAGCGAAGCGACAGCACTTTTCTTTTTCACAACGCCTATCTGGTTCAGAAAAAAGACAATTTGTGCAAAGTCAGTACAAAGATTGAAGGAAGAGACAAAAATCACGGCTATAGTGTAACTAACCGCGAATCATCACTCACGGCGAACTTTGTTGACTCACAATGGACGGAATGAAAGATGGACAATGATGATAATGGCGGTGTTCCACGCCCAAGCGGAAAAGCAAATCCTATCGATACGGATTACACGGTAGGACAAGACAATGTGGTGTTATCCATCGGACCTTTCGGTCTGGACATTCATAACCGCGTGTTTGCGGTCTCTGGTCTGGCTGTTGTGACTTTCGTTTTCGCCACGCTGATATTCCGGGATCAAGTCGAGCCTCTGTTTGTCCATCTACGAGCCTGGTTGACATCCCATCTCGATTGGTTTTTCCTGCTCTCCGGCGATTTCTTCGTCATCGTCTGCATAGGCTTAGCCATTTCACCGCTCGGCAGAGTGCGCATTGGCGGCACGCATGCGACCCCGGATTATTCCTATGCGAGCTGGCTCGCGATGCTGTTCGCAGCAGGTATGGGGATTGGTTTGGTGTTCTTTGGTGTGTCCGAGCCTATGTCGCATTTCAGCTCGTCACTGGCAGGACCGATTGTCGACAATGGCGTGCGTACCGACTGGGCGCCGCTAGGCGGATCCATCGGTGATACAGAAGCGGCCCGCTCACTCGGCATGGCTGCAACCATCTATCACTGGGCTTTACATCCTTGGGCAATTTACGCACTACTGGCACTAGGCTTAGCGATTTTCTCGTTTAACAAAGGCCTGACGATGCGTTCGGTGTTCTATCCCATTTTTGGCGAACGAATCTGGGGCTGGACAGGCAATGTCATAGATATTCTTGCCGTGGTTGCCACCGTATTCGGCCTCGCCACTTCTCTCGGTTACGGTGCGTCTCAAGCAGCAACCGGATTGAATTTCCTTTTTGGTATTCCGCTGACCGACACGACGCAAATTGTGCTTATCATTGTTATTACCGCCTGCGCGCTATTTTCGGTCGTCGCCGGGTTAGACGGCGGCGTAAAACTGCTGTCTGAAGTCAACATGGCTTTGGCGGCTATACTGCTGCTATTTATTGTCATAGCCGGACCAACGGTCGGCATTCTGAGTGGCTTCTTTGAAAACATCGCGTCTTACGTAGAACATATTCCGGCTCTGTCGATGCCATTTGAACGCGAAGACATCAACTATTCACAAGGCTGGACGGCGTTTTACTGGGCGTGGTGGATTTCCTGGTCACCATTTGTCGGCATGTTTATCGCGCGAGTGTCTCGTGGCAGAACCGTTCGCGAGTTTATTGTTTGCGTCTTACTCATTCCTTCCACCGTGTGCATTTTTTGGATGACTGCTTTTGGTGGAACGGCGATCAGTCAATTTATTAATGATGGCTATGAAGCGGTGAAAAACGCCGATCTGCCGCTCAAACTGTTTGAAATGCTGGCAGTCATGCCGCTGACGTCCATTACTTCGTTCGTGGGTATTGTGCTGGTAATTGTGTTTTTTATTACGTCGTCAGACTCCGGTTCTTTGGTCATCGACACGATTTCTGCAGGTGGTAAAGTGGATGCTCCGACACCGCAGCGCGTATTCTGGTGTACATTCGAAGGGTTAGTCGCGATTGCACTGCTACTCGGGGGAGGATTAGCCGCGGCGCAAGCCATGGCTGTAACCACAGGGTTTCCATTCACTATTGTATTACTGGTGGCGACCATATCGTTGATACTTGGCCTGATGAGTGAACCAAGGCCAACAAAAACCAAACGGTAAGGCGCTGTGTTTTTGATGAGATATGTATCGTAGGTGCCCTTGGGGGCTGAAAACTTTAACCAACTGTGTAACCACCACATTGCTTGGAGAAACGCTATGGCTGATATCATTGATGACTCACTCAACGAAATTCGTCGAGAACTTAAAGAGCGCTTAACCACCTTGTTGGCAAAGTCTGAACTCGCCCAAAAGGCCTGTTTGCCCCGCCTGACTACTCTGCTCACCTACTATCTGGTCTATGAAGAAGGCGAATTGAGTTACGAACACTTTCTCTCGCAGCTCAGCAAGCCAGAAAACCAGTGGCGTTGCTTTCTGATTTTCGGTTCGTCTTTGCCTCAGAATGAGCTGGATGAAATTGTGCGAACCTCACACCAGTATCAAAATGAACTGGACGACATTCTACTTTCCATGGGTATACACCTTCAGTAAGTCACTAAACCATGAGTCTTAAAGAAAAGAGCTCAATATTCGGGCTCTTTCTCTTACACTCCACCACTACCGCGTCTGCATCATTCGGTACGCGGTTTGGTTTATAAACTAGCGTGGCGAGAGTGAAATAAATATTTACGCTTCTGGATAAAATAAAGCTGTTCATTGTTTGTTTAACCTGTATACTGCCCCTCAGCTCTTACCATTGAGCTATTAATGATACGTCTATAAAGTTCTCTCAGTTATCTTTCGATATTCTTCGTATAGCTCCTGCGACAGCTCCTCTCGATAGTCCATGTAATAGCTTTTGTTATCAGCACACTTATAACTCGTAAATATTGAAAATCTAGAGGTCTCTATGTCTAACAAATCGACTGGTTCTGTAAAATGGTTCAACGAAACTAAAGGTTTTGGTTTCATCACTCAAGACAACGGCGGCAAAGATGTATTCGTACACTTCGCTTCAATCGTTTCTGAAGGTTTCAAAACTCTGGCTGAAGGCCAGCGTGTAAGCTTCGACGTTGAGCAGGGCAAAAAAGGCCCACAAGCTGCAAACGTAGTAGCACTATAATTCCGTTAGCGCGGCACCCGTTGCCGCGCTATTCAATCCCTTTCAATTGCTTAATCTTCTGGTTTTCCCTCGATTTACATCTGTCTGATCTACAAATTAAATCTGGTCACTCCTAGAAATTCTCGATTTTAAACGCCTGCAACTTAACATTGCACACACCATTGTGGTATCGCGATGAAAGTTAGCTTTAAGTGTAAATTAGAATCTTCCAATCTTTGAAATGGAATAACGGCGTTAGAGTTTGTGCGTCACGTTTAAAGCGTGTGTACATTAACGTTTTGTTACCTGGAATTTTGAAAACAGCTGTTTTTAAACAACCTATTATTCTGGTTTGATAAAAATCGCAGACTATTCTAGAACAAGCATCACAAATTAGGCGAGATTTCTGTCCTTTAGAATTTATCCGTCTAGAATCATTTTATTCAACTCGACAGAAATAATCTTATGCCGAAAAAAGTTAAAGAGAAAACGGAAGAGAAAGCGAATCTTCCAGAAGAAAAGAAAGTATTAACAGAACACCAAACCAGAAAGCGAATTGAAGATATTCTGGAAAAGCGTAGGTTCGACGATTTGTTCGAATTGTAATTTTTACGCTTCACTTAACCTTTCTATTTCGAAGAGTTTCTGATATCTCATCAGCGTTGCCGTTCGTGCACAAGTCCAGTGCTTTGAATGCGGCAAAATAGTGCCTTACCCTGCGTTCAACAGCCAACCGTCATAGCTCGTATCCATATTGAGAGCAAAAATTGGTTTTGCATTGCCTGTGTTTTGTTTACGTAAACAAATAATGCAAAACGAATTGTTGCTTTTTATGGGCATTCAGGTGTAAGAATATGAACATTCGGTGACAAATAGGCACGGAACTTGATTGACATGTTAGTGTCATATGAAGCGGGTAATGTAATCCCGAATGAAGACGTAAGTCACCGACATGAAATTTGGTGAGTATATTTAAAACTCACTCAAGACGTTATGGGAAAACCCATAATTTGTAATACGCTCCCAACGAAAGGGAGCCATTAAGTAAACCTTAAACAATAAGCTCACTAAGAGCGTTACTTATAAAGGAGATTACTATGAAAAAAATGAGAAGAGCTCAGCTGCATCGTGTTCGCATCCAATATTGGAAAGACACAAAAGCAGAAAAGAAATCATAGTTAAACGCCGCTAGGCACCCGAGAACTGGCAATACTCCAAACCTCACATCATTGCCAGTTCAATATATCCCCTTCATTTCGAACTCCCCCGACTCTGGCACCTCACACAATACTCTGAACCGTCTAAATTCAGATACACTGCCCCTTGTCGGACGAGAGATCGAAATGAAGGAAATAACCCTCATGATCAAACACCTATTTCCACGTACCTTCGCGATACGCAACATCCTGTTTCTAAGCATTCCATTCAGTTACAACCACTCAAATAAATACAAACAATTGTTCTAAAAAAGATGCCTAGTGCTTCACTTAGCCAAGCGATGTCTACCTATACTTTGTGTGAAGTGGGCGCATCCACGCTGTTGACGGTTGCATGGACAGAAACACGTTTGAAATCGAGCATATTATGTACACTAAACATCGGTCATACACATTGGCAGGAAAGGGACATCATCATGCAAATGTAATGGTGAACCCGACTGGTTATTTGCATATTCATATTATGGAGGAAAAACGTAAGTTTAACGGTGAGTTTGAGTCACTCTGTTTTGAAACTCACGGCAAATGTACAGAACTAACCTGTAAGGATACTGGGCGAACTAACCAGATGCGTTGGCATTTAGATCTCTCGGGAGAAGATGCCACAGAGCTGGTAGGTTTGATAGAAGAGGCCAAAGAGGAATACGAGACGCTAATGCGCGATCTTTGCTAGTAAACGTTCCACACTCTTACCCAGTTTTATAGTAGCGACCAGCCTCTCCTTTCTTACGGTTGGTCGTTTTCATTTTTCTGCGATCCATCTAGTTGAATTTGTTTCATATTGATTATGAACAAAATCAGATTAACAAGACGTCTAGCCATCCATTACTCTGACCTCACAAACCCGACTCACAATAGAGGTAACTATCATGGCTTTACGTCCTCCTTTTCGCACTGACACCGTAGGCAGCTATCTGCGCCCGGCTTTTCTCCATCAGGCACGCCGTGATTACGCTCAAGGGAAAATAGACCGTTCTCAGCTCACTCAGGTTGAAGACGCAGCCATTCTCGAATTGGTAGCGCAACAAAAGGCAACAGGCATCCAGGCCATCACTGACGGTGAATTTCGCCGCGGTTTCTGGCACATCGACTTTTTGGAAAATCTGCACGGAATCGAAGGTTATACACCTGATGCCGGCTACAATCAGAAATTTCATGGCAAAGCCGCACCGGCTTACAATATTCGAGCGATCGGTCGTATCGCTTTTAACCCTGAGCATCCATTTCTGGAACACTTTGATTTCCTGCTCAATGCAGTAGGTGAAGATGAACACTACGTCGCCAAAGCAACCATTCCCAGTCCGACAATGATTCTCCGTCAGGAAATTCTCGCTAACGATGGTTCATCACGTATTCACAATATCTACCCGGATCTAGAGCTGTTCTACCAAGACTTAGCGCAAACGTATCGTGATGCCATTCAAGCGTTCTACGCCCGAGGTTGCCGCTATTTGCAATTCGATGATACGAATTGGGCGTTTTTGGTCGATGCAGAGAAACGCAGCGGCCTTGAAGCGAAAGGAATCAATCCAGATGAAATTGCTCAAATTTGTACACGAATCATCAATGAAGCTTTGCGCGATAAACCTGATGACTTGGTGGTTACTACACACATCTGCCGCGGCAATCACGCGTCGTCCTGGTTGTTTTCCGGTGGTTATGAACCTGTAGCTGAAGCTCTGTTTGCCACTCACTACGATGGCTTTTTCCTGGAATACGATTCCGAACGTTCTGGCGACTTTGCTCCCCTGCGTCATTGGTCCAATGTGCAAAGCCAAATTGTGCTCGGCTTGATTACCTCAAAATTCCCTGAACTGGAAGATGCCGCTCAAGTCAAAGCGCGGATTGACGAAGCATCGCAATACGTGCCGCTTGAAAACCTGTGTATCAGCCCACAATGCGGCTTCGCCTCCACTGAAGAAGGCAATAAGCTTACCGTTGAGGAGCAATGGGCCAAAGTCCAATTTCTCAAACAGATTGAGCGGCAAGTCTGGTCGTAAGCACTAATCTATAGATTTAAAGCCGGAGTCTTGCCCGGCTTTAAATCTCTTTCAATCCACACCAACTGGCATTCTCTGCATCGCGTCCTACTTAAATGAAAATAATTGTCATTATTTGACTGCTATGCAAAATACTAACTTTACCGAACGGTGAACATGTAACCAGTCGTATATTTACCAATCCTGTTATTTGTATCAACAGTGAGAATTGCTCAACTTTTGATTCACATCTTCCTCATATTCTCATCATTAACAACTAATTCAAAAGTAGTATTTTTGCAGGAACAACATGAATCAAAATGTATATAGATAACTGATATCTATGAATTAAATGGGATCCTTCCCAACACTTGTTTGACACTGGGACAGTTGATTTCACCGAGCTTGCATCTGATAAAAATACCAGTAATGTTTAAAGGGAAATCTATCCATATTTCATAACGAATGAGTTAATAAATATCGGTATCAAAAAAGAAAAATATAATAATTAAAGGGGTGTAGTTATGCCTGCCGAAAGAAAGTTTGCCCCTTTAACGCTGTCCGAATTTGAAAAAGGATACCACATCAATTTGCCTGCCGAATTTATTCACGCATTATCGGCGGCACCTTCACTTCAGGAAGTTCTCGATACCGTTTCGCAGTGGATACACAGATTATTTGACGCCGAGCGCGCCAGCATCACTTTGCAAGATGGCAGTGAATATTTAAAGCTCTACTCTATCAGTGGCAATAAAGCGATTCCGCTCGATTTTCCGGTGCCTATCGCGCAAACCTTCGTCGGTCGTGCGTTTTCTGAGAGAACACTGATCATCTGTGACGATTTGGCGCAATCCGATGAGTTAGATTGCATCATGCTCAGCCAGTTCGGGATGAAAACTTGTATGGATGCGCCATTACTGTGTGGAAATCAATGTTTAGGCACGTTGAATGTAGCACACAATCAAACCAGCTATTATTCCGAAACCGAGGCACTTGAACTGCAATGCTTGGCAAACTGGATTGCACTGAACATTAACCTGCGTCTGCAGGTCATGGAGCTTAACCAGTTAGCCTCTACGGACCATCTGACTGGTGCTCCTAACCGCCGCGTATTTACCAAAGAAATTCAGCACGCGTTAGCACAGTTCCACTCGGATGGTGCGTCCTTCTTTTTAGGATTGATGGATATTGATCATTTCAAGATACTCAACGATCAATATGGCCATAACGCCGGCGATTACGTACTCAAACAAGTGGTCGGAATATCATCAGCCTTACTGGGTTCAGACGGTCATCTATCACGCATTGGAGGCGAAGAATTCGCCCTGATACTGCACGATCAGAACAAACAAAGCGCATTGGCTATCTACAATGCGGTTCGTCATGCCATAGAACAGACCATGATGGAGTATGACAACATGACGATGTCTATCACTGTGAGTATTGGTATCACGCAGGTTCAAACCAGCGATCTCTATCCTGAGCAACTACTGAAAAGAGCGGACAAGGCGTTGTATGCGGCGAAATCAAATGGCCGTAACCTCATCAACTGCGACAGCGCAGGACAGAAACTGGTCGGATAGAGAAGAACACCCGAAACGCTGCTGATTATTCACATTCAGCAGCGTTTCGGGTTCAGAGTCATCATGAGTGACTAAAAGGGCCGCGCTCTTCATAAAGCGGGAACATAAGCTCATACACCTCCCTTCTCACGTCTAGCGCTTCATAAGCCGATGGGATGGTTTTTGCCAGTTCAGTCTCTTTGAAGGCTTGCATGGACGGCAGATCTTTGAAGAAATAGATACCACACACCTCGCCAGTTTGCGGGTCGCGACCATAAACCTTTTGTATCAATCCAGGGATTTCTTTAAACCGAGGTTTACGCTCAAGAGCCCTTCTTTCCAGCTCATCGGGATCCAATCCAGACTTAATCCGCACATATAAAATCACCGCCATGTTCTTCTCCTTATTCCTTGATTGCTAAGCAAGTATAAGAACACAAACGGAATGTCACTTAGTCACAGCCGTTCATATCAAGGCAGAATTTCGCGAGAAGGTGCCATCTAACCTAATGAAAGTAATTGAAATACATCGAAGAGTAGAAAAAAGAAAAGGCGCCTTAGCGCCCTTTCTACTCAAACCGGATTAGCGTCGAATGTTGCTCATACGGTATAGCAGCAATGAACCGAGCAACAACACACAACCGATAATTTTGTTCAGTGGCATTGATTCACTGTAAATCCAAACACTGAGCAATAGGGTCCAAACGGGTTCAAGCAGCATCAGAATGGCGGCGTTGGTTGGGTTAGCATGTTTTTGCCCGACCGTCTGCATCAGGTAGCGAAGACTGGTTGCCAGCAGAACACTGAGTACAAACCATTTCCAAGTTTCACCACTCACCTCTTGTGGCCAGGCTTCAACAAAATAGGACAGGAGCAACCCAAGACAACCTGTCGCGAAAAGCTGTAACGTGGTCAACAACATTGGTGGCAATTTAGCGGAGTATTGGCTATTGAAGTTGAAATGCAGCGCGAGTCCAACCGCAGCAAGTAGAAACCATAACTGGCTGGCGGCAACATTCCACTCACCGTTCCAAGCAAGTAAAAACAAACCGACCACAGCAATCGGCAATGACATCCAAAACGCCCGGCTGGGTTTGTTCCCGAACAACGGCCAAGCTACCAGCGGCACAAACAACATCGACAGGCTCATAATAAAGGCCCCTTCACCAAGAGTGTCACTGATGGAAATCGCGTAGATCCAGCAAAAGATAGATCCACCCAGAAATACACCTACCCCCATAGAACGGAGCATATCGCCTAGCGAGGCTTTGCGTAGTGCAGGCAAGCAAAAAGGCAATAGAATAAGTGACGCGGTCACGAATCGAAGACCGATAAAACCAAAAGGAGGCAGCCCTTGAATGGCTTGTTTAGAGAATACCCATCCCGCTGCGGCAAGCAGTGTAGTCAGGACGAGAATGATTTCGGCACGCAGGTTAGCAAACATGATGGATTGTTATAATTTTTAAACAGGCAGGTATCGATTGTGCGGCAAATTGCACAACAACTCCATAGGCAAAACTGCTTTTATTTCCGCACGTTAGAAATGAATGATGGAATAACCCACAACTCTAAATCAAACACTCTGTTAACATCTCAATCAAACCAAAAAATAGTTATTTTTTGGTTTTTAGTTTCAGTAATAAAGTGAAAAATTAGAATAAAAACCTATTAATTCGTTTTTTTCATAGTTTCATACATCAACGCTTCTTGTGTATGCCAGTGAATATGACCAGAGTCACAGTGTGATCACATCAACTAAAGGGAGTAGGATTCGCAACATTATTATTCTTATATGGACTTCAATTCAGTGAAAGAATCTCAAGAAGTTTTAGATTTTAGCGTTTCTAAAACCACAACATCCTGGAATAAACACGATACTCACTGGCTACTCAGCCTGTTTGGCACCGCGGTCGGGGCTGGTATTCTGTTCCTTCCAATCAATATCGGCTTAGGTGGATTCTGGCCATTGGTTTTGATGGCGGTGTTGGCTTTCCCTATGACTTACCTCGCGCATCGAGGATTGGCGCGCTTTGTTCTCTCTTCTGAGCGTTCAGACGCAGACTTTACCGATGTGGTCGAAGAACACTTCGGCGCCAAAGCTGGTCGCTTGATCTCCCTGCTCTACTTCTTATCTATTTTCCCAATTCTGCTGATTTACGGCGTCGGTCTCACTAACACGGTCGACAGTTTTCTCGTCAATCAGGCTCAAATGAGCAGTCCACCAAGAGAATTGCTGTCAGGTGCACTGGTATTCAGCCTGATCGCCATTATGCTTGGCGGAGAGAAGATCATGCTGCGCGCCTTTGCCGCCATGGTTTACCCGCTTGCCGCCATACTTGCAGCACTCTCTTTTTACCTCATTCCGTTTTGGACGATGCCATCTCTGGCAATGCCTGCGCTCAGCAATTTCACCCAAACGGTTTGGCTCGCAGTGCCAGTGGTCGTATTTTCATTCAGTCATGCGGCGGCGATTTCAAGCTTTGCCAACATTCAGCGCCGCCACTATAAAGACAACGCGGTTGTCAAATCTGAGCAAATCCTTAAACGCACCAGCATCATGTTGATCGCATTCGTATTGCTGTTTGTGTTTTCTTGCGTCCTGGCGTTGTCACCCGAGCAGTTGATTGAAGCTAAATCGCAGAATGTCTCGGTGTTGTCTTATTTGGCAAACGCAACCCACAATCCGTTTATTGCCACGCTCGGTCCTTTGGTCGCATTTGTTGCCATCACCTCGTCCTTTCTGGGACATTTCCTTGGCGCGCGTGAAAGCTTAAACGGGCTCATCATCAAACACAGTGGTCTCTCTGCACGCAGCGCTGACAAAATTGGCATTGCATTCATGTTTGTGGCGATTTGGTTTGCGGCGGTAATGAACCCAAGCATTCTCGGGATGATGGAAGCGCTATCCGGGCCCGTCATCGCGATGATTCTGTTTATCATGCCGATGATTGCTGTCTATCGAGTGAAAGCGCTACACGCCTACAAGCAGCGTTTAAGTACCTACTTTGTGCTGTTTGTCGGCGTTCTGGCGGTATCCGCTTTACTGTTTAGCCTGACGCGCTAAGCCCATCACCCTAACGGCCCACACTGTGGGCCGTTTTGTTATCCCTTCTCCTTTCGCTGTCACATCACCGTTTCCCCATTCTCCCCGCTATTCCACAACAACGCGTTTTTGATGAATAAATCTGGTTTGGTAATTCACAGAGTTCACCAATAATGAGTGCGACAAATGGCTTATCTAACATAAACTTGTTGTAACGATGAAACGAATTCCTTCGCACTTTGTGCCTCACGCTTATTTTATTAAGGAGCAGTTCATGAAACGGGGTTTAACACTGTCGCTTCTCATTCTGCTGCTCTCCGGCTGCAGTCAGGACTCAGAGAATCAAGCCCTTGGCACGCTAGAACGCGATCGGGTGACCTTCTCTGCCACCAGCAACGAAATCATTCGCCAACTACCTATTACAGAGGGCAGCGAAGTGCATGTTGGTGATGTGCTGGTAAAACTCGATGATGCCAGTCAGCAGGCCATGGTGGCGCAAGCCATCGCACAGCGTGCCAAAGCGGCCGCGTATCTGGCCAAACTCACCAATGGTGAACGTCCGGAAGATATCGCAGTAGCGCAAGCTCGCGTATCCCGTGCCACGGCGCAGCTCACGGAAGCAGAAAAAAGCTTTCGCCGCGTCTCGGAACTGGTATCAAAACGTTTAATCAGTCAGTCCGAAAAAGACAGTGCTGTGTCGGTAAGAGATTCTGCCCGCGCTGAGCTCGATTCGGCCAAAGAAGAATTTGCCAAGCTTACCGCTGGTGCACGTATTGAAGATATTGAGCAAGCGAAAGCCGAACTGGCCGCCGCAGAGGCGAACGTGACACTTCAGCAACAGAAACTCAGTGAGCTGACGATTGTGGCTACCCGTAACGGCATTCTCGACAACCTGCCCTACAACCTTGGCGAACGCGTCTCGGTAGGCAGCATCGTGGCCGTAGTGCAAGCCGACAGCGTGCCATACGCCCGAGTGTATGTCCCCGAGCGTTTTCGCGCTCAGTTTACCGCAGGCAAAACAGTGACGGTGCATGTCGATGGCGTTGCCGACAGCTATCAGGGCGCGGTTCGCTGGGTAGCTAACGAACCCTCGTTTACTCCATATTACGCGCTGACTGAAAACGAGCGTGCGCGCCTGATGTATCTTGCTGAAGTGGACCTGCCGAACTCGGCGCAGTCTCTGCCTTCCGGGATTCCGGCACAAGTTGATTTGCCGTAGGAGTTGGTATGAGCGATCTCGCCATTCACGCGCAGAACGTGATGAAAAAATTCGGTGACTTCACCGCCATCGAAGGCATTAATCTCAGTGTGCCGAAAGGCAGTATCTACGGCTTTCTGGGACCTAACGGCTGTGGTAAATCGACCACCATTCGAGTGCTGACCGGGCTATTGAGCCCAACGGAAGGTCAGGTAAACGTATTAGGGCTGGATATTCCCCGTCAATCTGAAGCTTTGCGGCTGAAGATTGGTTACATGACCCAGAAGTTTTCACTGTACGACGATCTTAGCGTGCAAGAAAACCTGCAATTCATTGGCCAGATTTTTGGTATGAACCGCAAGGAACTCAACGCCAGAACTGACGAACAATTGAAAACGTATGGATTGGATGAACGCCGTAAACAACGCGTCGGCGGAATGAGCGGCGGTCAGAAACAGCGTTTGGCGCTGGCGGCGGCGACCATGCATCGCCCTGAACTGCTGTTCCTTGATGAACCGACGTCAGCGGTCGACCCGGAAAACCGCCGCGAATTCTGGGAACAGTTGTTTGACCTCTCCTCACAAGGCACCACCATTCTGGTGACAACACACTACATGGATGAAGCCGAACGCTGTCATCGGCTCGCGATTATGGAAGCCGGTGAAATTCGTGCCGATGATGAACCAGAAAAACTGATGCAGCAAATGGGCGTAACGGTCGTGGAAGTGAAAGCGCCACATTTGCGTAAGCTCAAAGAAGTTTTGCTCACCAAGCCAGAAGTGCGCTCCGCCGCGCAACTGGGCATTCGTCTGCGTGTATTAATCCATCGTCAAGTTCAGGACCCGATTGCCTGGCTACGCCAAACCAATCCAGACTTAGCGCACGCCGAAATGACGATTGCGCGCCCGAGCCTGGAAGATGTTTTTGTTACCGTGACAGGGAAAGGCCGCCAATGAACTCGCTCTATCGCATTAAAGCCGTCATGGTGAAAGAGTTTCGCCAGTTGTCACGCGATCGCATCACTTTCGGTATGGTGGTGATGATTCCGCTCATCCAGCTGATTTTGTTTGGCTTTGCCATCAACACCGATGTTCGCAACATTCCGGTGGCAGTGGTTGATCAAAGCCAATCCACATTTGGCCGCCTGCTGACAGAATCGATTAAAGTGAGCCAAGTGGTCAATGTGACTCAGGCTTACACGACCGCAGATCAAGCGCAGCAAGCGATTGCCAGTGGCGAAGTCCGCGCCGCGCTGGTTCTGCCGAAAGATTTAACCCAGCGGGTGCAAGAAGGTCGTGAGCTTGGTCAATGGATTGTGGACGGTTCAGATACCATGATTGCGGGCGCTATTTCAGGTCTTAAAAACATGCCGTTGCAGGATTTCGATTTTAAAATCAAACCCGCAGCCACACCGACCTTTGAGATTACTCTGTTCTACAACCCCAGTCGGCGCGCGGCAGTTAATATCGTGCCTGGGCTGCTCGGCGTAATCCTGACCATGACCATGATTCTGTTTACCAGTGCAGCCATCGTACGTGAACGTGAACGTGGCAATCTGGAACTACTGATTACAACACCGGTGCATTCTATAGAACTGATGATAGCGAAAATCGTTCCGTATATTTTTGTCGGTCTGATTCAGGTGTTCATCATTCTGGGGTTGGGGCATGCAATTTTCGATGTACCGATTAATGGTTCGCTGAGTCAGATTCTGTTTGGCACTTTACTGTTTATTTCCGCCAGTCTGACGCTGGGCCTGATGATTTCGACAGTCGCCAGTACACAGTTGCAAGCGATGCAGATGACGGTGTTTATTCTGCTGCCATCCATTTTGCTGTCTGGCTTCATGTTTCCTTACGAAGGCATGCCCGTCGCGGCGCAGTGGATATCTGAAGTTCTGCCTGCTACGCACTTTATGCGCCTGATTCGCGGGATTGTGCTGCGCGGCGCTGATCTCGCCGACTTATGGAAAGATACAGTGTGGCTGGCGGGATTCACCGTATTGGGACTGTTTGTCGCCTCAATGCGCTTTAAAAAGTCACTCGACTAGCAATGCAACTCAATGTTATTCAACTATTTGAGCTGTCAAACTTCCCTTACATTTTCCAATCATCGTGATAGGAAAATCAGTGCTCTCTAATATATAAACCCTGTCGATGACTGGGTTTGCTGTTTAATAATCAACCAAAATGCATTAGAAAATATAGGGCATCGCTTGTGTTGACGATGAAGTGACCAAGATCTAACTTTTAAAATTAGTCGTCATCACAAATGGAGGTCCCCCAATGAAACGTGCCACTAAAAGTTTTCGTCTTCAAATGATCAAAGAAGTCGCATTACGAAAGCAATCTTCATGTACCGATCCGATGGCGAACTACATACGAACGATGCTCTCCGACAGCAAAAAAGCAAAACCACAACAAGAAGCGAAACGTAAATTCACCGGCGCTCACTTTGACGAGCATGCGGGTGGTTGGGTCAGTGACCTTTGGGCTTTAAAATAACAAGCCGCGAGAATGATGTTTAGGCTAGCGCATCCAGAGCCCTAGCCTAAGCGTTAAAACAATTCCTGTTGCGGATTATTGGGTTCAATCTCTGTTTCCGCCGCCTTCCTAGCCGCAAGTACTTTTCTTCGATACCGCTGGCGACACAACTGAATCACGTGCAACTGCTCAGCCGGCGTCATCTCCAGCCAGCGAAACCGCTCTTCCCTTTTGCGCATGCAGCCACGGCAATATCCCCTGTCGTCAACCGTACAAACGCCGACACACGGGCTCGGGACTTGGAAAAACTCAAGTTGCTCCATGAATATTCTGATGTCCTTATTGCGCTAACTATCTGTTACAACAGCAGATTCACACTATCCACCAACAAAGTTGCATATTAAACTATGACCGTATGCTGACAAAAACAGTGTTTTATTGACTATACTGACCGCGTTTTCCACATTTGGAGTGAATATTATGAAGCTTAGTTCAAAATCATTACTTGCCGCAATGGCGATGCCAGTTCTGTTAGCTGCCTGCGCAAGCAATGGTGACGATGTGCAAATTACCGCGACGGATCTGCAACATCATAACTGGCAGTTGACTCAAATTGATGGCCAAGACATCGTGAAAAATGAGCACTACGATGCGCCTCGCCTAGAAATTGGTGAGAAGATGATGGCAAGCGGCAACGCAGGCTGCAACAACTTCTTTGGTCAGGCTGAGCTGAAAGACAACCGTCTACGCATTGAAAAAATGGGTATGACCATGAAAATGTGTATCGGCGATGTAATGGACACCGAACAAGCGGTATCTCAATCACTGATGGATTGGAATGACGTCACTTTAACCAAAGATACATTAACGCTGAAGAACGACGTTCATACACTGACCTTTACTCTGCGTGAGTGGGTAAACTAATCTCAACGCACGCTTCAGATCAGGAAGGCAGCCATAAGGCTGCCTTTTGTTTTATTTGTCCCGCCATTTTCCTTATGAATCAGATCTTTTGCTTTTTTTAAGACATAATGAATGAAACCGCGAAGCTTTCCGGTCTCTAGCCTTAATGAACCCATATCAGCGATCTCAAAGGACAATTATGAAAAAGCTGCTTACCCTTCTTAGCGCCTGTGTACTGTCTGTCTCTGCCTACGCTCAATCTTGGCAAGAGATTACCGACAAAGCGCGCGGCCAGACTGTTTACTTTCACGCATGGGGCGGAAGCCAGGAAATCAATAACTACATTCGCTGGGCTGGCGATCAGTTGAAAGCAGAATATGGTGTTGAACTCAAGCAGGTAAAAGTCACCGATATCGCAGAGACCGCCACGCGTCTCATTGCCGAAAAAGCCGCAGGCAAAAACCAAGATGGCAGCGTCGATATGGTGTGGATTAACGGCGAAAACTTTAAGTCGATGAAAAATAACGGCCTGCTCTATGGCCCGTTCGTCGACACATTGCCAAGCTGGCAATACGTAAATCAATCGCTGCCTGTTGATAGCGACTTTTCTGAGCCGACGGAAGGACTTGAAGCCCCATGGGGTGTGGGTCAACTGGTGTTTATTTATGATCATCACAAACTGAACAATCCACCAGAGTCGTTTGCAGAGCTGCTCAGCTACGCCAAAGCGTACCCTAATCGTATTACTTACCCTCGCCCGCCGGAATTTCACGGCACCAGTTTTTTGAAAGCATTGCTGATCGAATTGACCAATAACGATGCTGCGCTTTCTAAACCGGTGGACCCAACATCGTTTCAAGCCATCACTGCGCCGCTGTGGCAATATCTGGATGAATTGCACGCCGTGGCTTGGCGCTCTGGTAAACAATTCCCTTCCGGTTCTTCGGAAATGATTCAATTACTGGATGACGACCAAATCGATTTGGCATTAACGTTTAACCCTAATGCGGTCTATTCAGCTCAGGCATCAGGCAAATTGGCTGACACGACTCGTAGCTATGCGATGAAAGCGGGCGCGCTGTCCAACATTCACTTCCTCGCCATTCCGTGGAATGCCAAAGCCAAAGAAGGCGCATTGGTGGCGATTAACTTCCTGATGAGTCCTGATGCGCAATCACGTAAAGGAGACATGAATATCTGGGGCGCCCCATCTGTACTAAAGAACGACGTGCTGAGTGGCACCGCAGCCAAAACCAAACTGTTTAAGTCGATTGCCGAACCGCACCCAAGTTGGCAAACCGCATTAGAAGCGGAATGGCAAAAGCGTTACGGCGCGGCAAAATAATACCTTGAGCTTACTATGATTCGTATCGGTTATAGCCTTCTGATCATCATCGGTATTGCGCCCATTCTGCCAGGCATGGTGGGCGCACTCCTCTCCTCACTCGGTTACATTCCGGCGGTAGGCTTATATCAGTTTTCATTCGATGCTTTTGCTCAGGTCTGGCATTGGGCTGGCATTACTCAATCGCTGTGGCTCTCTGCATTTTCCGCTTTAACCAGCACTTACCTCGCCCTGTTACTCTGTTTTGCCGTCTTGATGACGCTTTGGACCAGCAACCGCTGGAGTTGGGTTGAAAATAGTCTTTCCGGTTTGCTGGCTTTGCCGCACGTGGCTTTTGCGATTGGCTTTGCGTTTTTATTCGCGCCGACTGGTATGCTGGCCCGCACGTTAGCTGCGCTATTTGATTATCAAGTGTCTACGCAGGACTCCGCTTGGTTAATCCACGATCCTCATGCGCTCGGTCTTACGCTCGCGTTGGCACTGAAAGAGATCCCTTTTCTGCTGCTAATGAGCATTCCGGTTTTGCAGCAGCTGAATGTTGAAAAACTGCACACTGCAGGCGCTTCGATGGGTTACTCGCCAACGCAAATCTGGTGGAAAATCATCCTGCCGCAATGGCTACGCAAAATGCGCTTTGCACTGTTTGCGGTGATCGCTTATTCCGTTTCCGTGGTCGACGTCAGTCTGATTCTTGGCCCGACGACACCGCCAACTTTTGCCGTGTTGATTTGGCAATGGTTCAGCGACCCGGATTTACAACAGATACCGCGCGCCGCAGCTGGCGCAGTGACATTGCTCTGTCTGGCGGGACTCATGCTGCTGTGTGTGCTCGCGATTGAAACGCTCTTGCTACGCACCTTTCGCGGTTGGTTATCCAGCGGACGATATGGCATCACGCTGCCGGGTCGTTCCGCGATGATCGTGGTTATCGGCTGTGCTGCGGTGATATTTCCACTGATGCTCATTTGGAGTCTGGCGCAGCGCTGGCGTTTTCCCGATTTGCTCCCCAGCCAATTGAGTGCTCGATTCTGGCTCAATGAATGGCCGAACATGTTACCCACGCTTTATCAGAGCTTGTGGATTGCTCTGCTCAGCGGAACGCTGGCACTGATCCTTGGCATTATTGCTCAAGAATACCGCACCCGTTTTCGTCATGCATTGCCCGCCTGGGTTATCGTGTTACCCATGTTGCTGCCACAGCTTTCTCTGCTGTTTGGTTTGCAAATCGCCACCCTGTATATCGCCGCGGAACATTTCACTTTATGGGTCATCTGGTCGCATGTATTTTTTGCCTTCCCTTTGGTGTATCTGGCATTAGATGGCCCATGGAAAAGCTACAACCCTAACTTCACCTGCATCGCACTCAGCTTAGGTAAAAGTCCTTGGCAACTGTTCTGGCAAATCAAAGTTCCGTTGTTACTACCGGGTTTATTGTATGCCTGGGCGGTCGGAATCAGCGTCAGTCTGGCGCAGTATCTGCCTACTCTGATGCTTGGCGGCGGACGCATTGCAACCATCACCACCGAAGCAGTGGCACTTTCCAGCGGCTACGATCGTCGTGTGATGGCCATTTACGCCCTTTGGCAGGCGTTGTTGCCGTTTGTTTTCTTTTCTCTTGCGGTCATCATCAGTCGGGTGCAGATTCGACGTCACCGCAGCATTCAACCACAAGTGAATTTGCATGACCTTTTGTCTCAAAAACCTCACCATCCGTAAATCCGGCGGCGAGTCGTTACTGACCCACTTTGACCTGGCGATCACACCGGGGGAAATCGTGACACTAATGGGCCCCAGTGGCTGTGGAAAGTCGACTCTGCTGAGCGCAATTGCCGGCCACCTGACTCCGGACTTTGCATGCAGCGGCGACATCATGCTTGACGATCAGTCACTAAACCATGTCGCGCCGCACCTGCGTCAGGTCGGTATTCTGTTTCAGGACGATTTGTTGTTTCCGCACTTAACCGTGTGGGAAAACCTGGCATTTGCCCTACCCAACTCACTCAAGGGCGCGGAACGCAAAGCGGCGGCGCTAACAGCGCTTAAGCATATCTCGCTGACTGAACTGGCCGATTCGTTTCCTGATCAAATTTCCGGTGGGCAACGGGCGCGCGTCAGTTTGATCCGTATGCTTCTTGCACGCCCCAAACTGGCGTTATTGGATGAACCGTTCAGTAAGCTCGATAAGTCACTGCGCAGCCAGTTTCGCGATTGGGTATTCAATCAACTGACACAAGCGGCGGTGCCCACATTAATGGTCACGCACGATGAAGAAGACGCCCCCTTGGGCAGTCGTATCATTCGCTGGCCAACGGAGTTTTCCCATGCTTGATCGTTATGTGATTCCCGTCATTCGCTGGCCACTTTCGAAATCGGCCGACGTGCTCGATGCCATTGGCGTCAGCGCCAACCAAGTAACGCTGTTTGGTTTTGCGATGGGCTGTTTGGCGTTTCCTGCATTGGCGCTGGAGCAATATCTGCTCGCCTTACTGCTTATTGCCATTAACCGGCTTTGCGACGGGCTCGATGGTGCACTGGCGCGCATTCAAGGCTTAACCGATGCAGGCGGCTTTCTCGATATCAGTCTCGATTTTCTGTTTTATTCGCTGATACCGTTCGGCTTTGTGGTCGCTAACCCGGAAATGAACGCCGTAGCAGGCGCTTTTCTTATCTTCTCTTTCATCGGCACAGGCAGTAGTTTTCTCGCCTTTGCGGTCATGGCGGGCAAACGCGGTATTCAGAATCCGGTGTATCAGAATAAATCGTTGTATTACATGAGCGGACTAACGGAAGGCACTGAGACCATTGGTTGCTTCGTGCTGATTTGTCTGCTGCCTCAGCACTTTGCTCCGATTGCCTATTTGTTTGGCGCCGCCTGTTGGTTTACCACGCTGACTCGCATATATTCGGGGTATCACACCCTGCGTCAGGCAGAAAGTCAGTCGTTATAAACTATTACAAGGAGTCACTTTATGTTCTCAGGATTGAGCGCGTTTCCGTTAACCCCGATGAATGAAGATCGCATCGACGAGGCCGCGTTTGTAGGTCTGATTGAGCGTCTGACCGCAGCGGGCGTCGATTCGATTGGCGCCCTGGGTTCGACCGGTAGTTATGCCTATCTGACTCGTGAAGAACGCGCGCGCGTGGCCAAGATTGCTGTTGAGCATGCGGGAAACACGCCAGTCATCGTCGGTATTGGCGCGCTGAGAACCAGAGACGTACTGAACTTGGCTGACGACGCGCAAAAAGCAGGAGCCAGCGGGCTGCTGCTGGCACCGATGTCTTATCAGAAACTGAGCGATAAGGAAGTGTTCCAGCATTTCAAAGCCGTCTCAGCCGCAATTTCGATCCCCCTGTGTGTTTATGACAATCCGGGAACCACTCATTTTCACTTCAGCGACGAGCTGCATGGCCGCATTGCCGAGCTGCCTAATGTCACCTCGATTAAAATTCCCGGCGTACCCAACGACCCACAAGAAGCCAAAGCACGCGTCGAACGCCTACGCGCGCAGATTCCAAGTCATGTCTCGATTGGCGTCAGTGGCGATGCATTCGCCGCGACTGGTCTTAGTACGGGCTGCGACGTGTGGTATTCCGTGATAGCAGGACTGTTTCCTAACACCGCGCTGGAACTGACCCGAGCAGCACAATCCGGTAATCATGCACTGGCGCAGCAGCTCTCCAGCCGCTTGCAGGATTTGTGGGATATGTTTGGCCGTCACAATGGCAGCCTGCGCTGTATCGCGGCGGGTGCCGAGATTTTGAACCTGGTCGACAGCCCTTGCCTGCCTCTGCCGCTCGTGTCAGTTCAAGGTGAGGATCGTACGCGACTGGCGAGGCTGATTGAGCAGCTTGAACTTTCCTAAACAGACAAAAAAAGCCACTTTAAGTGGCTTTTTACTTACTCAATCATATCGATTAGTTGAACGAATCGAGTGGTTAACTGAAAACCAGCGCTTTCAACGCCGATTCATTGTCGATATCGGCAAATTCCGGTGGATTATCCAAACGGTATTGGAAATTCAGCGCTGGCGCTTCCACTTTCATGCCTTCAATCAGGAATTCACTCGTCACCATCGGTGAGTTAACGCACGCCAGTACTTCACCTTGTGGCGCCAACAGATCCGGCAGGCGACGCAGAATTTTGGCGTAATCTTTGGTCAGCGCAAAGCTACCCTTTTGAAATGACGGCGGGTCGATGATGATCAAATCGTATGGGCCTGCTTTCTTAATTTTGCCCCACGATTTAAAGATGTCGTGCCCCAGGAAACTCACTTGGTTGACGTTGTGCTCGTTCAGGATGTGGTTCTCACGCCCTTTCGACAGCGACGCTTTGGCCATGTCCACGTTCACCACATGATCAGCACCACCGGCAATCGCAGCCACTGAAAAGCCGCAAGTGTAAGCAAACAAGTTCAGCACATTTTTATGCTCCGCGTGTTCACGCACCCAGTCGCGGCCCAGACGCATATCCAGGAACAGACCGAAGTTCTGGTTTCTGCCGATATCCAGTTGGAACTTCAAACCGTTCTCTTCCACCACAGGGCGTGCGTTGAGTTCCCCCACCAGCACTTCTGATGGTGCGCCATCGGCGTAACGGTGTTGCAGCACAATGCACTGACCGTTTTTCTCTGTCCACAACGGGGAATCCGCCAACTGCTGCAAACCGTCGATCAGTTGCGCCAAAAAGGCCTCGTCGACGTCTTTGAACACGCTGACGATCAGTTGCCCTTGCAGCCAGTCACACGTCAGGTGCTCTAAACCTTCCCAGCGTTGGCCACGACCATGAAACAGGCGACGCACTTCATTCGGCGCTTGCGCCAGTTGTACCGTCATTTCAGAAAAGAATTGAGATAAAGCAGATGCTTGCATAGCTATGTTTACTTTTTCACTGAGGGCCAGCTAAGTGACCAGGGTTCTAGCCAGGATTCAATGCCCTGACTGACAATATCGCTGTTCCATTTTTCGCCCAGCGCCCCTTGATAGCGCGGATCGCACACCCATTGGTACGTTTCCCCGGCATACGAAAAGCGCAGCGCAAACGCGTGCAAATAGCCACGGTCGGCCTGATTCCCCGCATTGTAAATCGGGTCGCCGACAATGCCGGAACCAATAGATTTCAGCGCCACACGAATCTGATGGGTTTTTCCGGTGTATGGCTTACACAGAAACAGGCGCTCTCCCGGCTCGGCGGCCAAAGAAAAAAACTGCGTGACTGCCGGATTGGTTTGTGAGGCCAGAAGCTTCCACGACGCGCGACGTGAACGTTCCATATCGCCGCTAATCAGGCCCTGCTTCTTTTTCGGCTTTTTGCTACCCAACGCTAAATAGAACTTTTCGACCTGACGCTCGGCAAAGGCTTTCGACAGTTCACTGGCGGCTTGGGCATTACGCGCGAGCAGCAAAATGCCCGAGGTCATTTTGTCTAATCGGTGCACCAAATACAGCTGCGCATCACCGCTTTGCTTCGCCACCTCCTGCAACAACATAGTGTCACCATCATCTTTATGCACGGAGACATTGGGGTGCTTGTTGATCAGCAGAAAATCGGTGTGGGTTAAGAGAATATCGAACATACGACCTCGCAAAAATGGACCGCTATTATACTCAATTAATGACAAACGTCAGCCTAACTTGCCGGTTACGTGGTCGCAGGCAGGAAAGTCGCACAAAACGGAGTCGTGATGACCGATTTGGGGGGCAATTCAATAAAAATTAAACAAAACTAATTTAGTATTTCCTTATTAAAAAAGGATGATGATGACTATGGCTCGATACACTTGGAAACAACGCTCACTGTTTGTCCCACCTTTACTCTTGGGAGGCATATTACTTTTTCTCGCGCCGACGATGAAAGCTGTCCCACCCGCTACAGATGAAGCAACCGGAGCCAAAGTGGTTAGGGTGATCACGGCAAAGCCGATGGACATAAGCCCAACAGCAGTGGGGTATGGCTTTACCCGCCCGACCAGTGAATGGGTTGCACAAACAGAGGTCGAAGGACGAGTCGTCTGGGTAGCGAAAGAGTTTGAAGCCGGGATGCTGATCGCCAAAGGCACCCCACTCATACGCCTCGATAGCAGCCAGTACCAGCTCACCATCACGAAACTGGAGGCTGAACAGGATGTTGCTCAGCTCAAAAATCAAACATTGGGCGAAACGATTAAGATCGCCGAACAGAATTATCGTCTACAACAACAGGAGTTTGCTCGCACCGAACGCCTGATGAAAACCGGTCATATTTCACAAACCGAAAAAGACCGAGCACAACGCGAACTACTGAGCAATCAGCAACAGCTTCAAGGCCTAAAAAATGAATTGGCCATCACCCAGGCAGAGCAACAAGTCCTGAATGCTGAACTGGCCATGGCACGCCGGGATCTGGCGTTAACGGAAGTCTCGGCACCTTTCGATCTGCGTGTCACCGAGAAACTGGTTGACTTCGCCGACTACGTAACCAAAGGAAAAACGCTGCTCACCGCAGATGCCACCAACGCAGTGGAAATTCAGGCTCAGTTCCCACTTGGCAAAATGCGTCCTTTACGCCGCAACACCCCCTACGCCGCAACAGACAAACAATCACACAGCGATCTCACCGCTCAGGTCGAGCTCAACATTGATGATAAGGCGATAGTCTGGCAAGGCGAGGTGCAGCGCAGCGGCGGCAAAATCGATGCGCAGTCACAAAGCCAGAGCATCATCGTTCAGGTGAACAACCCGTATCAGCAAGCCAAACCCGGTCAGCGCCCTCCCTTGGTCAGAGATACCTTTGTCAAAGTGACGCTGATTGGCCCCCCCCTGAAAGAGCAGTTGGCCGTCCCGGTTACTGCCTTGCATGATGAGACTCTCTATCTGCTAAAAGACGGGAAACTGGCAATTCAACCAGTGAACGTCGACTTCATTCACAATCAGTTGGCAGTGATCAAAAGTGGTTTGAACAGTGGTGATGTGGTGGTGGTCAGTCAACTGCAACCAGCGGTCAAAGGCATGCCTCTGAAACCTCAACCAGACAAAGCGCTAGTGCAGTGGATCAAGCAACAAGCCGGAGGTCACCTATGATCGCCTACTTTACCCGGCATAAAACGGCCGCCAATGTCTTAATGTTGGTGATCCTGCTGCTGGGGGGCTTTGCGCTGCCCCAGTTGCAAAGAGACACCTTTCCGCTGACACCAACCCGTAATATTGAAGTTCGGGTCACTTATCCCGGAGCATCGCCATCAGAAGTCGCACAGGAGTTGTGTGTTCCGCTACAGGATGCCATCGATCAGCTGATCGGCGTGGAAGAGTTTGTGTGTGACGCCAGAGAAAACGTTGCGATAGGCAACGTCCGCATCCAGTCCGGGCAGAACATTGATATCCTCACTGCGGACGTTCAACAACAAGTAAACGCGATTGATGATCTTCCCGACCGGGCAGAGCGGCCGAAAGTCACCAAACTCGATCGCGTCGCATCCGTGGTCAGCGTGGCAATCACCGGCCCAATGCCTGAGCGGGATTTGTACCGCTATGCTCAACAACTCAAGCAACGTCTGAAAGCCCACTCCGGTATCGCTCAGGTCACACTCAGTGGTTTTTCCGATCAAGAAATTGAAGTATCTGTGTCGGATGCCAAGCTCAGACAACACGGGTTGAGTATCTCCGATCTGGTGAATCGCATTGCTCAGGAAAACGTGCGTGTACCCGCCGGTGTCGTGACCAGTGATCTTACTCAATGGAATATCCGTTTTGATCAGCAAGCCAATCTGGTCAGTCAGTTGCAGCAGCTAATCATCGACAGCAGCAGCCAGTTACGCTTAGGGGATATCGCCCAGATCCAGCAACTATTTGCCGTGGAAGAAGAAAAACGCCTGTTCAACGGCCAGCGGGCAGCATTCCTTCAGATATCCAAAAATCAGGAGCAGGACACTTTGCGCGTGCGAAATATCGTACAACAAGTCATTGATCACGAGCGATCACTCTTGCCTCCCGGTGTCGAACTTACACTGACTCAGGATATCAGTGTTAACATTCGTGAGCGGCTGCGGTTGCTGCTGAGTAACGGCCTGCAGGGGTTACTGCTTGCGTTTGCCGTCTTGTGGGCTTTTTTCAATCTCAGATTCAGTTTCTGGGTCACCCTCGGCCTGCCGGTGTCGTTCCTGGGCGCGGTGTTTGCCATGCATACGCTGGGCTACACGATCAATATGATGACTATGGTCGGGCTGATTGTCGCCACCGGTTTGCTGATGGATGATTCGCTGATTATCGCCGAAAATATTGCGGCAAAACGGGAAGCGGGTCTGGGGCCGGTTGATGCAGCCATACAAGGCACCCGGCAGGTTTTCCCCGGGGTGATCGCATCCTACATCACCACCATTATGGTCGTCGGACCGCTGATGTTTCTAAACGGTAACCTTGGTGATGTGTTACGCTATATTCCCATCGTGCTGATCCTGACCCTCACCGTCAGCCTGCTGGAGGCCATGCTGATCCTGCCGGCCCACCTGTCGCACAGCCATTTCGCCCAGCAAGATAAACCCATTCGTCAAGTGATTACCCGCAACTTTGAGTACGTCCGTGACAGGCTCTTTGTTCCGTTAACCGAGAAAGCCATACACTCACCCTACCTGAGTTTAAGTATCCTGATCATGCTGGTGATGATCTCCACAGCCACTTTCCCTGCTGGCTGGTTAAAATTCCGCGCCATGCCAACGCTGGAAAGCGATACTTTGCAAGCACGCATCCTGTTGCCGCAGGGGAGCCTGCTGTCTCAGACCGATGCCGTGGTGACCAGAGTAACCGATGCCCTGAAAACCATCGACGCTGCGTATCAGGAAAAGTATGCTGAGCCGCTGATCATCAGCACTACGGTTATGTACAACACCAATGTTGATGCCTTTGAATCCGGCCCGCACGTAGCCACCGTGAGCGCCGACTTACTGCCCGCGCAGTTCCGGCAGGAAAGCATTAAGTCACTGATTCAGCAGTGGAAAAAAAATGTCGGACCGTTCGCCGACGTCTTGTCACTCAAATTTACCGACAAAGAGCGTGGTGTTGCCGGCAACGGCATCGACATCCGTATTCAGGGCCCCAACCCAGAAACACTCTATGCAGTGAGCCTAAACTTAGGTAAATGGCTCAAACAATTTGACGGCGTGTTTAACCTTTCCTCCGATTTACGCTATGGCCGGGAAGAAATTGTCGTTTCTCTCAAAGATCAGGCTGGGGTACTCGGTGTCACCGCCAGTACAGTGGCTCAAACACTGCGCAATGCATTTAAAGGCAACAATGAGTTGAATGTCTATCAGAACGGTGAAATTCTCGACATCCGCGTTCGTCAGCGCGATTTTCAACACCACGCGACGCTGGAAGAGATGAAGGATCTGATGATCACCGCCAGCAACGGCCGGCTGATACCGCTGGTCAGTGTGGCCAATTTTACCCAGCACCGCACATTTTCCCGCCTGAACCTGGTGAATGGCCTGCCGACTGTAACCGTACAAGGCAATATCAACACCCAAGTTGCGAATGCCTTTGACATCATGCAGCAGTTCTACAAAGTCTACGTTCCAGAGCTGAACAAGAAGTACCCGGATGTGACGTTTGTTTCCCAAGGCCAGGATAAAGAAAGCGCAGATACCGGTGCATCGCTGCTGCACTATTTTCTGATGGGCGTTATCGGCGTGTATCTGGTACTGGTATTGTTGTTTCGTAGTTTCACTCAGCCGCTGGCCGTATTGATTGCGATCCCGATGGCGTGGATTGGCGTGGTATGGGGACATTTGGCACTCAACCTAGATCTGACCATTCCAAGCCTGGTCGGCTTTGCCACACTGGCCGGGATCGTGGTCAACGATAACATCCTATTGGTCACATTCATCAAAGAGAAAGTGGCCGGCGGAGCGGATCTGAAACAAGCCTGTACGTTGGCAGTTCGCGACCGTTTCCGCGCGATAATGATTACCTCACTCACCACGTTCGCCGGCCTGCTACCGCTGCTGACTGAAACCAGCACGCAGGCACAGTTTCTGATCCCGTTAATCGCCAGCATCGCGTTTGGATTAATCAGTGCCACTTTGCTCGCCGCTGTGGTCGTCGCCTGCGTATTGCTGATCCTGAATGATATCAATCCGGCACTGTGCGGAGAAAAGTTAAACGCTTGATGTCGTGCTTTTCACCCCTGTAAAAGTCGCCGCACGGCGACTTTTTATTGCCCTTTAGCCTATCCCGCCCTTGACGAGGGTTGCAGGGTTAAGAATACGTTCCAGCTCAGCGCGGCTGAGTGCGGTGTTCTCCAGCGCAACATCAATTATCGGTCGCCCCTGTTGATAAGCCAGTTTGGCAATTTCCGCCGCTTTGAGATAGCCAATCACCGGATTGAGCGCAGTGACCAGAATCGGATTCTTGCCCAGCGCAATATTGATATGATCTTCACGTACGATGAATCCCGTGATCGCTTTGTCCGCCAATGCTCTTGCGCTGTTGGCGAGCAACTCAATGCTCTCCAGAATGTTATGCGCAATCACGGGCAACATCACGTTAAGCTGAAAATTCCCCGCCTGCCCGGCCACGGTGATGGTGGTGTCATTACCGATGACCTGCGCGCACGCCATCGCAGCCGCTTCCGGGATCACCGGATTCACTTTCCCCGGCATGATGGAGCTGCCTGGTTGCAATGCTGGCAATTCAATGTCTCCAATACCCGCCAGCGGGCCAGAGTTCATCCAGCGCAGATCGTTGGCGATTTTCATCATCGCCACCGCCGCGGTTTTCAATTGGCCAGACAACGCCACAATCGCATCCTGACTGCTGAGGTTAAAAAAGAAGTTCTCACTTGGCACAAACGATAAACGCGTGGCCTGAGATAAATTGTCTGCAAACGCTGCGGCGAAACGCGGATCCGCATTGATGCCAGTCCCCACCGCCGTGCCGCCCTGTGCGAGCGCTTTCACCGCTTTCATTGCGTGAACAATACTGTTTCTCGCGTGGTCAATCTGCGCCTGCCATCCCCCCAATTCTTGCTCAAAGGTAATCGGCATCGCATCCATCAAGTGCGTGCGCCCTGTTTTCACCACGTTCGCTAAACTCTGTTTTTTTGCGGCCAGTTGTGTGCTGAGATGTTCCAGCGCGGGCAATAAGCGCTGCTCCACTTCCAGAGTGCAGCTCACCTGAATGGCGGTGGGCACCACATCGTTGCTGCTTTGCCCCATATTGACGTGATCATTTGGACTTACCGTGCTGTGCAAATGCTGGGAAGCCAATGTCGCAATCACTTCGTTAGCGTTCATATTGGAACTGGTGCCAGAACCAGTCTGGAATACATCAATGGGAAACTGGTCTAGATGCTGCCCATCAATGATGCTTTGAGCGGCCTCATCGATCGCCGATGCGATATCCCCTTCGAGTAAACCCAACTGGGCATTGGTCACCGCCGCGGCTTGCTTAATATACGCCAGTGCCTGAACGAATGGCTGCGGCATGCTGTAACGGCTGATGGCGAAATTATCCACCGCCCGCTGCGTTTGCGCCTGATACAGGGCATCTTTAGGAACCAGCACCTCGCCCATGCTGTCTTTTTCGGTCCGAAATTCTCGTGTCATGTCAGATTCCTTAACTTCTCGTGAAGGCGATTTATCGTCATTTAATGATAATAGCTATCATTTAAATAAAATAAGAGCAAGCACTTAGAATCTGTATCCATTCGGTTTGTAAAGCAAAAAAGCCACTGGGCTTCCCCAAGTGGCTTTTCATTGAAATCTCGTCGTGTTTACGCGAAGAACACCAGGAGCATCAGCACCGGACATACCAGGCGCACGTACACTGGCCAGATTTTCCAGAACCAGCTGTTTTCGATTTCCGGACAGCCTTGTTTCAGCTCATTCAGAATCTGGTTGCGGTTCCAAATCCAACCAACGATCAGAGTAATCAGCAGTGCAATGATCGGTTGCGAGTAAACGGTTGTGAACTGAATCACCAGGCCAAACAGGCTTGAGAAGTTCATGACGATGACAGCGGATACAATCGTAACCAGGCCACCGATCCACAACACGGCTGTCGTGCGACTCTGTTTTAGCTCTTCTGTTGCACACGCAACAGGCACTTCAAGCATTGAGATGGACGACGTCAGCGCCGCAATAATCATCAGCAGGAAGAACACCAGGCCAATCACCGCACCCATGGCACCCATGGTATCAAACATCGCCGGCAGTACTGTAAACACCAGCGTGTCAGAGTTCAGCAGTTCACCGCTGTCAGAGAAGATCTCAACGCCATTGTGTTTAGCAACAAACATAGCTGGCAGAATCATCAGGCCTGCAATAAACGCAACACCCGTGTCGATCAGTGCGACCTGAGCTGCAGTTTTAGGCAGGTTGGTATCTTTCTTCAGGTAAGAACCGTACGTCGTCATTACGCACACACCCAGAGACAGAGAGAAGAACGCTTGCCCCATTGCACTGACGATAAGTTTTGGTGTCAGGTGAGAAATATCCGGGATCAGATACATCTTCAGGCCTTCCCATGCACCTTCTTGAGTGAATATGTACACCGTCAGCAGGCCAAACAGCACGAACAGTAACGGCATCAAACGGGTTGACCACTTCTCGATGCCGTTCGCTACGCCATTGCGCACCACGAACATTGTCAGTGCCATGAAAGCAATCATCAGCACGAGGTTACGTTCAGTACCGAACGTTGTCAGCCAGTGGCCTGCACTATTTAAGCCAAGCAGATCCAGACCGCTACTAAAGAAGGAGCCGACCAACCAGCCAGCAACAATCGCGTAGAAGCTCAGGATCAGTGACACCACGATCATACCGACCACGCCAAGCAGAATCGCACCCGCTTTACCTTTTGGCCATGCTGCATGGAATGAGCGGATTGGGTTTGACTGCCCATAACGGCCGATCGTCAGTTCCGCCACCAGCATTGGAAATGCCAGCAGGAACACCATCAGCAGATAAACGATCAAAAAGACTGCACCACCGTTACTAGCAGCCTGAGTTGGGAAACCCCAAACGTTACCAAGACCTACAGCGGAACCCGCTGCTGCCATAATAAAGCCAAATCGGGACGTGAATTGACTTCGTGAACTACTCGCCATGTTACTTATACCAATATGTTGTGTTTACCTGAGTGGCGTCCAAAAGTGAGTGTAAATTAATTTGTACACACATTAAAAATTAGAGTGACACCAAGAGTGTGGCAAGTAGACCAGTTTGAGAATAAAATTGGAAGCCCGAACAGTCCATTTTGCGGCTATAAATCTATTTTTGTAGATTATCTGATGCTTTTTTAAGCTCACCATCACCATAAACCCCCACATTTACACTTAATTAACAACTATTCTGCGGTTTTTGTTTCATATTATTTTCTGCCGTTCCCTTTCTTCCCTTATGCTTTCGATTTACTATCCCAAAAGATGTTTTCTACTGTAGTTGGCGCATGGATAAGGTTTATCACTTCTTAACGCTCGCGAGCATCGCGATCTATTGGTTCTTGGTAGCAGGTGTGACACTTCGCGTCGTATTGAAGCGACGTGCAGTCAGTGTTTCTCTCGCCTGGCTGATGGTTATCTATATTCTTCCCATTGTTGGCGTCATTTGTTACTTCCTGTTTGGCGAGCTCAACTTAGGTCGCAAACGCGCCGAACGTGCCAAAGAGATGTTTAAACCCTTCGGTACTTGGTTCCGCTCACTCAATGATTGCCAGGCACACATGCCAGAAGGTATGGGCGCGCACATCTACAAAATTGATGAACTGTGCAACCATCGCATGGGCATTCCCGCATTAAGCGGCAATACCCTGTCGCTGCAAAACTCACCAAATGAAATTCTGCACTCGATCATCGAAGACATCGAACAGGCGCAGGAAAGCATTCGCATGGTGTTCTACATCTGGCATCCGGGTGGGCTGGCCGATTCCGTCGCGTCCGCACTAATTCAGGCGGCAAAGCGTGGTCTTGATGTGAAACTGCTGCTCGATTCAGCGGGTAGCCCGAGATTCTTTCGCAGCCACTGGCTAAAGATGATGCAAGACGCAGGTATTCATGTGGTTCAGGCACTGGAAGTGAGTCCGTGGCGTATTTTCCTACGTCGCCTCGATCTGCGTCAGCATCGAAAGATTATCGTAATTGATGATGCGATTGCGTATACCGGTTCGATGAACATGGTCGATCCCGCCTACTTCAAGCAAGATTCCGGGGTCGGTCAGTGGATTGATATTATGGTGCGTATTACCGGTCCGTCGGTCAACGTGCTGTCGGCAATTCACTGCTGGGACTGGGAGTTTGAAACCGGAGAGCGTCAGATGCCGACCGTGCCAGAATGCCGTTTGGATGCAAACGCGCCGCAGCATCCGATTCAGGTGGTCCCATCTGGCCCTGGCATGCCGGAAAACCTAATCTCACAGGTACTGACGCTGGCTATCAACCAAGCCAATGAGTCAGTTCGCATAACCACGCCGTATTTTGTGCCAAGTGCCGATCTGCTGGCGACGCTTAAAATGACCGCGCAACGGGGTATCAATGTTGAGCTGATCATCCCGCAGAAGAACGATTCCTTTATGGTGCAATGGGCTTCCCGGGCGTTCTATGGTGAACTGCTTGAGGCGGGTGTGAAGATTCACGAATTTTATGGCGGCCTTTTGCATACTAAATCGGTCGTAATCGACCGACAATTCTGTCTGGTGGGTACCGTCAACCTCGACATGCGCAGCCTGTGGCTCAACTTCGAAGTGACGCTTGCGGTTGACGATCAGGAGTTCACCCAACAGCTTTACTGGCAGCAGCAGAACTACATCGAACAGTCACGCTCTGTTGATTATGACATCTGGGAAACGCGCTCGCTCGGTCATCGTTTTATGGAACGCTTGTTCTACCTTTTCAATCCGCTTCTGTAATCTTTTTGTGACCATGGGGTTGCATTTAAATGCAGCTCCATGTTTTAAATAGGGCATTCGTATTTCCAGACAAGGATCGCAAATGTCAGAAGGCAAAAAGACCAAACTCATTACCGCCGGCCGCAACAAAAAATGGACGAACGGCGTGGTCAACCCGCCCGTGCAACGGGCTTCAACCGTCGTATTTGATACGGTAGCGCAAAAAAATCACGCTGCTGTTAACCGCGCAAACAAGACGCTGTTCTACGGACGTCGCGGCACAACGACTCACTTTGCCTTTCAGGAAGCCATGGTTGAGATTGAAGGTGGTGCTGGTTGCGCGCTCTACCCATGTGGTACCGCTGCCATCAGTAACGCAATTCTTTCATTCGTTGAATCAGGCGATCACCTGTTAATGGTCGATACCTGTTATGAACCTACCCGCGACTTTTGTGACAAAATTCTGAAGAAATTTGGCGTTGAGACGACGTATTACGACCCGATGATCGGTGAAGATATCCGCTCGTTAATCAAACCCAATACCAAGATACTGTTTACCGAATCTCCCGGCTCGATCACAATGGAAGTGCAGGATGTGCCGACGCTGGCACGCATCGCCCATGAACACGACATCATTGTGATGCTGGATAACACCTGGGGTGCGGGGGTGAACTTCTCTCCATTTGAGCACGGTGTGGATATTTCGATTCAGGCTGCGACCAAATATATCGTCGGCCACTCTGATGTCATGCTGGGTACTGCTGTCGCCAGTGAGAAATACTGGGATCAACTGCGTGAGCAAAGCTATCTGATGGGTCAGTGTGTATCGCCGGATGATGCTTATCTGGGTCTGCGTGGTATTCGTACACTCGACGTGCGCCTGCGTCAGCACGCTGAAAACAGCCTCAAAGTGGCCCAGTGGCTGGCAACACGTCCTGAGGTGGATCATGTTCGCCACCCTGCTCTGCCAACCTGCCCGGGCCACGAAATCTTCAAACGTGATTTCACCGGCGGTAACGGCCTGTTCTCATTCGTGTTAAAAAGCAGCTATCCGAAAGCAACCACGGCACTGCTCGATGGCATGCAGCATTTCAGTATGGGTTACTCTTGGGGAGGGTTTGAAAGCCTGATCCTGGCCAATGAACCAAAGAGTTTTAACAGCCTGCGTACCATCGCTAATCCAAATTTTGAAGGTACACTGATTCGCCTCCACATTGGTCTTGAAGACGCCAACGACCTGATTGCCGACTTGGAAGCTGGCCTTGCGCGCTACAACGCGGTCATTCTGGAACACGAAGCAACGGCGTAATACGGCGCTGTAACATTGCTTTAGCATACGAAAAAGCCCTGAATAATCAGGGCTTCTTTATTACTTCTAAGCTAGGAACCCAATTTGGCTTTGATCAGCTCTTCGAGCTGTTCGAGCGGCAGATAACCGGGAATGACATCATCACCAATCAGCATCGCGGGTGTTCCACGCATTCCCAATTCACTAAACAGCAGATAGTTTTTCTCTATCTGTGCCGCGCTTTTCGGCTGGGCGTTCACCGCATTTAAGGTGTTCGTTTTCTTCGCTACCTGCACCAGAGACATAGGATTATGCGCCCCCGGTTTGGCAACCAATAGTGACTCGACTTGGGTAAATTTATCCGGTGCAGAATGCCACACATTGAGGGCAAAACTGGCCGAGTTACTCTCCGCAGCTAACTCTTTGAGTGGAACCAAAACAGAAACCACTTTGATTTGTGGATACTTCTCACTCAGTTGGCGCAGTACCGGATCCAATTTCTTACACCACGGACAGCTGTAATCAGTGAAAAATACGATCGTCAGTGCAGGTTTATCGGCCCCAAAACTCGGATGATCTGGGTTGAAATACAAATATTGTTGGTTCTCACTCAGGACACGGTCAAAACGCGTCTGCTGCTGCTCATAGCGCAGCAAAGTGGCATAGAGATTCTCAATCAACTGCGGGTTGTTCTTCAGCATAGTATTGATTTCATCGAGCTGTTGGACCTGCCCGGCATTCAGTTGTGCTTGTGCACTCCCCGCCACGATAAGTAGTACCAGGATAAACCTGTGTACAGTGTGTTTGATACCTTGTAGTACATTCTTCATAGTCATCGAAATTTCCTTATGCCAGCCACAGGCGGGCCAGCAGTCCCCACGGCGTAGTAAAGCCACTGGTCACTGATTGAATTTGCCCGTTGCGGACAATCATGAAAGTCGGGGTGTAGCGAATCTGCCAATCTCGCCCCAGTTGATTACGTTCGTCGTTCACGGTACGAAACGTGATGTCGTGTGCTGTCATATAGCGCTGCACTCGATCATTGTTGCTAGAAGTGAGCGCGATGCTAAGCACGGTATGGTCGCCACTCACCCATTCAACGATCGGTGTCGTCACCCGGCAGACGCCGCACCAAGTGGCCCAGACATACACCAGAACGGGCTTATCCTGACTCATCTCAACCAAATCGACCGCCTGCCCCTGCAGGTCATACAGCGTCGGTGTAAAAACTTGGCTCTTCAGCGCTTCGGGTTGGCGCCACCAATCAAGAGCGGTAGCAATTACAAGCATCAGCAATGCGAATACCACGCCTTCTTTCAACCCTCTTGTCATCCTTGCTCTCCCCTTGCCTGTTGTATGGCTTCCATGACCGCGCGATCGCTTAAAATTACTGGTAATGCAATGCCATCCGGCGCTCCCGGTCCGTAAACGATATTAAACGGAACACCAAATCGACCGTTCTGTTGCAGATATTGCGTCACACTGACATTTGGTAAGCTCCAGTCTCCCCGTACACGTACCACATCGTCATCCTGCAACGCTTGATAGACGGGTGGCTGTAGCAACACACCAATTTTGTTGGCTTTACAGGTAATGCACCACTCGGCAGTGACATCGACAAACACCACGTTTCCCTGCGCAGCGCTCTCATCGATGATTGTTGCGTTCAGTGGCTGCCAGCTCAGCTCTTGCGGCAACGGTGTCGACCATTTCTCCGCCGTCAGACTACCCACAACTAACACAGCCGAAAGCCCCAAGAGACTGACACAGGCCACTATCCCTATCTGACGTCCTCCATAAACACGGGCGCCACGCCACAACAGCAGGAGTGCTGCCATCAGCAGATAAGCGAAAATACCCCACGTCGGCCAGTGCGCGGTCAACAATGTTGCAAGCCAAACCGTGGTTGCCAGCATCATTGCACCAAACAACAACTTAGTCCGATTCATCCATTGCCCGGGAGCCGGCAGTTTGGTCGCTAAACTCGGAAACAGAGCGATGATTAGCCAAGGCAGCGCAAATCCGACACCCAACCCGCTGAAAATCACCCACAACGTAACGTTATCGGCGGCCAGTGCAAAGGCCACAGCAGTACCAAGAAACGGGGCCGAACATGGGGTGGCCAGCAGAGTGGCAAACAGGCCTTGTACATAATGCCCGGCGTAACCATTACCGCCGCGCGCAGCTAACCAAGTATTGAGAGTTGAGGGCAAACGCAACTCAAACAGCCCGAGCATGTTGGCGCCAAAAAGCGTCGTTACCAACACCATAAGCGCGAGAAATCCGCCGCTTTGAAACTGAATGCCCCATCCCACTGCTTCGCCACTCGCTTTGAGAATCATCAAGCCCAGCGCGATCATCCAAAACGCGCTGATAATCCCAGCACTCGATGCGAGAAACTGCGCTCGGACTTTGCGCCGCTCTCGATGTGGTGTGTTCACGATTGAGGCGAGCTTCATCCCCAGAACAGGCAACACGCACGGCATCAGATTCAGTATCAATCCGCCAATAAGCGCCATCAGCAACATCGTCACCAACGGCCACTGGGCTTGGGGCGAAATGGTACCGTCGGTAACGTTCAGCGAAATTTGACTCAGATAGTTCTGATCGGAGATAGTGACGTCTACACGTTCTCCACTCAGATCGGCTGGCCCCAACCAATGAGTGACGTCATAAGTCGCGCGCAGCATTTGGCCATCGACCTGAGTTTTAGGGTGAATAAAACTGCTGTCGGCGACGGCCGTCGATTGTCCGTCTACCAGAACCACGGGCGATGACCATCCTGTAGAACGGTTTAACGTCAGCTCAAGTTGCTGCGCCGAACTATCCCACACCGCAGACACGTCCGTCATAGACGCATCCGCTTGCGGCACTCGACTCATGGCTTCGGCAAAGCGACGCATTGCGTCAGGCTCAGGAGAGAGCTCCGTTGGGGTAAACGCCAACGTGAACGGATAGTCGTTAATGACACACACAGTTGAACAACTCGACAGGCTGAGATTGGCCTTCAGTTCAACGGGAGCCGTTAGGTCATGTACGCGCAAGGTTATCGGAAAGATGGTATCCCCGCGGTAACCCAGCGTTTCGATTCCCAGCACAGAGAAACGTTGCGGAAATGGCCAATGCCAATCGACAGTGTCCAGATTTGTCGAACCTTGCCAGTTGATCTCCGGTGCTAACCCCCCTTCTCCGGGAGAACGCCAATAGGTTTTCCATGGCTGTTCAAGTTTGACGTCTAAATAGCCGGCAAGTTGCTGAGTGTCAGAGTCTATTTGTCCCGTCAGCACAAAACGCACAGACACGGGAAGATGGCTCGAATCAGTCATCCAAGAGGTTGAGATTGGCTGGGCTGCTGTGGTGAATGAGAGCATCGCCAAAAGCGCCCATGGCCTGAATAGCCATTGAGCCAATGTTTGTAATAATCGGTACATATTTTTCCTTTCAACAAGTTAAAAACGGTCACAAACGGATGTGAACGTTCAACTCATTCTCGGAAAACGCACAATTGCAAATGAGGGCGCCGTTTCGGCACCTTGGGATCTCTGAATCTGGGGATCAATGACCAAGACAATGGCTTTGCTGCGAGTACGAGCAGAACCAGCGTGATCAGGGGGATAAACAGGTCAATCAGGTGATTGAGATGATGTTGCAGCAACTTACCGGAGAGATGGCAGGCAGAACTGGTTTGCTTGAGTTGTTCGGTATCGGTTGGCGCTGGCTGGGCTGCCTGCCACTCAACAGAGCGTTCGCTTACTTGGGCATAAGGACAGGCAAAAGTCAGCCCCATATTTTTCGTCGCACACAGCACCACGACCCAGACGATCAACATCAGGGCAAACGGCGCAAGTTGTCGGCGACGTAAACAATGCAACAGAACGAACCTCATGAGTAGCGTTTAATGAAACGGATAGTTTTGCTGAAAACAAGCCATGTTCATAGTGCGCAACAGCTTAACCGTCTAAAAAATAAAAGGAAACAATTCGGCTTGATATTTTAATTCGAATCATTATATTAGCAATGACTACTTTAGTTTATGGTTAATAATATGAAATCCTACAGCGACATTCTCAAAGATCAGAACACTCTTGGCCGCAGCTTTAAACAACAAAGTCCGGATACCCTCTCCGCCTTCATGCAGCTGCATAAAGCCGCGATGTCTCCGGGCGAACTGGATGTAAAAACCAAAGAGATGATTGCGTTGGCAATTGGCATTGCTGCTCGCTGCGATGGTTGTATCGCCGCTCACGTCGCCGCTTCACTCAAAGCTGGCGCCACCAAAGCTCAATTGGTTGAAGTCATCAACGTCGCCGTTCTGATGGGGGGCGGCCCATCTTTTACCTATGGCACACTTGCATTAGGCGCCATTGAAGAGTTTGAGGCGCAAAACCGCTAACCACATAAGAGAATGAGGGAGCAAAACTCCCTCATTTTTTTGGACATCCTTGCAGATGGTCGTTCACCAGCCCCATCGCCTGCATGAATGAATAACAGATAGTTTCACCCACAAACTTAAAGCCGCGCTTTTTCAAAAACTTGCTCATCGCTTTGGATTCTTCTGTCGACACCGGTACCTGGCTCATTTCTGCCCAGTGATTAACTTGGGGTTTACCATCAACAAACTGCCACAACGCGGCACCCAAAGAACCAAACTCCTCTTGCAGTGCTAACGTTGCCCGAGCGTTAGAAAACACCGATGCAATTTTGCCGCGATGTTTAACCACATCATAACCAGCGATGATAGCTTCCACTCGCGCTTCGTCGTACTGCGCCAGTTTGGCAATATCATAATCTTCAAACGCCTGACGGTAGCCTTCTCGCTTACGCAAAATGGTTATCCAACTGAGCCCGGCTTGCGCCCCTTCCAAAGTGAGAAATTCAAACAGCGTTTTATCGTCGTGCACTGGCTTGCCCCATTCTGCATCGTGATATTCACGTTCCAGTGGATGGTTCATCGCCCACGCGCAGGTAGTATCTTGTGTTGTCATTGTTATCCTTCTGCCACTGACAAAAACGGCCTCCGAAGAGGCCGTTTGGATTACCTTTCATCAAGCAGGTACTTTGACATGGTGGAACAATCTGTACAACACCGGAACCACGATCAGTGTCAATACGGTCGCAAAACCAAGACCAAACATGATGGTGACGGCCATCGGGCGGAAGAAGATATCCGGCAATAACGGAATCATACCCAAAATCGTGGTGATGGCCGCCATGCATACCGGACGCACACGACTGAGCGACGCATCAACCACCGCCAGATACGGGTCTTTGCCCGAGTGCATTTCAATCTCAATCTGGTCCAGCAGCACGATGCCGTTTTTCAGCAGCATTCCTGACAAGCTGAGAAAGCCCAGCAGTGCCATAAAGCCAAACGGCGTGTTGAGGGCCAGCAACCCTGTGGTTACCCCGATCACCGCCAGCGGCACCGTCAGCCACACAATCAGCGGCTCTTTGACAGAATTGAACAGGAAAACGGTGATTAAGAACATGAACAGATAACCCATCGGCATAGTCTGAAACAGCGATTCCTGTGCATCGTGAGACGATTCATATTCCCCGCCCCATTCCAGCGAATAGCCCGGTGGCAGTGCAATCGCCTCAATCTGTGGTTGCAGACGTTTTTGCAAAGTAGCGGCAGTCTCTTCACCCAGCAGATCCGGATCCGCCATCACGGTCAAAATGCGCTTACGATTTTTACGCACCACCAGCGGATCTTCCCACAACATTTCATAGCCCAAGGTGACCTGTTGCAGCGGAATGTACTCACTCAGCGCCGGGCTCCAGATCTTCATCCCTTCGATATTACGAATATCGATGCGCTCGGCTTCCGGCAGGCGCGCGACAATCGGCATAAGCGTCGTACCATCGCGATAAACACCAATGGCTTTGCCCGAAAACGACATCGCCAGAAACTCATCCACATCCGATTTGGTAATGCCGTAACGTCTGGCCTGACTTTCGTTAAACTGCGGCTCCAGCACTTTGGTGCGTTCACGCCAGTCGTGACGAACGTTGTACGCACCAGGATCGGCGTACATGATGTCCATGACTTGCGCCGCGATACCTCGCAACACCGTCGGATCAGAGCCGACCAAACGCGCTTCAATCTTAGCGCCACCGCCAGGGCCCAATTCAATCTGTTTCAGCTTGTAGTTAATTTCTGGATAACTGGCATCCAGATGCTCGCGAAAACGCTCCATCAACGGCGCTAAACTGTCGTAGCTTTTCGCCCGCGTGGTGATCTCACCGTAGGCGGCATAACTTTTTTCCGGAGAATAAGTCAGCATGAAACGCTGCAACCCTTTACCGGCAGTTGTGGTAACCGTGTCCGCTTCCTCCTGTTTCGCCAGCCAATGCTCCAATTCCTGTAACTTATCGTTGGTCGCGCGAATGTCCGTCCCTTCCGGCATCCACACATCCACCATAAACATAGGTGTGGTTGATGACGGGAAAAACGCCTGTTTTACCTTAGTAAAGCCGTAGAGACTCACCACCAGACCAATCACCAGCACAATCATGGTCATCCAGGCGCGTTTCATACAAAACTCAAGAAATGATTTGTAGACGACAAACAGCATACCTTTATAGGGATCCGTTTCTTCGCCGCTATCACTTTGCGCGACTTTCTGACCACGGAAAAAAATGTCAGCAAACAATGGGGTCAGTGAGATCGCAGTAAACCAGCTGAGCATGAGTGAGATAAGCAGTACAGTAAACAGCGTGCCACAATACTCACCGGTCGAATCTTGTGACAAACCAATCGGAGCAAAGGCGGTAACGGCGATCACCGTCGCACCAAGCAGCGGCCACTTGGTTTGCGTCACGATGTCGGTGGCAGCCTGCAATCGCGTTCGGCCTTTTTGGGTGCCAATCAATATGCCTTCCACCACCACTATCGCATTATCCACCAGCATCCCGAGTGCAATAACCAACGCCCCCAACGAGATTCGTTGGAGGTCGATTTTGAAATACTGCATAAAGATAAAGGTACCCAGCACCGTCAGCAGCAATATCAAGCCGATCAGGAGTCCGGAACGCAGTCCCATGAAGAACAACAACACAATGATAACGATAGCCACCGCCTGACCAAGGCTGACCACAAACCCGCTGACGGATTTATCCACTTCTTGCGGCTGGCTATAGATGGCAGAAATGTCGATGCCGACGGGTTGCTGATACTTGAGTTCCGCCAAGCGACGATCAAAGCGCTCACCCACTTCAACAACGTTGACCCCCTGGGCAAACGACAGCCCGACGTTGAGCGCCAGTTTGCCGTTGAAGTTGATGATATTGCTCGGCACTTCCACATAACCGCGTTTCACTTCGGCGACATCACGCAGGTAAATCAGCCCCTTCGAACCACCTTCATTGAGGATCAGATCGCCCAGTTTATCCACATCGTCAAACTCGCCTGTTGGATGAATACGAATATACTCGCTGCCAATACGGATTGCCCCGGCATCCGACACTACATTCTGCGTCGACAGCAGATTGAATACCGTCTGCGGTGAAATTCCCAGCGCGCTGATGCGTTTCATGGAAATTTCAATGAATACCTGTTGTTGCTGCTGCCCGGAGACTGAGACTTTGCTGACACCATCAATCAGTTCCAGCTCTCGGCGCAGATAATCGACGTAATCCAGCAGCTCCTTGTAGCTGTAACCATCCCCAGTCACGGCGAGCAAGATGCCGTACACATCGCCAAAATCATCAATAACCTGAGGCATATTTACGCCGGGGGGAAACGAACCATTCAGATCGTTGACCTTGCGGCGCAGTTCGTCCCAGATTTGCGGCAGGTCGTCCGGGCCATATTTGTTTTTCATCGTCACGGTGATTTGTGACAGGCCACGGCTGGATATCGAATTCACCTCATCAACATACGTTAATTGTTGAATCGCTTTTTCCAGCGGATAGGTTACCTCTTCTTCGACCTGCTGCGGTGTTGCCCCCGGATAGGACGTCACCACCATCGCATCTTTGATGGTGAATGCCGGGTCTTCGAGTCTGCCAAGATTGAAGAATGCAGCGGTGCCGCCAATCAGAAAAATCAGCGACACCATCCAACTGATCACCCGATTTCTGATGAAGTAAGCGGCCACGCCTTGAATTTCATCATCGGTTTGCGGCTTGTTATTTTGCTCACTCATGGGCCATCTCCTTCACCACACTCACAGTCATTCCGTCACGCAATCGGGAAATCCCCGCCACCACTACCGAATCCTCAGCCGTAATCCCTTCAACAATTTGTACCTGAGTTTTAGAAGCGTTACCCAGGCGTACTAAATGCTTCGACACGCTGTTGTCTGCATTCAGAACCCAGACAAATTTTTGCGTGCGATTCAGCTCATCTCCGTCCCCATTAAAAACGGCTTCCACCGGCACCACTGCGGTGCCGGTCGGATTTAGATGTTCAACCCCTTGCTTTGCCGTGACTTCTACCGCCATTCCATCCAGAATCAACTCCTTTTCTGGCATCGGCATTGTCAACGTGACTGTGAACGTGCCCGTCGCCGGATCAGGCTCAGTGGTAAACTCTTTTACTCGCGCTTCATATTCGTTACCGCTTGGTACTCTGACCAGCGCCCGGATCTTTGACAGTTCTTTAGTAGTCGGTTGAGTCGCATGGTAACGATCAGGCAGTTGAATCAGCACTTCGATATTGTCGAGACTGTGGATATTGACCACTTGCTGACCCACCTGAACGTTTTCGAACTGATCGACATTGACGCGAGAAATGATCCCTTCCACTGGTGCTTTGAGTTGAGTAAACGACAAACGCAGTTTGGCCAGTTCGAGCTCTGCCATCGCAATTTGGCGCTGAGCCGCAATTTCATCAAACTGCGACTTGGCGAGTAAGCCCTTCTCCACCAACGGACTGGAACGGCGATACTGACTGTCAATCACCGAATAGCGCGCTTGGGCGTTATCCACATTCAGCTGGTAATCAGTCGGATCCAACTCAGCAATCACATCGCCCGCCTTCACTCGGTCCCCTTCCTTAACAGTGATTTTACGAATTTCACCATTCACCCGAAAACTGAGATGGGAACGTTCTGATGCATTCGCAATTGCGGGAAAATAAATACTGTCTTTAGTGCTGTTTCCGAGATTGGTGACTTTGACTTTAGGAGTCATGTCGCGCGGCGAAGAGTCAGGATGACCACATCCAGCGAGTAACACCAGCGAAGTCATAAGATAGGTTTGCCACTGTTTCATGTTATAGCCCCCGCTCTTTGACCCATTCGCGAACTTTGATGCCCGCCTGAATGCTGCTCACACCTGAAATGACAATGCGATCGCCATCGTTGAGTCCGCTTAATACCTGACGTTTATCGTTCAGCTCCACTGGCACCTGACTGACAATGCCCTCGTTATCCACGCGCCAGACAAACTGTTTTCCGTCTTGTTCAAACAGCGCAGTCAGCGGCACGGTTGAAGCGCTACCTTTTGCGACCGACGCTCTGACCGAGCCTGCCATCCCCGGTAAAATACCGACATCGGCGGGACGCTCCATTACCATAGTCACTTTGTAGGACCCCGTTTGAGGGTCGGCTTCGGTATCGATTTCCTGAAACTGGAGTGGAAAAGTCATATCGGGGAAGGAATCGAATACCATGGTTGCCTGCACATCGTTGCCATCACCTCGCGCAAAACGGTTGAGCAAGTGGTCTGGCAACAGGAAAATCACTTTCAGAATCTGATTGGTCTGAATGTTCATCACGCCTTGTTTTGCCGCAACGTACTCGAAATTTTCCGCAGGAATGATGGAGATAGTGCCGTCATAGGGTGCCTGCAACTGGGTGTAACTGAGATTAGCTTTAGCTTGTTCCCAGGTTGCTTTGGCAGAATTGTGGTTGGCTTGCGCCTGATCGAAATCCTGCTCTGATACCACCTTATCCTCACGCAGCTTCTGATATCGCTTGTACTGCACATCCGCCAACAAAAAGTTGGCTTTGGCTTGCTTTTCTAGCAATGCATATTCATCAGGATTGATTTGCGCCAGCACATCACCCTTTTTAACCGCTTGCCCGGCATTGACGTCGATTGACTGCAGCTGTCCGGGGACACGAAACGCAAGTACAGCGCGATCGCCAGCTTCACTGGTAGCAGGAAATTGACGGGAAAATTCATTGTTGCCGACTGACACGGTGGTTAATTTAGCTGGTCGGGAATCCGGCTCAGGCACAGGAGGGAGCTCTCTGCTGCATCCATGAAGAAAGGCAGAAGAAACCAATAAAAAAGTTATCGTTTTTCGCATATTCATCACCCATGATGATTAATAGATCAACCATAGGCGAATCAGCGAGTTATCGCTATGTAAAACACACAGAAAATTCATGGAAATGAGAGCGGCATCCAGTACCGCTCAGAAGTGAGAATATCACTTACAGTTTGCTGAATTCCCGATTGACCTTAAACGCCTCGGAGGTCACGTACGCCTCCATTTTTCGGACGCGGGATTCCGCGTTGGTCAGGTCTTGGTCCAGCGTTTGTAGCAGCGCCTGAGCCGTCTGCCCCTGCTCCCAAGGCTTGCTCTTCAGCGTATGAGATTGCTGGCTGCGTAACGAATCGCGATATTGTTCGGGCTGTTTTTCCAGCATCAGTGACAGCGCAAGGTAGGCAATGATGACCAGCGCAAAGCCACCAAGCAGGGCCACTGTAATCACCAGAATGCGTACCAGCCACACTTCCAGTCCAAAGTAATTCGCCAGACCCGCACACACCCCCGTTAACTTACCGTTGACCGGATCGCGATATAACTCTCGGCTACTCATAGTTGCGTCTCCAGTTTGGTGATTCCGCATCCAGAATACGCTCTAGTGTGTCAATTCGTGCTTCGAGGCCTTTGGCTTTTTGTGACAGCGACTGCAGCGCATCGAAATCTTCCTGCGACAGACCGTTTTCCATTTTGCGTTTGTTGCGGTAATGCAGCAGCAGCCAGAGTGGCGCCACAAATATTAAAAAGACAACCAAAGGTCCTGCAATGAAAAATGAGGCCATAGCTCGCTCCTAAATTCTTGAACTGGTGTTTATTAGTCTTGTTTCATCTGTTCTTTGAGCGTTGCCAACTCTTGTTCAATTTCGTCCTGCGCTTGCAGTTCGGCAAACTCTTGCTCTAATGACTTCCCTTTGCCGGATTGCGCATACAAATCCGCTTCCGCTTCAAGCTCATCCACCTTGCGTGAATATTGCTCAAACTTAGCCATTGCTTCATCCGTGCGACTGGTGTGCAGATGGCGTTGCACGTCACGGCGATTACTGGCAGCTTGACTGCGAATCGCCAGCGCTTGTTGTTTAGCGCGCGTTTCGGTGATTTTGCTTTCCAGCTTGGCAATTTCGCCAGTGAGTTTATCAATGGTCTCTTCCACCAAAGTCTGCTCAGTATGCAAACCTTTGAGTAGGTTTTGCAATTTTTGTTTCTCAATCAACGCTGCTCGTGCCAGATCTTCACGTTGTTTGTTCAGCGCCAATGTGGCCTTGGCCTGCCAATCTTCGATTTGTTGGTCAATGGCATCCACCTTGCGCGCCAGCTCTTTCTTATCAGCAATGGCTTTCGCGGAATTGGTGCGTACTTCCACCAATGTGTCTTCCATTTCCTGAATGATCAGACGAATCAATTTTTCCGGGTCTTCTGCCTTATCGAGCAGAGCACTGATGTTGGAATTCACAATATCGGCAAAACGAGAAAAAATACCCATGGTGATGCTCCTTCTAATGACTGTAGATTCGCGACGCGGCAAAGTGGTTTACACACAAGGCTAACTTTCCGAATTGCCTGTCGCGGTTCATCGTGGTTATCTGTCGATAGTTTTCCAATAATCGTGCCAATTCTTCGTTCTTTATTTTTCAGTCACTTAGATTGCTAATGGATTGAAGCTTCACTATGCTAATAACGATTTCGCTAACTGTTGGCAAATTTCGCCAAGTCGATAACTGAACGCGAGGAGCGCATCATGCAGCATAATTTAATCGGTGAATCTCCGGCTTTTCTCGCCGTACTGGATAAGGTGTCGCGCCTGGCGCCGATAGAAAGGCCTGTGCTGGTGATTGGTGAACGCGGAACCGGTAAAGAGCTGATCGCCCAACGATTGCACTATTTATCCAAACGTTGGGATCAGCCGTTGGTGGCGTTGAACTGCTCGACTCTCAGCGAGGGACTGATTGACTCTGAGCTGTTTGGTCATGAATCAGGATCCTTTACCGGCTCAAAAGGTCGACATCAGGGACGTTTTGAGCGTGCAGAAGGCGGCACACTGTTTCTCGATGAGCTGGCGACCGCTCCGCTTGCGGTGCAGGAGAAGCTGTTACGGGTCATTGAATATGGTCAGTACGAACGTGTTGGCGGAAGCCAGGTTTTAAATGCCAACGTGCGTTTGGTGTGCGCCACTAATGCAAATTTGCCTCAACTGGCAGAACAAGGCGAGTTTCGCGCTGACCTGCTCGACCGTTTAGCGTTTGACGTCATTCATCTGCCACCGCTGCGTGAACGCCGCGAAGATATTTTTCTGCTGGCCGAATATTTTGCGATCCGCATGTGCCGTGAACTGTCGTTACCGATGTTTGTCGGGTTTACCGAGCACGCGGTGAGTGCATTACTCGACTACGCCTGGCCGGGTAACGTGCGTGAACTGAAAAACGTCATTGAGCGGGCGGTCTATCAACACGGCAATGAAGAGTTCCCCATCGATCAACTGGTGTTTAACCCGTTTGGCCGCTCAAGCTCAATCGCTCAGACAGGTGAATCTGATTCAACCGATATCAGAGCGACGGAGTTTTCTCTACCGATGGATTACAAGCAGTGGCAGGAAGAGCAGGACAAGGCATTGTTGAATCATGCGCTTAACAGTGCAAAGTTTAACCAACGCCAGGCCGCACAGCTGTTGGGTTTGAGCTATCATCAATTTCGAGGCATGGTAAGAAAATACCAGTTGCTGAACGATCAACAGGAATGAGCGCAACTTCCTTGGCTATTTAGCTAGTTAGATCAACCTTTTCACTTGGTTTCAAACCTCAAAGAATGGTAAATTAGCGGGATTTTGAGGCACAAATGCGCTGAATTTGCCTCGTTTCTCACACTCATTTTCAATATGAAAACTTTATTACGACTCACGCTGGGATTATGCGGCCTCAGCCTGCTTGCAGGTTGTGGAGAGAAAATCGATCATAGCAAAATTCGCCAGAGCGGATTCGTTTACTGTGGTCAGGGAAGCCCGAGCACGTTTAACCCTCAGCTCGTCGATAGCGGCATCACCTCTGAGGCTCTCAGCCCACAGATTTACGACACGCTGCTCAAACTCGATCCTGAAACTCATCTGCCGATTGCCAATCTGGCCACCGAATGGACGGTAAACAGCAGCGGAACGGAATACATATTCAAGCTGCGTAAAGGGGTTCAGTTCCAGACAACCCAATGGTTTACGCCGACTCGTGCAATGAATGCGCAGGATGTGGTGTTCAGTTTCCGCCGCATTATCGACACCACCAACCCTTACCACTACGTGAGCAACGGCAGCTACCCTTGGTTTGCCGGCATTGATTTCTCCAACCTTCTGGTTGATGTGCAGGCACTGGACGATGACATCGTAAAATTCACTCTGAGCCGTGCTGACAACAGTTTCCTCTCCAACATATCCACCACCCACGCAGTGATTTTATCCGACGAGTATGCCCAGAAGCTCGCGTCACGTGACGAAAAGTCACTGATTGATACTCACCCGGTCGGGACGGGGCCGTTTTATCTCGATGAATTCCAGATTCGCGACTTAATCCGCCTGCGCCGTCATCCGGCCTATTGGAATGGTCCGGCGAAGATGCAGCAGGTGGTGTTTGATATTTCCCAACGCGGGACAGGCACGCTGGCGAAATTGCTGCGAAACGAATGTGACGTGCTGAGCTCACCTATTTCGAGTCAGATTCCAATCATCGAAAAACAGCCAAATATTATCCTCAACGCGAAGCCAGCAATGAACGTAGCGTTTATTGCAGTGAACACCTCGCACCCGGCACTGAACGATGTACGCGTGCGCAAAGCGCTTAACTTTGCCATCAACCGACAGAACATTCTTGATTCGGTTTACTACGGCACGGGGAGTATTGCTTACAACATTCTGCCACCAACATCCTGGGCGTATCAGAAAGACAGCATTCAGGTTCGTTACGATCGTAACTACGCGATGGCGTTGCTGCGCGATGCGGGTTTTGAATCAGGGCTGGAACTGAGTATGTCCGTACCACTGGAGCCACGCGCTTATAACCCGAGTCCGCGTAAAACGGCCGAGCTGATTCAATCCAATCTGGCTGATATTGGCGTGACTCTGCATTTGATTCCGGAAGACCGACTGGATCGCACCGAGCTGTCCGAACGTTCGCACATCGATCTCTTCCTGACGGGCTGGACAGGCGATACCGGGGATCCGGATAACTTCCTGCGCCCGTTATTGTCGTGTGATTCCAACCGCGCCGGACTGAACGTGGCGATGTGGTGTAACAGTGATTTTGACTTCCTGCTTGATCTGGCGCTGGAAGTGGAACGTCCGCGCTATCGTCTCAACCTGTATAAACAGGCACAGAACATTTTGAATCAGGAGTTTCCTGTGATTCCTTTGGCTCACGGTATGCAGTTTAAAGCGTACAACAAAACGCTGACTGGTTTTCGTCTCAGCCCGTTTAATGTTGAACCATTCAATACCGTTGAGAGGGTGACGGAATAATGCTGAATTACACCATCCGCCGCTTTAACCTGTTCGTGATCACCCTGCTGATCCTGACCATGGTTGGCTACAGTCTGCTGCGCCTTGATCCCCAGTCTCCCTGGGCAATTCAGGACTTCTGGCAGGGCTGGCTGGAATACATTACCGAGCTGATGCAATTCAACTTCGGCGTGAACAAAAACGGGGTACCGATTGCCCATGAACTGGTTCTCGTCTTCCCGGCCACACTTGAGCTGTGTTTGATTGCGTTCATTTTGTCATTGTTGGTGGGTATTCCGATTGGCACCGTCGCAGGCATGAAGCAGGGTAAATGGCTGGATACCATCATTTCGTTCACTTCGATGTCCGGCTATTCGGCTCCGCTGTTCTGGGTAGCAATGATGATGATTATGGTCTTCTCGCTGCACTACGAAATGCTACCGGTTTCCGGCCGTTACGATCTGCTTTACCAAGTGGAACACGTGACAGGTTTTGCTCTGATTGACGCGTTTCTGGCAGAAGGCGCTTACCGTAGTTACGCGCTGCAGAGCGTGATTGAGCACATGATTCTGCCGTGTCTGGTTCTCGCTCTCGCACCTACCACACAAGTTATTCGCCTGATGCGCGCTTCGGTCGCTGACATCATGGGCCAGAACTACATACGCGCCGCGCGGATCAAAGGTCTCTCCTACTACGAGATCGTGATTCAACACGTGCTGCGTAATGCCATTCCCCCCATCATTCCTAAATTCGGGGTGCAGTTATCCAGCATGCTGACGCTCGCCATCATTACCGAGTCGATTTTTAACTGGCCGGGGATTGGTCGCTGGCTGTTGGACGCATTGTCCAATCAGGATTACGTTTCGATTCAAGCGGGTGTGATCGCGGTCGGCGCACTGGTGCTTACCGCCAATATTCTCTCAGATCTGATCGGCGCAATGATCAACCCGCTGGTAAGGAAGGAATGGTATGCTAACAAATAACGTTTATCAGGAAGAGCATATCCCGACTCAGTTCGAGCGCTTCTGGCGCAGTTACAAAGCGAACAATCTGGCGATGTTTGGCTTATGGTGCCTGATTCTGATTCTGGTGGTCACTCTCACCTCGTACTGGATTACTCCACACGATCCGCACATGCAATCGGGCGAATTGCTGATTCCACCATCATGGGATCCATCCGGCACCGTTGAATACTTCCTTGGTACGGACGATTTGGGACGCGACATTCTGTCACGTCTGATTGATGGTTCGCGCCTCACTTTCGGCGCGGCAATCATCATTACCGTGATTGCGACGGTGATTGGTTGCGGCATCGGCATTCTGGCAGGCATGACCCGAGGTTTGCTGTCGAGTACTTTGAACCACCTGCTGGATACCGTGATGTCTATTCCGTCACTGCTGCTAGCGATTATATTCGTCGCTTTCCTCGGCTTTGGTGAATTCAACGTTTTATTGGCTATTTGCCTGGCATTAATTCCAAGATTCATCCGTTCTCTCTACATTGCCGTACATAATGAAGTAGAGAAAGATTACGTGATGGCCGCACGTCTCGACGGTGCAAATGACTCGTATCTGTTGTGGCATTCCATTTTACCTAACGTGCTGCCGGTCATTGCATCTGAAGTGACCATGGCACTGTCCATCGCGATTCTGGATATCACGGCTCTGGGCTTTCTCGGTCTGGGTGCCCAAGCACCGAGCACCGAATGGGGCGCTATTCTGGGTGACTCAGTCGAACTGATTTATCTGGCGCCGTGGACAGTAACACTGCCGGGTATCGCAATTATGTATACCGTGGTAATGATTAACCTGGTGGGCGAAGGTGTCCGTCAGGCGTTAAATGCAGGAGTCGAATAATGCCGTTACTCGATATTCGTCACCTCACGATTGAGATTGATACGCCTCAGGGTCTGGTGAAAGCGGTTGACCGCATGAGCATGACCATGAACGAAGGCGAAATCCGTGGTCTGGTGGGTGAATCAGGCTCGGGTAAGAGTTTGGTCGCCAAGGCCATTGTTGGCGTGGGCAAAGAGAACTGGCGTATTACCGCTGACCGTATGCGTCTTGGTAATATAGACCTGCTGCAACTCACACCACGTGAACGTCGCCGGGTCATTGCCCGCGATGTTGCGATGATTTTCCAGGAACCGTCAACCTGTCTTGATCCATCGGAAGAGGTAGGTAAACAGCTGATTGAGTCAATCCCGTTCCGGACATTTGAAGGCCGCTGGTGGGAGCGCTTTACCTGGCGTAAACGCCAAGCCATTGCCCTACTTCACAAAGTCGGCATCAAAGATCACCGCCGCGTGATGGGCAGCTATCCGTATGAACTGACCGACGGCGAGTGTCAGAAAATCATGATTGCCATGGCGATTGCCGCCAAGCCAAAACTATTGATTGCCGATGAACCGACCAACGACCTTGACCCTATTACTCAGTCACAAATTCTGCGTCTGTTGAGTCGCATGAATCAGGTCAACAACACGTCGATTCTGCTGATCGGACACGACCTGACCACCATCACTCAGTGGGCTAACCGCATCACGGTGATGTACTGTGGTCAGTCGGTTGAATCGGCCGATACGCAGAAAATCATGACCGAGCCGAAACACCCATATACCGTGGCGCTGCTGCGTGCTATGCCGGACTTCAGCGACTGGATTCCACACAAAGAAAAATTGCAGTCCCTGCCGGGTTCGATTCCTCCGCTGCAGCACTTGCCGATCGGGTGTCGCTTAGGCCCTCGTTGCCCTTACGCACAGCGTCAATGTGTTGAAGTTCCGCAAACCCGCTGGGTGAAAACTCATAAGTTTGCCTGCCACTTCCCGCTGAACATGGAGCAGCAGTAATGAGTGATTCACTGTTAGACGTCAGAGACTTATCCAAAGACTTCATTACCCGATCCGGTCTGTTCCGCAGAAAGGTCCAGCACGCCGTTAAACCGGTCAGCTTCACGCTGGAACCCGGCCAAACCATTGGTTTTATCGGTCAGAACGGCTCGGGTAAATCGACACTGGCACGCATGCTGGCAGGCATGGTTGAGCCCACCAGCGGCGAGATTCGCGTCAACGGTGAACTCCTTGAACATGAAGATTACGCGACTCGTTGTAAGCTGATTCGAATGATTTTTCAGGATCCGAATACGTCGCTGAACCCGCGAATTCAGATTGGCCGCATTCTGGAAGGCCCACTGAAACGAAACACCAACATGACGCCGGAAGCGCGCATGAAGCGGGTCAAAGATACTCTGCTGCGTGTCGGCCTGTTGCCAGAGCATGCCTATTTCTATCCGCAAATGCTGGCAACTGGTCAAAAACAACGTGTCTGTCTGGCGCGCGCGCTGATTCTTCAGCCGTCGATTATTATTGCAGACGAAGCGTTGAATGGTCTGGATATGGCGATGCGCTCGCAGATCATCAACTTGTTTCTGGAATTGCAGGAAGAGATGGGCGTCTCGTTCATCTACGTGTCGCAGCACATCGGCGTGATCAAGCACATTACCGATAAAGTGATGGTGATGCACGAAGGTGAAGTCGTGGAATTTGGTGATACGCTGGAAGTCCTTTCTGAGCCGCAACATCCCATCACGCAACGTATGGTAGAAAGTCACTTCAACAAAGCGCCGTGCTTTAAATAATGCGCATCTGGCCTGTTCTTACTGCCCTGCTGTTTTCCCCGCTGGCGCAAAGCGCCAATAACTGGGAAAACCCGGCATTTGTAGAGCAGGCTTTTGTGCAGGTTGCGCTGCGCAACGAATATTCAGCAGGTTCAAAACCGCTGGTTAAATGGAACAAGCCCGTCAAAGTCTGGATCGAGCACAAAGTCTCGGATAGTGATCTTCATGAAGCGCTCGCGTTAGCGCAACTTAATCATCTGGCCGCAATGACGGGCCACACCATCACGCGTGTTGCCAAGCGTGAAGAGGCCAATCTGATTTGGGTCTTCACTCAGCAATCCGATTGGAAAAACGATGTGCGACGTGAAATGGGCGCCGCGGCTGCAAAGCACATCTATGGTGCGGTGTGTCTCGGCAACTATCGAATCAGTAGCAGCACTCATGAGATCGTGTCTGCGTCTGTCGTTATTCCGGTGGATCAGGCACGCAGTCACGGCAAATTGCTCGCGTGTGTGGTCGAAGAAGTGACGCAGGTAATGGGGTTACCCAACGATTCTGAAAAGGCTTACCCATCGATATTCAATGACAAAACACCGGACGATCTGCTGTCGCCGCTGGATGTCATTCTGCTCAAACTGCTTTATGAGCCTGAACTCAAAACGGGTATGAGTGAGCAGCAGGTACGCCCTATCGTGAAAACGATATTAAAACGGTACAAAAAAGACGGCGTGCTTGCGCAGGCCGTCCGAATGTCACATTCATCAGAATTGTATGACTGGATGCCGTAATCAGCGGCGAGCGTTTTGTTTTTCCAGTTCCATATCAAATTCGTCAGGAAACAGTACTACGCCTTCCTCATTGTCGTTTGGAAACACCACAACAGAAAGATCGTCTTGCTCCAGACCGCTGGTCCAGCGGCTGCGCCATTTATTCAGTGAAATCGCTTCCGCTTCGCATTCAGCCCAGTCACCTGTAGCCCATGCTTCAGCAAACTCGCGGTTTGGCCATACAGGCACGCAGTCGTCATCTTCGGTATTGAGCATCACACAGCCGTGTTCATCTTTGAGAATCCACACCTGTTGATTAGCTACGATTTCTTTGATGCAGTACGTAAAACGCTGCTCTTGATCGTACTGATTAATGGTCGCGATTTGTTCCGCGCTCAATGCATTGGCCATGTTGGTCTCCAAATAAAAACGCTCCCAGCAACAGGCTGCGAGCGTTCAAACCGTCAATTTACCCGGGCATGATACCCGAATTGAACAATTAAGCCAGTTCGCCTTGCAGCCAAGGCCAACCCTGTTTCTTGCGGCTAAGGGTGTTTTCCATCATCAGCTCGCCGTCAACCAAGTGTTTTTCCAGCTTCTCAGCCCATTCGCCTTTAAACAGTAGGCGAGTTTGCGCTGTGGTGATGTCAGTCAGCATCAGCGCTGCCAACGCCAGATGCTCTTCATCACAGCGACGCTGCAAATCCGCTTCCAGCGCATCAATCATGCCATTAACCTGATCCAGGGTTGCCAGTTCAACCTGACCGACCACCAGATCGCGGCCATTAAAAGGATAGGCTTTCAGATCTTTTTCGACCAGTTCAGCAGCGCTCAGGCCGTCAATATCCGTCTTGGCAATCAGCAGCGCACGAATAAAACCATCGAGATCCTCAACACCCGCCAGCGGAGCCAGTTCAGCGACGGCGTCTTTGTCTTTCTGGGTGCAGGTTGGCGATGCAAAGCCGACAGTGTCTGACAAAATCGCTGACATCATCAGTACCGCCATTGGCTGGCTGATCGTCGCGTCTTCCATCTTAAACAGGTTAAACAAAATTGTACTGGTGCAACCAACCGGCCAAATCCATGCTTCCAGTGGATTAACGGTCATCACATCACCCAGACGATGGTGATCGACGATACCCAGAATTTCAGCTTCGTTTAAGTCGTCGGGAGCCTGCGCAAGATCGGTGTAATCCACCAGCCAGACTTTTTCACCCGCAACACGGGTGCGCAGTTCCGGTTGTTCCACCCCCGCAGAGGCAAGTATGTGCTGGGTTTCGCGGTTAATGTCACCCTGGCGAATCGCTTTCGCGTCCAGACCACGAGCTTTCAACAACTCAGCGGCAACCAAAGCACTACAAATACTGTCACTGTCCGGGTTCTTATGACCTACTACTAAAATCATTGTCTTTCCTATTATTTTTCCCGTATTGAGGGCATCACTCACAAAGGCAGTCACTCTACTCAACTCAATGATTTGTGCATGGAGCTAAATCAAAAAAGATGGAGTTTCATCGCAACCCACCCTATTGCGAATCATTCTTATTTGCATATAATGAGAATTGTTCGCATTTTCATGGTGGCTATGATGTTTTCAATTAAACTGCCCGACTTCTCTTCCGCTTCCCAGCAATGGATTCCACTGCGCTTGGGTTATAAACGCCTGTTGCTGCCCGTCGCCTTAATGATGTTGCTGCTGAGTAATAACACCCGTGAACTGGCCGTCCAGACACTGTCAGACTCCTTCTGGGCCGTCTCCACCTATGTCGCACTGACGCTGGCGATTTACCACTATCTTTCCCGATGGGTGAACGGCACTAACCGCTTCGTCGTGGCATTTCATCAGTCACGTAACCTTCAGGTAGTGATTGCGTCATTACTCGGCGCATTGCCCGGGTGCGGTGGCGCGATTGTCGTCACCACACAGTTCGTCAGCGGTAAAGTCGGTTTTGGTTCACTGGTCGCGGTGCTGACGGCAACCATGGGGGATGCCGCGTTTCTGCTATTGGCGAGTAAGCCTCTGACCGGGCTTGGTGTGATTGGCATAGGTATCGTCACTGGCTGTATCACTGGTCTGATTGTCAATGCGCTGCACAGTGATGATTTCATGCGCCCAGCGGCAAACCAAGATCAGGTAGAGAGAACCAGAACACCAGACGCCCCCCTGTCACAAACTGCACTGAATTTACAAGGTGCATTCTGGAAATGGGTGTTGCTGCCCGCTTCTGTGGTGGCATTCGCTCAGTCGTTTCAGATAGATATTAACGCGCAGCTTGGCCTGCCAGCGCTGACGATCGAATGGCTCGGGGCGTTGTTGGCGGTGGTGAGCATGCTTTTGTGGGCACTAACCCGCGAGTTGGATACGTATCAGGATGCGGTGAGTGAGGATTGCAAAACCTGTCAGGCACACCCGCTACAAAAAGCCGCGCAGGACACCAATTTTGTCAGTGCGTGGGTGATCCTGGCTTTTCTGGCGTTTGAACTGGCCCACCATTTTACCGGCTGGGAAGTAAGCCAGGAGTGGCAGCACTGGGGCATCTGGATGCCGGCAATCGGCATTGTTGTTGGCATGTTGCCCGGCTGTGGTCCACAGATTTTAATCACCAGTTTATATCTGGCTGGCAGCGTGCCGCTGTCGACTCAACTTGCGAATGCGATATCCAACGACGGCGACGCATTATTCCCTGCCATCGCACTGGCTCCCAAAGCGGCGCTGTTCGCCACGCTCTACACCTCAGTACCAGCCATCGTGGTTGGCTACGGCTATTACTGGCTGTTCGAGCTGTAAAAAAGGGAGCCGAGCTCCCCTTTTCTTCAGCATGCGGTCACAATTGCCCGGCTGCATAATCCACCGGGCAGAGTCACCATCAACACTTGAGAAGGCTCTTCACTCAGCGGCTCGCCGCTCCAGAAGTCATACCAATGCACTGGTGTGTCGGCAATCAATGTAAATTCACATTCATCCCCGCCATAGTTAAACAGGCAGTGCAGGTCATTGACTTCGTTGAGTTTTAAAAAAGCACGATTCAGCGATAACGACGTCATTTTCGCCGCTTCCTGTGTCTGCCTGTGACGAGCCAGCAGTTTGTGCAGACTGTTCTTAGTGAAAGCCGTCAGTTCAGGCAGCGGGTCGCCGGATAACAGCAAGCCACCGCTGGCAAGAATCACATTGCGATGAAACTCATACGCACTGCGGTCAGTCGCTTGATTCGGCAGTGAGGTGAGGGTCAGACAATCGGGATCAATCTGCCACAGCTGGCGATGCTGCCAACTGCGATAAAAGGTCTCACGTGCGATCTGATTAAAGCGATGGGGATGACGTTCCACGTCATCAGACACGCGCATGGCATCCACCAATCCGAGCGATGGCCACATCGGCGCGTTGCACCCCAAGAGCCAAGCGTCCTGAGCGCCTTCAGCGATTGCCTGCATGCCCATGCGATACGCTTCCACACCCGTTACGCCTTGTTGATAGCGTCTGCCCTTGAGCGTGCCCCAGTAGTTCGCATCGAGCTTAAACAGCTCAATTCCCCACTCTTCACGCATGGTGCGAACCACACGCGTCAGATGTTCCTGCACATGCGGATTAGAACAGTCGAGAACGTACCAAGGGGTACAACGCCAGCCACCATAAGTGACATCTTCCGCTTTGAGCAGAGTGCCGTCCGTGTGACGGACAAACCATTCCGGATGTTCACGAAACAGCTGAGATCCCGGCTCGGCGATGAATGGCGCCATCCAGATTGCCGGCTTCTTGCCACGGCGACGTATTTCGGTCACCAAGGACTGCACTCCGGTACTAAACTTGGCCGACGGGGTCAGCCAATCTCCCATAAACGCCTGATAACCATCATCGAGCAGTACCCATTCAAGGTGTTCCAGCTCATCCTGCATCACATCGACATTATCGAGAATATTCTGTTCACTCACGTCAGCATAGTAGGCATACCAAGAACACCAGCCCACGGGTGCCTCTGACTGACAATGTGGACGGTTTTCGTGATGCAGATGGATGTATTCGACGTAATCGTGATACAGCTTCGACAGCGATTCACCTTCCAGCATCACCAACGATTCAAGGCGGTTGGACGACCAGGATTGAGGCTCGCTCAGTTCACCATCCACAAACGCGGTGACAATGTAACGTCCATCAAACTCGCTTAGCTCAAAATACCCGGCAAAACGGTGACAAGAAGAAAAGCCAAACAGCAGATAGCCATTCGAGCTTTCCACCACCAGATAGTTATAAAAGCGCTTTGGCGCATTCGCATCGTAAATTCGATAGCTGAGATTATTGTCCGGGCAGCGGCCTACGTCACTCAGTTGACTGAGCGTACCCGCCGTTTGCGCCAACATTTGAAAACCATCGCCAAGAATTCGGGCATCCGGTTCTACATCAAGTTGAGTGCGACACAGCGGAAAGTGTTCACTGAGCGGCGTATTGTGCAGACCAATGTAATCGAACCGGAGCTCATCGTGGTGTACGGACACACCGACATCCAGTGGTTGCAGGAGCTCGACATCTCTCAGATTACGGAGTGTTAGCCGGGTCATGTCATCCTCAAGTATTTATCTGTTTAACGTATTGAGTATCTTATTATCAGCTTACGCCATAAGTTAGCTAAGTCACGAATTGCAGACCGCTCTGACTCGTTTGCTTAAAAAGCAGGCGGTGATTGCAATCACAATCCGATACGGGAAATACGCCGCCGTCAGAGCAAATGAGCTACACTCTGCTTCATATATTTCGATTGGGAATATGTCTTGTCACTCTTTACTCGTTTCTTATTCTCCGGTGTCTGGATTTTCGCAACTTGCAACGCGCTCGCCTCCCCCGTTATTCATGCGGTTCAGGACGTGTGGCCACCATACATTATCGACACCTCAGACTATCCCGGCATCTCGGTTGAAATTGCGCAGCGCGCATACGCCAGCCAAGGTTATCAGTTGGAAATGGACATTCGCCCGTGGTCGCGCGCTTTTAAAGAGATTCAGCACGGACGGGATCAAATAGTGATCGCGGCCTGGTATTCCGCCAGCCGGGAACCCCAATTGCGCTTTTCCAATCCTTATCTGTACACCGAGATCAGTCTGATTTCGCGTAAAGACCATCCGGTACCGTTCGGCAATTTTGAAGATCTGAAGGGCAAAACAGTCGGCATCGTGGAGCACTATGCCTACGACGACGACTTTATGGCCAGTAAATGGTTTCAGCGCGTTCCGGCCAGCGATCTCATCACCAACATCCGCAAGGTTCTTGTCGGTCGCGTCGATCTGTTTATTGAGGATGCGCGAGTGGCACGATGGACGATGGTGGAAAACAGCATTTCTCCCGAGGAGTTTACCTACATCCACCCACCCGTCTCGATAAGTCCGCTTTACGTGATGGTGGCGAGAGACAATCCTAAAGCGCAGGTGTATCTGGAGGCGTTCAATCGTGGGTTGGAAGCGATCAAAGCCAATGGTGAATATGACGCCATCTTGCACAAATACGATAGCGGTTTACCAATGGTAAAAAAGCCAGCTCAATGAGCTGGCTTTCATCTTTAGGCGACTTCGATTGGCCCGCCGAATGACGTCACAGGCGGCACCTTGCCAGTGAACTTCTCAAAGTCCACGATACAAGTATTGGCTGAAGTTGCCTGCGCCAACTCTGACGTACCGAGGTCAAGCGTTAACGTATTCGGGTCACCGTAAGTACAGATCGCACCTTCTTTCTCAGATAACGGGCCGTACCAAGCCCCCTCTTCAATGCGAATCACGCCGCGTGGGTAACTGTCCGACAACACCGCGCCCGCCAGTAGCTGACCGCGACCATTGAACACGCGCACTAAGTCGCCCTCTTTGATGCCTTTGGCTTTGGCATCCATCGGGTTGATGTAAACCGGCTCACGACCTTGCACCGCGTAGGTGGCACGGAACGCTTCCGATTCACACATCTGCGAGTGCAGGCGTTTATCCGGGTGGCAAGATTGCAGCCAGAACGGATACTTGTCTGAACCCGGGCCACCGTGTGAACGTTCGGTTTTCTCAAACCACATCGGGTGTTCCTGACAGTGCTCGTAACCGTAGCGACCAATCTTGCGTGAGGTGATTTCGATAAAGCCAGACGGCGTACCCAACGCGTTGATCTCTGGGTCTTTACGGAAATCAGCATGGCGAACCCACGGTTTGCCTTCGCCAAATTCCAGAACGCTTTGTTCCCAGAACTCATCGAATTCTGGCATCTCAAACTTGCCTTCGTTGGCTTTTTTACAGTCGTTGTAGAGCGAGCGTACCCACTCCATTTCGTCCATACCACGCGTAAACTCTTCATGGCGGCCGAAACGACGTGTCAGCTCGGTCATGATTTCAAAGTCGGTACGCGACTGGAACATCGGATCCACCAAGCGGTGCATCGCAATCAGACCTTTGCCGGAATAAGAACCATACGAGTCAATGTCGTTTCGCTCCCACTGCGTACAGGCTGGCAGCACGATGTCGGAGAAGCGACAAGTCGCCGTCCAGTTGAAATCAATCGTGACCACGGTTTCCAGTTTCTGGAACGCGCGTTTCATCTTGTTGCGATCTTGATGGTGATGCCACGGGTTATTGCCCGAAATCACCATCATTTTGAAACCAGGCAGCGTCACGGTATTGCCGTTGTGATTGATTTTCTTACCCGGTTCGAGAATCGCATCAATCCAGCGCGCGACCGGAATCGTGCGGCTGTAACCGTTGAAATCGTTGTTGTCCCATTTCGGTTTTGCGCCTTGATCCAAGTTGCGCGGGAACCCGCCCGGGCCAGCAAAACCGGTCGAAGGTACGCCGATGCCCGAATAGTGGTGACCGTACGAAATACCGCCGCCCGGCAGGCCGATCTGACCAATCATCGCCGCCAGCACCGCACCCATCCAGTATGGCTGCTCACCGTGTTCCTGACGCTGAATACACCAGCCAAACAGCAACTGCGTGCGACCTTTCACCAACATACGGGCGAAATCGCGAATGGACTCTGGCGTCACGCCACAAATCTTCGCCGCCCATTCCGGCGTGCGTTCAATCTTGTCTTTGGTGTTCCCCAACACGTATTGAATGAAGTCATCAAAACCCAGACAGTAAGTGCTGATGAACTTCTTGTCGTAGAGATCTTCGGTGTACAGCACATGCGCGACCGCCAACATAAACGCCACATCAGTCTGTGGGTTGATGTACAGGTGATCGTTCTTTAGGAAACGCTGAGTTTTGTTCTTCACCGGATCGACAGAAACCACATTCACTTCACCCTTGGCGATTTTTTCTTTCAGTTGATCGAGATAGCCAAAGGATTGGTGCGTCTCACAGTTCCAACCCACTTGCAGGTTTTTCACCGGGTCGTTCGCCCACAAAATGATGTTGTCGGAATGCTCAAGGATTTCCGTCCATGAGGTACCCTGCGCATACACTTCGGTCGAACCCAGCACGTAAGGCATGATGGTTTGGCCGGCACCCGTCGAGTAGTCGCCCACTTTAGTGATGTAGTTGCCGTGCATGCCTACCGCGCGCTGCATCATCGCCGTACAGTTGTGGAACGCGCCGGTTTGGTTCCAACCGGTTTGACCCGCGTGCAATGCCCAAGGCCCATATTGCTTCTGTACGCGTTCCAACTCGCGGTAGAACAAGTCAATCGCTTCATCCCAAGTGACACGGATGAAACGGTTATTGCCACGCGTTTCAGCGCTGTATTTATGTTTTTTCAGCCAGTCAAGACGCACCATGGGGTAACGTACACGAGACGGGCTGTAAATAATGCCTTTGATGCCGTTGAGCATATCGGTCGGATGTTTGTCGGTCTCCAGCGGTTTAATTGCCTGAACCTTGCCACCGTAGATCTGGGCGCGAAACGCGCCCCAGTGTGAACCCGACACTTTCCAGGTACCGGTGGTTTCGGCTGCCTGAGCCGTGATTGGTGCCAGCAAGCTTGGGCCAATAATCGACGCCGCACTGGTGGTTGCCACACCTTTTAGAAAACTTCTTCGTGTAATCGCCATCGTGTTTACTCCGTAAAACGCAGATTAATGGTGGCCTTCAGCAAAATCTGAAGAGTGTTTTTGCAGATACTTCAGTACCAGGGCTTCACTGTCGGTATCGAAGTTAACGAATGCCAGCATACCGTCGAACATGCCCGGCCAAGTGTTGGCATCGAAGTGCGCTTCATCCGGTTGCGTGTGACATACCGAACAGTTGGTTTTGTAGGCTTCGCGCGCTTTTTCCCACACGGGCTGCACATCGTTGAGCATGGCTTCTTTCTTCATCCACACTTTGGCCGTCACTTGTTCCCAAGGCAGGCCTGTCAGGTCATCGACTTTCTTCTCGCCCACGGTCACAATTTGATCCGACAGCGCGGCGTCTTTCAGCAGTGAACCGACAGCGATGTTCATACCGAAATCTTCCTGAATCACGCGGCCAAAGCCTTTCGCTTTACGCCAGCCAGAGATTTCGACCTGCATCATGTCGCCTTGCTCAGCCAACACCTTCACTTCCGATGCCGGGTTGAGCAGACCCGCTTCAACTTGGGCTTGCGCATCTTCATACAGTGGCAGATGACGCACGCTGACCAGCGTTTCGCCGTCGGCATAATCGGTATTCGATGCCATGCCTTCCAGTTCACCAATCAGACCACCGGAGCTGTCCATATTTTTCGGCAGGTTGTGCGCGATACCTTTGTGACAGTCGATACAGCTTTGATCCCGCTCCGCCGCTTGCTTCATCTGAATGCGAGCCGTTGGCGACATTTGCTCAAAGTCCATCGAGTCGTAGTTGTGACAGTTTTTACATTCAAGGGATTTGTTGGCCGAGAAGCGATCCCATTCATGCTTGGCTAGCTCAATGCGACGCTCTTCGAATTTCTCAGGCGTGCCCAGATCGCCAAAGACTTGAGCAAACACCTCTTTAGAAGCCTGCATCTTACGGGCGATTTTAGAGGTCCAGTCGTGTGGTACGTGACAATCCGGACAAGTGGCGCGTACGCCGGAATGGTTCTTCCAGTGCACGGTCTCTTGCAGCTCAACATACACGTTGTCACGCATGGTATGGCAGCTAATACAAAACTCCTCGGTGTTGGTGGCTTCCAGCGCGGTATTGAAACCACCCCAGAAAATCACCCCGGCAATAAAACCACCCATGGTCAGTACACCCAAACTGATGTGTACTGCTGGTCGCGTCATGGTACGCCACATTTTCACTATCAAAGATTTCATGTTTCGTTCTCTTAAAATGTCGTTGAGCAGAGGAGAGGGTGAACGACCATTAGCCGTGCGCACCTGGTGGTCCAAAGACGAACATCTGAAGCATCCAAACGATGAATCCATATCCGCCGACAAACGCGACACTTAAAATCGGAAACAGAACTACAGTGATGAAGAGGAATGACTTCCACTCCAGAGAGCGTTTTTCGACGCCCTCAATTTTATTAACATCACTCATACATTTGCCTATTTAAATTGAAGGTATTTTGACCAAGTGAAATTATTTCTTTCCACTCGCTCGTTATTAATTAGGCAAAATGCTAAACCATAAAATTAGTAAGGTTCAATCGAATTACTGCTTTCAACCCTTGTTATTCAATACTTTTTTGAGTTAGAACGGAGATGTGTTCAATTAAAAAATCGTGTTAAAGAATATGAACAGTTATGAAAAAATAATATTATTTCCAATATGTGAAAATCGATCATAAAAATTAACTTTCCACATATTTAAATGGCTAAAAGTAATTAGAATAATTCTCTTCTCACTCGAAATATCGAGACATTTGTTAGCAACTCTTTGCCGTTATGTTTCAAAAACATCACTGATAAACCGAACCATTTCCTGCTAAATTAAACAGAAAAAATTGAGGAGAAAAATATGAGCAGTGTCGTCGATATTTCATGGTGGCAATTAGGGCTATTCAGCATGTTGCTGGCCATCCCGCTGGCTGTGAACGCCCACCACCAACTGGATATCGGTAAAGAGATGTTGTGGTCAGTTGCCAGAATGGCGCTACAACTGCTTCTGGTCGGGATCTATCTGGAATATCTGTTTGCCCATAACAATCTGTGGGTCAACTTAGCGTGGCTGATGGTAATGATTGGCGTCGGCGCAAGCTCGATTGTGTCGAAAGCCAAGCTGCCCGTTAAACTGCTCATCGGGCCGATTATTGCGGGTTTAGCCGTCGGGTTGTTTCCTCTCATTATCCTGCTGTGTGTGGCTGTAGTGCAGCCCACGCCATGGTACAGCGCGCAATATATGATTCCCCTTGCGGGGATGCTACTGGGCAACAGTCTGAGTGGCAACATCGTCGCCTTACAGAACCTGTTTACGGCGTATAAAGAGCGGCGTAGCGAATATGAAGGAGCCCTGTCACTGGGCGCATCGCCTATTTATGCTTCGCGCGGTTTTGTACGCAGTGCACTGCGTAAAGCCAGTGCACCACTGCTGGCGTCGATGGCGGCAACGGGCTTGGTCACCCTCCCCGGAATGATGACTGGTCAAATTTTAGGCGGCACTTCACCTCTCATTGCCATTAAGTATCAATTGCTGATCATGATCGCCATTTTCGTGATGATGAATATTTCTCTGACTTTATCGGTTCATCTCACGCTACGCGTGGCCTTGAGCAAAGAAGGACGGGTAAAAGTCCGTTTTACTGACGAAAACAGTGAATAAAGTCTTGTTGGCATGGAGGCCACGGCACGCGCCAATCCAGTGCAGTTGTCGCACGATGTTTGTGCGCCTTTTGCAACAAAAATCATTCATTTAAGGTTACTCACTCCCTTTGAAACAAGTTATCCACAGAAAATGTGGATAACCGTGAAAAACAAAAAACGCCACAAAGTGGCGTTTTCAGTGAAAATTGCAGTTAACACGCGATTATCGCATCAGTCTTTCAGGTAAATCAGCCAGTACCACATACCGACAAATACCCCGCCGCCAACGATGTTGCCCAGCGTCACCGGAATCAGGTTGTTCACGAAGAAGGTCATAAAGTTCAGATCCGCGTAATGCGCGATATCAGCACCTGTCATTTGCCAGAACGATTCCGGAGCGAAGTATTTGATACCAATCGCCATCGGCACCTGGAACATGTTGGCAATGCAGTGCTCAAAACCTGAAGAAACAAACATCGCTACAGGCAGAATCATTACCATGACTTTGTCTGTCAGAGAGCGGGCACTGAACGTCATCCACACCGCCAGACACACCAGAATGTTACACATCAGGCCAAGAGAAAACGCCTGAATAAAGGTGTGATGCAACTTATGCTGAGAAATCGCCATCGCATTCAGACCAAGCTGACCACCGTCTTCCATATACTGCTTGGTCGACAGCATGATGATCACCAACAGAATGGATCCCGCCATATTACCGAAATAGACTACTATCCAGTTTTTGACCAACTGCATCCAGGAGATCTTACCACTGGCTTTAGCCACCAGCGTCAGCACCGTGCTGGTAAACAGTTCACCACCTGTGATAACCACCAGAATTAGGCCCAGACTGAAGGCAAGACCGCCAAGCAGTTTGGTCACACCGTAAGGCATATCGTGTGCACCGGTCGTGACGACGGTGTAAAAGACAAAGGCGATACCGATATGAATGCCAGCCGAGATAGCAAGAAGAAAAGATTTGTAAGCCGGCTTAGTGGCTTTGCTGACACCAGTGTCTGCGGCGCGTTCTGCCATTTGCGGCGGCAGCAGTGAGTCGAATTGGTTGAGGTCCATAGTCGTTGTTACATTTCGATACAAATACAAAGAGTGGCGGATAATCGCTCTATTTCCCCGTTAATTCAAGGGCTATTTCTTATGTTTACCAAATTTGTTTTTATCGTGACATGAAACGGTCAAATTGATAAACATCTGATTTCGTATTATTTACAAATCAGCAAAAGAGCGACACGGTTTATAGCATTGATATTAAAGATAATTCATTACAGCCGGAAAACAATGTCGTCGTTTGGATTTTGTTATGAATAATATTCATAAGTTTGAATATTTTTATTTCGAAATCCTCTATTAACCTGCTGAAAAAATCATCATAACAGTTCGATATAACACTTCTGTTTCTATGGGATTGCATGATTGAATTTGCCCGCCTATTGTGAACCTAAATCAACCATTAATAAGGGCTTACGATGAAATTTTCTCAACAGCATCTCGACGAACTGAATCTGCTTCTCCAGTTCGATATCGGCAGTGCCGCGACGGGAATCAAAGTTCACACCGATGCCTCTGAAGCGGCACAAGGTGCCGTTCAGCGTTTATATGATAAAGGACTGTGCACCCTGCCCGATGGTGGTTATCTGACCAATGAAGGGATTGAGATGGCCGAGCAGGCCGACCGACTGTTACGCGTGCTGAGCGCATAACTGACAAGAGCGCCAATCGGCGCTCTTTTTGTTTCTACTGCATTTTGGTGGCAACCACCCAGCGCTGATAAGGCTGAAGTTTGTCGTAACACCAGTTGAACGCAATCGTATAGAAGAAGAAAAAAGTCAGAAATCCGGCTTCCAGCAGCAGCGCGGTAGCCCACGAGACTTGTAAGAACCATGCGATCACAGGCACGGTGACAAACACCAGGCTCCCTTCAAAACCCACCGCATGTAACACTCGGATTTTTGCCCCACGCTGACTGCGATCGGCCCCAAACAGGCGATCAAACCCTACGTTGTAGACATAATTCCACAGCACAGTGAATAAGCTCAAGCCAACACCAATTAATGCCAAGCTACCGCTGCTTTTACCTGACAGTAACGCGCCAAGCGGCACCACAAATAGCAAGGCAATCAGCTCAAAACTTACCGCATGAAATAAACGTTCTTTGTTCGACATTATCCGTTGCTCCACATCTGGACATGGAACTATTTTCATCTAGTATTACGATAGATATAAGTTAGATACCATCAGTAAAAACGATATGTTTAGTATTGAACAACTCGAAGCCTTTATCGCTACCGTGGAATGCGGATCATTTTCCAGTGCCGCACGCAAATTAGGCAAGGTGCAGTCGGCGATAAGCCAACATGTGATGAATCTGGAAATTGACTGTAACAGCCAGTTGTTTGAACGCCAGAGACGTTACCCCGTGCTTACTCCCGCAGGTCATAAGTTACTGCCTTACGCGCAAGCCACCGTTCAGCAGCATAAGCGCCTCATCCAACAAGCGACAGGTCTCTCGAACGAAGGCAATCAGCAACTGACACTGGCTCTCGATGAAGGTATTTTGCTCTCCGGACTGACATCCTTGCTGGCCAAACTCGAAGTGGAATTTCCACTCATTGAGCTGGAGTGTCTGAGCGCCTCCAGTAAAGATGTGATAGAGATGATTGAAAGTGGCCGTGCGACATGTGGGCTAATCTTCAGTGAACTGGTGCTGCCGGACACGTTGGATTTTGAGTCCATCGGCTCAATTAAATTTGATGTGTACGTCTCCAGTCAACATGCCCTCGCCCAGTCCGTCGCCCCACACATTGATGCGCTGCGGCTGCACAGGCAACTTGCGATTCGTTCCCGCAACCACACCGCCAGCAGCTTTCATCAGCCACACAGCCCGGATGTATGGTACGCTGACAATTATTATTTATTGCTGGATTTAGCTATCCATGGTTTTGGCTGGTGTTTGCTGCCTACCCATCTTGCTCACGCAGAAGTGCACAGCGGCAGACTCGTGCGGGTTCCGGTCGCTTTCGAACAACTGGCCTGGTACACCAACGTCGATGTCATTCAACATCATCAATACGCTCAGGATTCGATTCATCGGCGCACTCGTGAACTGCTGCGCCAACTGTTTAAAGGACAATCACAATGAAGCATATCGCCATCATCGGCGCTGGTTGGCTTGGTCTGCCACTGGCAAAGCATCTTCAGTCGCTTGGTTATCAGGTCAGTGCCAGCCGGACTTCGCAGCAAGGTGTCGACGAACTCAAACAGCACGACATAGACGGTTTCATCTGCGATCTCAGCCAATCGGATCATTTCGCTGACACATTAGCGTCATTGCATTGCGATACTGTAGTCGGTAGCTTTCCACCCGGTTTTCGACGCGGACAAGGTGCAGAATACGCCACACAATGGCAACAACTGGTGAATGCAGCCAAAGCGGCGCACTGCAAGAAAGTGGTGATGGTCAGTTCGACCACCGTATACCCGGACAGAGCAGAAACCATGGACGAAACAAAAGCGACACTTGCGTTGGCCCTCTCTCAGCCCGATTTCTCAGCCAACGCAAAAGTGATGTTGCAAGCCGAGCAAAGCGTCATAGACTCAGGGCTGGCGTATGCGATCGTCCGTTGCAGCGGCCTGATTGGCCCAAGCCGTCACCCGGCCCGTTTTGCCGCAAGGTTGAAACAAGTCAGCACTCTGGCGCCAGCCAACATGCTGCATCAGGCAGACGCCGTTGGTGCCGTCGCTTTTGCGGTTGAACATTTTGATCATGATGTGGTCAACGCGACGACGCCGCATACTGTCAGCAAAGCCGAATTCTATCAAGCCGCGTTGCAAGCTGTTTCTTCCGACGAGGCTCTACCGCCAGTCGTCGAGATTGCCGACAAGTTGATTGTCAGTGATAAATTGGCGAAGGCGGGATATCAGTTTCACTATTCACACACTCTGGAGGCCTTAAATGGCGATGAGTAAACATCTATACCAGCATCTCGAAACGCTTTGGCAGTACATGCAAATGGGACATCAGCTCAACGCCGCAGATGTCATTTTCGTCCCGGGCAGTAATGATACCCGAGTCGCTGAAGTTGCGGCCGCGCTGTATCACAAAGGTCTGGCCCCGCTGATTGTGTTCTCTGGTGGTCATGGTCGTTTTACCGACGGTATTTTCGAACACAGTGAAGCGGTCACGTTCGCTCAGGTCGCCAAAGATTGCGGCGTGCCTTCGGACGCATTGTTGCTGGAGCCACGTTCAACCAACAGTGGTGAGAACGTGCAGTTCACATATGAACTGCTGAAGAAAAAAGGCATTGAGGTACGCAAAGTCATTCTGGTGCAAAAGCCATATATGGAGCGCCGAGCTTACGCCACATTTATGAAACAGTGGCCGGGTGAAATTGAATCGCTTCAGGTTACCTCAACCGGTGACAACTTCTTCGATTACCTGACCGAAGATCTCACACTGGATTTCGTGCTGGGCGCTCTGATTGGCGATTTCGAGCGTATCCAACACTACCCGGAAAAAGGTTACCAAATCGAGCAACCGATCCCGCCAGAAGTGGAAGCCGCATATCAGGCGCTGAAACCACTCGCCGCTTAAACTTCAAGAAAAAAGGATGGGTTGCCCCATCCTTTTATGTTTCATTTTTAAACGCAGTCTTAACGCCCCAGCGCTTCTTTATAATGCTGGCGGCACACCGACACATATTTGTCATTGCCACCAATAGCAACCTGATCGCCCTCTGAAATCGCATTGCCGTGCTCGTCAGTGCGAATCACCATATTTGCTTTGCGACCACAATGACAGATGGTTTTCAGCTCAATCAGCTTATCGGCCCACGACAACAGGTACTTACTGCCTTCAAACAGCTCCCCCAGAAAGTCGGTGCGCAAACCGTAACACAGAACCGGAATATCCAATTTATCGACGACTTCCGTCAGTTGGTAAACTTGCTCTTTAGAGAGAAACTGGCACTCATCCACCAGCACACAGTGGCGTTTTTCATTCTGATGCAGCTGTTTAATGCTATCAAACAGATTGGTATCCGAGGTGAACAGGTGTGCGTCCGCTTCAAGGCCAATTCGCGAACTGACTTTGCCAACGCCAAAACGATCGTCGATCGCCGCCGTGAAGATCACAGGCGTCATGCCGCGTTCCTGATAGTTAAACGATGATTGAAGCAGTGTGGTCGACTTACCCGCATTCATTGCCGAGTAATAAAAATACATCTGAGCCAAAAGTGCTGTTTCCTGTCTAAAACTAAAATTCGCGCAATTATAAGCGGCTTGGCGTAGTGATTGCCTTAACTCGCTTCGCAATTGCGCGATAAGAAATAAAAAAGGGTGGCTAAGCCACCCTGTAAAACGCTTATTCTGCTTTTTCTTTTGCCACAGTAACCGCAATCGCCAGCTCTTCCAGAGCCGCTGGGTTTGCCAGGCTCGGCGCGTCGGTGAGCAGACACGCAGCCGCTGTGGTTTTCGGGAATGCGATAACATCACGGATGTTTTCGGTGCCACACAACAGCATCACCAGACGGTCTAGACCGAACGCCAGACCCGCATGAGGAGGCGTACCGAACTTCAGCGCATCCAGCAGGAAGCCAAACTTAAGTTGTTGTTCTTCAGCTTCAATGCCCAGCAGGTCAAAGACTGCTGCCTGCATTTTCGCATCGTGAATACGCACAGAACCACCGCCCACTTCGTAGCCGTTCAACACCATGTCGTAAGCATTCGATAGCGCGCCTTCTGGGTTCGCTTTCAGCTCTTCCGGAGTCATGTTCAGAGGAGAAGTGAATGGGTGGTGCATCGCTGCTACATTACCTTCGTCATCCGATTCAAACATTGGGAAATCAACCACCCATAGTGGTGCCCATGTTGAGTCGTTGGTGATGCCCAGATCTTTACCCACTTTCAGACGTAGTGCGCCAATAGCTTCCGCCACTACGTTGGCTTTGTCTGCGCCAAACAGAATGATGTCGCCAGATTGTGCACCAGTGCGTTCGATAATCGCAGTAACGATCTCTTCAGTCAGGAACTTCGCCACTGGAGACTGAATGCCTTCCATACCGGCAGCCAGGTCGTTAACTTTCAGCCATGCCAGACCTTTCGCGCCGTAAATTGCAACAAACGACGTGTATTCGTCGATTTGTTTACGAGTCAGAGCCGCACCACCAGGAACGCGCAGCGCCGCAACGCGACCTTTTTCATCGTTCGCCGGGCCAGAGAAGACTTTGAAATCCACCTCTTTCAGCAGGTCAGCCACATCAACCAGTTCCATTGGGTTACGCAGATCTGGTTTGTCGCTACCGAAACGACGCATCGCTTCGCTGTATGGCATCACAGGGAAGTCCCCCAGATCCACGTCCAGCAGCTCCAGCCACATTTCGCGAATCATTTTTTCGGTGATGGCACGCACTTCATCAGACGTCATGAATGACGTTTCAATATCGATCTGAGTAAATTCAGGCTGACGGTCAGCACGCAGGTCTTCGTCGCGGAAACATTTTACGATTTGGTAGTAACGGTCAAAGCCAGACATCATCAGCAGCTGTTTAAACAGCTGAGGTGATTGTGGCAGTGCGTAGAAGCTGCCTTTGTGTACGCGGCTTGGTACCAGGTAGTCACGCGCGCCTTCTGGCGTTGCTTTGGTCAGTACCGGTGTTTCGATATCCAGGAAGCCGTTAGTATCTAAGAAACGACGAACGAAGCTTGATGCTTTTGCGCGCAGTTTAATGCGGTCACTCATTTCCGGACGACGCAGGTCCAGGTAACGGTATTTCAGACGTTGCTCTTCTGAGTTCTTCTGGTTGAAGTCCAGTGGCAATACGTCAGAACGGTTAATGATCTGCAGGCCTTTTGCCAGTACTTCTACTTCACCGGTTGCCATATCTTTGTTGATTTGGCTCTCTGGACGAGTGCGTACTTCGCCAGTCAGTTTGATACAGAATTCATTGCGAAGCTGGTTTGCCACTTCAAAAACGTCTGCCATATCGGGATCAACAACCACCTGAACGACGCCTTCACGATCTCGCATATCAATGAAGATCAGTCCGCCTAAATCACGACGGCGGTTTACCCAGCCGCAAAGCTCTACAGTTTGTCCTGCGAGGGACTTGTTCAGGTGACCACAATAATGGCTACGCATAATGAAATTCCCAATCTCTAATTAGTCATCAAATTCTAAGCTGCAGATTCGTGCTCCGACCTGCAGCGCAAAGTTCCATTTATACGCTGAAAGGCGCTTAAGATCGACCTTCCAGAATACAATTTGTTGTGTTTTATCAAGCGCCGCTGTTTTTTAGTACAATAATCCGCCAAATCAGCGATTAAAGCGCCTTCAGCCCGCAAAATTGGCGCTGATTATATACCCAAGTGTTCGCAAAATGCGAGGTCACTTGGGTCAAGAGATAATCTGTCGTATCCTGCCTTTTTCAAATCACCGAAAAATGGAAAAGTTGAGTACTTCGCAATGACCCACCTTCCTCTTCGATTGGGGCTGACCATGTGGTCTCATCCGGCATGGCAAAGCAGCTTTTATGGCAGTGGCACACAAGCCGCGGAACGTTTAGCCAAATACGCTCAAGTCTTTCATACCGTGGAAGGCAACACCACTTTTTACGCTTCCCCTTCTCCGTCCACCGTGCAGAACTGGAAGTCAGCCACGCACGATGCGTTTCGCTTCACGTTTAAATTGCCCAAAAGCATTACCCATCAAAACCTGCTGGTGGGCTGTCAGGATGAGTTAAAGGCGTTTATGACACTGATGGAGCCGCTGCACGACCGGGTCGGGATGTGGACAATTCAACTGCCAGCCGCTTTTGGGCCGGAACATCTCGAACAGCTGAAAAAATTTCGTGCTTATTTCCCTTCAGAGTTCCCACTTGGGGTCGAAGTGCGCCACCTGGCCTACTTTGCCAAAGGCGAAGCCGAACGTGCACTCAATCAGTGGTTAATCGAGGAACGCATCGATCGCATCATCATGGATAGCCGTCCCGTGTTTGCGGCCGAACCGTGCAATGAAGTGATCATCGATGCGCAGATGAAAAAACCCAAAGTGCCGGTGCACGCGATTGCGACAGCAGAGAAGCCGATGATTCGCTTTATCGGCCATCCGGATATGGATGCCAACCTGCCCTTTTTTACGCCCTGGTTGCATAAGCTGCCACAGTGGATAAATGAAGGAAGGCAACCTTACGTGATGATTCATACCCCCGACAATAACTTCGCACCAGAACTGGCGGTCAAGCTCTATCAATCTTTGCAGGCATCCCTGACCCTGCCTGACCTGGCGCCGTTTCCGGCTCAGGATGGTAACAATCAACTGGCCATGTTTTAGGCATTGATTCCAGCCTTCACCGCGGCTTAAGAATTTACCGGGAGGAAAGGCCGCCTGTTTAATGACAGAAGGCGAAATTTTTCATAAAATACGCGCCTTTTCTTGAGCCTGATGCATTGTTCAGGCTGACGCTAACCGCCGTGAGGTTACCATGAGCAACAAAGACACTATCTTCTCAGCCCCTATCGACAAGATCGGAGACTTTACGTTTGATGAACGTGTGGTCGAAGTCTTTCCGGATATGATTCAGCGATCGGTACCCGGTTACGCCAATATCATTTCCGCCATTGGCATGCTGGCTGAGCGCTTTGCCAAGCCTCACAGTAACTTGTACGACCTGGGCTGTTCGTTGGGAGCGGCAACCCTTTCGATGCGTCGCAACATCAAGCAGGAAGGCTGTAAAATTATCGGCGTCGATAACTCTGCGGCCATGGTTGAGCGTTGCAAGTTGCACGTCAACGCTTACCGTTCAGATACGCCAGTTGAGATTATCGAAGCGGACATTCGAAACATCGACATCAAAAATGCTTCCGTGGTGGTGCTGAACTTCACGCTGCAATTTCTGTCACCGGAAGATCGCTATACGCTGCTGGAAAAAATCTATGCCGGGCTGCGTCCGGGTGGCATTTTGATCCTGTCTGAAAAGTTTGTCTTTGAAAATCAGGTAGCCAACGAGTTGCTGATTGATCTGCACCACGACTTTAAACGTGCCAACGGCTACAGCGAGCTGGAAATCAGCCAGAAACGCAGTGCGATTGAAAACGTGATGCGTCCGGATTCTGTCGAAACACACAAAGCTCGCTTTGAGCAACTGGGCTTTTCCAGCTATGAAGTCTGGTTCCAGTGCTTTAACTTCGGCTCGATGTTCGCCATTAAATAATTGGTTTTAGCAACGCGTTCCCTGCCCTGACGGAACTCATGTTGCCTTTTTGATGATGTCAGGGCGCAGATGTCGCTATTTAGGAAACCCGCCATGTTTGACTTTGGTAACGTTTATTCACTGCTGGCCCAGGACACCCGTCTTCAGCCTTGGCTCAAAATTCTGCCGCAGCAACTGTCTGACTGGCAAGAACAAAGCCACGGAGATATGGACCGCTGGTTACGTGCCTTAAAGAAGATCCCCGATTTCAAACCAGACAATATTGACCTGAAAGATTCGGTGAGCGTGAGCAACAGCGAACCGCTGCCATTGGGCGAGCAGAAGAAGCTGGAAAGCCTGCTGAAAATGTTCCACCCGTGGCGTAAAGGTCCTTATCACCTACACGGCATTCATATTGACACGGAATGGCGTTCAGACTGGAAATGGGACCGATTGTTGCCACACATCTCACCTCTGAAAGGCCGTAGTGTGCTGGATGTCGGCTGCGGCAACGGTTACCACATGTGGCGTATGCTGGGTGAAGGCGCGCATCAGGTCATTGGTATCGACCCTTCTGAACTGTTTTTGATCCAGTTCGAAGCGGTGCGCAAATTAATGGGCAACAATCAGAACATTCACCTGCTCCCATTGGGCATTGAACAGCTTCCGGAACTGGAAGCCTTTGACACCGTATTCAGCATGGGCGTACTGTATCACCGTCGCTCTCCACTCGACCATCTTATCCAGTTGAAAAATCAACTGATTTCTGGTGGCGAACTGATTCTGGAAACGCTCGTCATCGAAGGGGATGAAAACGCTGTGCTGGTACCGTTCGACCGATACGCACAAATGCGCAATGTGTACTTCTTCCCTTCGGCTCTCGCTCTGAAAGTGTGGTTGGAAAAAGTCGGTTTTGAAGACGTTCGTATTGTCGATGAAAACGTGACATCGCTGGGTGAACAACGTACGACGGAATGGATGACTCATAATTCACTGCCAGACTACATTGACCCGAATGATCCAACGAAGACAGTGGAAGGCTACCCGGCACCGCGCCGCGCGATTTTGGTCGCTAAAAAGCCATAATTGACACAGTTTTAACTCGCCTTTAGGCCGATAAGACTACCCTAGCACGGGATGCTTGCTGCATCCTTTGCTAAATTTGATAAATCAACTGATAACCAAGAATAAGGTCGCAAATGTTTAAGCGAATCGCACCCGTTGTTGCACTTAGCATGCTTTCCGGTTGCACATTATTGAAGGGTGATGAATACCATCAAGCTACGCTGGACGCGATTCAACAGTCCGAATCCAACCTTGCCAACAAATTCACCAATCTTGAACTTCAAATCAGTAATCAGCTCGATTACATCGATAGCCTGGAAAGTCAGGTCGTTTCCCTCAAATCTGAAGTAAAAGAACTCAAAGTTATTGCAGCAAAACCCCAGCCTGCGACTCAAGCACAACCTAAAGCCGCTCCGCCGATCATCGTAGAAGCCACGCCTCGTCACGAAGTGGTACTCGGTGAGATTGAAAAAGTCACCATTGATGCCATTAAGAAAGGTTTTGATGCCCGTATTGATACTGGCGCGGCAACCTCTTCGTTGAATGCGGTCGACATCGAAGAGTTCGAGCGCAACGGCAAGAACTGGGTTCGTTTCCATCTTACTGATGAAACCGGTGCCAAGGACGAGAACAGTTGGATTGAAGCTCCGATCCTACGCTACGTGCGTATTCGCCAATCCACCAGTGAGCAAACCGAACGCCGGGCCGTGGTGGAATTGTGGGTAAAATTGGGCTCTATCCACGAAAAAACACAGTTCACGCTAGCAGACCGCTCACAGATGAGCCATCCTATTCTTCTTGGCCGCGAGTTTATCCGCGACATCGCGGTTGTTGATGTAAGTCGCAAGTATATTCAGACAGAAACCAAATAAAATAATAAGGCCACTTATGACGTCACGAGTTCCGTTTTATCTATCTATATTTTTGTTGGTAGCGGCTGGCATTACTTTGAGTGTCATGCGCCACCAAAGCTATGGAGTACCTTGGACGCCGGGTGAAACGCGTCAGGTTTGGGATGTAGAGGCTCGCATTGAGTTCATCGCCCAGGGTAAAGAAGCCAAAGTCTCTCTCGCCGCTCCTCATACCCAAGATGGTTACACGCTGGTCGGTGAAAACGCCTCTTCTCCGGGTTACGGCATCTCTTACGTCACCACCGAATCCGGCCGCCGCGCCGAATGGTCAATCCGTCACGCCAGTGGTCCTCAGACAATCTATTACAAAGCGCAATTTTTGGTAGACCCACAGGCTAAGAGCACACCGATTCCACCGAATGGTGAAATTGTTAAGCCAACGTTTGATGGGCCGGAAGAAGCCGCCGCCGTCGCTGTCATTGAACGCGCCAATCGCCTGTCTGCCGATCACGTAACCTTTGCCCGCGAACTGATCAAAACGTTGAACGATTCTGAAAGCCAGAATGCGTCACTGCTGCTGAACAACAAATCCAAAGTGGATACCGCTCAGAAACTGCTGTCTTACGCGCAGGTTCCGAACAAAGTTGTCGGTGTTATTCAACTGGAAGACGGCCGTCGTCGTCAAACGATTCAACACATGAACGAAGTGTGGAACGGCAAGAAATGGGTACTGTTTAACCCGGAAACTGGCACTCAGCCGACGCATCCAAACCTGCTGGTGTGGGATGAATCAAATGTGTCTCTGTTGGATGTCGTGGGCGGTCAGAACAGCCAGGTGCACTTCAGCATGATTGCTCAGGATGTCACACCACAGCAGGCAACCAACAGTAAAGTAGAATCGGATGGACTGCTGAACCTGTCCATTCACAGCCTGCCTCTTGAAGAACAGGCGATGTTCAAAACCATCATGTTGATCCCAATTGGCGCGCTCATCGTCGTATTCCTGCGCGTGATTATCGGTTTGAAAACATCCGGTACCTTTATGCCAGTGCTGATTGCGGTCGCGTTTGTACAAACTCAGTTAACCACGGGTATTGTCGGCTTCCTGCTGATTGTCGGTACTGGTTTGATCATTCGCAGCTACCTGTCGAAGCTCAACTTATTGCTGGTCGCCCGGATTTCGGCGGTAATCATCTCGGTTATCCTGATCATTTCTATTTTCACCGTTGTCGCGTTTAAAGTCGGTCTGACGGAAGGCCTGACCATCACATTCTTCCCGATGATCATTCTGTCTTGGACCATCGAACGCATGTCGATTCTGTGGGAAGAAGAAGGCGCAAAAGAAGTCATTCTTCAGGGTGGTGGTTCGCTGTTCACCGCAATACTGATTTACCTGGCGATGACAAACTCTTACGTTCAGCATCTGACCTTTAACTTTATCGGCCTGCAACTGATCGTTCTGGCAGCTATTCTGCTTCTGGGTACTTACACCGGATACCGCATTACAGAGCTGCGTCGCTTCAAACCACTAGCAGACGGAGATTAATATGTTTTTCTCTCTTTCTGAGTACACCTCCCCTTTTAAGCTACGCCATAAGGGGATCATGGGCATGAACAAGCGCAACCATAGCTACATTGGCCGCTACAATGATCGTTCCAAATTTCCGCTGGTGGATGACAAGCTCAAAACCAAACTGATCGCCCAGCGGGCCGGATGTACCGTCCCTCAACTGATCGGCGTGATCAGCAACCAAGGTGACGTGAAGCGCATCCACGACATGGTCAAAGAGTGGCCGGGCTTCGTCATCAAGCCGGCTCGTGGCAGTGGTGGTAAAGGTATTCTGGTGGTGGTTTCACACAAAGATGGTGTCTACACCAAACCTTCCGGTTCGACAATCGGCAAAGAGGATGTCGAACGCCACATCAGTAATGCGCTGGCCGGGCTTTTCTCTCTTGGCGGCAAAAACGATGTGGCCGTGGTGGAAAACCTGATTAAGTTTGATGACTGCTTTGATGGCTTCAGCTACGAAGGTGTGCCTGACGTACGTATCATTGTGTTTAAAGGTTATCCGGTCATGGCGATGATGCGCTTATCAACGTCGGCATCAGACGGTAAAGCAAACCTTCACCAAGGCGCTGTCGGTGTCGGGATTGATATCGCGACCGGTAAAGCTGTGCGCGCTGTACAGTTCAACCGTCCGGTCACGCATCACCCAGATACCGGTAAAGAACTCAACACGCTGCAGGTTCCTCACTGGGAACGCTTACTGACTCTGGCGGCCAGTGCCTGGGAAATGACAGGTCTTGGCTACATCGGCACTGATATGGTGCTGGATAAAGAAGAAGGTCCTATGGTGCTGGAACTCAATGCGCGTCCGGGCTTGGCGATTCAAATTGCCAACGGTGCGGGCTTGCTGCCACGTTTGCATCATATTGAAAGTTTGGGCACACCATTGATCGCGCCAACGCCAGCGGAGCGCGTGGCCTATGCCGCTAAGCAGTTCGGACTGTGAGACAACGAATCGGGGCGCGCAAAGCGCCCTTTTTTATCTCGTCATCAAAATTCAGCGCTTCAGGTATCCCAGATTCAACAGCGTCAATCCAACAACAAAACAGACAAGTTGGAAAGTCGGTAGCACACCCGCCACTGCGACAAGTTTGTACATCCTGACCTCCTCAATTCAATCGCTGCATTTGAAATATCAACCGCTTGAAAAGCAAACACCGTGACATTGGTTGCGAGTCAATTCTCAGCGCATGACGAAGCCGGCATCTGTCGCTAACCGATGGCAGGCACAAAAAAACGCCTTCACAAGGAAGGCGCTTTATCACGGGTTCACAGTCAACCAGTTCGAATGTTAGCTTAGCTCTTCAGCCAATAACTGCTCATCCGTTTTAGGCTTATCAGTCTGACCAAAGCCACGCAGACCCACGACGTGTACGTGCTCGTGATCTTTGAACACTTTACGCACCAGTTTGTAGGTGGTGCCTTTTTCCGGGCTGATGTTCTCTGGTGCCGCAATCAAAAGCTGCATATCCAGACGTTCACACAGCTCGAACAACGTGGCGATGGATTTGGCATCCAGACGCGCAGCTTCATCGAGGAACAACAGACGACATGGCATAATGTCTTTACTACGCAGACGGCGGGATTCTTCTTCCCAGCTCTGCACCACCATCAGCAGAATCGACTGACCCGTACCGATCGCTTCACCAGTCGACAGTGCGCCTGATTCAGCTTGCAGCCAACCGTCTGAGCCACGGTTCACTTCCACACTCAGTTCCAGGTAGTTGCGGTAATCCAGCAGCTCTTCACCGAGTACTTGCGGCGAACGCTGCCCCATGTCGATGTGTGGGTTCACGCGTTGGAACAGTTTTGCCATCGCTTCTGAGAAGGTGTAGCGCGCAGTTTCGAACAAGTCTTTATGCTGAGCTTGATGCTCAGACAGGCCAGCCAGCAGAATCTCATGGCTTTCACGCACTTTGACGTTCAAACGCACGCCTTTCACCTGACCAAAAGCGATGTTCGACAAGCCTTGGTTCAACATGCGAATGCGGTTCTGCTCACGCTGAATGGTTTTGCGAATGATGCTCGCCACTGAATCAGAACTGATCGCCAAGCGGTTTTCACGTTGTGTCAGCTCTTCCGTCAGACGCGCCAGTTCCACTTCCATCTCTTCAATCGCTTCAACCGGATCGTCGGTACGAATGATGTCTTGGCGGATACGTTCACGCAGGTGCTGATACACTGCGATGTAGAACAGTACTTTGCGCTCTGGGCGCGAGTTATCTTCAGACTGGCGCAGCGAATCACGCAGATCTTCGTTGTTTGCCACTGCAAGACGCAGCGCACCCAAGGATTTATCCGACATGGAACGTAGTTCATCGGCCGACAAATACGCCAGTTCACGTTTGTGCAGGCGACGTTCGACATCGTTTTCACGCGCCAGACGCAGTACCGAGCACCAACCCGCTTTCGCATTGACGACAAACGTGCGCAGATCTTTATAGTCTTTCTCGACTTTCTTCATGCGCTTCGCCAGCGCTTTCATTTCAAGCTCTGTCGAGGTAATGGTGCGCTCATATTCGCTCTTACGGCCACGAGAGGCATGCAAACGCTCTTGCAGTTCATCACGTCGACGTTGAGCACGCTCCAGCGCGCCTTCATCGGCGTGAACACCAAAATCTTGCAGCTCTTGTTTGAACTCTTGAACCGTTTCCAGCTTCGCTTGGTGTGAACTCTTCAGCGACGCCAACACTTGATTGTATTGGTTCATCTGCGCCTGAGCTTGTTTGAGCTCTTCACGGCTGCGGTTACGCAGGTTTTCTGCCTGCACCAGCTTCGCTTTGAGCTGTTCGCTCAGTTCACTGCTCTGGCTCAACAGATCGACAGAATCGGAATACGCGAAGTGGTGACGACGCTCAACCAGATCCGACAAGGCAAAGATCTGTTTCTTCAGTTGCTGCAGCGCGGTATCCGCTTGCTGGTATTGTGCTTCCAGTGCATCAAACTGCTCTGGATCGGCTTCCAGTGCGGATGCAATTTTTTCCAGCTGTTCAATTGCTTTACCGTGCGCCGCCACGAACGATTTAGCTTCTGACAGTTGGGCAATCTTGGCTTCAATCTCTTCAAAGCGAGCCTGAAGCGAATCGTCTTCAAGCAGCAGCATGTTTGGCGCTATCTTATCCAGCGAAGAAATCGCCTGCTTGCTCAGTTGCAGTTGGCTGCGCTGTTGTTGCTCCTGACCGTCCAGTTCTGCCAGCGTGCGGCTGAGCTGGTTGCGTTTATCGCGGACTTGCTGCAGTGCTTGTTCTGGATCGGCGTCAAACGCGACTTGCAGATGCTGCGCCACAAACTGGTTAAAGTTGCTGTACAAGCGTTGCAGTTTTTGTGAATCGAATGCCGCTTTCGCGTGCTCTTCAACCACTTCTTCGCGTTCATTGCGCAGCAGTTCCAGACGCTGTTCACGCGCTGCGCGGCCAAACAGTGGGATTTTCGGAAAACGCGAATAGCGCATCTGGCGATCATTAAGCTGAACGCACACCGCCCCTTCCAACTCTTCGGCATTGATGGAGCTGTCATCGAACGCGTCGATGTCGCCTTCGATCAGGTACAAGTCTTCCGGACAGTCGTCCAGTTCAACCAACTTCTCTTTGATGCCAGACAGATCCGATACCACAATCGCATGACGTGCCGGACCGTACATCGCACTGAAGTAAGGCGCATCGTCGATGGTAATGTCATCGTAGATTTCCGACAGCAAAACGCCGCCCAGTGTATCCGCCAGACCTTTCAGACGCGGGTCGTTTGAACCACCCGGAGAAGCCAGACGCTCAATCTCACCTTCCAATTTTGCTCGGCGTTCAGCCAGCTTATCTTTGGCGATTGACTGCGCTTTCTCTTCTTCCAGCACCTGCTGCATTTGCGACATCACGGACTGGCTGTCGGCCAGTTCTGCGCTACTTTGCTCACGCAGTACTTCCAGTGCGTCGTTGGCTTTGATCCACGCGGGCGCAATGGCTTCCAGACGCGCGATTTCGGCCTGATAATCCCGCTCACTGCGGCGTTGCTGACTGCGTTTTTCACGCAGATCTTCCTGGCTCATTTCCAGACTTTCAATCAGCGCTTCGTGGCGCTCACGCTCTTGCTCCAGCGTGATGTCATCTGCCAGCGTAACCTGATGCTGTTTTTGGTAGCTGTCAGCCAGCTGGCGCACGTTGCGTTTCTGCTCGATGCGACGTTCCAGATCGCGCTGCTGCGCGTACCATTGGTGTTCGTTTTGCGTGATTTGCTCTGCATCGCGCGCCTGACGAATCAGTTGCTGTGCTTTGTTGGCGGCATCGCTGCGCTCAACATCAGCCAGCACACTTTTCACCAAAGCAAACGCGTTATCGAACTGCTCGGCAGCCGCGGAGGACATGTCCAGTTTGTGTTTCAGTGCCAGCAGTTCAGAAGTGCGTTCGTCCTGCTGATCTTTAAGCTGCGCCACCAAAGCTTGCGCGCTGTCAGCGCTAATAGTGTCATCGCCCAACAGTTGCTGCGCTTTTGTAAGCGCGTTCAGAGCCTGTTGGTATTGAAGTGCGCGAGTTTGCTGCACGTCGAGTGCTTGCTGATAATCGGCCAACTGCGTTTTCAGGCTGTCGACTTCTTCTTCCGCTATCGTCGCCTGCTCTTCAGCCATCATCACGCGCTCTTGCGCTTCTTCGACGACCATCATCTGCTCTTCGAGACGAACACTCAGCTCTTCCAAATCATCTTGGTAGCGTTCAATCTTCTCCTGCTGACGCAGTGCATTCTGCACCAGTTGCAGGTGGTCAGACGCGCCTTGGTAATCCTGCTCCAGCGCCGCTTCTGTCTCAGCCAGCATTTCCAGCTCTTCGTGAACACGGTTCAGTAAGCTGTTTTGCTCAATCAAGGTTTCACGCGCGCTGAACAGCTCACTGCGCAGCGCCAGCGTTTGACCCATTTTATTGCGACGATCGTTGGCGTGACGCATGTAGTCCGCCGCCACGTAGTTGGTCGATTCGGTGATCAAATGTTTGAACAGATCACGGTCAGCCTGAGTGGTTTTGATCGCTTCCAGCGTCATGCGGTTTTCACGCAGCGCCGATTCCATATCCTGGAACGCTTTCTTCACGCCGCCATTTTGTGGCAGCAGGTAGTCACGCAATGAACGGGTGATGGCACTAGAGATACCGCCGTACAACGACGCTTCGATCAGGCGGTAGAATTTTGAGCGGTCGCTGCTGTTGCGCAGTTTCTTCGGAATGACACCGAATTCAAACATTTGGTTGTGGTAATCCACGATGGACGGAAACGCTTTAAAGTGCGCCCCTTCGATGGCTGCCACAGAATCTTTAACTTCATTGATTTGACGTACGCGCGCATGTTTATCCGAGACGCTTTCAATCAACACATCGGTTGGTTTGATGTAGCTTGGCAAGCCCTGAATCACAAACGGTTTGATGTCGACTTTTTTGTCACGGCCAGCCACTTGCTGCAGCTTCACCACAAACAGCAAACGCTGCTTACGCGAGTTGACCACATCCAGCGCGGCATAACATGCGCCCGGCTGTAGCTTACCGTACAGGCCTTTATCGCGTGATGCCTGCGAGCTGCCCGCTTCCGTCGTGTTACGGAAATGCAGTAGCGTTTGGTCCGGGATCAGCGCGGTAATAAACGCAGCCATCGTGGTCGATTTACCAGCGCCGTTACCACCAGAAAGCGTAGTCACCAAATTATCGATATCAAAAGTACGCGCAAAGAAGCCGTTCCAATTGATCATGGTCAGCGATTGATATTTACCTCTTTCAATCATGCTCATGCTTCACCTTCCAGCTCTGTTTGCTCGTCATAATCGTGTTGTTCTGTGTCTTCGTCGTTGTCGAGCAGGCTTTGCTGACTTGGCTCCTGAGTATGCACCACGGCCTCACCATCGCGGATCAAACGCAGCTGCGCTTCACGCATATCGTCACCCACACGCACATCGGCACCAAAACGGAAAACCGCTTCAGTAATGCGGAATTTTGCAGTTTCACCAATGTTGATGATCATGCCAAGGCGGCGCAGGCGGCGCAGCGAAGTCCGCACTTTTTCAAACAGCTTCTCTTTGTCGAGGTCTGAACCATTGGCACGGTTCGTCACCAGCTTCATCAGCTTTTTCTCGTCCGACAGGGTCAGCAGCTCGTCGTACAGTTCCTGATTGGTAAAAATACCTTCATGCGCCAGACGTTCCGGGCTCAGATAAAGGAAACACAGCACTTTGCCCACCAGCATGTCGAGTTCCGACAGTACACTGCGGTTTATGAGGGATGTCGAGCGCGGACGCAGGTAGAAGAAACCTTCCGGTGCACGCACCAGTTCCGTGTTGTAACGCTGATAAAACAGAGCCAGTTCCGGCTCAAAATCAGACAAAAATGCATGGTTGTCCATGTCGTCGCTCGAGATATGACGACCTGCGCGCAGCAGGCTATCGAGCGCCGGAAAAAGCGGGTTTACAATCGCTTTGGCCAGATTCTCTGGCATGTATTCATTAATATCGGTCGATGACATTTGCTTGTACCTTTGCGCCAAAATCGTTAATCGCTTGCCAGTCTGGCTGAATGGCTCGGTAATCCGAGTCTGAGTAACCCAGACGCACGGCCTGGTCGACAACGATTCGGGCTAAATCGAAATGATGAGTTCGCGGATGGGTCGCGAGGTAATCACGCAGCACGCTGCCAAGGTCTATCGGTTGACCTTGATCTTTATGCACTTTCAGCATGTTACCGATGCGCTCTGCCAACTCATCATTGACCTGTTTAAATTCCTCGTACTCGACTTCGGCCGGAACATGACCGGTAACTTCATCATCACGCAGCACCAATGCTTCATCACGCAAATCGCTCAGACGTTCTGCATCGGCGTACGTCAGGTACCAGGGTTGGTCGAAGTAATCGTTCACCGATTGACGCAGACGCTGGCTGAAAGCGCGGTTCTGGTCCATATCGATGGCGGTACGAATGAATTTGTGTACGTGACGGTCGTAGCCAATCCACAGGTCAATAGCCTGTTGGCCCCAACTGGTAATGCGGTCAAGCTTCATCTGCAACGCAAACAGCGTCTCTTCAATGAATTCCAGTTCCGCATCACCGTACACAATTTCCTGAATATCGAGAATTTGAGTCTGCAACTCATCACCCGCTGCCTGCAAGGTATCCTGCAGTTCACGCAGCGTCGAAGAGGTCTCAGAAAGCAGAGCTTCACAGTTGTTGATCGCATCGCGCCAGTCTTTGTTCAGCAGCTCTGCAATTTGCTGCTTCACCGACTGTTGCTGTTCGTCCATCACACGTTGGTTGAGGTCGATGCGGTCAAAAATTTCGCTCACAGAGTATTTCAGCACGCCATAAACGTTCTTTTTCCAGTGGCCTGGGGTTCCGCCCTGCTGAGCAGATTCCACGGCTTTGGCCATTTCATCCGCCACCATGGATAGCTGAATAGAAAGTTTAAGCTTGGAAAACTCACGGTGGCGCACGTAGTAGTCGGTAATGCCGACTGCCAGTGGCGATAATCGGTAAATACTAGCACCGTCCGTGACTTCGCTGGTGAAGCGGCTAATCAAGCGTTGCTTCACCAGTTCGTTAATCGCGTTATTAGCACGGAATGCAGACGCTTCGCCCGTGTCTTCAAACATTCGAGTCACGATGATAAATGCATCGTGCAACTCTCCTTCACCTAGCTCTTCGTCGAACCGTTCGTTGCTCAGCACCGCGATAGCGATAAGAAACGCGAGTCGCTCAGTCGTCAGGTTCAATGAGAAATCATGCTGCTTGATCCAGCTGACCAATTCATCGATTGGCTGCTCTGCAGCGTTCTGAGTTAACTCACTCATTGTTATTCCTGTTATTGTTTCTTCTTGGCCCATACGTGAATGTATCGGCCTAATGAGAGGTACGGCTCTTGGCGACAGAATTTTTGTTCTAAAGCCAGTACATCTTCATATTGGTATTCGCCCATATTTTTCATGTTACCAATGTAATCACTGAAACAACGAATACCTGACTTACCACAGATTTCAAAACCGGCGTCTTCTATCCATTGATAAACATCCGTCGGAATTAAGCCTTTCTGCGGTTGAAGTTTAAAACGTTTACGGTGAGGCATGCCTTCCAGAACGTGAGGAATGTTACCGCAAACCGCATTCTTATAAACCAGACCGTGATAGTTATAGAACATCACCGACACCATACCGCCTGGGCGAACTTGCGCCAGCAAGTTATCCAGCGCGGGTCTCGGATCCGCCAACCATTCCATTACGGCGTGGAACATGACAATATCCACCGGGTCTGACAGGTGTTCCTGAATGGACTGGACCGGTGAATGAACCAAGCGATACTGCTCAAGCAGACCGTGATTTGCAATATCCTTTTCTGCCAGCTGCAACATTTCAGAAGACAGATCACACAGGGTGACACGGTGCCCTAGCTTGGCCAGTTTTTGTGACATTTGGGCCAGACCGCCGCCTGCATCTAAAACGTGCAAAGGCTTGCTTGCTTCGCCAAAATGCGATAGCAATTGCAGTAAATCTTCCCAAACAATGACTTGGCGGATTTCGCCTTTGTCAGAACCGTATATATTTTTTGCAAATTTGTGGGCAATATCGTCGAAATTGCGATCTTCTGTCACAGTGGCTTGAGTTATGATAATCAATCGTGCTGCTATTCTGTCATAGGAATGGCAGGAATAAAGAGGCTTTAGCCCTTTTTATTATCAAGTGCTGTTTTTTCGGACTATTTGTTTATGTTTGAGCTGAAAAAAATTGTTTCCTCTTTACTGATGCCACTTCCGGCGTTGTTGATTATTGGATTTGTGGGCCTGATGCTGATCATGTTCACCGCCAAACGCAAAACCGGATGTCTTGTTGTTTTATTTTCTCTGTTTGGCATTTTCTTAATTTCATTCCAGCCTGTGTCCAGTCGTCTCTTGATGCCTTTAGAGCGTCAGTATACAGCCTTCCTGCCAGTTGACGGCACGATTGATTACGTGATGGTGCTGGGTAACGGGCATGTCGTCGATGACCAAATTCCACCGACATCGGAACTGAGTCGCGCGGCATTAATGCGTCTGACCGAGGGTATCCGCATTATGCGTTTGTATCCGGGTTCGAAACTGATCCTGTCAGGTTACGCAGGTGGTAGTGAATTCAGTCATGCCCGCATGCTGGCTCGAGTCGCGCTGGCGCTGGGCGTTGCAAAATCCGATATCATTTTGCTGGAAACAGCAAAAGATACCTGGGAAGAGGCACGTCAGGCCGCGGCATTCGTGCAGCAACGTAAACTGGTGCTGGTGACGTCAGCCAGTCACATGCAACGCGCGTTAAATGAGTTCCACTCTGCGGGCTTACAGCCTATTCCAGCCCCGACCAACTTTCTGGCTCAAACCAATATCAGTCAGCCTTGGGATAAATACACCCCCAAAGCACTGTATTTGGAGCAGACAGAGCGTTATTGGTACGAAAGTATGGGCTTAATTTGGCAGTCACTGCGTGACTGGGTAGCCGGTCATGAACAGACCGCGCCGATCAATAACGCCGAAACCACGTTGCAGTGAGCACTGCATGGGAAGAAACAAAAAAGACCCGCTGAAGCGGGTCTTTTTCTTTCTGCGTCAACGCTTAATCACCTGCAAACATGTAACCTTCACCATGCACAGTCACAAAGATCTGCGGGTTCTTTGGATCAAACTCCATCTTGGCACGCATACGACGAATCAACACATCAATGGTGCGATCATTCGGCGCATCGACCCGATGACTGATCATATTGAGAATACGCTCGCGGCTGAGCACCTGATTAGGGTACGCCGACAAAGCAACCAACAGCTCATACTCCGCCTTCGTTAAACGCACAGGTTCGCCATTACGAGTTAATGAACGGCGCTGGATATCAAACGTCCATTCGCCAAAACGCACGAGCTTGTCGTCGTCCGGCTCGAGTTCGTGATTGCAGTGGCAAGCAGTGGAAATACGCCACAATAAATTTTTCACGCGAACCAACAGCTCACGTAGTTCAAGCGGTTTGGTGACATAATCGTCAGCACCCATTTCGAGGCCAATAATTCTGTCGATGCTATCCGTGCGTCCAGTAACCAGAATGATTCCAATATCTGATTGCCCGCGAAGTTCTCGCGTCAGTAACAAACCATCTTCACCTGGCAAGTTGATGTCCAGCATCACCAGGTCAATGTCATGTTCACTGAGCGCCTGACGCATCTCTACCCCATTTTCAGCCTCTGTTACCTGATAACCCTCTTTCTGAAAGTAACCAGCCAGCTTACTGCGGGTAACGATGTCGTCTTCAACAACTAATATGTGATAGCTCATTGACACCACTTTATGCTCATTCGAAATACTCCGTAATTCTATTCATAAACAGTCATAATTCTAGTCTGCAATCCAAAAACCTCAGGGTTTATTGATTCAAAGCAATCTCTGAGCAAGCTATTAATTTGCTGACGTATTTGTTCATATTTTTTCATGGTTTGCGTTATTGCTATTCATGTTTATTGTTTAGACTTATAGGGAGAAAGTATCCGGAGTCTAACCATGCAAGAAGTAAAAGCATTTAACGAAAAGCGCGCCGAAATTTATTGGTGGTTGTCGAGTTTGTTCAGTAAAGAGCTCAGTGATAAAGAGATCGAACAATATCATTCACCCGAAATTCGTGCCTTTCTGACTGGCTTGAGTGAAAACGCCGGACTGAAAGCGGCGGTGACGCATCTGGTGGAAGCACTGAACCGCTTGCTCGACCGTGACGATGCCCGCCTTGAATTGGCGGCCGACTTTTGCGACCTGTTTTTAAAATCAGACAAGGATTCAGCCCTGCCCTACACCTCCGTTTACCTTGGTAAAACAGGCCTGTTGAACGATACTCCGGCACAAGAAATGGCTGACTTGATGAAACAGCACGGCGTTGCGATTCACGACTCACTGAACGAACCAGCGGATCATTTGGCTGTCGAGTTGGATTTCTTGGGACATATGATTATTCGCTCCAACGAACTGGAAAAACAGTCACATATGGAACAAGCCTTTTCTGAACAGGCCGAATTTATCCAATCTCATCTCTTGAGTTGGGTACCAACTTTCGCGACCCGTTGCCAGTCGCTTGATCAATTTGGTTTTTACGCCGCAGTCAGCGAGCTTCTGGTCGCTTTCCTGAAACTAGATCAGGCTTATCTGACTGACGAATAGTTCGCTATCATGCTCACAAATTGAAGAATATCGCGCGAACTTTGTGACGATCATTTGATCTCATCCGATGAATTTCGTTGCGAGTTCACGCGTTGCGGACTACTATATTGGCCGCAAACGATAAAATATGAATTTAAGATGCAAACCGCTGTTTTCGAGCGGTTTTTGTGTTTTTACTACTTTTAGGCTTCACTTGCAGTACAAGCCTAACCGCTGCTGAATCTGATAGCACGACGCATTTTGTTGCGCTCAGCAGTCATCGACAGGACAAACCTATGGCTACGATTAAAGACGTTGCACGCCTGGCTGGCGTTTCAACAACAACCGTATCTCACGTAATTAATAAAACTCGATTTGTTGCAGAAGCCACACAAGAAAAAGTGATGGATGCTGTTAAAGAGCTGAACTATGCACCGAGCGCTGTAGCTCGAAGCCTAAAGTGCAACACCACACGAACGATTGGTATGTTGGTCACTCAGTCCACCAACCTCTTCTTCTCCGAAGTGATCGATGGTGTGGAAAGCTACTGTTACCGTCAGGGTTACACGCTGATCCTGTGTAACACCGGTGGTATTTACGAAAAGCAACGCGACTACATCCGCATGCTGGCGGAAAAGCGCGTAGACGGTATTTTGGTTATGTGTTCTGACCTGACCGAAGAACTGCTGGAAATGTTGGAAAGCCATTCTGACATTCCTAAGGTGATCATGGATTGGGGGCCAGAGACCTCTCAGGCTGATAAGATCATCGATAACTCCGAAGAAGGGGGTTATCTGGCAACTAAATACCTGACTGACCGCGGTCACACTGATATCGCTTGCCTGAGTGGCCATTTCGTTAAAGCCGCCTGTCAGGAACGTATTGCTGGTTTCCGCCGTGCGATGGCAGAAGCAAACCTGCCTGTCCGCGAAGACTGGATTCTGGAAGGTAACTTCGAGTGTGACACCGCCGTACTGGCCGCAGATAAAATCATCGCCATGGACAAACGTCCAACCGCTGTATTCTGTTTTAACGATACAATGGCGCTTGGCTTAATGAGCCGCCTGCAACAACGTGGGATCCGTGTTCCGGAAGATATGTCGGTTATCGGTTATGACAACATTGAGCTGGCAGAGTATTTCTCTCCACCGCTAACCACTATCCACCAACCTAAACGTCGTGTAGGTAAAAACGCATTCGAAATATTACTCGAACGAATCAAAGATAAAGAGCACGATCGCCGTATCTTCGAGATGCATCCGGAGATTGTAGAGCGCGACACAGTAAAAGACTTGACAAAACAATAACTTTGCAGAAAATCAACATGTCTGAATTGTCTATTTAGATTCAAAATCAATGAATCAAGTTGCAATGGTTGGACATATATATTTGAATAACATCACATTTGCACAAGGTAAATGTGATGTTTATCCAAATTTTTGATTATCCTTTTTTTGAAGGAAATGTCACGCACAGGGCAAACCATCTGAAAAGGTGGGACGCAAAGCCTCCGGCCTAAACCCAATTCGGGTAGGTAGCGGGGTTACCGATGGCAAAAATGCATACACTAAGAAGTTGACTCCTAACTGACATACTCTCTGCATTCTTTTGCTATTTTCTCGGACCTGACTTTGGTGGCGTATTAATTAATACACCGAGACTTACAGCATGGATAAACCAATACTAAAAGATTCAATGCGGCTCTTTGAGCAATTTGGACGCGTTAAATCTCGTTCAATGTTTGGTGGCTTTGGGATTTTTGTTGATGACACAATGTTCGCATTGGTGGTTAACGACAGACTTCACATTCGCGCCGACGATGCTTCAACAGCCAAGTTCAAACAACAAGGCTACGAGCCTTATGTTTATAAAAAGCGCGGATTTCCCGTTGTAACCAAGTATTTCGCTTTGCCGGAAGACTGTTGGTTAGACACCGCAAAAATTCTGGAAGACGCGAAAGCGGCATTAGCAGTGGCCAAAGATGAGCGTGAGACTCAAGCCCAAGCGAAGCCGGATCGTCTTAAAGATCTCCCTAACCTGCGCCTTGCAACCGAACGAATGCTGAAAAAAGCCGGCATCGAAACGGTGGAAGATCTGCAGGAGAAAGGTGCCGTAGAAGCTTACAAAGCCGTTAGGCAATCACATTCTTCAGATGTCGGCTTGGAGCTTCTGTGGGCACTTGAAGGCGCCATTGAGGGCAAGCACTGGTCAGTTATCCCTCAAACGCGTCGCGACGAGTTGTTACAGCGTTTGTCGTAAACCTTTTTGAGAGCAACTTCATTAAAAGCATCCGTTCACGGATGCTTTTTTCTTTGGGTGAAAGAAAATATCGCTTTTCCCTGTCTGGTTACGTATACCTTAGATAACCGTATAACGAGAAACATCGATGAGTAAGAAGTTAGTTCTAGGCTTAATTTTGCTGGCCGTGATCATTGGATTAGGGCTCACGTTCAGTCAATACCTCACTCTGGACAATGCCAAAGCTCAGCAAGCGCTGTTGTCGGACTATATCGCCGAACATTTGCTTGCTGCTGCCCTGATTTACTTTGTCAGCTACGTCTTGATTACGGCGTTCTCGATACCCGGCGCAGCCGTTGTCACATTGCTTGGAGCAGCATTGTTCGGCTTTTGGCTCAGTCTTTTGCTGGTCTCTTTCGCCAGTACCATCGGTGCAACACTAGCCTTTCTGAGCAGCCGTTATCTGCTTCGAGACTGGGTTCAACAACGATTTGGTGACAAACTGAACGCAATCAACCAAGGCGTTGAGCGTGATGGCGCGTTTTATTTGCTGTCATTACGGCTGATCCCTGTATTCCCGTTCTTTCTGATAAACCTCTTGATGGGCCTAAGTCCCATTAACGTTGCCCGCTACTATTGGGTCAGCCAGTTGGGTATGCTGCCTGGCACTGCGGTGTATCTCAACGCCGGCACACAACTGGCACAAATTGATTCATTATCCGGCATTGTCTCGCCATCGGTGTTGCTGTCATTCGCCTTACTTGGGGTGTTTCCACTGCTCATGAAATGGGTGATGAACCGGCTGGTCAGACGCTCTGCCAACACGGTACAACGATGAAAATATTCATAGCCGCCAATCCGACGGAAGCACACTTGCTGTGCGAACTGCTAAAACAAGCCAATATTGCCTGTGAGGTGCGTGGAGAAGGTTTGTTTGGTCTGCGCGGTGAGTTGCCGATGAATGATGAAACTGCGCCTTACATCTGGTTGTATGACGTGACTCAGCATGAGCGGGCGCAAGCTATCATTGAAGATTATCAAAGCCCGTCCAGCAGTTCCCGTTCAACACCATGGCAGTGTGCACATTGTGGTGAGCTTAATGAACGTCAGTTTGCCGTATGCTGGAATTGCGGAAAAGCCGATGACTTGGCAGATTAAGAGCGAATCTGCTGCTGAATAAACTCAATAGACACCTGATTAAAGACATCGGGCTGCTCTACGTTGCAGACGTGGCCACAATCAGGAATTTCATGCAGTTCACTCTGCTGGTGAGCAGCGACCATTTCTTTGACCGGTTGGATAAACATGTAGTCCCGCTCGCCCATCAGATACAGCGTCGGGATTGCCAGCTCACGCTCCTTGAAGTAACGCATCAACGGATTCACTTCCGCTGTCAGGGTATACCAGCGTTTGAATTCTTTCTGGCACAATTTACGCGCTTCATGGATAAAAAGATGGCGGGACTCTTTCTGACTGCGTTGTGGCATCACAATATAGGCAAATAGGCGATACAGCCACATGTAAGGGATAAAGTGCTGACTGAAATGGCCAAGTTTCACTAATACCTGTGAGCGGATGTTAAGCCGAGTAATCGCTCCACCAAGCACCATCGAGCGTACGCGCCCGGCAGATATCTCAGCCACATTCCGCACAATAATGGTACCCAGCGACATACCCACAAAATGAGCCGAGTGAATTTTCAGGTGATCGAGAACCCGCAACACATCCTGAGTAACCGACTGAAACGTATAACGTTTGGACATCAAGCCTTTAATCAGCTCACCGGATTTACCGTGCCCGCGCAGGTCAATAAGTAATAAGTTGAAATGCTGTTTATAGGCTTTGATTTGTTTGAACCAAATCGACGAACTGCCACCTGCACCATGCACAAAGACCACCCACTCCTGACTGGTGGGATGTACGAAGGTTTTGTGAAACAGCAGACTGTCAGACATGAATACCACTGAGCTAGGAGTTGATAACGTGGCAAAGACTACCACAAAGCCAGACGCGAATAGCACCCTAGTTGTAAAAATCTGTTTGGTGGATCGTTTACGTCGCTAAAAAAACGGAGCGCTTATGCGCCCCGTTGTATCGAATCAATCAAATATCGCCAGTCGGTACATTTTGATGTAATCCAGCGCCGATTCTCGCCAACTGAAATCTCTCTGCATCGCTCTCTGCTGCACTTTTAGCATTTCATCCGGATGTTGCAGATAAAACAGCAACGCACGTTGCATGGTGATAAGCAGCGCTTCTGGAGACGGTTCCTGGAAGCCAAAACCAGTGGCTTCGTTCGGGTACTTATCGTAATCCAGCACCGTATCTTTTAACCCACCGACTTCACGCACAATCGGCAAGGTGCCATAGGCCATGCTGTAGATTTGGTTCAGACCACATGCTTCGAACTCGGATGGCATCAGGAAAAAATCGGAGCCTGCTTCAACTAAGTGCGCAAAGCGATTGCTATAGGCCTCAACAAAGGCAAATTTGTCCGAGTGCGCTGCAGCAATCTTATGCAGTTTCGCGGCAACTTCGGGTTCACCTGTTCCTACAATGACCAGTTGCACGTCGTTGCGTAGGAAATGTTCCAAGATAGGTAAAATGTAGTGGAAGCCTTTCTGGTGAGTCAGGCGGCACACCATGCCAAACAGAGGAATGTCGCGTTTCGGCAGTTGCAATTCTTCCTGCAGCAGCGCTTTACTCGCCGCCTTGCCCTGTTTTAGCGAAACCGCTTCATCACTGTATGTTTTGGGTAGGTAACTGTCTGTTTTCGGGTTCCACTCGGTATAGTCACAACCGTTAATAATGCCATGCAGATCTCTGGCGCGTCGGACAAAATCATCCACCAAACCGTGAGAACCCAGTGGCGTTAACAGCTCCGATGCATAGTTCGGGCTGACCGCATTAATTTTGTCGGCGAAAGCAATCCCCGCACGAAGCATGCTGATGTGGTCATGCCCGTATTGCAAAAACTCCATACCAGACAGATTCAGTTCCGGAATCACTTCCAGTTGATGGTAGGAGAATATGCCTTTAAACATCGCGTTATGAATCGTAATAACGCTCTTTACACCGTCAAAGTAGTGGTCTTCACGGTAGCGGGTTTTGAGCAAAAATGGCACCAATCCCGTGTGCCAATCGTTGGCGTGAATAATATCGGGTTTGATATTGAGTTTTGGTAACACATCCAGACAGGCGGCGGAAAAGAAACCAAAACGTTCGCCATTATCGGGATAAGCCTGATTGCTTTCCGCATACAGCTCAGGACGGTCAAAATACGGGTCGCAGTCGATGAGATAGACAGGCACTCCATCCAGTTCGCGCTGACGAACCTGGTAACGAATATGAGGCCAGTGAGTCAGTTCCGTTTCCAGAATCACAGGAGCAGAATTTTTATCTGCGATGGAGCGATAACCAGGCAGCACAAGCGCTACCTGATGACCAAGTTCTACCAGAGCTTTTGGCAGTGCCTTGGCTACATCCGCCAAGCCACCACTTTTAACCAGTCCTTCAGCTTCTGAAACGACAAACCAAACATTAAGATGATCAATGTTAGAATCCAACTTTTGTTCCTTTTGCTATGACAACAATTCCCTCGTCGGATACATGGAAGCGTTGTCTATCTAGTTCTAAATCTTCGCCAATAATCGTACCCGGAGCGATTTCAACATTTTTGTCGATAATTGCGCGCTTTATTGTGCATCCTGCACCAATTTTCACATCACCCAAGATAACAGATTCACTTATCAAAGAGCCAGCAGCAATATTGCTGCGAAATCCCAGAATTGATTTATAAATTTTAGCACCTTGAATGTAGCTACCACCGGAAACCAAGCTGTCGGTTATCGTCACTTTTTTATCGCCGACATCAATAAATGTTGCTGGCGGCAATGGCGGATAGTAAGTGTGCAAAGGCCAACTGCGGTTGTACAACGAGAATGGCGGCTCTTTTTCCAGCAAGTCCATGTGGGCAGCCCAGTAAGACTCGATCGTACCGACATCGCGCCAATAGGTAGACTCCTTCTCGCCTTTGATTTTATTGGTTGAGAAGTCATACACATACACGCCACCTTGCGGGAACATCTTCGGAATGATGTCTTTACCAAAGTCGTGGCTGGAGTTTTCTAAAGCGGCATCCTCACGCAATTCTTCACACAGCGTTTCCGTTTCGAAAATGTAGTTGCCCATCGACACCAGCGCCCACTCAGGATCGCCCGGAATCGCTTTAGGATTTTTCGGCTTTTCTTCAAAACCGACCATACGACCTTCATCGTCCACTTCGATCACGCCGAATTGAGACGCTTGCGACAAGGGCATACGCAACGCGGATACCGTCAGGCGTGCTTCCTTGCGACGGTGATAATCAAGCATCTGGCGAATATCCATTTTGTAAATATGGTCAGAACCAAAGATACAGACTTGATCTGCTTCTGAAATTTCGACAAATCTCAGGTTTTGATAGATGGCATCCGCAGTGCCTTCATACCAACGCTTACCATCACGCATCTGCGCTGGAATACAGTCGATAAAACGGTCACGGATACTGGAGACATTCCACCCTTTCTTCATATGAAGATAGAGCGACTGGGATTTAAATTGGGTTAATACGTAAATGCGCATCAAATCAGCATTCACAAAGTTGTTCAGTGCAAAGTCTATCAACCGATAGCTACCACCAAACGGGACCGCAGGTTTGGTTCTGGACTCCGTCAACGGCATCAGCCTAGAACCTTCACCGCCAGCCAAGATCATTCCTAATACACCAGTCATTGTTATTCTCCATTATTGTCATATATCCGTTCGCCACATTGAGGGATGGGGGGATGGCGACACGTTCCTTTCTCACTGACCGCAACTGCTAGCAGCAAGCACAATGTCATACTCAAAATGCAATCAGTTGGTTATTACTTTATCCAAACACACAGGGAATACAATTTCAGAATAAGTATTCTCTAATAGAAATGCCTGTTACGTTGCTAACTCCTAATCCCGCTCACAGATTAGGGGCTTCTTAATACATAAAACCTAACAATTCCTTCACCCTTTTGGCTTAAAGTGACGAAAATTCCATCAGCATTGTAGTAACGAAATGTGACAGAAGGAGGCAGAGTGAGAAAATTTATGCGACATCCGTGTCACACGCTTGCCAGATGTGAATATTCTGCTTTGGGTCTTGCTTAGCAAAGTAGAGTGCGCCGTCCGCCCGCGCCAGCGCTTCTTTAATATCAGTATCTTCTGCCACTAAAGTGGCGCCGATTGAAAGGGAAATTAACAGCACTTGGTTCTGACAAGTCAGTTGAAGTGGTTGCTCACACTGCTGAGATAATCGCTCAGCCAGCGCGCGCAGACTCTGTTCACTATCGTTACGAACCAGAATAAGGAATTCGTTTTCTCCCCAACGACATGCGGCGTCATATTCGCGAATGCTGAGTTGGATGGAATGCGCGACGTGGCGTAACACTTCCTCAACGCCTTTGCTGCCTAACGATGCCTGTAACGTCTGGTAATGACTAATATCAACCCACACTAAGCCAAACGCGCCCTGCTCTCGACGAGCCCGGGCTGATTCAGCGCGCAGCTCCGCTTCCATCCCTCGCTTATTAAGCAGCAAAGTCAACGGATCAGAAGTAGAAAGCTGATCCAATACCGAAGTACGCTCTGCAACCTGATGTTCCACTTGTCTGCCCGCCTCGAGTATCGCTTGGGAGTACTGCTCAGCTGACGTCATCAACTGGCCTATTTCCGTATTGGGTTTATCAACGAAGTGAAGCGCTTGCGACGACCGACGTTGCCAGAATCGCTGCATAGCGCCATTAAGCTCGGCAAGCGGACGATTAACCAAACGCTCGTTGCTCAGACAGACCAGGAAGCAAAAGCTCCAGACGACGCCAATAAGGAGCCAATAGAACGGATAAAGCCGCTGCAACGCCGGAAATTGGCTCGAGTTTATAACGTTGATTTGATGCCAGTCCAAATCGGCAATGTAATTGAGAGCCACTAACGCAGCAGGTTGTTGGTAATGCAGCAACAGCGATGAAGGCTCCTGGCCATTGCGTTGCTTCTCCATCACCTGCCTCATCTGCGCTATCGACTCGCGGTTCATACCAGCCGCCAACAACACTCTCGGGAAGTTATTGAGCCGATTAGTTATTTGAGTACGCTCTTGGTTGTGGCGAATCGAATTTTGATTATCCACCCACAACGTGGTTACTCCGTTGACGTTTTTCTCAGGGCTCATGCCTGTTAACGTAGCCAGATTAGTTTGCGTTTCAACAAATCCCACGGGCTGCTTGCCTGCTTGTATCACGCTTCGCACACGAAGCAACGCGGTATCAGACTCGATATTTGTTATCAGATGAGCAGATGCAGGTTCATTCTGTCCGGCAAGCAGATACGGGCGATCCTGAGCTTGCAGCGGCGCCAGTGAGGCGTGGTGAAAAGAGACGTTTTGCACCAATGGGAAGGTAGTAGATGTCACCATGCTGGCGTCGAGTACCAGATGCAGACGAGTTTCCGCCATTGTGGAGCGATAGCGAGTCAACAGCTGAGAGACATGCTGCTGGAGTGCCTGGTTCTCGCTGTCCTTTGCCCACATCATCAATGCAGGTTCCTGAGACAACTGACGCACGGAACGTACTTGTTCGAGAACTGGGGCCAGTTCCTTTTGGCTGTCATAGCGAGCAAGCAGAGTCGCAGTTTGCGCCAGAATATCGGCTTCAACCTGCTTAAGAATATAATGCGCAGCCCAAACACCCGCCGCACTCACTAACAGTGCAAGCAGCATGTTCATCGAACAAATGCGTATCCTTAGTTTCATACCCAGCCATTCATGCTAATTGATGATTCATACAGACAGCTACTGGCACTTTCTCAAAAAATTAAAATGAAAAATATCACTTAAAAGTTGTGATTTTTTGATACGGAGAACTAGATCAAAGTTTTTGGGATATAAAAAAGGCAGCCCTGAGGCTGCCTTTAACAATTGAATTATCTATTTCGCGTTTTTGCGCTTGTCAGTGATATCCCACTTACCATCGTTGTAAAGCGCGGTCCAGCCTGATGGTTTGCCATCCGTTTCGGTACGCACGTAATGCTCTTTACTCTTACGGCTAAAACGAACCACCGCCTTCAGGCCATCTGGGTCCTGAGATGGGGCTTCGGCCAGATATTGATACTTCTCTGGCAGGCGATCACGGTACTTGGCTAGCTCTTCCACGAGTGGCGCACGAGTCTCGCGCGATTTAGGAAAATTGCTGGCCGCGAAGAACAGACCTGATGCACCATCACGCAGAACAAAGTACGCATCCGAGTTTTCACATGGCAGTTCAGGGAAGTGGACCGGATCTTCTTTAGGAGGTGCAACTTCACCGTTTTTCAGGATCTTACGCGTGTTCTTACAAGATTCACTGGTACAGTCCATGTATTTACCAAAGCGACCGTTTTTCAGCACCATGTCTGAACCACACTTGTCACACTCGACAACCGGGCCATCATAGCCTTTCACTTTGAATTCGCCTTGTTCAACGATATAGCCGTCACAGTTAGGGTTGTTACCACACACGTGTAGCTTACGCTTATCGTCAATCAGGTACGCATCCATCGCGGTTTCACAGATAGGACAACGCTTCTTAGCGCGCAGAGCCGCTGTTTCAACATCCTCTTCCAGAACGTTGATGATGCCTTCTTCATCGCCCAGGTTGATGGTAGTTTTACAACGCTCTTTTGGCGGCAAAGCGTAACCGGAACAACCCAAGAAAACACCCGTTGACGCAGTACGAATGCCCATTGGTCGTGAACAAGTCGGACACAGAATGTTGGTCATCACGATGTGGTTTGGTTTCATACCACCGTGCTCTTCATCTTGTTCTGCCTGCTCCAGGTTCTGACTGAAATCTTCAAAGAAGTTATCCAGTACACCTTTCCAGCTGGTTTCACCTTCCGCAATCTGGTCCAGTTTCTGTTCCATGCGTGCGGTAAAATCGTAGTTCATCAGATCTTCAAAGCTGTCATCAAGACGGTCGGTTACGATCTCGCCCATCTTTTCAGCGTAGAAACGGCGCTGATCCACTTTTACGTAGCCACGGTCTTGAATGGTCGAGATGATCGACGCGTAAGTCGAAGGACGACCAATACCACGCTTCTCCAACTCTTTAACCAGTGCCGCTTCAGTAAAACGAGCTGGCGGCTTGGTGAAGTGTTGTTTTGGATCGAGTTTTTCCAGGGACAGCGTCTCACCAACTTTAACGGCTGGAAGAATCTGATCTTCATTTTTACCCAGAGGGCGTTGAACTCGCGTCCAGCCATCAAACTTCAGAATACGGCCTTTCGCTTTCAGCGTGTATTCTGCAGCCTTCACGCTCACTGTGGTTGAATCGTATTGAGCAGGTGTCATCTGACAAGCAACAAACTGGTTCCAAATCAGAGCGTACAGTTTATGGGCATCCGCTTCCATACCTTCCAGATCATCAGCCTTAATCGCGACATCTGAAGGACGGATCGCTTCGTGCGCTTCCTGAGCCCCTTCTTTGCTACCGTACACGTTTGGTTTACCTGGCAGATAAGCTTCGCCAAATTCACTGGTGATGTACTGACGAACCGCATCAACCGCTTCCGAACTCAGGTTGGTTGAGTCGGTACGCATATAGGTGATGTAACCTGCTTCATACAAACGTTGCGCCAGCATCATGGTCTTTTTCACACCGTAACCAAGGCGGGTACTCGCCGCTTGTTGCAGTGTAGAAGTAATAAATGGTGCAGATGGTTTGCTACTGGTTGGCTTGTCTTCGCGTTTGCACACTTCATAAGCCGCTTTTTGCAGCACCGACATCGCCGCATTCGCTTCCGTTTCGTTGGAAGGTTTGAATGCGACGCCATCTTTTTGTGCCACCAGCAGGCGGAAATCGTCTTTACCCGGCGTTTTGGTGTCTGCGTGGATGTCCCAGAACTCTTCTGGCACAAACGCTTTGATTTCGCGCTCGCGCTCAACCAGCAATTTCACAGCCACAGACTGAACACGCCCTGCCGAAAGGCCACGTGCTACTTTTTTCCACAGCAACGGAGACACCATGAAGCCCACAACGCGGTCCATAAAACGACGCGCCTGCTGAGCGTTCACACCATCCATATTGAGCTCGCCAGGATGCTGGAAAGCCTGTTGGATAGCGTTTTTGGTAATTTCGTTAAACACAACACGTTTATATCGCTCTTCATCGCCACCGATGATCTCACGAAGGTGCCAAGCGATAGCCTCTCCCTCGCGGTCCAAATCGGTTGCGAGATAAACGCTGTCTGCGTCTTTCGCTAATTTCTGTAGTTCGGCAACAACCTTCTCTTTACCCGGTAGGATTTGATAATTCGCTTCCCAGCCATGATAAGGGTCAACACCCATTTTCTTGATCAGCGCGGCTTGGTCTTTCTCTTTCTTTAAGCGCGCTTTCTCTTCTGCGCTCAAATTTTTAGTCGACGTAGCGGCCGCTTTCTTGGTTGGTGTAGTACTGCTCTGACCGGCAGTAGGCAGATCGCGGACATGACCGACACTAGACTTCACAATAAAGTCTTTGCCAAGATATTTATTGATTGTTTTGGCCTTGGCTGGCGACTCCACTATAACGAGTGATTTACCCATAATTTGATTCAAATGTCCTTAATCACTATGCGAACAGTCGATCGCATTGACGTTCTAAAATATTGCTTCTTTTTTTACTATCGAGCCGAACAAAGAGAAGATCAACTTGTTTTTTTAAAAAACCATTTATTTGCTCGACAATTCGACGAAAGCGTATTCTCTGTTCTAAAACCCGCACATACTAAAGTGACTGTGCGTCCCGTGCGACCGCAAACGAGTGAAATATGGAACAAATCACAAATTGCTTAACAACGAGGATGCGAATTTAGCTGCTTTTGATCATGGTATTTACGTGTCACAGCTCTAAACTGGAGCCAGTTCCAACCTGAGGAGAAGTACAATGAATGAGAAAAAAGCCATCAGTGAATTTGATCTGTTGCTGATCGCCAACCAACTGATTCAGGAGCACGAAAGCTATATAGAGGGCATGCGTGCCGAGAGCGTGGAAGAGAAAGAAGGTGTTCTGGTGTTCAAAGGCAACTACTTTTTGGACGACAAAGGTTTGCCTACGGCGAAAACAACGGCGGTATTTAATATGTTCAAATATCTCGCCCACCAGCTGTCCAAAGAATTTACTGTACAAAAATAATAAAAGCCTCGTTAAGAGGCTTTTATTTCAATCACTTTAGTGACTCAGCTGTGCAAACTTATCAAAATAATCCGGGAAGGTTTTTGACGTACACTTAGGGTCATTAATGGTCACTGGCGTATCGCTCAGAGCAACCAAAGAGAAGCACATCGCCATACGATGGTCGTCGTACGTATCAATCGCGGCATGAGTCAACTGCTCCGGTGGCGTAATGATGATGTAATCTTCACCCTCTTCCACCGTTGCACCGACTTTACGCAACTCAGTCGCCATTGCAGCCAGTCGGTCTGTCTCTTTCACTCGCCAGTTATATACATTGCGAATCGCCGTAGTGCCGCTGGCAAACAGGGCCGTGGTAGCAATGGTCATTGCAGCATCAGGAATATGGTTGAAATCCAAATCCACCGCATTCAGTTCGCCGCGACGAGCGATAACGTAATCATCACCCCATTCGATTTGTGCGCCCATTTTTTCCAACGCTTCAGCGAATTGAATGTCACCCTGAATACTGTTCTTACCGATACCGGTCACTTTTACCTGGCCACCTTTAATCGCGGCCGCGGCCAAGAAATAAGACGCCGATGATGCATCCCCTTCCACCAGGAAGTTACCTGGAGCAACATAAGACTGGCCAGCTGGAATGACAAATTCCTGATAATCGTTGTTGATCACCTGAACGCCAAACTGTTCCATGATGTGCAAAGTAATGTCGATATAGGGTTTCGATACCAGCTCACCCTCAATCTTGATGGTTACTTTACCTTTTGCCAAAGGTGCAGACATCAGAAAAGCGGTTAAGAACTGACTGGAGATCGAGCCGTCAATTGAGACGGTTCCCGACTCTAAACCTGTACCCGTGATACGCAATGGTGGGTAGTTTTCGTTTTCCAGATACTCGATCTGCGCACCAGCTTGACGCAAAGCATCAACCAGATGGCCGATTGGGCGCTCCTTCATGCGCGGCTCACCCGTCAGGATGAACTCGCCCTCTCCCAGACACAACGCAGCGGCCAGAGGGCGCATAGCAGTACCTGCGTTACCTAAGAACAGTTCCTGAAGCTCAGAGACGGTAAACGGCTTACCGAGCCCTTCCACTTCACATTCGGTTTTGTCTTCTGACAAACGATACACCACGCCCAGCTTGCTTAGGGCATTCAACATGTGGCGAATATCATCACTGTCGAGCAGGTTGGTCAGACGCGTCGTACCTTTGGCTAACGCAGCCAGCAGCAGAGCGCGGTTTGATACACTTTTGGAACCCGGAAGGTTCACTTCTCCGTCAATTTTTGCAATGGGTTGTAACGTGAGGCTTTCCATTAAAGTTGTGTTCCTTGCACCGCCACTATTCCTGTTTTTATTTAGGGCAGTGAAAATTCTTCGTATCCGCAGACTAACCAAATTCTATGGGGATAGCCAGTGCTAATCTGCGGTTTAAAATGAAATTCTACCGACACCATAGCCGCCAGCAGAAAGCCGTACAGACCAGGCTACATCTCCTTATCCACTCTTACTCCGTCGTCAAAATACAGAATACGTACCCGGTCACCGGAACTGAACAACATCTGACTATCGACATCCTGAATCACGTCAATCAACTTACCTTCTGAAGTTTTGATCAGAATTTCCACCAGACGATACTCTACATGATAGGTTTGGTTGGCATTGGAACGAGCAATGCCCGCGCCCGCCACCGCACCAATCGCCGTCGCGACTTCTCGACCATGCCCATCCCCAAACTGGTTGCCAATCAACCCACCAACTACGGCGCCAAGCAGAGTCTCCCAACCATTCGCCTTTGAATGCACGATATCTTGTTGAGAGATGTAGCGTACCGTTTCAACCTGGCCGAACACCACCTCATTCACTGGGCGAGCCTGATTCCGCTGATAGGCAGCATTGGCAAACAAAGGAAAAATCAATAAGATCAAAAACCACCGTTTCATTTTTATCTCCTTGAAGATGAATGTTGTTGGGAAACTGCTTGGGTTACTAGGACACTAACGAAGCTATGGCGATATATCTCACCGAACTTGCACCGGGAAACTTTGATTTTCCCTCTCCCTACTCTGCGCTGAAAGAACCTAATGGCCTGCTGGCGTTTGGGGGCGATCTCAATCCCGAGCGGATTTACCAAGGTTACCAAAGCGGCATTTTTCCTTGGTATGGTCCTGATGAGCCTATTCTATGGTGGAGCCCTTCGCCACGCGCTGTGTTTGATCCTAAGACCTTCATTCCGGCAAAAAGTGTGAAAAAGTTTCAACGCAAGCACCAGTACACTGTCAGTATTAATCACGCGACCGCTGATGTCATTGATATGTGCGCAGCGGTACGTTCTCCGGAAGAGACCTGGCTGAATGAAGAAATGCGTCACGCCTACACTCAGCTTGCCCGTGCAGGAAAGTGTCATTCAGTGGAAGTGTGGCACCAGGACGCCTTAATTGGTGGGTTGTATGGCATTGAAGTAGGCCGATTATTTTGTGGCGAGTCGATGTTCAGCCTTGCAACCAACGCATCAAAAATTGCATTGTGGTATTTCTGCCATCATTTCAAAACCAATCAAGGTCAGTTGATTGATTGCCAGGTGATGAACCCGCACCTTAAATCATTGGGCGCTAAGGAATTATCCCGCGACAAATTCATGCAATCATTGCTATCTTTAAAAGAACAGCGTGTAACAGAAAGTTGTTTTCAACCTCAATGGCTGACTTGCCCGGTTGAAGCATCTGCTGAGGAGTAAGTATGAGTTCCGATCTGCAGCATATTCGTATTGGTCTCACCAACAACCATCCGTGCAGCTACCTCAAAGACCGTATGGAGCGCGTCGCGGTCGCTATCGACACTCAGATGCAATCGCCAGAAAATTATGAAACTCTGCTGGCCAACGGTTTTCGCCGCAGCGGAGATACGATTTACAAGCCCCATTGTGATACTTGCAGTGCCTGCGAAGCTCTGCGGGTTTCTGTGGCAGATTTTGTACCATCCAAAAGTCAGAAGCGATTGCTCGCTAAAACGTACCGCGAGTGTCGTTGGGAACTCAAGGACGATATGGACAAAAACTGGTTCGCGCTCTATTCACGTTATATTAAAGCGCGCCATCGCAACGGCACCATGTACCCGCCGCGCAAAGACGAGTTTGATAAGTTCGCACATTCTGAGTGGCTCGATACACGCTATTTGCATATTTATCATCATGATACCTTGGTTGCGATCGCGATTACCGATTTGCTTCCGCACAGCGCCAGTGCATTTTACACCTTCTTTGACCCGGACCACCCACTCTCGCTGGGCACACTCGGTGTGCTGACCCAACTGGAGCTTTGTCGACAAATGGGTAAACAATGGCTTTATTTGGGATATCAAATCGATGAATGTCCTGCCATGAACTACAAAGTGCGCTTCCAGCCTCATCAAAGGCTAGTAAATCAGCGTTGGCAAGGGTAGAATACGCCCCAACTTTACATATTGATTGATTAACGGCAGAATGCGGCCGTTAATTTTTGCCTAATTTCTAAAGAGGATTAAATGGCTAAAGAAGACGTAATTGAGATGCAAGGTACGGTCCTTGATACTCTTCCAAACACAATGTTCCGTGTTGAGCTAGAAAACGGTCACGTAGTAACAGCTCACATCTCTGGTAAAATGCGTAAGAACTACATTCGTATTCTTACTGGTGACAAAGTTACTGTAGAGATGACTCCATACGACCTGACTAAAGGCCGCATCGTCTTCCGTGCTCGTTAATCACTGATTTTCGAATGCAACAAAAACGGAGCTTTGAGCTCCGTTTTTGTTGCCTGAGAGACAGGATGAACAGCAAAGAAAAAGCGCACTACTCTGAGTGCGCTTTTTTGTTTGTGCCGTGAGATCAATGAACCACTTCTTCTCGTGTCCCCATGTACTTGAAGGTGAGTTGATCTTCGTTCAGATCCACTTTAACCGTACCTCCATCCACCAGAGAACCGAACAGCAGCTCGTTGGCCAGTGGTTTCTTCAGCTGTTCCTGAATCACTCGGCCCATCGGACGCGCGCCCATTTCACGGTCATAGCCTTTCACTGCCAACCAGTGGCGAGCGTCTTCCGACACTTCCAGTGATACTCCACGCGCATCAAGTTGTACTTGCAGCTCGACGATGAACTTGTCGACAACCTGATGGATCACACGTTCGTCCAGCGCGTTGAACCAAATGATATGGTCCAGGCGGTTACGGAACTCTGGCGTGAACACCTTCTTGATTTCCGCCATCGCATCATGGCTATGATCCTGCTGAATCATACCGATCGATTTTTTCACCGTCTCCGCGACACCAGCGTTGGTGGTCATCACCAAAATCACATTGCGGAAGTCAGCTTTGCGGCCGTTATTATCCGTCAGCGTGCCGTTGTCCATCACCTGTAGCAGCAGGTTAAAGATATCCGGGTGCGCTTTTTCAATCTCATCCAGCAGCACGACTGAGTGTGGATGTTTGATAACGGCATCGGTCAACAAACCACCCTGATCGAACCCCACATAACCCGGAGGCGCGCCGATCAAACGGCTGACCGAATGACGCTCGCCGTATTCCGACATGTCAAAGCGCAGCAGTTCGATGCCCAGCAGCTTAGATAGCTGAACGGTCACTTCTGTTTTACCGACCCCAGTTGGGCCAGCAAACAGGAATGAACCGACCGGACGATTGTCCGACCCCAGACCTGCACGAGTTAGTTTGATGGACTCGGTCAGAACATCGATAGCGTTGTCTTGTCCGAACACTAACATCTTCATTTTTTTATCCAGATTTTTCAGGATATCTTTGTCAGATGAAGAGACTGATTTTTCCGGAATACGCGCCATTTTAGCAACCATGGCTTCGATTTCTGCAACACCAACCGTTTTTTTACGGCGACTAGCTGGCATCAAGCGAACACGTGCACCGGCTTCGTCAATCACGTCAATCGCTTTGTCTGGCAGATGACGTTCGTTGATGTATTTCGCCGACAACTCTACCGCGGCACGCAACGCTTCTTTGGTGTAACGTACATCGTGGTGCGCTTCGTATTTCGGCTTCAGACCCATCAGAATTTTGGTGGTGTCGTCTAATGAAGGCTCGACGATATCAATTTTCTGGAACCGACGAGAAAGCGCGCGTTCTTTTTCGAAAATGTTGCTGTATTCCTGATAAGTCGTTGAACCGATACAACGTAGCTTTCCGCTGCTCAGTAGAGGCTTAATCAAGTTTGCTGCATCTACCTGTCCACCAGACGCAGCACCTGCACCGATAATGGTGTGGATTTCGTCAATGAACAGAATGGCGTCTTTCTCTTTCTCCAACTGTTTCAGGATGGATTTGAAACGTTTTTCGAAATCACCACGGTATTTTGTTCCAGCCAGCAGCGAACCGATGTCTAACGAGTAGATCACGCTGTTCTGAATCACTTCAGGCACCTGGCCTTCTACAATTCTCCACGCCAAGCCTTCTGCAATGGCAGTTTTACCAACGCCAGCTTCACCCACTAACAGCGGGTTGTTTTTACGACGGCGGCACAACACCTGAATCGTACGTTCCAGTTCTTTGTCACGACCGATCAGAGGATCGATTTGACCTTGTTTCGCCAGATGATTCAGGTTAGTGGCAAAACTTTCCAGACGTTCATCAGAGCTGACGTCTTCACCACTCTCTGTGCCAAACGAATCGGACGATGGCTCATCGCCAGAACTGGATGCTTTGGTAATGCCGTGGGAAATGTAGTTCACGATATCCAGACGGCTGATATCATTTTTCTTCAGCAAATATGCAGCGTGAGACTCTTGCTCGCTAAAGATCGCCACCAGCACGTTTGCACCAGTCACTTCACTGCGGCCAGATGACTGCACATGGAATACCGCGCGTTGAAGCACGCGCTGAAAACTCAGCGTTGGCTGTGTTTCGCGAGTTTCATCATTTTCAGGAATGAGAGGGGTTGTTTGGTCGATAAAAGTGTCAAGTTCACGACGTAATGTGTCGATATCTGCCTGACAGGCCAGTAATGCTTCCTTCGCTGCATCGTTTTCCAACAATGCAAGTAGGAGGTGCTCGACGGTCATAAATTCATGTCTTTTGTCTCGCGCCCGAGCGAACGCGCCATTTAGACTCGACTCTAGTTCTTTGTTAAGCATAAGGCCTCCTTAAGGAACAACCACATTGTCGTCGCAAGTGCTAAGCTCGCTCCATGGTACACAGCAGTGGATGCTCATTTTCCCTTGAGTACATTGTCACCTGTGCGACTTTCGTCTCTGCAACCTCTGCAGTAAATGTGCCACAAATTGCTTTCCCTTCGTAATGCACTTTCAGCATCACTTGAGTTGCTCTTTCAATATCCATCGAAAAGAAACGTTCCAGGATTTCGATTACAAAGTCCATCGGTGTGTAGTCATCGTTGTTTAAGACCACGTTATACATAGCCGGCGGCTTAATTGCTGTTTCTTCTCGCTCCAGTAAATCTGAGCCTGGAGTTACCCATTCAAAATTTTTACTCATGACGGCCGTATTTCAGACTGTTTCTCAAACAAATTAGACATTCCAGTCCCTTCTATCAGCACGGTTTCATAACGTAACATGCTGTCAGTTCAGGTGAAAAACAACCCTTACTTAGAGACTAATGCAGCAATTGTATCGCTGCAAATAAAACATTGCTATTCAGCTTCATCACACAAGCAAACGTTCAAAAAGACGCCACCATTATGCAAACGCACTCACAATATGCTTCGCTATTTGCAAATAGCATTTTTATCAAAATGCCACGGATAGATAGGAAAGTTAACGAAGTTGCAATCAAACAAGTGCCAACTTGACGCAAGATGGCAACAAAAGTGATTTACTTATAAAACTCTATATCTTTATACGTTTTTACTATTGACTGTGTTCAATCATTGACTACATTGGTCAATTAGTGACTAAAAATTTGGCAGCGGCTGAATTGCTATTCACTATTTGGAGAGCTCTTCGATGGAGAAAAGAGAGTGTTCTCTTCAACAACATCAGTAACAAAATGCATGAGGGATGTATAGCATGGCTACAGGTACAGTGAAATGGTTCAACAACGCCAAAGGATTTGGATTTATTTGTCCTGAGGGTGAAGATGGAGACATTTTTGCACACTACTCAACGATTCAAATGGATGGCTACCGCACACTGAAGGCGGGCCAGCAGGTATCGTATGAGGTTGAACAAGGACCTAAAGGTTACCACGCGAGCAGCGTCGTACCGATTGAAGGTCAATTAGCAAAATAATCGCTGCCAAAACATTTGTAATAGACAGTCAGTAAACTTTACCGGACTGAAAAAAGAAAACCCGCCAGCTGGCGGGTTTTTTATTGTCTGTGTATTTATGCGCGGTCAACAATGTGATTCAGAGTTGCACTCGGGCGCATCAGTGGTGCCGCTTTCTCAAATTCAGGCAGGTAGTAACCGCCCAAATCACCCTCAACGCCTTGCGCGCCATTCAGTTCAGCAACGATCTTTTCTTCGTTGTCTTTCAGCTGTTGCGCGATTGGAGCAAATTCCGCGGCCAGATCCGCATCTGCGGTCTGCTCAGCCAGAGCTTCTGCCCAGTACATCGCTAGATAGAAGTGGCTGCCACGGTTGTCCAGTTCACCCACTTTACGTGATGGTGACTTGTTGGTATCAAGGAATTTGCCCGTTGCTTTGTCCAGTGCGTCCGCCAGAACCTGCGCTTTCGCATTGCCGGTCACCACGCTCAGGTGCTCCAGAGAAGCGGCCAGAGCCAGGAATTCACCCAGTGAATCCCAACGTAGATGGTTTTCTTTCTGAACTTGTTGAACGTGTTTTGGAGCCGAGCCGCCTGCGCCAGTCTCAAACAGACCACCACCATTCATCAGTGGAACGATAGACAGCATTTTCGCTGACGTACCCAGTTCCAGAATTGGGAACAAGTCAGTCAGGTAGTCACGCAGTACGTTACCCGTTACGGAGATAGTGTCCAGACCTTGCTTGATACGAACCAGTGAGAACTTAGTCGCTTCAACCGGAGACAGGATCTTGATTTCCAGCCCGGCTGTGTCGTGCTCAGGCAGGTACTGGTTCACTTTCTTGATCAGCTCTGCGTCATGCGCACGTGCTTCATCCAGCCAGAATACCGCTGGCGCGCCTGATGCGCGAGCGCGAGTAACCGCCAGTTTCACCCAATCCTGGATTGGCGCATCTTTCACCTGACACATACGGAAGATGTCGCCCGCTTCCACAGCTTGCTCAAGCAGTACATTGCCTTCAGCATCGACAACGCGCACGGCGCCGTCTGCATCAAGGATGAACGTTTTATCGTGAGAGCCGTACTCTTCCGCTTTCTGAGCCATCAGACCCACGTTCGGTACACTGCCCATGGTGGTTGGGTCAAACGCGCCGTTCTCTTTACAGAATTCGATCACCGCTTGGTAAACGCCCGAGTAACAACGATCCGGGATCATCGCTTTCGTATCTTTCTGTTTACCGTCTGGGCCCCACATTTGACCAGAAGAACGAATCATCGCTGGCATTGATGCGTCAACGATAATGTCACTTGGTACGTGCAGGTTGGTGATACCACGGTCAGAATCAACCATCGCCAGTGGTGGCTGAGTTTCGTAAACCGCTTGAATCGCTGCTTCAATTTCAGTGCGCTGCGCTTCTGGCAGAGTCTGAATTTTCGCGTACACATCACCCAAACCGTTGTTCACATCTACGCCCAGCTCTTCAAACACTTTACCGTATTTCGCGAAGACGTCTTTGTAGTACACCTTCACCGCGTGACCGAAAATCACGGGGTCAGACACTTTCATCATGGTCGCTTTCATGTGCAGAGACAGCAGAACGTTCTGCGCTTTCGCGTCCGCGATTTCTTTTTCGAAGAATTCAATCAGCGCCTTTTTGCTCAATACGCTGGTATCAATGATTTCTTTATCTTGCAGTGCGAATGGTTTCTTCAGCACTTTGGTTGAGCCATCGTTGCCAACAAACTCAATCGAAACTTGAGTTGCACCGCTCAGCGTCACCGATTTCTCGCTGCCAAAGAAATCTTTATCTTCCATGCTTGAAACGTGTGATTGAGAGTCTTTTGACCATGCGCCCATTGAGTGCGGGTTTTTCTTCGCATAGTTCTTCACTGATGCTGGCGCGCGGCGGTCTGAGTTACCTTCACGCAGCACTGGGTTCACCGCACTGCCTTTGATTTTGTCGTACGTTGCTTTGATCGCTTCTTCTTCGTACGTACTTGGCTCTTCAGGGTAGTTTGGTAGCGCGTAGCCTTTGTCTTGCAGCTCTTTGATCGCAGCTTTCAGCTGAGGAATAGAGGCAGAGATGTTCGGCAGTTTGATGATGTTCGCTTCCGGAGTCTGAGCCAACTCGCCCAGTTCAGCCAATGCGTCGCCAATGCGTTGTTCTTCTTTCAAATGCTCAGGGAAGTTGGCCAGAATACGGCCTGCTAGCGAAATATCACGCGTGTCAACATTGATGCCTGACGATGCCGTGAATGACTGAATGATTGGCAGTAATGAATACGTGGCAAGCGCCGGTGCTTCGTCAGTAATGGTGTAAATAATTGTAGGTTTTTCTGTAGGCATGAACTTTCCCTATTTGTTCTAACAGCACCGTTGGATGAAACAGCACTGTGTGAATGTCCGTACTCAAGTAAGTATTACATCCTCAAACTTGTGCACGATAATCCCACTCTTTCAAGTCTCAGGTCGAACGACATTCATTGTGTTCGGTTTAGTCCGTGAGTGAAGGCAGTTATAATTAAACAAAAGCAAGATAATAGTCTATCATCTTGTTCGTCAATCCTGTTTTCGGGCGCGCAAATGATAGCCTAAAATCGACAGCCAGAAAACTTTCAAACACAACTCATTCACATTTTTGCAAGGTACTTAACATGTCATCCCGCTCACCGCGAGCTTCTTCTTCCTCTTCTCATCCCGCAGGAAAATCTCATTTTAAACAGGCAAAACGCCCAGGTTCTGCACGTCCAAATAAGCCTGCGTCATCGGTGCGTTCACGTACCGACAAACCGAGAGTTTCACCTCAAGAACGTAAGGTTGTGATTTTTAACAAGCCCTTCGATACGCTGAGTCAGTTTACCGATGACGATGGGCGCAAAACGCTGGCCGACTTTATTCCAGTCAAAGATGTGTACGCCGCTGGCCGCCTGGACCGCGACAGTGAAGGTTTGATGGTGTTGACCAACGATGGCATTCTGCAAGCCAAGCTGACTCAGCCGCAGTCCAAATCGCCTAAAACCTATTGGGTGCAAGTGGAAGGTGCGCCCCAGGAAGCGGATCTGGATAAACTGAGAAACGGCGTCGAATTGAAAGATGGCCTGACATTACCTGCCATCGTTGAAATCATGCCTGAACCTGAAGTGTGGGAGCGAAATCCGCCAGTGCGCTTTCGAGCCGCTATTCCGACAACCTGGCTCGCTATTACGATTATCGAAGGACGTAACCGTCAGGTGCGTCGCATGACGGCCAATATCGGTTTTCCAACTCTGCGTCTGATTCGTTATTCGATGGGCGACATTGTTCTGGGTGACCTCCAGCCCGGCGAATGGAAACACATTGAGATTTAATGCGCCGACTTCCCATAAAAAACGCCCCAATCAGGGGCGTTTTTCTTTATTACTTGTGACGCTCTTTGAGCTTGTTAATCACATCGTTCATGGCAAGCCCTTGGTCTTGTAGCAATACCAGCAGGTGATATATCAAGTCTGCCGATTCACAAATCAGCTCCGCCTTATCGCCCGACGTCGCCGCAAGCGCGACTTCAACGCCTTCTTCACCCACTTTCTGCGAAATGCGTTTGGTGCCACGCGCATAAAGGCTAGCGGTGTAAGAGGATTCTGGGTCGGCACTCTTGCGGGCAGCCAGTAGCTGCTCAAGTTGATGAAGCCACACCATTTGTGACTCCTCTTGCGCGTCACCATCCCAACACGTCGTTGTGCCAGTGTGGCACGTCGGGCCAATCGGCTTCACTTTGACCAGCAGAGTATCTTGGTCGCAATCAAGTGCAATGTTCTTGAGTTCAAGCACATTACCCGACGTCTCACCTTTGGTCCAAAGGCGCTGCTTGGTACGGGAGAAAAATGTCACCTGATTGGTTTCTATTGTTTTCGCCAGCGCCTCTTGGTTCATGTAGCCCATCATCAGCACCTGGCTGGATGCAAAATCTTGAACGATCGCCGGCACCAGACCATCGACCTTGTCCCAGTTAATGCGGTCTGAGAGCTCTGTCATCACTGCTTGGCTCATAGTCTTACCTCGATCTGTTGTTGTTTTAGATAGTGTTTGAGTTCACCGATATTAATGATTTGCTTGTGAAATACCGATGCCGCTAGAGCGCCGTCGACATTCGCCAACTTGAACGCGTCCGCAAAGTGTTCCATCGCGCCCGCGCCGCCCGAAGCAATCAGCGGCACTTTACAAACTGCACGCACCATATTGAGCTGCTCTAAATCGTAGCCATTTCGCACGCCATCTTGGTTCATCATATTCAGCACGATTTCACCTGCACCACGCTTTTGTACTTCTTGCACCCAATCTTTGGTTTCCCATTGGGTGGCTTTAGTGCGCGCTTCATCACCGGTAAACTGGTAAACCTGATACTTGCCCGTCTCTTTGTCGTAATAGGAATCGATGCCGACGACGATACATTGAACGCCAAATTTATCCGCTAAATCGGTGATCAGCTGCGGATTGGCCAGCGCGGGTGAGTTGATGGAAACTTTGTCGGCACCAAACTCCAGAATGCGCGCCGCGTCATCTGCGGATTTAATGCCACCCGCAACACAGAACGGAATATCAATCACTTCTGCAACGCGTGCCACCCAGCTTTTATCCACCACTCGGCCATCACTTGATGCGGTGATATCGTAAAACACCAGTTCATCGGCGCCTTCTTCTGCGTAACGTTTTGCCAGCGGTACGATGTCACCGATGATTTCGTGGTTGCGAAACTGAACGCCTTTCACCACCTGTCCATCACGGACATCAAGACATGGAATTATGCGTTTTGCCAACATGCGAATGCCTCCTCAGCGGTGAATTTGCCATCCAGCAGCGCGCGGCCAACGATCACGCCTGCGACACCAGTGTCTTTCAACGCTTCGATATCGGCTAAGCTGCCAATGCCACCGGATGACTGGAATTGCACCTGTGGGTACTGCTTGCACAAGTCGACGTACAAGCCCACATTTGAACCAGCCAACGTGCCGTCGCGTGAAATATCGGTGCACAGGACATGTTTTAGCCCAACGGTCAGGTAGTTCTCGATCAGCGCTTCAATCGTCACGCCTGAATCTTCCTGCCAACCGGAGATGGCAACTTTGCGCACGCCGTTGTCGTCGATGTTGATGTCGAGAGCCAGCACGATTTTCTCCGCGCCATATTTGCTCATCCAGCCTTTCACCAACTCCGGCTGTTTGACCGCGGTAGAACCCACGACCACCCGTTGCGCGCCCGCTTCCAGCAGGTCAATCACATCTTGTTCGCTGCGCACACCGCCGCCGATTTGAATATTGGCTGGCGTACTCGCCAAGAGTTTGGCAATTAAGTCCAGCTGGCGCGCTGAGGTGTCTTTCGCGCCGGTTAAATCCACCAAGTGCAGCCAGTTTGCACCCGCTTGGTGATACAGGTTGAACTGCTCTGCCGGGTCTACTTTGTATTCGGTCACTTGGCCGTAGTCGCCTTGATAAAGGCGAACGACCTGACCTTCAATTAAATCTAATGCGGGAATGATCATTCTAAATCCTTATTCCTGCCTAACGACATTGTCGTCAGACGTCAATCCTTACAGTTCCAGAAAGTTTTGAATCAGCTTAGAGCCTGCTCTTGAAGAGCGCTCCGGGTGAAACTGCACACCGTAGTAGTTGCCGTTTTGAATCGCGGCACTGAAGGGCTGACCGTACTCACATTGCGCAATGGTGTAATCGCCGACGGGCATGGCAAAGCTGTGGACGAAGTAAAAGTACTCGCCCTCTTCGATGCCTTTGAACAGCGGATTTCCAGCGTTGGCCGAGACGGTATTCCAACCCATGTGCGGCAGTGGCAAATCGCCCGTTTGCATCAGGCGGACCTCGCCACTGACAAGACCAAGACAATCGACAATCTCATCGGCTTTCTGGCCTTTTTCTTCCGATAATTTCCCCATCAGCTGCATGCCAAGGCAAATCCCAAGCATCGGCTTTTCAACTTTCTTGACCAGCTCGATCAGATTACGTTGCTCTAGGTTTTTCATCGCTTCGCTGGCCGTACCGACGCCGGGAAGGAACAATTTGTCTGCCGCGAGCACGACCTCTGGGTCTTTCGAAATCGACACGTCGTAGCCCAAACGTTCAATGGCAAACTTCACCGAAGAGACGTTGGCACAACCGGTATCAATAATGACAACTTTCTGGCTCATCACAGCACCCCTTTACTGCTCGGCAGTTCATTACCCTGCACCTGAATCGCCTGGCGCAGCGTGCGGCCAAAGGCTTTAAACAAGCTTTCGATGATGTGGTGATCGTTCTCGCCCGCCGACGACAGATGTAGCGTACACGCCAAGGTGTCGGTTAAAGAGCGGAAAAAGTGATACACCATTTCCGTCGACAAATCGCCAACCTGTGGGCGGCTGAAATCTGCGTCGAATTTAAGATACGGGCGACCCGATAAGTCCAGTGCGCATTGCGCCAAACATTCATCCATTGGCAGGGTGAAACCAAAGCGACCAATGCCACGTTTGTCACCCAGAGCCTCTTTCAGTGCCTGACCCAGAGCCAATGCGGTGTCTTCTACCGTATGGTGATCGTCGATGTGTAAGTCGCCCACTACTTTCAGTTTGAGTTGGAAGCCACCGTGGGTCGCAATTTGATCCAGCATGTGGTCGAAGAAACCCAAGCCTGTCTCGATTTGATTGCCACCGGTTTCATCCAAATTCACCGCAACCAGAATGTCGGTCTCTTTGGTTTTACGGACCACTTCGGCTGTGCGCGCTTTGACGGTCAGGTCTTTCACAATCTCGCGCCAGCCCATGGTTTGCGGATTATATTGAATACCGCGAATCGCCATATTCTCTGCCAATTGCAGATCGGTCATTCGATCGCCAATCACTACTGATTGTTTGAAATCAACTTTGCCGCCTTGCAGGTACTCTTTCACCATGCCCAATTTTGGTTTACGGCATGAACAGTTGTCTTTTTCAAAGTGTGGGCAGATCAGCACGTCATCAAATTTAACGCCCTGAGATTCGAAAATCTCCATCATCATATTGTGTGGCGCATCGAAATCTTCTTGAGGGTAGTTGTCAGTCCCCAATCCGTCCTGATTGGTCACCATGACCAGACGGTACCCCGCGTCCTGAAGAGTCAGCAGACTCGGAATCACATACGGTTCGAGTTTGAGTTTGTCTAAACGGTCGACCTGAAAATCGACAGGTGGCTCAACAATTAAGGTGCCATCACGGTCGATAAAAAGAATTTTCTGTTGATTGCTCACGGGAATGTCCTTTTCTTACAGCAGCGATACCCGCTGCCTGTCATAACTTTTAATTACTGGTAGTAGTTGCGAATAAACGCGACCGTTTTCTCACACTCTTCACGGTTACCCACCGAAATGCGCACACAATTTTCAATCGGTGAATTGCGCAAGATGATGCCGTGTTCCCATGCTGCTTTAAACAGCGCGTCGCCATCCGGGAATTTCACCAGTAAATAGTTGCCCCAGCCTTCAAATACCTGGACACCGTCAATCATCTGCAAGCCAACCTGCAGGTAAGCACGGTTGGCATTCAAATCCAGCACCTGGAATTTGGCACGTGCCAGCCCGGCTTCAGACAGCGCCTGCACCGCGATATCCGCCACAGGCACCGGCACTGGGTAAGGGGCAATCACTTTCAGCAAAACGTTGATAAGTTCAGCGTTTGCCAGCGTGAAACCACAACGTAGCCCGGCCAGCGCAAATGCTTTCGACAATGTGCGCAGAATCGCCAGATTCGAGTACTCAGCCAGTAAGTCAACGGTGGACGCTTCCGGGCAGAAGTCGATATACGCTTCATCCATCACCACAATCGCGCGGCCTTTGGTCATCTTTAATAATGAGATGATGTCTTCGCGCTTCACCAGATTTCCGGTTGGGTTATTCGGGCTGCACACAAACACCAATTTCACGTTGTCCAGATTGGCTTCGATAGTTGGCAGATCAAGTTGCCAGTCTTGGGTAAGCGGTACTTTCTTGCGTTCTACACCAAAGGTTTCGGCACTGATGGCGTACATACCGTATGTCGGCGGACAGAATAAAATCGCATCTTCATTCGGTTCACAAAAGGCACGAATCAGCAATTCGATGCCTTCATCAGCACCACGCGAAGTCAGAACCTGTTCTGGTTTTACACCAGCGTAATTGGCATAAGCCTGAATCAAGGCTTTAGGTTGGCAATCGCTGTAACGGTTGAGGCGGGCAAAATCCGTTTTGTACTCGTTATCAAATGGTGATTCATTGGCATTCAGCCATACATCACCACTACCACCAATGCGGCGTGCAGACAGATACGGGGTCAATGCCTGAACTTGTTTACGTGCGAGTTTTTCCATGATGATTAAGCCTTCTGTAACTTTTCTACTCGAATGGTCACGGCACGTTTGTGTGCATCCAGACCTTCCGCATTTGCCATTGCCACAACGGTCGGAGCCAGAGTTTGCAGACCCTCTGCACTCAGCTCTTGCACTGTCATTCGTTTACTGAAGTCTGCCAAGCCCAAGCTTGAGTACGTACGGGTATAACCGTAGGTTGGCAGTACGTGGTTGGTACCTGATGCGTAATCGCCAACCGACTCTGGCGACCAGTCACCCAGGAAAATAGAACCAGCATTGTCGAGCAGTGGCACTAACTCACGTGGATTTTTGGTCTGAACAATCAGGTGTTCCGGCCCATAGAAGTTTGAAATCGATACCGCTTGAGTCAGTGACTCAGCAATGATGATTAAGCTTGATGCCAGCGCTTTTTCAGCGATACCGGAACGTGATAGTTCTTTCAGTTGCTTTTGCACTGCGTCGGTCACTTTGTCGGCAACGACTGGTGATGGCGTCACTAACACAACTTGAGAATCTGGGCCGTGTTCTGCCTGGCTGAGCAAATCAGCAGCGATAAAATCTGGATCTGCGGTATCGTCAGCAATAACCAATACTTCTGACGGACCTGCTGGCATATCAATCGCCGCACCACGGAAATCGTTGCTCACCTGACGCTTAGCTTCGGTGACATACGCGTTACCCGGGCCAAAAATCTTATCGACTTTAGCCACGGTTTCGGTGCCGTAAGCCATGGCCGCAATCGCCTGGCCGCCGCCAACGTTATAGACTTCATCAATCTTACACAGCTTCGCTACATACAGAATTTCGTCGGCAATCGGCGGCGGTGAACACAGCACCACTTTACGACAACCCGCAATTTGCGCCGGAACACCCAACATCAATACTGTTGACGGCAGTGGTGCGCTGCCACCCGGAATATAAAGGCCCACTTTATTGATGGCGCGTGTCACTTGCTCACACACCACACCCGGCATGGTTTCGACCTTAATTGGTTGCGGTTTCTGTGCTTTATGGAACTTTGCGATATTGGTGTAAGCCTGCTCCAGTGCCTGTTTCATCTCGTCGCTAAGACGTTCAGACGCTGCGTCAATTTCGTCTTGAGTGACACGAATCGATTCTGGTGTCACACGGTCAAACTTTGCAGTCAGCTCCAGCAGCGCAGAGTCGCCTTCTGCACGCACCTTCGCGATCACTTCAGAAACGGCAGCAGTAATATTGGCACCTTCTGCAATGGCAGGACGCTCCAGAATGGAATCTTGCTGAGTCTCACTCAACGATTGCCAAACAACAGTTCTCATCGCGATTACTCCATAATCTTTTCGATTGGTAGAACAAGAATAGAACTTGCGCCTAATGCTTTCAGCTGTTCCATCGTTTCCCAGAATAGATTCTCTGAGCTCACCATGTGCACGGCCACCTTGGTTTTATCAGCAGAAAGAGGCAGAACGGTTGGATCTTCAGCACCCGGCAACAGGGATTTCACTTGCGCCAGTTTATCGACCGGAGCATGCAGCATGATGTACTTCGATTCTTTTGCTTGTTGAACGCCCTGCATACGAGCCAGCAGCTTTTCAATCAGTTCAACTTTATCAGCCGCGAAATCACCGCTGCGCTGAATCAGAACCGCTTTAGACTGGTAAATGACTTCCACTTCTTTCAGGCCGTTCGCTTCCAGAGTTGCGCCGGTAGAAACCAGGTCAGCAATAGCGTCAGCCAGGCCAGCACGTGGTGCCACTTCCACCGAACCGGTTAGCATACAAGTAGTGAAGTCAATGCCCTGCTCATCCATGTAGGCTTTTAGCAGTTGCGGATAGGTGGTTGCGATGCGTTTGCCACGCAGATCTTGTGGACTGTTGTATGGCAGTTCTTTATCGATGGCGATAGACAGGCGACAGCCTCCGAAATCCATACGACGCAAAGAAACAAATTCACTCGGCTGGTTGAGAGCCTTACGATCAAGACGGGTTTCTTCCAGTACGTTTTCACCCACGAAACCTAAATCCACAACACCGTCCATGATCAGGCCCGGAATATCGTCATCACGAACCAGCAACAGGTCAATCGGCATATTTAGTGAGTGCACGACCAGGCGCTCACCCATGATATTGAATTTCACACCACATTTTTTCAGCAGTTCCTGACACTCTTTGCTCAGGCGACCTTTCTTTTGAATTGCGATTCTTAGGCGTTGTGTTTGCATTACATTCTTCCTTAATAACTTGTTGAATTTATTTAAGATTTATAAAAGCCAAATAGTAAAAAACCCTCGAGAGATTGGTCTCCCGAGGGTCTGAAATCTGTAAATATTTTCATGTAACCACCGGGAGCGTCCTGCCTCCCGGGTATGCGTACATCTCCCGAAAGACAACTTAGGGATGATGGTGATGATGAATGTTCATTACAAAATTACGCATACTTAACAACTTTGGGTTGGTTAACTGGATTGCTTTCAACACTAACCAAGCTGGAGATAATTTGCAACCGCTAATTTATATTTTTTTCACCTGATGAATCCACACCGAAGCGGTCTCCATCACCAACCCGAAGAAACGAGTAAAGTATTAGTACGGAACTCATCCGATTTTCTTAGCGGCCACTTCCTCAATTTCATCAAAAAGTGATATTTGAGCGCAAGTCACTGACAAAGATATGCACCACATCACATAAAGATGAGTAAGCCTTTGTGGTTTCTTAAATGTAAGACACGGTCTAGACCTTAAGTTACGCTAAGTTTAAAGAGGTCATTTTACCTTGGTATCGTGAAGTGAGTGCTCATGTAGATTCATTGTGTGCCGCAGCTTACAACACGCTGGAACTGATCGGCGAGAGCTCCAGCATGGCAGATGTGCGCAACAAGATTTTGAAATACGCCAACAGTGACACTGAAGTCCTTATCCAAGGTGAAACCGGTGTGGGCAAAGGCCTGTGTGCCAAACTGATACACAAACTCTCTGCGCGGCGTGATCACCCATTCATTGAAGTGAACTGCGGATCCATCGCCAGCGGTCTGATTGCATCTGAACTGTTTGGCCACCAAAAAGGCGCATTTACTGGCGCTATTTCTGACCATATTGGTTACATCCAACGCTCGCACAACGGCACACTATTTCTCGATGAGATTGGTGATATGCCACCGGACTTGCAAATTCATCTGCTGCACTTTCTTGAGTCCAAAAAGATGCAGCGTTTGGGCTCAGACAGCAGCGTAGTGGTCAATTGCCGCATTATTGCGGCCAGCCATGTAGATTTGAAGCAAGACATTATTCAAGGCGGATTCCGGGAAGATTTATATTATCGCCTCAATATTTTGCCGCTCTTTATTCCCCCATTGCGTGAGCGCAAAGTCGATATCACCGGCTACGCTCAGTATTTCCTCAATGTGTTAAGCGATGGTAAGAAAAAACACCTGACCAAACCGGTACTGGATTATCTCAGCCGCCACTCTTGGCCGGGCAATGTGCGGGAACTGCGCAACGTGATCCAAAGAGCGATCATTATGTGTGGTGATAAGAACATCACTATTGCGGATTTGGGATTAGAAATTATCGACCGTCAAATGCTGCCCGCTTCCGATACGATTGATTCCGACTATTTATTGCAGGTCATCAGCGATCATAAACACAATATGAGTGCCGCAGCCCGCTATATGGGAATATCTCGCACCACTCTTTACCGGCTTTTGAAAAAGTACAATCTGCAGAAATAAAAAACTCCGCCTGGGCGGAGTTTTTTATTTGGAATTCGACGATTAAGCCGTTTCGCAACTGGTCATTTTCGCTTTTGACAGACTGACAAAAACAAAACATACCGCGATGAAGGCTGCGCTCGCTGCGGAAAACGACAACATCACTGACGCCGTCATACCCAGCACCACGAAACCTACCGCAGAAACACCAGCTACCGCCAAAGAGTAAGGAAGCTGCGTTGATACGTGATCGATGTGATTACAACGTGCACCAGTTGAAGACAGAATCGTGGTATCTGAAATTGGTGAACAGTGGTCACCAAATACCGAACCTGCCAGCACAGCACTCAGCATTGGCAGCATCAGAGCTACATCGGTAGCACCAGCCATATCCCCTGCAATCGGCAGCATGATGCCGAATGTGCCCCAAGAAGTGCCGGTCGAGAACGCCATGATGCCCGACAGAGCAAAAAGAATCACTGGCAACCAGTGTGGGTTGATGTTGCCTTGCACCATGGATGAAAGGTAAGCGCCGGTTTTCATATCGCCGATAACAGAACCGATTGTCCAGGCGAAAATCAGAATCAGAATCGCACCGAACATCGATTTCGCACCGATCCACAGTGTTTTCGCGATTTCACCCAAACCAATACGCTGCTTCAGAACTGTATACAAAGCCACAGCCAGACCAACCAGGCCACCGTAAATCAGTGAAGTGCCCACATCGGTATTTTCAAATGCGCCCAGCACGTTGAACGCTATACCATCGCTGGCCAGTGATTGACCCCCCGTGAAGAGCATCGCGCCAATAGTAGCGATGATCAGCAGAACGATAGGCAGGATCAGATCAGACACTTTACCGTGCTCGCTTTCGCGGATATCCAGCTCTTCATTGAGATCGTGAGCCGCTTGAGAGTCACTATCATCGTCACTGTCGAAACCACGGCCCTGAGACGCATTAATTTCATGTTGACGCATTGGGCCGATGTCCATCTTGAACCAGACCACCGCGAATACCATCAACAGAGCGAAGATCGCGTAGAAGTTCATCGGTACCAGACGCATGTACGCACCCAGTGGTGAATAATCAGTGATACCGTGTGACACCAGAATGCCACCGATGATGGTCATAATGTAGGCGCCCCAACTTGATGCTGGCATCACCACACACATTGGCGCTGCGGTCGAATCCAGAATATACGCCAGTTTAGCGCGAGACACGTAAAAGCGGTCAGTAACCGGACGAGCAATAGAACCTACGGCCAGGCTGTTAAAGTAGTCATCAACAAAAATGAACACGCCCAGGAAAGCGGCCAGAAGTTTAGAGCCTCGTTTACTTTTCACTCGAACCTGAGCCCACTCAGCGAACGCACGAGTGCCGCCAGAGAGTGTCAGCAACGCCGTCATCATACCCAGCAGAAGCAGGAAGCCAACAATACTCATGTTCCAAGTATTCAGACCGCCGTCTTCAACAAAGACACTCGATACTTTAGAACCGACATAGCTCAATGCCCCACCGACAGAGTAGTCAGCAAGAAGTAACGCACCTAATAAAATACCTACACCGAGAGATACCAATACTTTGCGGGTAACTATAGCCAGGCTAAGAGCCACCAGCGGCGGAAGTAAAGATAGTGGAGAGGAAGCAAAATCAATTACATTCATGATCTTCAAAAACCAGTAATAAATGGCTAGAGATCTACTGCAGACAAACCACGCAACGCTGCACGCAATTTATGTTGAACTAAGCGAAAGGGAAGCGAACACTTCACCCAACCCTACAGTAGCGCTCCATAGTTTAACAACAATATAGACTATGGCAGTGTTGCCCCTATTCGCTGACAACCCCAGCCAGCCGCTTTGATGTGCGAACTGACTTCGGCGATAAAACCTTTCATCATGGTTCATTGGCATCACCCCAACCATGAGTACTATTCGATACCGCGCCTCTACATCGAAAGTAGGACAATAAGTGGCAGTTAATACAAATTAACCGAATCTCACGTCGTACTTCCCATTAGGTGGGCGCTATTGTACTTATCAAGATTGTCAATGCAACATATCCTGTTATTTTAATTCGCCCACACAATGTCACATTGAACTTACATCCATTGATACTCATTTCATATCGCTATGCAATGGATATCACTTTGCATATATATAATGAAAGAAAAAACACCCATCTATTTAACTGAAATTGGCGCTAAAACCTTAATTAACTTATGGATGAATGGATTGCACAATAATAGTGAATGTCGCGCATTTAAGTTTTGACAGATATTTTGCTTAATATTCTGTATTCAATGTTGCCAGAATAAATTCCTAGGTTTAGTATTGAACTGTTAATTATTTTATTTCATAGGAAACGGTAATGTCGGAAGTTACGAAAACTCTATTGAATATTCGCAGCCTGCGCGCTTATGCACGCGAATTGACTCTGGAGCAGCTAGAAGAAGCTTTGGATAAATTAACTATCGTTGTTCAAGAGCGTAAAGAATCTGAAGAAGAAGAACGCGCAGAACGCGAAGCTCAGGAAGCGAAACTGGCAGCAATTGCAGAACAAATTGCAAAAGACGGCATTGATGTTGACGCGTTAATTACTGCTCTTGCTGGTGAAACAAAAACTAAAGCAAAAGGCAAACGCGCTCCTCGTCCAGCGAAATACAAATACATGGACAACGGCGTAGAAAAGACCTGGACAGGTCAAGGCCGTACACCTTCTGTTATCCAGAAAGCTCTGGACGAAGGTAAATCACTGGAAGAGTTCGCTCTCTAAGCCTTTGTGCTCTTAGCTCCAAGTAAAAAAGCTCCTTCACGGAGCTTTTTTTATTTTTGATATAATACGATTATCTCAGCAGACCAAACGTTATATTAAACTTACTGACTATAATTGGTTGCATATAATCAGAAAGGTCTTATCCCCCTTTCAGATTTTTCTGACATTTTAAGTCATTGTTGTCTAAAAAATTCGGCGCTTTTACTTTTAGAATGAGAACGTCGTTCTCTAATTACTCATCAGCAAACTGCAGATAAAAAAACGCCACCGTTAACGGTGGCATTTTCTTAAACAAAGAATTAGCGTTCCCAGTACGCTTCTTCCAAACTATCTTCACGCTCTGGCAGTCCACGGGATAAACGTGGCGAATGTTGAACCAACACCTCATAACTCACGCGATTTGAATATTTACAAACCTGAGAAAATGAAGAATAGGTTAAGAATTCATGCTGGTGTTTGCTTGAATTCGGAACATTTTCTTTATGGTATTTATTTGCTGCCATATCGTGCAGTAGAGCAGACAAAGCGGCATCACCGGCACCATTGGTGTTTTTAATTTTCTCCGGACCACCCATATAAGGAGAAATATGAGAATAAATACGAACAGGATTAATGCAGCTGATTTTGCTGGCAGGACGGCTGAACTCATAGCGGTTGAATTCTGGAATCGAGCCAGGCAATAAAGGCAGAGAGGTTTCACGTTTCGCTGAATCCTCGGTGTAACCCGCCATAAACAGGCCAACCGGACCTGCGGTACACAGAACAAGGTCAACCCAGTCCAACGCTTTATCTGACGCCGCCAGAGGATCGCGCTCGCCCGTCAGAGCTTCCGCTTCATCTTCGTTCATCGCGACAACCGTCACGTGGTCACGTAGGAAATCCTGCCAGAATTTAGGATCGTCCTGAATCACGAACTTAGTCCCCAGCGTCAGTACCACAGGAACGTCGTATTTTTTCGCGTACTCAATGGCGCGCATAGTGGCTTCCGGCATCGGATCGCCTTCTTTACAACGCACCAAATAGGCGGTAATTACCAACGCTGAAGCACTTTTGAAAATCTTCTCAGGAATATTTTCCGGGCTCAGCTGGTTCATCTGACCTTCACTGATCGCAAACGTGCGCTCACCATCTTCGGTAATCAGAGCGAAACAACGACCAATAGCGCCATCGACACCCTGCAGGTAATTCAAATCCATGCGGCTGGAGGTATTACACAGATAACGGTAACCATAACTGCCGATTTTAATATCCTGACTCATTACGCCTAATAAGGTCGAACGATCATCAGCCAGTACAGAATAGTTATGAAGTGTGTTACCGATAGTGCCACCCGCATATTCATTAGTAATCAGCTGTTCAGACTTCAACTCATTGTACAGTGCTTCAGCCGCTTCATCGCTGATTACCAGCGAGTGTCCTTTGCTCAGACCATAACGCTCAATCAAGTCAGTATCGACTTTCGCTTCAATATCCACCAGAGTCTGGTCGATACCAATAATATGAGTGCGCGACATTTTTTTGCTTTCTTGTGCTTGAATCACAAGAGGATCGCGCGCGTGAACAGGGAAATAATGCTTGGATTTGCGTTGGCCAGGAAATTTCATAACGTCAGTTTGGGCTTGGGAATGAAAGGATGCGCGATTCTACCTCGCACCCTATAAGGCGGCAACTCACACAATTATAGCAAACGATTGCAACGTGGATATTTTTATCAACGCCATAAATAAGAACGATTACATTCTGCAGCTATGTTTATATTGGCGAATTGCCCAGCGATATTTGTCGCTGGAAAGCGATAAATATTTATCCCCTGCCCTTCGGGCATTTTGCGCAGCGTTTCGCTACTGGCGGAAAGAGCATCAAATAGCATCGCAAGGAAGTGTGATTGCGGTCGCGGATCTGTCCTCAAAAAAATCTTTCTGTTAGAATCTGCCTCCTAGTTAATCAAGTGGTGTTTAGTCATGTCAGAGAACCGCAACGCAAACAGCCAAAAGAAAGTCATAGTCGGTATGTCAGGTGGCGTTGATTCATCCGTTTCAGCTTATCTTCTTCAACAGCAGGGTTATCAGGTTGAAGGCCTGTTCATGAAGAACTGGGAAGAAGATGACAACGAAGAATACTGTACAGCGGCGGAAGATTTGGCGGATGCTCAGGCAGTCTGTGACAAACTGGGTATTCATCTGCATACCATCAACTTTGCAGCGGAATACTGGGACAACGTGTTCGAGTATTTCCTGGCTGAGTACAAAGCAGGTCGTACGCCAAACCCGGACATCCTTTGTAACAAAGAAATTAAGTTCAAAGCCTTCCTTGAATTTGCTGATGAAGTGCTCGATGCAGACTACATTGCGATGGGTCATTATGTGCGTCGCACCTTCCCGCAAAACGGTGAAAAGCCGCAAATGTTGCGTGGCCTCGACAGCAACAAAGATCAGAGCTACTTCCTTTATACACTAAGCCACGAGCAAGTTGATCGCAGCCTGTTCCCAGTGGGAGAATTGGAAAAGCCTGAAGTTCGCCGCATCGCGGAAGAACAAGGACTTATCACCGCGAAGAAGAAAGATTCGACCGGTATCTGTTTCATCGGTGAGCGCAAATTTACCGATTTCTTGTCTCGCTATTTGCCAGCGCAACCGGGTAAAATCGAAACGCCTGAAGGTAAAGTGATTGGTGAGCATCAGGGCTTGATGTATCACACGCTGGGTCAGCGGAAAGGTTTGCACATCGGTGGCACCAAAGATGGCTCTGAAGAGCCTTGGTACGTAGCCGATAAAGATCTGAAACGTAACGTGCTGATTGCTGTTCAGGGCGCGGATCATCCATTGTTGAAATCAAATGGTCTTATCGCCTCTCAATTGCATTGGGTAGACCGCACCCCAATCACAGAGCCAACTCGTTGCACCGTGAAAACACGTTATCGTCAAACGGACATCCCGTGTACAGTCATCCCAGTCGATGACAACACCATCAAAGTGATGTTTGACGAGCCACAAGTGGCGGTTACCCCGGGTCAGTCTGCCGTATTCTATCAAGGCGAAGTGTGTCTTGGCGGCGGCATTATTGAAGAACGACTGTCTTAGTTCATTCCGCTAGTCAACCTTAGGAGTATATACGTGGCTAACACAAATTATGACCGTACCATCGCTTTCGCCGGGATCTGCCAGGCTGTCGCTCTGGTTCAGCAAGTGGCGAAAAACGGTTACTGTGATTCAGACGCGTTTGAAACTTCACTTAAAGCTATTCTGTCGACGAACCCATCGAATACGCTGAACGTATTCGGTAGCGAGGCCAACCTGAAAGTCGGCCTCGAATGTCTGGTCAATGGCATCGACAGTACACCTGCTGGCAGCGAAGTGACTCGCTACATCATCAGTCTGATGGCTTTAGAACGTAAACTAACGAGCCGCCGTGACGCGATGTCGCAGCTCGGCGATCGTATTCAGATGATTGAACGTCAGGTCGAGCATTTCGACTTGCTGGAAGATCAAATGATCAGCAACCTAGCCAGCGTTTATCTGGATGTGATTAGCCCTATTGGCCCACGTATTCAGGTAACGGGTACCCCAGCGGTACTGCAACAAACGGCGAATCAGCAAAAAGTGCGTGCACTGCTGCTATCCGGTATTCGCTGCGCCGTATTGTGGCGACAAGTGGGTGGTAAACGACGTCATTTGATTTTCGGGCGCAAGAAGATGATTGAACAGGCAAAAATCCTGTTAGCCAGACTGTAATCAAGTCCTCGTAAGCTCGCGATCTATCGCGAGCTACTTTTTTGCGCCTCAGACATATTTTTGACCACAATAACTTTAGCGCAAACGTTTGCGCAATATTCGTGACAATTGCCACTGTTATTGGTATAAAGCACACGAAATTTAGAAACTCAATTCAGGAGAACACCATGGAACTGTCAGCATTGACTGCTGTTTCACCAGTAGACGGCCGTTACGGAAGTAAGACAATTGCACTACGCAGCATCTTTAGCGAGTTTGGCCTACTAAAGTACCGCTCTATCGTTGAAATCCGTTGGCTGCAAAAATTAGCTGCCACCGACGCGATCAAGGAAGTACCAGCATTCAGTGCAGAAGCAAACCAGTTCCTGGACGATATCGCCGCTAACTTCAGTGAAGAAGACGCGCTGCGCATCAAAGAAATCGAACGTACCACTAACCACGACGTAAAAGCGGTTGAGTACTTCCTGAAAGAGAAAGTTGCTGGCATGCCAGAACTTCACGCGGTAAACGAATTCATTCACTTTGCTTGTACATCTGAAGACATCAACAACACGTCTCATGCTCTGATGCTGAAGGAAGCGCGTGAAACTGTGATTCTGCCAGAAATCCGCAACCTGATCGATGCGATCAAAGCACTGGCTGTGGAATACCGCGATATTCCACTGTTGTCTCGTACACACGGTCAGCCTGCGTCGCCATCGACCATGGGTAAAGAAATGGCAAACGTTGCCTACCGCATGGAACGTCAATACAAGCAAATCGAAAACGTTGAGATTCTGGCGAAAATCAACGGCGCCGTAGGTAACTACAACGCACACCTGTCTGCCTACCCAACGGTTGATTGGCACAAATTCAGCGAAGAGTTTGTCACTGAATCTCTGGGCGTAACTTGGAACCCATACACCACTCAGATCGAACCTCACGATTACATCGCAGAGCTGTTTGATGCCGTGGCGCGTTTCAACACCATTCTGATCGACTTTGACCGTGACGTTTGGGGCTACATCGCACTGGGCCACTTCAAGCAAAAAACCATTGCAGGCGAAATCGGTTCTTCAACCATGCCGCACAAAGTGAACCCGATTGACTTCGAAAACTCTGAAGGCAACCTTGGTCTGGCAAACGCAGTCTTTGGTCACCTGGCGCAGAAACTGCCTATCTCTCGCTGGCAGCGTGACCTGACGGATTCAACCGTACTCCGTAACCTGGGTGTGGGTGTTGGCTACGCGATCATCGCTTACACTTCAACGCTCAAAGGCATCAGCAAGCTGGAAGTGAACCGTGACGCTCTGCTGGCTGAACTGGACAAAAACTGGGAAGTTCTGGCTGAGCCAGTACAAACTGTGATGCGTCGTTACGGCATTGAAAAGCCTTATGAGAAGCTAAAAGAGCTGACTCGTGGTAAACGTGTCGACGGCGAAGCGATGCGTAACTTCATCGACGGTCTGGAACTGCCTGAAGACGAGAAAGCACGTCTGAAAGAGATGACGCCAGCGAGCTACATCGGTTACGCCATTGAGCTGACTGATCAGCTGTAATGCCTTAGCGGCGAAAGCAACAAAAATTAAAAAGGGAGCCTAGGCTCCCTTTTTGTTTGCGGCAAATGTTAAACGTGCAACTGATATCTCGCGTTTAATCCTTTTCAAAAAACAGCGTCACTTTACCCACTTCCAGACCAAATTTGCGAATGGTGGTGACATTAAATAAACGCTTGTCGTCCTGGCGGAACAGCCAATCATCAAAACTGACCGTCACTGCGCTGTCATCCGTTTTGAGCAGGAAATCGTATTGCCATTGCAGCGCGTTGCCAATCTCCTGTCCTGTCGCAACACCAATCACATCATCCGCTGTACCTTGATAGTGCCCATCACCAGTTCGAGTAATGGTCCACACTCGCTGGCTCTCTTCGCCATCATCAAATACGAAATCTTCGATTAAGGTGAGTGTATCGCTGGAGACGTTGCCCTGAATCACCACCTGAAATCGTCGGGTCTGTTTGTCACTGTAATCCTGCACCATACCCCAGGCGCGGGTTTCACCGCGAAAATAACCAAACAGATCAAACGCAGGCTGACTGGTCTGGTAATCTTTCAACTCCGCCGAACAGCCAGCAAGAAGTATCATAAAAACCAGCGACCACGCTTTCAAAGAGTGTCTCATCGATTCATTCCTATTAACTGATTACGCAATTTCGGGTATTCGGTTTTGGGTGACAACCAGATGGACAAGAATGCATCGTTCATCTGCTCATCCGCCACCGAGCCGAGCAAACGTTGCTGCCCCTGCTGGGTGAAATAATACATTTGTCCGCTGAGTCCGTCCGATACGTAGACTAAGCGCTCTCCCGCTTTCACATCAGGAATCATGCTGGTCAGTGCGTCTAACCATTGGTCACTGCTGGATTCGTTATACCCAAGCTTGTGCCATTGATCTTGTGTCGCTTCCAGCAGTTGCTCACGACTGATGTCGCGCAAATATCGGATCTCCAGTGCCACCGGATGCGGGGTCACATCGCTGTCTTGCTGATAGTGTCCATCAGGTGTACGCAGTTGTGACGAGTAGATATCGAGCCAGAACCAAGACAAGGTAGCCTGACCGACAACAGGCCAATCCGTCCATTGCGCCGAAGGCTTCCCATTGATTTCAGCACTGTTAGCGGTGGCGGTCCATAGGACGGCCATCAGGTAGAGTTGAGCGGTTACGAGTGGCGTTTTCATTCCTAAATACCTTCATCAGTAATAAAGACAACACAAACCATTCCAAGAACAGTGCCAACACTGACCAAAAAACAGACAGCTCAAATTGCACTGCACCAAAACGATAACCGGCCCAATAACTTAACGCGCCACCTGATGCAGTAACGATTGATACGAAAAATTTAGGCAAATGGCTCACTGCCGGAACGGCAAAACTGGCAAACCAGGCAAAGGCAAACCACAATCCCATCAACCAAATCGGAAGGTGCAGAAAAGTAAAAGAAAACAGCCCGACATACAGATTTGCGTAATCCAACGCAATGCCTAAAGTGGCAATCAGAATCACCCGCTCAAGGGCAATGGGTAGCCGCAATGCGGTAAAGGCCATCGTGGCCGTGACAACACCGATCGTTATCCATTGCAACCGCTCCTGCCCCAATACTGCCAATAGCCAGATGAACTCAAACCACAGCGAAATCAGCAGGAAGCGATGCATTATTGACCTCGTTGCAACGTCATATGGATGGTGCTGATGGTGCGGGCATTAAAGCCGCCTTCGCAATAACACAAGTAGTAACGCCACATACGGACAAAACGCTCATCGTAGCCCAGCGCTTGCACGGTGTTTAACGCGGCTTCGAAACGCAAACGCCAGTCGGCCAGTGTTTTGGCGTAATCCATACCAATATCAAACACATCGCGAACGATGAAGTCTGTGTGGCGAGTTGCCATTTGCGTCAGCACAGTAATCGACGGTAAAAAGCCGCCGGGGAAAATGTATTTCTGAATGAAGTCGACGTTGTTGCTGTAGTAATCGTAGCGTTGATCAGCAATCGTGATCGCCTGAATCGCCATCAGGCCACCCGGTTTCAACAACGACTGACATTTCTCAATGTAGGATTGAAGATACGCTTTGCCGACCGCTTCAATCATCTCAATGGAAACCAGTTTATCGAACTGCCCCTCCAGTAGACGATAATCCTGCTTCAATAACGTGATTTGATCCTCCAGACCCAGGCGAGCGATTTCCGCGTCTGCATAGGCGAACTGCTCCTCAGAGATGGTCGTTGTGGTTACCTTGCACCCATAGTGTTGCGCCATGTAAATCGCCATCGCGCCCCAGCCAGTGCCAATTTCAATCACGTGATCATTCTCAGTGAGCTGCAATTGCTGACACAAACGGTCCATCTTCTGAATCTGCGCCTGCTCCAGGGAATCGCTAGTACTGAGATATAAGGCGCTGGAATAGAGCATGCGTTCGTCAAGAAACGTCTGATACAGGTCGTTGCCTAAGTCGTAGTGGGCTTCGATGTTTTGCTTGGCACGCACAATGGAGTTGCGTTTTAGCCAATGACCCACTTTGTTCATCGCACGAGTTACAAAACTGCTTTGCGCTTCCAACTGATCCAGCGCGCTCAGGTTGCGGGCCATAAGCTCTGTCACTGCGGTTAAATTCGGGCTGTCCCACCAATCATCCATGTACGCCTCGGCAGCGGCGATACTGCCGCCTTTCAGGACACGGCCGTAGAATCCCGGATGAGTAACCCGAATATGAGCCTGAGGCTGACCTTCATGAGCGAAACCAAAATGTTCGACCGTCACATCATGGCCTTCATACGCCTCTTCTAACGTCAAACTGCCAATCTTAATCAACTGTAGCGACTTCAGTGCCACGGAGCGCGCACCTTTCTGTAACGCCGTCATTGATTTGGGCATTTCTAGTGAAGACGAATTTAGCATTGAGAATTCTCCTTGTTATTCTTATCTGCCTCATGCTGGCGATACTTGGGATGCGAATAGAATGGCGCGCCTTTTATCCACAATTTCAGAGCGTGCCAATAAATCCCGGTCAACACTTTTACCGTCATCATCGGCGTTCGGATCAGCAATGTAATCAGAGCTTTTGTGGTAAAAGGCTGCGCTTTTAAAGCCAGCGTGGCATCAAATTCCTTTTGATCCCGATGGCACTCAAGGTGCACCATCAACGCATCAGACAGCGGTTTAAGCTTCCATTGATAAATCTGCTCAACCGGGTTAAACGGCGACACATGAAAGGCTTTGTCGTGCGTCCAGTTTTCCCCCAGATCACCGCGTTCTGCCGGAACGGCGTAATAATGTCGCTCATTCCAGGGCGTGTTGCTGACCTCTGCAAGCAGGTAGCGCCAAACGCCTTGCTGATCATAAAGATAGTAGAAATTTACCGGACTGAAATAGAGGCCAAGATAGCGCAGGTGCACCACAGCTTGCACCCTGCCCCTTATCTGCTCGCCGGTCAGCTCAAACACTTTGTCCTGAACCGCAGTTTTCAAACCACCAGTACCAAGATAATCCTCGCGGCGAAAGCGTGCCCAATGCCACCAGCGCTCGCCCAAACCCCACACCCGTTTTTGCAACACTGGCCATTCGTCCAAATCAATATTCGGCATAAACAGCGGGTAGTTCAGCGCATGTTCAACTGGCGTAAAGCGGCGATGGCGAACATGACCCACCATCAACGCGCTGTTTGCCAAGTCGGCATTTCTGGTGCTCATGCTGCGCCCTTATCGACCCGCGCAGCCTTGGACTGCAATTGCGTAACCACATCCAACGCACTTTTCACACCGTCTTCATGAAAACCGTTATGCCAGTAAGCCCCACAAAACCAGGTGTGATTAACACCACTGACTTCTGCTTTGCGTTGCTGGGCACGAATCGACTGCTCAGTAAACACGGGATGGTGATAGATAAAGCGGCGCAGAATTTTGTCAGGATCGATGCTTTCGCTACTGTTGAGCGTGACACAGAACGTTTCGTCGCTTTCAATGTGCTGCAAAATGTTCATATTGTAGGTTAGCGATGGCAATTTGATTTCTTCACCATTTTGCCCGTTCAGCCAATAGTTCCACGATGCCCACGCCGCTTTACGTTTTGGCAGCAAGCGGCTGTCTGTGTGTAACACCACCTCGTTAGCCTGATAAGCCATCGACGACAGAACCGCTGTTTCGCTCTGACTTGGGTCATCGAGCATGGCCAGTGCCTGATCACTGTGACAGGCGAAAATCACTTCATCGAACGTTTCAATGCCATGTGAAGTTTCAACATCCACACCAAACAGTGAGCGTGTAACCCGCTTAACCGGAGTGTTGAGGCGAATGCGTTCCGCAAATCCCTTCGTCAGTGGTTCGATATAAGCGCGTGAACCTCCTTCAATCACGTACCACTGTGGCCGGTCGGTGACTTCCAGAAGACCGTGGTTGACGAAGAAGCGCAGGAAGAACATAAGCGGGAAAGCGCGCATATCGGCGAGTGATGAAGACCAAATCGCTGCGCCCATCGGCAGAATATAATTGTGGCAAAAATAGTCCGTAAACCGGTGATAGGAGAGGAATTGCCCTAAGGTTTGCAAGTTCTGCTGCGCATTATCCGCTTCGGCTTTGGCCAGTTTATTGAAGCGAAGAATCTCGCCGATAAAGCGATAGAAGCTCGGTTTCAGCAGGTTGCGTTTCTGCGCAAACAGCGTTGCGAGTGTATGGCCGTTGTATTCCAATCCATTCGAATCGTTGCGTACGCTAAAACTCATCTGCGTCGGTAAGCCTTTTACACCGATTTCGTTCATCATGCGGATGAAATTCGGATAGGTTCGATCGTTGTACACAATGAATCCGGTATCAACAGAATAGCGCTGCCCTTTGACATCCACATCGACCGTTGCGGTGTGGCCGCCGATGTAGTCGTTGGCCTCAAACAGAGTAATGTCGTGCTGCTGATGCAGATAGTAGCCGCAAGTCAGCCCTGAAATTCCCGTTCCGATAATCGCAATTTTCATGAGTTATCCTTCTGTGTGCGAAAAAGCCGGCTAACAATTTGGTACTGCCAGGTATAGGGCAACATGCCCAACATACGAACGACCCAGGTAAAACGAGCCGGAAAATAGAGATTCGCCACGCCCTTCTCTAAGCCGTGGCGAATCGCGTGAGATGCACGTTCCACCGAAATGATCATCGGCATCTCAAAGGTATTTTTCTGTGTCAGCGGCGTAGCGACAAAACCAGGGAACACGCACGTGACATTAATGCCTTTGCTGGCCCAATCGAGTCGCAGGGTGCGCGCCAAATACGCCACCGCGGCTTTCGAGGCGCCGTAAGCTTCTGCGCGCGGCAATGCCAGTTCACTGGCGATTGACCCGACCAAAGCGACGCGATGACCTTTAGACAAGTGAGGCTGAATGGCCTCAATGGCGTTGGCCAAACCCAGCACATTAATCTGCATCACTCGCGCCATGAGTCTGGCATCCATTTCACCGTCATCGATATATTCGCAATCGCCGGCATTCAAAATCCACAGCGTCGGAATAAAGGGTAATGAGTTGAGTACGGTGTGCGTTGCATCGAGGTCGGTTAAATCAAATTGCAGTGGTTTAATCGAAGCGTACAACGCGCTCAATTCACTCAATACCTGTTCGTTTCGCCCACAGGCAATGACCTGCCAGCCGAGTCGCGCATAGTCTTGTGCCAACTGTCGGCCAATGCCGGACGTTGCTCCGGTGATAAGTACGCCACTCATTGGCCAAGCCTCCGCTTGATTGAACGAATCACGCTGCCAAGGAGCGGCAATTGCTCGTACAACATTTCGCCCAAATCAAAATAGTCACGGTGATAAATCACTTTGCCGTCCTGAAAACGAAGGTGGCTGACGCCCTGCACATTCACCAGTTTCCCGTTGCCGAGCTTTGGATGTTGCAGATGCATAGTCCAGGTCAGGAAGGCGTTGCTTTGACTTTGATGCTGTTCATGAATAGTAAAGTCGCACCGATCCACGTTTTGATAGAGGTTAGCGAAATAGTCAGACAGGGAGATAAAACCCTCTATTCGATGAGCGGCATCTTCAAACACAATGTCTTGATGGTAAATATCCTGCAGCGTGTGCAGATTATGTTTGTTGAGCTGAGAATAGAACCGCGCAACGGTTTGTACATCCATGAGCTGACCTCGCATTGGTTGTACAAAAATTATTTCCGTACAACTTAACTGTAAGATAGTGCAAATTGAAAAGTTGTACAAAATTTTTTTTGTATAACTTTTGTAAAAAAGGTTTACGCATGAAGGTACAAAATGGATCAGAAACGGCAGCAACAAAAAGCGCGCGCTTTGAAAGAGATAGAGAAATCGCAGAGACAAAAAAGCCAGCTCGAAAGCTGGCTTTAATCAAAATCACATTACGAATTACGCAGTGCAGCAATTCGCTTATCGAGCGGTGGGTGGCTCATCAGCAGCTCAGTCATGGTGCGTTTACCATTGATACCGAACGCCATCATCGAACCTTCCAGTTGTGGTTCGTAACTCATTTTCAAACGTTCCAGCGCCGCAATCATCTTATGTTTACCGACCAGTTGCGCCGCGCCTGCATCAGCATGAAACTCACGCTTGCGGCTGTACCACATGGTGATGAAGCTTGCCAGGAAGCCGAATACCAGTTCCAGCACCATCGACACACCAAAGTACACCATCATGTTGCTGCCTTCGCCGTCTTCAGAATCACGCGAAGCAACCAGATTCGCGATAAAACGCGATAGGAAAATAACGAAGGTGTTCACCACGCCTTGCATCAGCGTCATCGTGACCATGTCACCGTTTGCGATGTGGCTGACTTCGTGCGCCAGCACCGCTTCCGCTTCATCACGCGTCATGTTATGAAGCAGACCCGTCGATACCGCGACCAGAGAATCATCACGCTTCGCACCCGTCGCAAACGCGTTCATATCCGGTGATTCATAAATTGCCACCGTTGGCATGCCGATGCCCGCCTGTTGCGCCTGACGGCTCACGGTTTGCATCAACCAATGTTCCATTTCATTGCGCGGGTTTTCAATCACAACGCCGCCCACTGAACGCAGCGCCATTCCTTTCGACATCAGAAGCGAAATGAATGCACCGCCGAAACCAAACACCGCAGCCATCACCAGCAAACCAGACAAACTGCCTGGCTGCATACCTGTGACGGCATACACAATATTCAAAACAACGCTCAACACCAGCACAACGGCCAGGTTGGTTGCTAGGAATAACAATACTCGCTTCATTACCTTTCTCCGAACGGAATCTTTTTTGTTATCTCAAAACCTTTAAGCACAGTAGCTGAGAGGCTTCGAGGGTTTTCTAATACATAGTGTCTAAGATTTAATATTCAAGGTTAAGCGGTAAATTGAAACATTTAATGTCTGGAAAAATGGAGAATAGGACAAGAGATCCGATGAGTCGCGTTTTAGACTTTGGTCTTATTGAGGCTAATACTTAAAGCATCTACATTCCATGGGTCGAAGGATTTCAACTTGAAAACAAAGGAAACCATCATGGCTGAAGCGCATAGCTACCAAATGGCGATTGATTTACTTTGCTGTCACTTAGGCTTAACTGAAGAAGAAGCTAAGAAGCAACTGGGTATCAGTTCAGAGCAAATGATTCAAAAACAGATCGCGGACACTCAGCAATCTCTGATGGGTATTGGCCAAGAGAAATAATCGCGAGAATGAAAAAAGGGCTGCACACGTGCAGCCCTTTTGCTTTTTAACTTCTGTTAAGCCGTAACGACTTCACCAACGAGCGGTGTCACATCAATATACTTACCGAGTTCGCTGCGCTTAGCGCTCGGAACGTATGGTATTTCACCCAGCTTCGGCGCACCGATGCGAGCTTCCAGAATCTCAATGATGTCCGCGTAATGCTCGGTCCCCGGATTTACGCGGTTTGCGACCCACCCCACTACATTCAAGCCATCGGCGCGAATGCTTTCGACGGTCAACTGTGCGTGGCTCAAGCATCCCAGTTTAATGCCGACTACCAGAATAACCGGCAACTTTTCTCGTTTAACCCAAGTCGACAGGCAATCCGTGTCGGAAACTGGCACACGCCAGCCACCAGCACCTTCAACCAGAACGATGTCGGCATTGGCTTTCAGCTTAGCGAGTTTTTCACTCAGCACGCTGTATTCAATGGTGACATTTTCATGCTTGGCTGCAATGTGCGGTGACGCTGGCAGTTCCAATGCATATGGATTGATGTCGTCATAATCCATTTTCTTCGATGCCGCTTGCAACAAGTGCAGTGCATCCGAGTTACGAAAACCGTGCTCGGTTTTGTCACATCCCGCGGCAACTGGTTTGTAACCAATTGTCGACAAATCCTTGGCAGCTAATGCTTGTAGGATCGCTTTAGAAGCGACCGTTTTGCCCACATCGGTGTCCGTACCCGCAATAAAAAAAGCATCTATCATCGATGTATAACCCCTAAACAAACCTGATACGTTGCAGGTAGAAGACCTTGATGGTTGCGATATAGCTGATATTCCTGCTCAACCTGTGCGAGCATTCGGCGGCTGGTAAGCCCTTGCGAGCGACCATTCACATGATTCGCGCCAATCCCTTTGAGATCGCGCATTAAAGCGAACGCCGTGTCATACCAGACCGTTATCGTGGGTAAGTCTATGTGATGTTTCTCGCACTGAGCTTGCGCTAACGCAATTTTTACCTGATTGAGCGTGATGAAATGATTGACGTGTTGATGTGCATCAATTTTCATCCATGAACGCTGCAATTCAAGCAAAGAACCATCAAGAAGTGTTGAAAAATAAGCGCTTGCGCCGACTTTTAAAACGCGACGAATCTCTTTAAGTGGTCGTGATAAGTCATCACACCACTGCAGTGCCAAGCTGGAAAATACGCAGTCAAATGTTGCATCAGAAAACGGCAGTGCTTCGGCATCCGCTTCGACATAGCGCATGTTGTCGATTCCGCAGCGCTGTTTGGCCTGCTCTAACATCGCCGGAGACAGGTCAGCGCACGTCACCCGCGCGCCTCGCTGCTGCAATACTTGCGAGCAATATCCAGTGCCGCACCCCAAATCGAGAATGTGCCAGCCGCTTAAATTGTCCGGCAATTTCGCCAGCAGACGCTGGGCAACATCGCGTTGAAATGCCGCGTGACGATCATAACTCTGCGCCGCTTTGCCAAAGGCTTGGGCTATCGCGGCTTTGTCACTGACGACTGCGCCCAACGCTTGCGCCATTTCACTCATGAGACGCCTCCACACATTGCTTTAAGGTGTCGGCCATCTGCTGAACTTGTTGCGGTGTGTGATGAGCAGTCAGCGTAATTCGCAGCCGCGCGCTGCCACTTGGCACCGTGGGCGGGCGAATCGCCGTCATCCATAACCCCGCTTCACGCATCGCGCTGGCGACATGCAATGCACGCTGCGCAGAACCGAGCACGAACGGTTTGATTGGCGTTTGCGTCGCGACAAATCCCGGCACATCGCGCAGCAATTCGTGATAAAGCGCAGACAGTTCGGTCAGTTTGTCCCGCCGCCATGCCTCGCCTTGAATCATGCCGGCAGCGTGCGTTAACGCATGCGCCTGCGCCGGTGGCATCGCCGTGGAATAGACATGATGACGAGCAAACTGAGTGAGGTAATCCCCCAGCGCGGCGTCGCACAAAATCGCTGCGCCTGACAAACCAAACGCTTTGCCAAACGTCACCACTAGCACTTGCGGCTTGATTCCGGCTGCCTGACAACTGCCCGCGCCGCGCTCACCCAACACGCCCACGCCGTGCGCATCATCCACCGCGAGCCAGGCATTGCTACCCAATGCGGCTTGAATCTCGGCCAGCGGTGCTTGGTCGCCATCCATGCTGAACACGCCTTCGGTGACCACCAGCGTGGCAACCTGCTCATCCAGCAAACGGGTTAAATGAGCGACATCGTTGTGCTGAAAACGCTTCATCTGCGCCGAAGACAACAGGCCCGCTTCCATCAGCGAGGCGTGATTGAGCTTATCTTGCAGCAGCAAATCGCCTTTTTGCAGCAGGGTAAACAGCAGCGCCTGGTTGGCACTGAATCCAGAGCCAAACAGCACCGCGCGTTCAAACCCGAGCCACTCACACAAGGTGCGCTCTAAGGTTTGGTGCGCCTCGCTAAAGCCGGTCACCAAAGGTGACGCGCCACTGCCGCAACCATACAGGCTGAGCCCCTGCTGCCAGGCATGAACCAAGGCCGCATCGCTCGCCAGCCCCAGATAGTCGTTGCTGGAAAAATTGACATAACGCTGCCCGCGTTGCGCCAGCAGCGTTTGATTGCTGCGATCCAGCACTTGTAGCGAGCGACGCAGCCCCTGCTGCTCGCGGTCAGCAAGGGCTTGATGAATGCGCGAATTAAAGGCTGGCATCGTAGAACATGTCATCCGCTGTTGGACGCGCGGCCACACGTTCTACCACGCGGTCCAGCAGTTCATTTTCAGTAATCTCGTCGGGCTTTTGCGCCACTTGTTGGCTGTTGATGCCCAGTTTTTTGAACAGCAGCATGTCGCTGTCTTCCGCCGGGTTGGGAGTCGTCAGCAGTTTGCAGCCATAGAAAATTGAGTTTGCACCCGCCATAAAGCACAGCGCTTGCATCTGTTCATTCATCTTTTCACGGCCCGCAGACAGGCGCACCGCCGACTGCGGCATCATGATGCGCGCAACGGCAATCAGGCGCACAAAATCAAACGGTTCGACATCGTCCACTTGTTCCAGCGGCGTGCCTTTGACTTTCACCAGCATGTTGATCGGCACGCTTTCCGGATGCACAGACAGGTTCGCCAGTTCCACCAATAAGCCAGCGCGGTCATTGGTGCTCTCGCCCATGCCGATGATACCGCCCGAACAGATCTTCATGCCCGCATCACGCACATGGGACAGCGTATCGAGACGATCCTGGTAAGTACGCGTGGTGATGATGTTGCCGTAGAACTCCGGCGAGGTATCCAGGTTATGGTTGTAGTAATCAAGGCCCGCATCCGCCAGCTCTTGCGCCTGATCAGAAGTTAACATGCCCAGCGTCATACAGGTTTCCAGCCCCATGCCTTTCACGCCGGAAATCATCTCTTTGAGCAGCGGCATGTCGCGCGCTTTCGGGTTTTTCCACGCCGCGCCCATACAGAAACGGGTTGAGCCTGAGCTTTTGGCTTTTTGCGCAGCATCCAGCACGCGTTCTACTTCCATCAGACGCTCTTTATCGACATCGGTGCGGTAGTGCGCGCTCTGCGGGCAATATTTACAATCTTCCGGACACGCGCCGGTCTTGATGGAGAGTAATGTGCTCACCTGAACATGGTTGTGCGGATGATGCTGGCGGTGGACGAGTTGAGCGTCGAACAGCAGATCCATAAACGGTTTTTCAAGCAGTGCTTTAACTTCAGCCACTGTCCAGTTATGACGAATTTCCACGTGTAATCCTTGTTGGTGTTATTAGTTTTATGCCCAAGTGACCGGGTGTTTCAGGCTGGCGAACCAAAGTCGTCAATGCTCCGCAACGCCCTGTGGCATGGGGATTATGCTTGGCTAGTCTACTGACACACGGTAGACTGTCAACAACAAGAACGATCACAAGTTTACATTTGATTATTTTTTAATCTTATTTTTATTGCGGAATTGTCATGGATTTAGCCTTCGACCGCCAGCACATCTGGCATCCCTACACTTCAACCCTTACACCTCTGACCTGCTATCCGGTCACGCATGCTGACGGTGTTTTCATTTATCTCGAAGATGGAAAAGCGCTGGTCGACGGCATGTCCTCGTGGTGGTCCGCCATTCACGGATACAATCATCCTCGCCTGAATGCCGCAGCGCATCAGCAGATCGATAAGATGTCTCACGTCATGTTTGGCGGCATCACCCACCAGCCGGCCATTGAGGTATGCCAGCGCTTGCTCTCTCTGGTGCCGAATAATCTTAAACATGTATTTCTCGCCGATTCAGGTTCCGTGGCAGTGGAAGTGAGTTTGAAAATGGCGCTGCAATACTGGCACGCCAAAGGCGAACAGCGCCCGAAATTCCTCACCCTGCGCCACGGCTATCATGGGGATACCTTTGCTGCGATGTCGGTCACTGATCCGGATAACTCAATGCACACGCTGTACAAAGGTTTTCTCCCTGAGCATCTGTTTGCCGAATCACCCAACACCGGCTTTTGGGAAGAGTGGAATGAACGCGATATCGAAGATTTTCGCCATCAACTCTCCGAGAATCATCGCCAGATCGCAGCCGTCATTCTAGAGCCGATTGTGCAGGGTGCGGGTGGAATGCGCATTTATCACCCGGAGTTTTTGCGTCAGGTACGCGCGCTGTGTGATGAGTTTGGCGTGCTGCTGATCCTCGATGAGATCGCCACGGGCTTTGGTCGAACCGGCAAATTGTTTGCGTGTGAACATGCGAACATTCAGCCGGACATTTTATGTGTCGGGAAAGCGCTCACCAGCGGCTACATGACCTTATCGGCCGCACTGACCACCAAGGAAGTCGCTGATACGGTCTGCGGCGGCGAAGCGGGCTGCTTTATGCATGGTCCAACCTTTATGGGCAACCCGCTGGCGTGTGCGGTCGCCTCGGCCAGTCTGAGCCTGATTGAAGAAGGACATTGGCAGCAACAGGTGAAGCAGATTGAGTTGGGCTTTGCCGAGCGCTTGCCGCTGCTCAATCGCTACCCGCAAGTCAAAGCCACGCGCTGGCTCGGGGCGATTGGTGTGGTTGAGACGCATCAACCGGTCAACATGGAAGCGATTCAGGCGCTGTTTGTGCAGCATGGCGTGTGGATTCGTCCATTTGGTCGCTTGATTTACATGATGCCGCCATTTATCAGTGAGCCACAGCATCTGGATCAACTGATTCAAGCGGTGGAAGCGGCGCTCCAATCCCCAGAATGTTTTTTGAGTGATACCGACTGATTGAGTCAGATTCAATGGCGCGTTTGAGCGGTGTTTTTTGAGAAAAGATCCCGTCATTCGTAGAGACAACAAAAAACCTGGCGACTGAGGCCAGGTTTTTTAGTTAAATCATTAAGTTGTCAAGCGAGCGCTGTTTCACTCAGCAGCACGTACACCTGCTCGGCTTCCACCAGCACACGCCAGGTCTTCAGCGCCACATCCGGTTTTTCCACACACTGCCCTGTCAGTAAGCTGAAATGTTGTTTGTAGAGCGGCGAGGCAACGCACGGCTCTCCTTTCACATCGCCGACAATACCGCGAGCCATCACATAGGCCTTGCCAATGGGATCCCAGTGTTGCACCGCATACACGTGCGGCTCATCACCGGGCAGATAGAATAGCGCTGCTTGTTGATCGCCAATCCACGCGCCACATCCTTGAAATGGCGTCAGCTCGCTCAAATGACACAGTCGTTGTTTCATGATGATATCTCCTCGCTAACCGGAATACGCTGACCACGCAGGCGCTGATATGGCAGGCTCACGCTGCCCTGTTCGTGATTAATGAACGGACGGAACTTACGCAGTTTGTCCTCATTTTCAAGCGTACTTTTCCACTCGCATTGATAGGTATCGACCACACGCTGCATCTGGTTTTCCAGTTGCTCGCACAGTCCGAGCGAATCGTCCAGTACCACCTGTTTGAGATAATCCAGACCGCCTTCCAGATTGTCGAGCCACACCGATGTGCGTTGCAGCTTGTCGGCAGTGCGGACATAGAACATCAACACGCGATCAATCAAGGTCACAAGCTGCGATTTGGTTAAGTCAGAAGCCAGCAGGTCGGCATGACGGGGGCGCATGCCGCCATTACCGCACACATACAGGTTCCAACCCTTTTCGGTCGCAATGACACCGATATCTTTGCTCTGCGCTTCAGCACATTCGCGTGTACAACCCGAGACGGCAAACTTGAGTTTGTGCGGTGCGCGCAAGCCTTTGTAGCGATTCTCCAGCTCAATCGCCAGCCCAACCGAGTCATCCACGCCATAGCGGCACCAGGTTGAACCGACACACGATTTCACCGTTCGCACCGACTTACCGTACGCATGGCCGGTCTCAAAGCCGGCGTTAATCAAGGTGCGCCAGATCTCAGGAAGTTGCTCCATTTGCGCGCCGAACAAGTCAACCCGCTGACCACCGGTGATCTTGGTGTACAGATCGTACTGCTTCGCCACTTCCCCCAGCACGATCAGTTTTTCCGGCGTTATTTCGCCGCCCGGCACGCGTGGCACCACAGAATAAGAGCCGTCTTTTTGCAGATTCGCCATAAAGGCATCGTTGGAGTCCTGCAGCGCACTCAGCTTCGGTTCCATAATGTGCTCGTTCCACAAAGAGGCAAAGACCGAAGCCGCGGTCGGTTTACACAAATCACAACCCAAGCCGTGGCCGTGTTTCTCCAGCAAGGTGTCGAAGTCTTTGATTTCTTCCACCTGGCAAATGTGGAACAGTTCCTGACGGGAGTATTCAAAGTGTTCACAAATATGATTGTTCACTTCCACGCCCATGGCCACCAGTTCAGCGTCCAGCACCGATTTCACCATGCTGGAACAGCCGCCACAGCCAGTGCCCGCTTTGGTGACGGATTTGAGTTCATTGAGCTCGGTCGCGCCAGCATGAATCGCAGCCACCAGCGCGCCTTTGGTGACGTTGTGGCACGAACAGATCATGGTGTCGTCCGATACTTCGCCGCTCAGCATCGACGTATCAAACAACAGGTGCGCCGGATGATCAGGCAGCACGGTTTGGTTGAGATACGCCTGCAGTAACGCATCGTAGTCGCTGTTGTCACCCACCAGAATCGCGCCGAGTAATTGGGTACCACTCGCATCGACTATCAGTTTTTTGTAGGTTCCCTGTACCGTGTCCTGCAACACCAGTTCCTGCGCGCCCGCGGTTTGCATCTGCGCGTCACCAATTGAGGCCACATCCACCCCCAACAGTTTGAGTTTGGTACTCATGTCCGCCCCCGTGAAACTGCCGCTATGTCCCATCAACTGGTCAGCCACGGCGCGCGCCATGGCGTACCCCGGTGCCACCAGGCCAAAAATCCGTTGTTGCCACAGCGCACATTCGCCAATGGCGTAGATGTTCTCGTCGCTGGTTTGGCAACTGTCGGAAATGACAATGCCGCCACGTTCGCCCACCGCTAAACCGGACTGACGCGCCAACGCATCCTGCGGGCGAATGCCGGCAGAAAACACAATCACGTCCACTTCCAGCGGCTCTGCATCTTTGAATACCATGCGATGCTTGGCGCTTTCGCCGTCAATGATGCGCTCAGTACCCGTTGAGGTATGCACCGTCAGACCAAGCTGCTCAATTTTCTGTTTCAGCACACCACCCGCACCATCATCGAGCTGAACCGGCATGAGTCGCGGCGCGAATTCGATCACATGCGTTTCTAATCCCAGCAGACGCAGCGCGTTGGCCGCTTCTAATCCCAGCAGCCCCCCCCCGATCACTGCCCCCGTGCGAGCATGTTCACACGCATTGCGAATCGCAGACAGGTCGTCCAAAGTCCGGTAGACAAAGACGTTGTCACGCTCTGAACCCGGTACGGGGGGCACAAACGGATAAGAACCGGTTGCCAGCACGAGGGAGTCGTAACCCAGCACATCTTCGTCATCCAGAATAATGCTTTTCTGCACTCGGTTAATGGCCGTGACCTGGCTACCCAGAATCAGATTGATCCCGTGTTTTTGATACCACTCTTCGCTGCTCAGCATCAGATCATCATGCGATTTACCGGAGAACAGCGACGAGAGTTGTACGCGGTCGTAAGCGATAAAACGCTCCTCGCCAATCACGGTAATCCGTTTTTCAAGGTGGGCTTGTTTTTCCACCAGCTTAGCAACCAGATGGTGACCGACCATTCCGTTGCCGATAATGACAATATGTTCCATCATTTTGCGTTTCCTTATGCAGTTTTGGCGACTGGTGCAGCAGCAGGTTGACGACCTTCAGATTTCGATTGTTTCTCATACAAAAAGCGCAGTACCGACTGACGATATTTCTGATACGTCGGGTCATCCGCCAGTTGAACGCGATTGCGTGGGCGCGGCAGTTCAATGTTGAGCACTTCGCCGACCGTCGCAGCCGGGCCGTTGGTCATCATGACGATTTTGTCCGACAGCAGCACCGCTTCGTCCACGTCATGGGTGATCATGATGACGGTGTTATTAAGCTCAGCCTGAATCTCCATCAGCGCATCCTGCAAGCGAGCGCGGGTTAAGGCGTCGAGTGCACCGAACGGTTCATCCATCAACAACACTTTGGGTTGCAGTGCCAGCGCGCGGGCAATACCGACGCGCTGCTTCATCCCACCCGAGATCTCATCCGGTTTCTTATCCGAGGCGTGCGCCATTTGGATCAGGTCGAGATAATGTTCAACCTGCTGTTTAATTTGGGCTTTACTTTGTCCTTTGGCGACCTGTTTCACCGCCAGCTCAACGTTTTGGTACACCGTCAGCCACGGCAGCAGCGAATGGTTCTGAAACACCACCGCGCGCTCTGGCCCAGGGCCATCGACTTCGCGTCCATCCACAATCACACCACCGTCGGTGGGCATGTAAAGGCCCGCGACCAGGTTAAGCACGGTTGACTTGCCGCAACCTGAGTGGCCAATCAGTGAGATGAACTCGCCTTTTTGGATCTGCAGGTCGACGTTTTTCAGCGCGACAAACTCACCTTGTGGCGTGGGAAAGCGCATGCCGAGTTGGGTTAAATCTAAAAATGCTTTGGACATATGCCGTTCTCCTTAACGCAGCGCTTGCTGTTTGTTCCAAGACAGATGTTTTTGCAGTTGCAGCATGCCGCGATCCAACAGCAGCCCGATAAAGCCAATCGCAATCACCGCCACCATAATTCGCCCCAGCGACGCCGAGCTGCCATTTTGAAATTCATCCCACACAAACTTGCCGAGACCCGGGTTCTGCGCCAGCATCTCCGCGGCAATCAGCACCATCCAGGCAATCCCGAGCGACAACCGCAGCCCGGTGAAGATCATCGGAATCGCTGAGGGCAACACGATGGTGCGAATATGTTGCCACCACGACAGGCGCAACACCTTGCTCACGTTAATCAGGTCTTTATCCACACTGGTGACGCCAACCGCGGTATTGATCAGCGTCGGCCACAAGCTGCACAGCGCCACAGTCAACAGCGAGTTGACGAACGATTTGGCAAACATCGGGTCATCGCTGACGTAAGTCGCACTCACCACCATGGTGACAATCGGTAACCAAGCCAGTGGCGATACTGGTTTCAGCAGTTGAATGATGGGGTTGAATGCCTGATACAGTCCGTGGTTGAGCCCCAGAACAATACCGAGCGGTATCGCAATCAAAGACGCCAGCGCAAACCCCGCCGCCACCGTGACCAGGCTGGTCCCGATCTGATCAAAGAATGTCGGTTTACCGGTGTACGGACGAATGCGGACATCCGCATTGGGGTCTTTGGCCAATTTGGCAGCGTTACGCTTCTCCTGGCGTTCAATAAAAGCCTGCTCTTTTTCTCGCTCTTTGAAGTGTTCATTAACCAAGTTGCTGAACTGGGCGAACGTCTGCACCGGTCCTGGCAGCGTACCGAGTGACGTTTCGACCTGTCTGGCGGCGAGGTGCCAGAACATCAGAAAGATAAGGATTCCAATCAGTGGCATCAGCATCACTTTACTGCGACTGACCACTTTTTCGCGACTGGGGATCAGTGAAATTACATTGCTCGACATAGCAAACTCCTTGCGCTATTGCGTCTCGTCCCTGTGAAGGCAGGTCTGGTGCAGCCGTGTGGCCTTGACCCAAAGCACCAGACCCCGTGTTTTATACTTTGTCGTTACCCTTCAGACCGATAGCGAACTTGTTGAGGTAAGCGTTCGGTTGATGGCCGTCGTAGACGATGTCATCGATGAAGTGTTTCTGTGGCGCACGGAAACCGTCTTCATGGTTGAAATCCGGAAAGTCTTTCGCGCTCATCACACCATCTTCAATCAGAGATTCCGCCGCCTGCTGATAGATATCCGGACGGTAGACCTCTTTGGCGATATTCATGTACCAGTCGTCCGATTTGGCATCCGCAATCTGGCCCCAGCGGCGCATCTGAGTCAGATACCAAATCGCATCGCTGTAGTACGGATAGGTTGCGTTATGACGGAAGAACACGTTGAAATCCGGCACCTCACGTTTGTCACCTTTTTCGTACTCAAAGGTGCCTGTCATGGAGTTGGCAATCACCTCTTTATCGGCACCGACATACTGACTTTTCGACAGCATCGCGACAGCTTCGCTGCGGTTGGCGTTGTTGTTTTCATCCAGCCAATGCGCTGCACGAATCAAAGCTTTCACCACGCGAATGTGCGTATTCGGATATTTCTCCGCCCACGCTTTTGATACGCCAAACACTTTTTCCGGGTTGTTTTTCCAGATCTCGTAATCCGTGACCACCGGAACACCGATGCCTTTGAACACCGCCTGCTGGTTCCACGGTTCACCCACGCAGTAGCCTTTGATGGTGCCCGCTTCCATGGTCGCTGGCATTTGTGGTGGCGGAGTGACGCTGAGCAGGACGTCGGCTTTCAACTGACCGCTGTTGTCCCCCGATTGCGGTGCGTAGTAACCCGGATTGATACCGCCTGCCGCCAGCCAGTAACGCAGCTCGTAGTTGTGCGTCGAGACCGGAAACACCATGCCCATGTTGAAAGGTTTGCCTTGGTCGCGATATTGCTGCACCACAGGTTTCAGAGCATCCGCTTTAATGGGGTGAACGATTTTGCCGTCGCTCTCTTTGCTCAAAAACGGCTTCATCTGCTCCCAGGTATCATTGGAAACGGTGATGGCGTTGCCGTTAAGATCCATACTGAACGCCGTGATGACTTCTGCTTTGGTGCCGATACCAATCGTCGCACCCAGCGGCTGGCCCGCCAGCATATGCGCGCCATCCAGTTCGCCGTCAATCACGCGATCAAGCAGCACTTTCCAGTTCGCCTGCGCTTCGAGCGTGACGTACAGTCCTTCGTCTTCAAAAAAGCCTTTTTCATACGCGACGGCAAGTGGTGCCATATCCGTCAGTTTGATAAAGCCGAACTTCAAATCTTCCAACTCTGGCTCACCCACCTGAGCATAGGCTCCGGCGCTCAGCAGTGAAGCGCTCAACAGTAAGCTGCGCATCCATGGTGTTTTCGATTGCATCGCAATACTCCCTTTCCTTGATTACAAATCCTGTCTGATTCCAAAACTTGCTTGATTCAAAAAGCCACAAAAAAGGCGCTACTGCTTCTCAGAGCAGTAGCGCCTTTGCTATTTCCGTCATCACCGCCGTTGATGATGTGGGTCAGCAGCCTTGCGGCTTATTCCAAATTGTCGGATGTACTTCATTTCCGTTACTGAAGATGACAATCCAAGTTACATGCCAGTTTTCATAGTTATTATTTATCAATAGGTTAAGTTGAATTTCTGAGATATTTACTGTTTTCGTGCTTTGTTTATGTGCAAAGTGCACCAGTGACAAGAATTCCGCCTAACCCCAAAGTATTATCAGAGACCCAGACCTTCCATAGTGTGGATCACGTTCTTCGCCACCTGCGCCAGTGACAGGCTCGACTGCATCGCGCTGCTGCGCAGTGCGCGATACGCTTTATCTTCATCCAAACCATGCAGACGCATCAGTATCCCTTTGGCCTTTTCGACCCATTTACGCTCTTCCAGTTTTTGCGTCAACGACTCGATTTCCTGCGCCATCGCCATACTGGTCTCACGCACCTGCTTGGCATAGTCAATCCAGGGCTTGAGCTCAAACGCCGAGTCAAAAGGCAACAAAACGAAATCGTGATGTTGCGGTAAGCGATTGATATCGTTCACCTGAAGCTGTTTAAGAATCACCAGAAGCGGCACCTTGCGCTGGGAACAAAACTCGACAATGAGCCTCAGCTCTGCACTCGGTTGGCGCCACGACACCACCACAGTGGGTGAAGATTCTTTGTCGATCATGCGCTCCAACTGAGCCAGTTGGCAGAGCAGGATCTGGTCGTAGTGCAACGCAAGTTTGGCACTGATCCCGGCCTGATCGCTGACGCTGTCACAGCACACCACAATGGATTGAGAAGAGTGAGAGAGAGACATAGCCATTCCTTGTTGTGTTCAAACTCTATGGAATGAAACTGCAAGGAGTGCGCCATGTTGAAGGTGCGAAATTTAGTTCAATAATAACAATAATATAAAGTTAATATCTGACAGTTTATAACTCTTTAGGGCTAGATTGAGCGGTACACCCAAAAGTGCTCACGACCTTCCCGGCGCCCTCTTGTTACAGAGAAGCGCTCAGGAACGGTGACACATGTTGACTTCACGATGTGATAGTTGAATGACTTGGTTGCGTCAATCCGCCATTTGATGTGGCAGAGGAGAAAAACGCGGGGGTAAATCAGTGCGTGTCGACATAGGCTTGCCAATAGCGAAAGGCCGTCGCCATCGCGGTATCGCGATCGAGCGTCTTCGCAAACAGCACAGCGGTCATGGTCGCAACGACACTGTTCGCCATCTGGACCCACTCTTCTTGCGGTGTACCCAGTGGGCAAGTGTTAGGCAGCGCGATGTCTGAGACAAACTGCTCAGGCCAATAGTAAGAGTGCACGCCATCGGTCTGGCTGAGCCACACCGTCTGGCTCACCTTCGGGTTGTACTCCGACTCACCGGACTGGCCTTTAAATGAGATCACCGCATGGGCGGTTTTGCCAATCACGTGCTCAACTTCTGCGTGCAGTTGTTGAAAACCCGGATGGAAACTGCCTCGCAGACCAATTTCACCGCCGCCAGGATTCAGCGCCCGCGCTACCGTGTTGATCGGCGTGCGCAGGCCGTAGCGGTTTTTCCAGCCAATCATCACCTCGGCTTGCGGCGCAAAATGACGCAGCGGCAGATACGCAATGTTGCCTGTTTGCAGCAGCGCTTTAGCGTGCTCTGCATCCTTGGCTAGCGGAACCTCACACGCAGCCAAATAAGCTTCTGCATGCTCACGTGACGCCGGTTTGTCGTTGTAGCCGTGCATCAGTACTTTGTGTCCGTTGTCAGCCATGATTTTGGCGGCCAGCAGATGCCAGGGTTTACCCGCCGCGGCACGTTTTCCGGCGTAACAGGGCCAGTCAATCTCCGCGCCAATACTCGGCACTCGGGACTGAAACGCTTTCACAAATCCGGCGATCTCAGCATTGGTTTCGTTTTGCACTCGGATCAGCATCAACAGCATCGCCATCTGATCATCGCCCACGTCTCCGTTCAGGTAGTCATCCATCACCTGAAATGCCTGCTCAAAACTGAGCGGTTTTCGGCCGCGTTCACCGCGGCCGACAGTACGAATACAGTCCAGAATTGTGCTCATTGAGTCCTCTTAATAAGCCGGGGCGCTTGCAGGTTGCGAATGTGACTGGGTCACCGCGTGCGCCGTTTGCATCAGTTGCTCCCGAAGTTTTACCACGTCTCCCATAATGATCAATGCCGGACTGAGACCTTTGAGTGCATTTGCTGTTTGTGTGAGCTGATTGAGCTCAAAGGTCACGACCGTTTGCTGCTCAGAACAGCCTTGGCCGACCACAGCAACCGGCGTTGAACCACTGAGACCCGCGGACATTAAACCCTGTTCAATCGCGTCTGCTTTTTCCAGCCCCATGTAGAACACCAGCGTCTGACCGCTGCTCACCAAACCCGCCCAGGCAGGCAATGCACCCGTGACGACTTGGCCGGTGATTAACGTCACGCTGCGCGAGACCTCTCGATGTGTCAGCGGAATCAACGCGCTTGACGCACAACCGATGGCGGCAGTAATGCCCGGCACCACTTGATAAGCGATGTTGTGTTTGACCAGCGCCAGCGCCTCTTCACCACCGCGGCCAAAGATGAACGGATCGCCGCCTTTCAGACGCACCACCTGTTTACCTTGCTGAGCGAAATCGACCAGCAGCGCGCTGATGGCTTCCTGTGTCATACTCGGCTGTCCGCAACGTTTACCCACATACACCATCTGCGCATCGGGATTGGCGAGTTCGAGAATATCGCGGCCGACTAAGCGGTCATAGACCACCACATCAGCGTGTTGCAGGACTTTCACGGCTTTGACGGTGAGTAAGTCCGGATCGCTCGGCCCCGCGCCGACCAGAAACACAAAGCCTTTTTGACCAGCAGGTTGGCTTGTCTTCGGCGCGCTTGGGCTGTTCTGATAGAAGCGATCATGCACCGTAAAGGAGGTCGCGTCAGAGCGGGGACTGCGCGCAAATCGTGGGGTTGAATCGGTTTTCATGGCTCGACTCCTGAGATTAAGGTTTCGCCATCACCAGCACAGAACGGCTGGCCAGCAATTTGTTGACTTCCGGCAGGCAGGAACCGCAGTTCGTGCCGCACTTCAATTTGCTCTGTAACTGGTTGAGCGTCACGCAGCCATCCTGCGCCATCGCGTGTTGAATCTGTTTGTCCGTGACGCGAAAGCAGCTGCACACCAACTGGCTGGTTACGGTTTTCCCGGCAAGTGCGAGCACCGAACCCAGCTGCAATGGCTTGCCAATCAGCGCCACCATCGCGGTGTACTCCTGCTCGACGGGTTGGGTGGAGACCATCAGGATGCCAGCCACTTCCATCGCAGGTGTATCAGCTTTTGCGCGCCCGATGACCATCATCCAGCCTTGCGGCAGATCCCAACGCAGCACCTGCTCGCCGCTGAGCAATTCAAACTGACCTTTGCCCAGCTCCGTTAGTGAGGCAAAACGCGTCACACCAAGGCGTTCTTCCTGCTGATAGCTGACATAATCACATTCTGGTAGCGTGCGGGACGCGCCGACATACAGGCCGTAACTTTGCATGGTGACGGGTGCAAGATGCACGTGAGCCGACTTAAACGCAGGCTGACCGGAGATGGGGTCGGCCGCGCGCAGCACGGCACGATTCACCTGAGAGTGCGCGCTGTAACGCCCGGCCCAGTGCATGGACATAAATAGCTGCTTTCCTTTCAGCCCCTCATCAAACGCCACGCGCGCGAACACGCACTGAGTTTGGCTGTCACTGCGCAGCGCGGCGATTTCCCCTTCCTTGAGGCCAATCGACTGGCCCGCAAGTTTGTTGACGTAGAGCGTCGGTTCGACTTCTGCCGCTGCCAGTTTGGCAATGTGTCCGGTGCGGGTCATGGTGTGCCATTGATCGCGCTGACGCCCGGTATTGAGCCACCACTCACCGCTTGGCACCTCATGAGGCTCAACGGCGATAAAATTGGCACGTCCGGATGGCGTTGAAAACTGGCCGTCGCGATATGGCGCACTGCGTGTCAGCGGCCATTGCACCGGCGTCCAGCGCTCATACTCATCGTCACTCATCGTTGCAAACATCGACAGATCGAGCAGATAGGGAGTACCACGGTTGATGCCCGTCAACCCCGCGTATTCGCGAAACACATCCGCTACGCTTTGAAACGCAAACCCGTCAGCGATGTTCAGGCGTGAACATAACGCACTCCCGACTTGGCTCACCGCCCACCAATCCGGTTTGGCGTCTCCGGGCGCGGCAAGAAAGGCGCGCTGACGCGACAAACGGCGCTCGGAGTTGGTGACCATGCCCTGTTTTTCACCCCAACCTGCCGCAGGCAGCAACAAATCCGCATACTCGGCGACATCGCTGCTGGCGGTAATATCCGAAACAACCACAAAGTCGCAGTGTTTCAAAGCACTACGGATACGGTCGCTGTCTGGCAACGAGACTACCGGGTTGGTGGCCATGATCCACAGCACCTTAATGTGCCCTGCTTCGACGGCATCAAACAGATCCAGCGCTTTCAGACCCGGTTTATTCGCGATGGTTGGCGATTGCCAGAACGTCTGTACTTGCTGGCAGGCGATGTCATCAAAACCGCGGTGCACAGCAAGTTGATTCGCCAGCCCGCCGACTTCGCGTCCGCCCATCGCATTAGGCTGACCAGTGAGTGAGAATGGCCCGCAGCCTTTGCGACCGATTTTACCGCTCGCCAGATGTGCATTGATGATAGCGTTGCCTTTATCCACCCCCGATACGGACTGGTTCACACCCTGGCAAAACAGCGTCAACGCCGTCGGGCTGGAAGCAAACCAACGGAAAAACGTGCGCAGCGCCTCATCGTCAACATCCAGCGCTCGGCTGACGTGACTCAACTGATAACGCTCATCCGAAATTTCCGTCAATAACGCCTCAAAACCCTGCGTGTGCTCGTCAATATACGTCTGATGGAGCGTGCCGCTGTCTTTCATAAAGCGCAGCAGGCCGTTATACAGCAAGACATCACCATCATTTGCGATCGCCAGATGCAAATCGGCCTGCTCAGCGGTGACGGTGCGCCGCGGGTCAATCACCACCAGCTTGAGTCTGGGGTTTTGTTCACGCGCCTGCTGAATACGACGAAACAGCACCGGATGCGTCCAGGCACTGTTGGCACCCACCAGCACCAGTAGGTCCGTTTGATCGATGTCATCGTAATTAACGGGAACCACATCTTCGCCAAAAGCGCGAACATGCGCGGCCACCGCCGACGACATGCACAGACGGGAGTTGGTGTCGATGTTGGCGCTGCCAACGTAGCCTTTCATCAACTTGTTGGCGACGTAGTAATCCTCAGTCAGGATCTGACCTGAGACATACATCGCCACCGAATCCGGTCCGTGCTGCTCAATTGCCTGATGAATACGAGTGGCAATATCGTCAATTGCCGCATCCCACTGGATTTCTTGGCCTCTGAGTTTGGGATACAGCAAACGGCTGGGCATATTGAGGCTTTCAGCTAATGCAGAACCTTTGACACACAGCGCGCCCTGGTTTGCCGGGTGTGTTTTGTCCCCAACGATCGTCTCACGGTTGGCTGACACGCCACACCCGACGCCACAGTATGGACACGTTGTGAGAATATTGGCTTGAGTCATCATCACTTCCTTGTGCTCAAGGCAAATAAAAAGCGCCTTACTTCCGAGAAGTAAGGCGCCTTTGCCTAGGTATTAACAAATATCTTTAATCGATATAGACAGAGCAAACCTTATACCAACTTTTGCGCTTTTATTTTTCAATAAGTTAGCAACATACGTCTGTTTTCGTTGCACCAGTGAAGTGCAGACTGCCCTGAAATTCAACACCAATTCGAGCAACCAACTAACCACAGGTTTGACAACAACGGACAAACCTTGACCAGCCATTTAGACGTCTAGACGTTGACATTCATCAGCGAGGCGATTAGTCTTCACGCCTTTCTATTTTTAAGTTTGTCGTTTACATGTCCGGTTCCCAGCACACTACGAAAACAGTTGCACCGTCTGCGGTCGCGCTGATCCCACTGATTATCTTTCTTGCACTGTTTATTGGTGTAGGTACTTACTTGTCTTTGCAAGGCGTTGAGTTTGCCTTTTATCAATTACCTGCACCGATTGCGATTCTGCCCGCTATCATCATCGCTTTTCTGTTGAGCAAAGATAAGCTCAGCCGCTCTATCGAGCACTTTATGCATGGCGTCGGCCATCAAGACATCATCGCGATGTGCATGATCTATTTGCTGGCGGGTGCCTTTGCCGCCGTTGCTAAGGCTTCTGGTGGTGTGGATGCGACCGTCAACCTCGGTTTGTCAGCCATTCCAACCAACATGATTCTGCCTGGTTTGTTTCTGATCTCCGCCTTCATCGCCACCTCAATGGGTACCTCGATGGGGACCATCGCTGCGGTAGCACCGGTTGCACTTGGCATTGCGCAATCGGCCGGAATGAGCTTACCAATGACTGCCGGCGTCGTCCTGAGCGGCGCAATGTTTGGTGACAACCTGTCGATCATCTCGGACACCACGATTGCGGCAACGCGCTCGCAAGGCTGCGAAATGAAAGACAAGTTCAAAGAGAACGTTCGCATCGCATTGCCAGCCGCGCTGATTGCGTTGGTCGTGTTCGCTTACCACAGTACCGCGACACAAGTGCCGCAAGCCGGCCCGATTGAGTGGCTGAAAGTGCTGCCGTACATCACGATTCTGGTGTTGGCTGTCTCTGGGATGAACGTCTTTGTGGTCCTGACTATCGGTATTTTGCTTGCAGGCGGTGTGGGTCTGGCGTCGGTCGATGGCTACGCGCTCACCAATCTGGCTCAGGATATCTACGCCGGATTTGGCAACATGCAGGAGATCTTCCTGCTGTCTATGCTGATCGGTGGATTGAGCGAACTGATGCGTCGTCAAGGCGGACTGGCTTTTCTGACTAATCTGGTCAGCCGTTTGATCAATACCTTTGGCTCACGCCACTCAAAACACGCGAACAGCCGTGCGAGTGAACTGGGTATTGCCGGACTGGTTTCGCTGGTGAACGGCTGCACCGCGAACAATACCGTCGCGATTATTGTCTCAGGCAGCGTGGCTCGTCAGTTAGCTGAGGAGAACAATGTCTCACCTCGCCGCTCTGCCAGTTTGTTGGATATCTTCTCGTGCGTGGTACAAGGCATTCTGCCTTATGGCGCTCAGGTGCTGCTGCTTGGCTCTGTGTTTAAGCTGTCACCGCTGGAAATCGTCGCAAACTCCTACTACTGTTTTGCACTGGCGATTGCTGCCATCGTTGCCGTGTTCCTCAAACACCAACCGCGACAAGCCACAGTGAAAGCAGAGAGCTAACAAGCGCTCTCAGCCCCGCCTGCCCGACCATTGATTGGACAACGCGGCTGAAAGTAACGTTGCCTTGCTGTGTTCAGCACATAAAAAAACGGAGTGTTTACACACTCCGTTTTTTTGTACCTGTTCACTCAGACTGGCTTAGCCGATGTGAGTCACGCCGCCCATGTACTTTTGCAGTACCGCTGGGATTGCGATGCGACCGTCAGCTTGCTGGTAGTTTTCCAGAATCGCAACCATGGTACGACCAACCGCCAGACCAGAGCCGTTCAGCGTGTGAACCAGTTCAGGTTTTTTCTCGCCTTTACGACGGAAGCGTGCTTGCATGCGACGAGCCTGGAAATCCCACATGTTTGAACAAGAAGAGATTTCACGGTAAGTCTTCTGAGCCGGAACCCAAACTTCCAAGTCGTAAGTCTTGCATGCGCCAAAGCCCATGTCGCCAGTACACAGAACCACTTTGCGGTATGGCAGCTCAAGCAGTTGCAGAACTTTCTCAGCGTGGCCCGTCAGTTCTTCCAGTGCTGCCATTGAGTCTTCAGGCTTAGTGATCTGAACCAGCTCAACTTTGTCAAACTGGTGCATACGAATCAAACCACGCGTGTCACGACCGTATGAACCCGCTTCAGAACGGAAACATGGTGTGTGCGCTGTCATTTTCAGTGGCAAATCCGCTTCTTCAGTGATGGTGTCACGAACTAGGTTCGTTACCGGCACTTCAGCAGTTGGGATCAGAGACAGGCGACGAGGTTCTTCATCGCTGGCTTTTTCTGCCAAAGGTTCAGTATGGAACAGATCTTTACCAAATTTTGGTAGCTGGCCAGTACCAAACAGCGTGTCTGAGTTGACCAGATAAGGCACGTACAGTTCAGTGTAACCGTGTTGCTCTGTGTGCAGATCCAACATGAATTGCGCGATTGCACGGTGCAGACGAGCAAACTGACCTTTCATGATCACAAAACGTGCACCAGTAATTTTGGTTGCGCTCGCAAAGTCCAGACCATCGCCCATTTCACCCAGGTCAACGTGATCTTTCACATCGAAATCGTACTCTTTGGGTGTACCCCAACGAGACACTTCAACGTTGTCGTTTTCGTCTTTACCGTCTGGCACAGAATCGTCAGGCAGGTTTGGCACGCTTTGAGTGATCGCGTCAAGCTGGCTTTGAATCGCATCCAGTTCCACTTTCTTCGCGTCCAGATCGTCACCCAGAGTACCGATCTGTTTCTTCACTTCTTCCGCGCCTTCTTTGTCGCCTTTCGACATCAGTTGGCCAATTTGCTTGGAGATGGAGTTACGCGTGGATTGTAAATTTTCAACTTCTACTTGAATGGACTTACGTTGTTCTTCAAGTGTACGAATTGTGTCCACGTCGAGTTTAAAACCGCGACGCGCCAGTTTTGCAGCTGTTTCATCCAGCTCAGTACGAAGTAATTTAGAATCCAGCATTGCTAATCCTATGCTTTAAGAGTTGCGAAAAAACGCGTGTGCTTCCTTTTTAATCAAAGCCACGCGTATAGAAATTTAACCCGTCAACGATAACGAAAAGCCGCTAATTTTCATAGCGCTTTTGTGGGCTTTTTGCGTCTAAATCCGCCAGATAATCTAACTTTTCACCAATCTTGGTTTCTAAGCCCCGATTCGTCGGCTGATAATAGCGAGTTCCTGTCATTTCAGGAGGGAGATAGCGTTCACCCGCCGCATACGCGCCGGGTTCATCATGGGCATAACGATACTCTGCGCCATAGCCAAGATCTTTCATCAAACTGGTTGGTGCATTACGCAGGTGCACGGGCACTTCATACTCGGGCAAATTCTGTGCATCACTCAGTGCCTGCTTCCAGGCGGTATAGACCGCATTGCTTTTTGGCGCGCAAGCGAGATAGACAATGGCCTGGGCAATCGCACGATTGCCTTCTGCCGGACCAACCCGAGTGAAACAGTCCCACGCCGACATCGCCACTTGCATGGCGCGCGGGTCGGCATTACCGACATCTTCAGAAGCAATCGCCAGCAGGCGACGTGCGATATAGAGCGGATCGCAGCCCGCTGAGATCATGCGCGCCGCCCAATACAGTGCACCATCCGGATTCGAACCACGAATCGACTTGTGTACCGCTGAGATTAAGTCGTACCAAATGTCGCCTTTGTTATCAAAACGCGCCACTTTTTCGCCCGCGACTTCCGCCAGCAGGCTGAGCGTGATCTGCTTTTCGCCCTGCTCGTTCTCTTCTGCCATGTCATACAGCAGTTCAAGATAGTTGAGCGACATGCGCGCATCACCATTGACTAACTCGGACAGGCGATCCAGAACATTGTCATGAAACTGCGCGGCTTGTTTACCCAAACCCCGCTCGGTGTCTTCAATGGCCTGATCCAACGCCTGACGAATTTCCGTCTGGCTGAGTGACGTCAGTTTGTACACGCGCGCACGCGACAGCAGTGCGTTATTGAGTTCAAAAGAGGGGTTTTCAGTAGTGGCGCCAATGAAAGTCACCGTACCATCTTCGATGTGTGGCAGAAAAGCATCCTGCTGCGATTTGTTGAAGCGGTGGACCTCATCGACAAACAGTATGGTGCGCCGGCCTGCAAGCTTGTTTTCTCGTGCTTTCTCTATCGCGGCGCGTATCTCTTTCACGCCTGAAGTGACTGCCGAGACGCGCTCCACTTCCGCATTGGCGTAGTTCGCGGCAACTTCTGCCAGAGTGGTTTTACCTGTGCCGGGTGGGCCCCACAGAATCATCGAATGAATGTGGCCAGCTTCCAGCGCCCGGCGCAGCGGTTTACCCGGACCAAGAACGTGTTGCTGACCAATATATTGTTCAACGGTTTGTGGGCGCATTCGCGCAGCAAGGGGACGAAAATCTTCGTCCCCGGCAAAATCAAAACTGTAGTTGCTCACGGTACTCACTTACCGGGTATGTGTAACCCGATTTAATTACGTTGGTCGTCGACTTCCACACCGTCAGGAACATCGAACTTAAAGCGGCTTGCCTGCGGCTTTTGTTGTTTCACATCATTAAACGTGAACAGACTCTTCTGTCCATCCTGCTCAATAACATTAAAACCTTTTACCACACCTTTGCTGTCGATGGTGATTTGGAACTGACCCTGATTCGAATCGACCGCTGTTGGCGTCAGAGTAAAAACATCGCCTTTCTCTTCAACCTGGTAGGCATCCCAGTCACTGGCGCGATTACGGGTCAGCAGGACAAACGGCGTTTGCTCGGTCGCTTGTTCCTGATTGTAAATGGTCACCTGTTCAATAAAAGGGCTGTAATACCACAGCGATTTACCATCCGACACCAGCAGATTCTCGTCTGGCGCCAGTGTCTCCCAGCGGAACAGACTCGGGCGAGCAATATCGACCAGACCATTGCCTTCCATGACGACGTCACCGTCGGGGCTGACAACCTGCTGCTCAAACTTGGCACTGAAGCCATCGGCCAGCGCCAAACGCTCGCTGAGCGTCTCTTTTGGCGTCGCGAATACGGAAAAACTACAAAAAAACAGTGCGAACCATTTCTTCATTCTGTTACTGCTCCTAGCAATTGGGGATAAGGAAGTTATAGGCTTTTCGCTTCCTTATTGTGTCAATCCTGTGTGGGAAAAGTTCGATTATTTGCAGGGAAAGTTACTGCCCGCAGCACTGTTTGAACTTTTTACCGCTACCGCACGGGCAAATGTCGTTACGGCCAATCTCCTTGAACGGGTTGACGCTTTGCGCTTTGTTACCCAACATCGCTTCGTCTGCCGCCAACGCGACCTCATGCACCATCAAATCGAGCTGTTCAATCATGTTAGCCAGCATCGGCAGTGATTCATAACCGGCTTCTCTCATCTGAGCGTGAGTCTGCTCTTCGTCGATCGCCAGCATCAGCGTGGTCAGCAGAGCTTGAAGCATACGCATAGAACCATCGGAAAGATTGACCGACTGCCATTGTGATTCGACTTGCGGCCACACACTCATAAAGCCTTCAGCGAAATCAGCCAACGCCTCTTCACGCGACATCTCCTGATGGGCAAGCAAAGCCAACAAAGCATACTCATTGCGTTTGAGCTGGTGATATTGGGCATGAATCTGAGCCACGATGACCGCTTCCAACGCGGGTGCCTGTTCACCGAATACCACCGGGATCCACATCTCTGGATCCAGCGGCTGAGTCGCCAGGTTGGCCGCGTACACGGCACCTTCAATAAACAACGGGGATTCATTGCACTCAATCTGAGCCAAATTCACTAGCTGGTAACTCATGAAATCTCTTTTATCATAATGACTGGTTAGCCGAGCATTATACCCCAGCCTGCCGATTTGGCGAGTTTGACGGGGAAAATCATCGGGGCAACATATTTTTCTTTTAAAAATTTATTCATAAGAGCATTATTTCAGAATAATTCAAATAACAACCCATAACTCACTATGAAACGTCACTTTGGCTTTACTTTAATCGAGTTGATTGTCGTCATTGTTATTCTCGGCATTCTGGCCGTTACGGCGGCGCCTCGCTTCTTTAACCTTCAGAGAGATGCGCACGAAAAACGCGCCGCCGCGGCTTTTGCCAGTTTCCGCACCTCGGTGACTATGTACAATGCCCAATGGCTGGTTGACGGTGAACCCGCTATTTCTCAAGCCGTTGGTTATGGTCAAGGCGACATCTATCCTTCAACAACGGGCTATCCGATTTCCGTTAATCAAATCCCGTACAACGAAGGCAACTCGATTCGCGGCGCGGATTGCGTGGCACTCTGGCCAGCGCTCCTCAATACCGATCTGACGATTCGTTCGCAAATGGATACGGGCTATGTGTTGCCTTCCGATAGCGACATCGTGAGTTGGTACACTGGCAGTAACGAATGTTATTACTACTACACCTCCGGTTACAGCGCAGAAGATAGTCTGCCGATACTCTATTACTCCCCTCTGACTGGCGAGATCAGTGTCACAACCGAGAGTCCGACCGTCACGCCATAAGCCTTCGTGACATTGCGCCCGCTTCCAACTACAATCTCGCCTCAATTTTATTTGGCGAAGACAAAAACAGAATATGCGAGTCATTTTAGGCCCGATGGAGGGCGTGCTGGATCACCTGATGCGTGAAATGCTGACACAGATTAACGATTACGATTTCTGTGTCACCGAGTTTGTTCGTGTGATCAATCTGCCGCTTCCGGACCATGTGTTTTACCGTCTTTGCCCAGAGCTGAAACAAGGCTCGCGCACCAAAGCGGGTGTTCCCGTGAAAGTTCAGTTGCTCGGCCAAGAGCCACACTGGATGGCGGAAAATGCGGTACGCGCCGCTGAACTTGGCGCATGTGGGGTTGATCTGAATTTCGGCTGCCCGGCTAAAATGGTTAACCAAAGCAAAGGTGGCGCGGCACTGCTGCAACACCCTGAACTGATTTATCAGGTGATCAAAGCGTGCCGCGATGCAGTTCCTTCTGATATTCCGGTCACCGCTAAGATTCGCCTTGGTTGGGAAAACCCGGATGACTGTTTTGAGATTGTCGACGCCGTACAACAAGCTGGCGCGGATGAACTGACCGTTCATGCCCGAACCAAAGCGGGCGGCTACAAAGCCAGTGAGATCAAATGGGATTACATCGATCAGATTCGCCAGAAAACCACCGTTCCTCTTATTGCAAACGGTGAAATCTGGAATTATGCCGACGGTCAGGCGTGCATTGAAACGACGGGTGTGGATTCTTTGATGGTGTGTCGCGGCGCATTGAACGTGCCCAACTTGGGCAACATCGTCAAACACAACCACAGCGCAATGCCATGGCATGAGGTGGTGGATCTGCTGCTGGAATACTCAGCGTATGAAGTGCGTGGTGACAAAGGTAAATACTACCCGAATCGTGTAAAACAATGGTTCTCTTACCTACGCCAATCTTACCCACAAGCAGCCGACCTGTTCCGTGAAATCCGCACTATGACAGAAGTCGACCCTATCGTGAGCCATTTTCAGCGTTACCGCGATACCCTTACTTAACACTAACAGCTGGTGTTAAAACACCAGCTTATCTTTCCCTGTAGTTTTCGCTTCATACAGCTTTTCGTCTGCCAGTTTAAACAGCTCATCGAAACTCCAGTCTGGGTCGCTTTCAATGACTTCTACTCCGCCTGAAATGGTGAAACCATTCGGCACAACCTGTTTGGAATCCTTGGTAATGGCATCTTTGATTCGCAGCATAACGGTCTTTAACTGCGCTGCATCTTCGCTGGTCAGATACACAACGAATTCCTCGCCGCCAAAACGTGCAACGGCATCGGTATCACGCATGCTGTGTTCAATCCGTTCGCCCATGTAACAGATTACGTCATCTCCTACGTCATGGCCGTGAGTATCGTTAATGGACTTGAAATTATCGATATCCAGCACCGCAATAGACAGGTAGCGACGATGTTTTTGCGATGCCAGGAACTCTTTCATTCCCCGTCGATTCAGCAACCCTGTCATCGGATCTCGAGACGCCAGATTCTCGTAGTAGGACTTCTCAATGCGGGTGTTGAAGTAGAACAGAGCCACCACTGACACCATGTAAGCCAGCAGCAGCGCAATCAACGCTGACTGTTTCTCCGCTAAAAACTGTTTCGCTTCCGCAGCCCAATTCCACTCGTAGTAAAGATAGTGATCGAGATTGACGTAGTTAGCTTCCAGACGATAAGGCTGATAAGCCGAGCCATCGGCGGGAAGGTCTGCCGTTCTCACCAACTGAATTTTACCCTGCAAACGTGAGTCGCTACCGATGAGTTTATCAACACTCACATCCATTACCACGACGCCTTGAAATTCACTTTCCCGGAAAACAGGCATGGCTAAAGCCATATTGTTACGCTGACGCAGGACTTCACTGAAAGCACTGGGACCGACAACACTGATCACATCTGCATTGCTCGACGCTTGCTGCCAAAACGTTCTCAGTTTCACGGTAACCAGTTGTTCCCTGGTAAGGTCTTTGATCACCGAATCTGGCGCTGATATGGCATAACCTTGATTGTCAATGTAGTGGACACCAGTAATGTAGCCATCAAGATCATGAATAAAGGAAAGTGTGGGCGCCAAAGACACTTTCCGCAACATTGATTGGTAAAGAGGATTCTGAGCATCACATAAGGACTCAACGCCTATCATCATGTAGCTAATGCTAATTGGCGGCGAAGAATTGGCCTTTTGATTCGAAACGACGCTTGATTCCTTGTGCTTGATTCGGCACAAACCGTCACTGATGTTTTGATTGAAACCCGACGCAGGAATCGGCGGTGATTCTAGGTAATTGGAAAATCCATAATTCAAGGCAATGACAATTTTGCTCACCCTTTTGAGCATCTCTCCTACACTGTGATACTCATCGTCAATATCGTTGTTCAAGACCTGCATGTAGGAGTAAATCATGGCGGCTAGCATCACCAATACGACGAGAAACGGTCCCAAGATTGCGTTTTTTTTACTGTAGTTCTTCTTTGGTTTCATTTAAGTAATCTGAGATTAAGCGGAGAGCAACCTGCTCACTATATAAACATGGGTGGATATGATACAGCAGAATCACAGCAATAGTATAAACCAATCATTACGTCTTCAGCGCTTCCATCAATGACAGTTATCAAATGCTGTCTACCAGATTGATGCAGACATGCAGCTACCCACGGTGGCTATGGACCGATATAAAACAAAAAGCCTCCCGTTGATTTGACACCAAACGGGAGGCTCATTTTATGTTGTACGGGTTGATTAACTCAGCAACAGACTGTCATCACTCAGCTCTTCGCCACGCACTTTAGAGAACATTTCCAGCAAGTCGGGAACCTGCATATTGGCACGCTGTTCACCCGCCACATCAAGAACAATTTGTCCTTGGTGGAGCATAACGGTGCGATCGCCACAAGCTAACGCATCTTTCATCGAGTGCGTGACCATCATGACGGTCAGGTTAAACTCTTTCACGATCTTTTTAGTCAGGTCGATGATGAAAGCCGCCATACGTGGATCCAGTGCCGCTGTATGTTCATCAAGTAATAAAAGTTTGCTGTCTGACAGCGTTGCCATCACCAGACTTACAGCCTGACGCTGGCCACCGGAAAGCAGGCCAATGCTGTCACCTAAACGATCTTCCAGCCCAAGCCCGAGGATACTGATACGTTCCTGAAACAGCTTACGGCGATTGGAAGAGAGTGCATGCGTCCAGCTGCGGCGTTTGCCTCGCATATAGGCCAACGCCATATTTTCTTCGATGGTCAGAGCGCCGCAAGTCCCCGCCAGTGGGTCCTGGAAAACGCGCGCGCACAAATTGGCGCGTTGGTCCACACTCTGGCGAGTTACGTCCGTTTCATCAATCAGGACTTTGCCACCTACCATTGGCGTTTCCCCGGTAACGGCGCCCAACAGCGTCGATTTACCCGCTCCGTTCGAACCGATAACGGTCAGAAACTGATGCTCAGGCACCTCCAGGCATACGCCTCTCAGCGCTCGGTTTTCCAGAATAGTGCCAGGGTTAAACGTAACTTGAATATCTTCTAAACGGATCATACTGCTTCTCCTGACGACTTACCCTGCTTAGATACCGCTATCTTCTGAGCAGGTGCACTACCCTTTTTTAATTTCAGATTCCTTTTCATTTTCGGCATGATCAGCGCCAGTGCGACCAGCACCGCGGTTACCAGGTTCAGATCCGATGCCTGCAAACCAAACATGCCAGTACTCAGTGCAAAAGCCACCGCAAGACGGTACAACACCGAGCCTACAATCACCGCCGTGACTGCAACCCAAATTTTTCGCCCCGGGATCAGTGTCTGACCCAGAATTACCGCAGCCAGACCGACCACGATCGTACCGACACCAGAGGTTACGTCAGCGAAACTGTTGGTTTGTGCAAACAGAGCACCGGCAAAGCCAACGAAACCGTTCGACAAAGCAAGACAGAAATAAGTGTAAAACGCGGTGCTGGCACCTTGCGCCGCAACCATACGCGCGTTGACGCCCGTGGCACGAAGACCCAGACCGAAATCACTGTTCAACAGACGAACGACAAACAGCGCCGAAATCAATACCAGTACCGCGACCACTAGCGGGCGAATGTACATGGAATCGCCCATGGCTTCGAACGGCGTGAGAATGGTGTCATCTCCGAGAAGCGCCAGGTTTGGTCGGCCCATAATGCGGATATTGATGGAAAACGCAGCAATCATGGTAAGAATCGATGCGAGAAGATGCAGGATGCCACATCGAACGGTGAGGAACGCGGTTACCCAGCCTGTCGCAGCGCCGGCCAAAATAGCCATGCCCGTTGCTACCCAAGGGTTAATGCCTGAAACAATAGCGGTTGCGGCGACCGCAGCTCCCATAGGGAAACTACCGTCCACACTCAAATCGGGAAAATCAAGAACTCGGAATGTCAGATAAACACCCAGAGCAACCAACCCGTAAATAAGGCCTACTTCCAAAGCCCCAAAAAATGCAAAAGCAGACATACAAACTCCCTTTCTGCTTAACAATGCCGGCATGGAGTCATACCGGCATGATTAATCTATTATTTTACGCTGGTCGCACGGTCCAGAACGGACTGAGGAATGGTCATGCCTAACTTGTCAGCCGCCGTCTTGTTGATGACGAGATCAGAACCTTTCGCTACTTTCACATCCAGAGTACCTGGATCAGCACCTTCAAGGATCGCCGCTACGTAATCCGCAGTCTGTACACCAATCTGGTAGTAGTCGAAGCCCAAGCTCGCAACCGCACCACGTTCAACGTATGACGTTGCGGCACCAAATACCGGCGTTTTCGCCTGATTTGCGGCCACAATCATGCCTTCGATGGCACTCGCAACTGTGTTGTCAATCAGTGCATAGATGATGTCAGATTTTGCAGCAATCGCTTGAGTCGCAGATTGTACATCCGCACTTTTCAGCGCTGTTGCTTCAACCAGCTGCACGCCATTTTTCTTCGCGGCCACTTTCAGAAGCTCCATCAGGCTAACCGCGTTCGCTTCACCCGGGTTATAAACGACACCAATCGATTTCACATTTGGCATCAGTTCTTTGATCAACTCAACGTGTTGTTCAACCGGAGAAAGGTCAGACAGACCCGTAACGTTTTTGCCCGGCTGTTCCATCTTCTTCACCAGTTTGGCGCCGACAGGATCAGTGACTGCTGTGAAAACGACGGGAATAGATTTGGTCGCAGCGACTAATGCCTGAGCAGTTGGTGTGGCAATGCCCACCAATACGTCTGGGTTTTCACCCACAAATTGACGTGCAATCTGTACGGCAATCGCTGGGTTACCTTGAGCGGTTTTGAAGTCAAATTCTAGGTTTTTGCCTTCTTCATAGCCTTTCGCTTTCAAACCGTCCAGAAGCCCTTGACGAGCCGCATCCAAAGCAGGATGTTCAACGATTTGCGATACAGCCACTTTAGCGACATTGGCCAGAACAGTGTGTGAAGAGAGTAATGCAGCTCCGGCTAGAACGGCGGTAGCTATAGCTTTGCCTGCTTTCATCTTAACTCCTTGATTTAAGCATTATTATTTTGGATGTTGTGTTGTGTTTGTTTTTATCGCGCACAGAGTGTGCAGCTAACGACATTATTACCAGTAAGTTTGGGGAAAGGGAAGCAAGAGTTAACAGGAAAGTAACAAAAAGAGAGATGGGAATATGGTATACAGCGCAAAATCAAGAGGAGTTCACTATTTGCACTTTTTCACTTGAAGAAAAGGCCGTCTTGAACTAATCAAAACGGCCTCTCAAAGGAACTAGAACCAGCGTTCGAGCGCGGCCTTATCCAACTGACGGAACGCTCTATTGAGCACCATCGCCAGCTCTTTATAACGTGGTTGAGACTTAATGGGTTCGAGTGCAAATCCGGTTTCAACGATTTTCTGATACAGTTCGCGATACCAACTCGCGAGCGCTGGCGGCAATTGTGTGTTGGCGCGGTTGCCCAACCACCAGATACCTTGCAGCGGCAAACTGATTGCAAACAGGGCGATGATGATGGATTGTGGCATCGCCTGCACATTGTGGAACGTCATCTGGGTCAGCACACTGATTGCGGCAACCGCAGGCATCACTTTAATACCAAAGCGGGTTGCTTTAATGATGCGCTGCTCCGGGAACAGAAGGTTCAACTCTTTTCGCATCGGCCAGGTATCCATGTACTTCTGACCATCTTTTAGGCTGTGAACGATTCCGGCTCTATTACTCATACCATTTCCCCTCACTGTCTGGCGATCATTTCACTAAAAAATAGTTGAATGATTCAACAAATGGCGTAAAAATTTGACAAAAGCTAATATTGTTTCAAATTTTTTTTGTTATATTGGCCCATTATCGCTATCCTTTGCGGACTCTCAATCTCATTGTTGCCGTTATTTACAATTTAGGCAACTCCGAGGCGAATGCTGCACGGAACGCACCGACGATTTCACTGACACTGTCACGTCTTACTATACGGAAATTGAAGTTTTATTGACCAAGATTAGTACGCACTCTTTGGTGGGTCGTCTATTCTTGTGATTAATTTTTATCCTAACCGATTATTACAGGTAGTTACTCATGTCTAAGCTAGTTTTAGTTTTAAACTGCGGTAGTTCTTCACTGAAGTTCGCTATTGTCGATGCACAAAATGGCGACGAGTTCCTTTCAGGCCTTGCTGAATGTCTACACCTTCCAGAAGCACGAATCAAGTGGAAACTTGATGGTAAGCACGAAGCACAATTGGGTGAAGGCGCTGCACACGATGAAGCTCTGACTTTCATCGTTGAAACTATTCTTGCTTCTAAGCCAGAACTGGCAGAGCAACTGAAAGCCATCGGTCACCGTGTTGTACACGGCGGTGAGCAGTTCACTCAATCAGCACTGATCGACGAAACCGTTCTGAAAGGTATCGAAGACGCAGCAAGCTTTGCACCTCTGCACAACCCAGCACACATCGTGGGTATCAAAGCAGCACAAAAAGCATTCCCTGCTCTGCAGAACGTTGCGGTATTCGACACTGCTTTCCACCAAACTATGCCAGAAGAAGCGTACCTGTACGCTCTGCCATACAAACTGTACAAAGAGCACGGTATCCGTCGCTACGGCGCACACGGTACTTCTCACCTGTTCATCGCTCGTGAAGCGGCTGAGCGTATGGGTAAACCAGCAAACGAACTGAACATCATCAACTGCCACCTGGGCAACGGTGCTTCTGTTTGTGCCATCAAGAACGGCCAGTCTGTAGACACTTCTATGGGTCTGACTCCGCTTGAAGGTCTGGTTATGGGTACTCGTTGTGGTGACATCGATCCTGCGATCATTTTCCACCTGCACGACACTCTGGGTTACTCAGTTGACGACATCAACAAGATGCTGACTAAAGAGTCTGGTCTGCTGGGACTGACTGAAGTGACTTCTGACTGCCGCTTTGTTGAAGACAACTACGGCGCTAAAGAAGAAGCGACTCGTGCGATGGATGTATTCTGCCACCGTCTGGCAAAATACGTTGCTGGTTACACTGCGAGCATGGACGGCCGTCTGGACGCTATCGTGTTCACTGGTGGTATCGGTGAAAACTCTGCACCAATCCGTGAAATGGTTCTGAACCGTCTGGCTATCTTCGGTATCGAAGTAGACGGCGACGCAAACCTGAAAGCACGCTTCGGTGGTGAAGGTGTAATCACTACTGCAAACAGCCGTATTCCAGCGATGGTAATTTCTACCAACGAAGAGCTGGTTATTGCTGAAGACACTGCACGTCTGACTAACATCTAATCATATTCATCTGGCTAACTGCGAAGTTAGCCAGTGTTTTATAGGGGCTCAACTCCTATTCATTCTGAATACGCAGTTGGGCTTTGTTCCTTTCAATCTAAGTCCCTTAGATTGCAATCAATAGTGTTGAGGTACTTTACGAATGTCCCGTACTATTATGCTTATCCCAATCAGTGCCGGCGTTGGTTTGACCAGCGTGAGCATGGGTCTTCTGCGCGCTATGGAGCGCAAAGGTGTAAGCGTTTCTTTCTACAAACCAATCGCACAACCTCGCAGCGGCGGTGACCAACCAGATCTGACGTCCACTATCGTGGGTCGTAACAGCGACATGAAAATTGGTGAGCCAATGTCTATGTCGTCTGCAGAAACTCTGATCGGTAGCGAAAAAATGGACGTTCTGCTGGAAACAGTGGTTGAGCGTTACAACCAAATCAACACTGCAGAGGTCACTCTGGTTGAAGGTCTGGTTCCAACTCGCAAACACCCATTTGCTAACCAAGTGAACGCGGAAATCGCGAAAACTCTGGGCGCAGAAATTGTGTTCGTTGCGACACCTGGTACGGACAACCCAACGCAGTTGAAAGAGCGCATTGAAGTTGCGTGTTCTAACTTCGGCGGCACTAAGAATAAAAACATTTCAGGCGTCATCATCAACAAGCTGAATGCACCGGTTGATGAAGCTGGCCGTACTCGTCCAGACCTGTCTGAAATCTTCGATGATGCAGATGGCGCAAAACAAGCCAATGTTGAAGTGATGCAGATCTTCAACACCAGCCCAATCCGTGTTCTGGGTTGCGTGCCTTGGAACGTTGATCTGATTGCAACTCGTGCCATCGACATGGCGAAACACCTGAACGCTGAAGTAATCAACCAAGGCGACATCAACACTCGTCGTATTAAGAGCATCACTTTCTGTGCGCGTTCAATCCCGCACATGATTGAACACTTCCGCCCAGGTTCTCTGCTTGTGACTTCTGCAGACCGTCCTGACGTTATCGTTGCAGCCTCTCTGGCAGCAATGAACGGCGTTGAAATCGGTGCTGTACTGCTGACTGGCGGTTACGATATTCCTAAAGAAATCGTTAGCCTGTGTAAACCAGCGTTCGACACTGGTCTGCCAATCTTCAAAGCTCAGGGTAACACCTGGCAAACGTCTCTGAACCTGCAAAGCTTCAGCCTGGAAGTACCGGCAGACGACCGAGAGCGTATCGAATTTGTTTGCGACCACGTTGCAAGCCACATCGACGGTCCTTGGATTGATACTCTGACTGAAGGTACTCAAGGTACTCGTCGTCTGAGCCCACCAGCGTTCCGTTACCAACTGACTGAGTTTGCCCGTCGTGCCAACAAACGTATCGTTCTGCCAGAAGGCGACGAGCCACGTACAGTGAAAGCGGCAGCCATCTGTGCTGAACGCGGTATCGCGACCTGTGTACTACTGGGTAACCCAGATGAAATCCGTCGTGTTGCAGCACAGCAAGGTGTTGAGCTGGGCGCTGGCGTTGAAATCATCGATGCAGATTCAGTTCGTGAAAACTACGTTGCTCGCCTAGTTGAACTGCGCGGCGCGAAAGGCATGACTGAAGTTGTGGCACGTGAAAAACTGGAAGACTCCGTATTCCTTGGCACCATGATGCTGGAAGCGAACGAAGTTGACGGTCTGGTTTCTGGTGCGGTTCATACCACAGCAAACACCATCGTACCTCCGTTCCAGATCATCAAAACAGCGCCGAATGCGTCGATTGTATCGTCTGTATTCTTCATGCTGCTGCCTGATCAAGTACTGGTTTACGGTGACTGTGCAATCAACCCGGATCCAACCGCTGAACAACTGGCTGAAATCGCAATCCAGTCTGCAGACTCTGCAGCGGCATTCGGTATCGACCCACGCGTAGCGATGATCTCTTACTCTACCGGTACATCTGGTAAAGGTGCAGACGTTGATAAAGTACGCGAAGCAACACGTCTTGCTCAGGAAAAACGTCCTGATCTGATCATCGACGGTCCTCTGCAGTACGACGCAGCAATCATGGAAAACGTAGCGGCTTCTAAAGCACCTAACTCTCCAGTTGCGGGTAAAGCGACCGTATTCGTGTTCCCAGACCTGAACACAGGTAACACCACTTACAAAGCGGTACAACGTTCAGCTGACTTGGTATCAATCGGTCCAATGCTGCAAGGCATGCGCAAGCCGGTTAACGACCTGTCTCGTGGCGCGCTGGTTGACGACATCGTCTACACCATCGCTCTGACTGCGATTCAGGCAGACCAAGAGCAGAAATAATCGCTCTTAGTGCTAAGCAAAAAGCCTTCGGACTCCGAAGGCTTTTTTGTATCTCTTACCCCGTCAATCGCTATCTCACACTCAATGCAGTATCAATAGCGTCACCGCTCCCGCAACAACCGACAGCACCATCGCTGGTGCAACCCTAACCCACAAGCCTCGATCCCCGATACTGATCACCATCCCCATTTTTACCAACGTATTGACCGAAGCAGCGATAATGATCCCCATCGCAGCGGTATAAGCATCCAGCGAGTGAGTACTTTGCCGGCCTAAAGCCAGCGTGATCGCATCAACATCCGTAATACCGGAGACCGCAGACAGTGCCAGTGTCCCCGCCTGACCAAACCAATCTGACAGCGCATGCGCGAGCAGCATGATAATGGCCAGAATGACACCAAACCAGAGTGCAGATTGCAGCGCTAACGGGTTTTTATGATTGGCCGACTGGTCTTCATTAAAATCCACATCCGTCGAGCGCCAGATAAACCAGGCCGGAATATAGAGCCCAATCATCATCACGACGATGACAGGCCAGAGAATCGGGGTTAATTCGGTATTGATCAGAGAAGCCACAATCAATAAACGCGGAAACATGGTACCGCAACAAAGCAGAATACCCGAAGCAAGGAGTGGGCTGATAGTGGGCTGATCGCGCGACAGATTGGAAAATTGTAAAGTCAGAGCGGTTGAAGAGCTGAAACCAGCAAACACGGATGTAAATAACACCCCGCGTTTCGCACCACCAATTTTAATCGCAAAGTAGCCGAGAAAGGAAATGCTGGCGATTAGCACCACCATCCACCAAATCTCATACGGATTGAGTGCCTGCCAAGGCCCGAAGCTTTGATTGGGTAGAAGCGGCAACATGACAATAGAAATCAACATCAGACGCAGCGCCGCGTCTAACTCGTACTCTTGCAGTTTTTGCAACGCTTCGTGCAGCTCTTTCTTGTTATCCAATACCACGGCCGTGATCACCGCCGCTGCGGCCGCAAGCACAGGTTCCCCAGACACAGCCAGACTACCAAGCACAAACGTCACCAGCAAACTGACCACCCCGGTGATACTGATGTCCTGACTTTTGCGTTGCTTGAGTACAAACGCGATGCTGGCTAATACCACCAGCGCCAGTAACGCAAAGCCAAGCAACAGCGGAGAATAATGAGCAGCCAGTATCGCAGACAAGCCACCGTAAAGACCGACCAACGAGAAGGTGCGAATACCCGCGACCCGACTGCCTTCAACATTGTTGCGAGCCACCCAACCACGTTGCGTACCGACGATCGCTCCAAGTAGCAGTGCGACGAGAAGATTCCAGACAACACTCTGGCCGCTGACAATTTCGTTTAAGTCCATCGCCCTCTCCTTATCTCATCACTTACCTTCAGTGTATGCGATTTACCCGGTTAATCCGTGAGCGAGGCAAAATTGTGGTTATCTTTCAGTGCACTGAAAAAGGGAGATAAAAAAGCGCGGCCAGATGCTGCGCTTTTCTTCACGTAATGCGGGTTACATTTTTTCCCGGCCATGTGGCGATTCCAGATCCAGTTCAGGACCAACCGGCACCACTTGTGTTGGGTTGATGGTTGTGTGACTGAAGTAGTAATGTCGCTTAATGTGGTAGAAATCCGTGGTCTCTTTCACACCCGTTACTTGATAGAGCTCTTTCATATAGCCATTCAGGTTCGGGTAGTCGGCGATACGTTTCTTGTTACATTTGAAATGGCCAACGTAAACCGCATCAAAGCGAATAAGCGTGGTAAACAAACGCCAGTCGGCTTCAGTAATTACACTTCCCGCCAGATAACGATGAGTAGCCAGATGCGCTTCCACTTTATCCAAAGCATCAAACAGGGAATCATACGCTTCTTCATACGCTTCTTGTGTGGTAGCAAAGCCGCAGCGATAAACCCCATTGTTGATGTTTGGATAAATGAACGTATTCCATTCATCGATCAACGGGCGTAGGTGTTGAGGATAGTAATCGTCATCGTTGCCAGTCAGCTCGTTGAATGCAGAGTTGAACATGCGAATGATTTCTGAGGATTCGTTACTCACGATGGTCTGAGTTTTCTTATCCCACAACACCGGGACAGTTACACGGCCTGTATAATCTGATTTAGCCTGAGTATAAATCTGGTGCATTTTTGTATGACCAAACAACGGCTCTGGGATGCCAAATTTCCAGCCTTCGCTCATCATATCCGGACAGACGATGGTCACATCAATATGTTCCTGAAGCTGCTTCAATGAGCGGAAGATCAGGGTACGATGCGCCCATGGGCAAGCCAGAGACACGTACAGATGATAACGACCTGATTCCGGAGCAAACTGTGCATCTGCTTTGTTTTCGATCCACCCACGAAAGCCCGCATCCTCACGCACAAAGCGTCCGCTGCTGCTTTTCGTGTCGTACCAAACGTCTTGCCACACGCCTTCGATCAGTTTACCCATGACTCACCTCGTTCTAATTCAAGTAATGCTTTAATTAAGTCCATTATAGATATTGAAAAATAGGATATAACCGGAGAGTTCTGGCTTAGTTATTCGAAAAATTTGAACTAGGTGTAACACCAGCCTTTAAGGCATATCAGGGTTCTCTAAGCAGTTAAAACCGACCCAAAACTGGGTCTTCATCCCGATCGATTTTACATCAACAATCTCACCGGGCTGTTGAGGGTAATGCACCCATCGGTCATAAAGACGATAGCTACAGGTTGTGATGACGCCTAACGCCAACATCACCACTATCACGTGACTGAGTAGCGATGGTGCTACTGCGGACAACTTAGGCTTTAACGATGCCCAAAATGCCGCCAATGAGATAATGGCCAGCAGTTGGCTCATCGGCGAATCCAATACACCGGAAACCAGACTGTACAGTAATCCTGTCAACATGCTCGCGCCTAACACTTTAGTGACACGGGAAGCAGCGGTGGTGACCTTAAACAACAGTAAAAAGCACAACGCAGCATAGCAAACAGCCGATATCCAACCCCAATGGACTAACACGTTTAACACTGAATTATGGGGGCGACCAAAGTTGAAGTCGTGGCAGACAAAGGCACCACCACCATTCCCCCAAAATGATGCAATACTCAATGCTTGTGACCACAACGCCAGCCTGTCTGACGTTGTAGTGCGAAATAAAATGGCTTCACTTTCAATACCAAGAAGATACGACGGCAGTGGATTCAAAAATGCAAATGAAATACACGCCCCAAAAAAGGCGGCGATTAACAGCGTCTTGATCCATTGGCGCCACAGCGCCCTGTCCACTAGGGACATCAGAATAAAACCGGACAACACAGCCAGAACGACTCCCCTGCCGTTAAGGGTAAAGCAGACTGAAAACGCCATTGAAACCGAAAGCAATGGCAAGAAGGCAGATTTTTTTCTTCTCAGAGCACGCACGGCCAAATATGCCATGGGCAAAATTAACCAAACTTGCACCTGATTAATAAATCGGGGATTAGAAAATCCGTAGAAGGTTGTCGTACCAACTGGAACTCGGTGATAGAGAAGCGTCCAGAACGCCACTGCGACACTCAAAAATAGCAAGACATTAAGCAACATCGCTAAATTGAATAACACTGAGCGAGAAGACTGAAAATAAGAATTGAACAGGCCTAGCAGTAAAAACAAGCCCATCAGATAAAACCATTGGGTTGGCGCACTGATACTATAGTGACTCAATGCAGTGGCAATCATACTGGATACGATAAACACCACTGCCAATCCTTTAACTGGCTGTTCAAGCGATTGATAAACTTTGATCACAGGCCGGCGAATACGTGCCGACACAACCAATCCTGCCGCAAATAAAATGAGCAACAGGCTGACAACTAAGCGTTTAGAGTCATAGATAAACAACAGTTGGTTGCGCGGAATAAAGACATTAAAACTAAAGACAATCAGCGACCAGAAAGTCAGTTTGACGATCAAGGTTTCCCATAACGAATTACGATTCACCATTTGCGCCTTTCATTATTATTTTCAATAACCTGAGTATTGTTGATATTTTATAAATGGCAAACTTGGATCGGCGTTTTGAGAATTGAGAGCAACGAAGAACTTGGAGCGAGAAATAAAGACAAAAAAAGCGCGACCCAATTAAGGAGCCGCGCTTAAGCCCGTCACAGGCTGAATTTACGCACTAACGTGCAAGCAGGATACGGAATGCGTATCTGTGCCTTCGATTTGTGGTTTGGTCTTCGCACATTCCGCGGTTGCTTGCGGGCAACGAGTACGGAATACACAACCGGATGGTGGATTGATTGGCGACGGCAAATCACCTTCCAACATCTGAATTACTTTGGCGCGCTCCAGGTTTGGATCCGGAATGGGTACCGCCGACATCAGCGCTTTGGTGTATGGATGCAGAGGGTTAGCAAACAGTTCATCGGCTTCGCCCAGTTCCACCGCATTGCCCAAGTACATCACCAATACGCGGTCAGAAATGTGTTTTACCACTGATAAATCGTGCGCGATGAACACCAGGCTGAGGCCCAGTTCTTTCTGTAGCTCTTTCAGCAGGTTGACCACCTGAGCCTGAATTGAGACGTCCAACGCTGATACAGGTTCGTCACAGATGATCATCTTAGGTTTCAGAATCAACGCGCGAGCGATACCGATACGCTGACACTGGCCACCTGAGAACTCATGCGGGTAACGGTTAATCACGTTAGGCAACAGGCCTACTTTAGCCATCATTTCCTTAACGCGATCTTTGACTTCCTGCTTAGACAGCTCTGGGTAGAACGTCTGCAATGGTTCAGCAATGATGTCGCCCACCGTCATACGCGGGTTCAGAGAAGCCAGCGGATCCTGGAAAATCATCTGAATTTCTTTACGCGTATTGCGGCGTTTCACTTCCTGCATGCGAGTCAGATCCTGACCCAGCCAAACCACTTCACCTTCGGTTGACTGAACCAGACCGATGATCGCGCGGGCAAAGGTGGATTTACCACAGCCGGACTCACCCACAACGCCCAATGTTTCGCCTTCGTAAAGACGCACGTTAACGCCGTCTACCGCTTTCAGAGTAGATGGTTTAGTCCATGGCCAGCCCGATTTAGCCGCGATGCTGAAGTGAACTTTCAGGTTTTTTACATCTAACAGTAATGGTTTATCTGCGCTCATTTTGTCCAAGTCTCCCAATCAGAAAAACAAGCACGCTGACGACCATCACCAAATGGAGTCAGAATCGGTGCTTCACGCTTACAACGGTCCATCACACGATGGCAGCGCTCTTGATAAGGGCAGCCAACAGGCAGACGCAGTAAGTTTGGCGGGTTGCCAGGAATGGTTGGCAGAATTTCGCCTTCTGTATCCAGACGAGGAATCGCTTTAAGCAGACCTTCCGCGTATGGGTGACTTGGGTTATAGAAAATCTCGTTAACGCTGCCGTACTCCATGGTACGACCCGCGTACATCACCAGCACTTTGTCACACGATCCTGCAACCACACCGAGGTCGTGAGTGATCATGATGATTGCCGTGTTGAATTCGCGCTTCAGCTCGTTCAGCAGATCCATGATCTGCGCCTGCACGGTCACATCCAGTGCAGTGGTTGGTTCGTCGGCGATCAGCAGTTTCGGACGACACAGCAGTGCCATCGCGATCATCACACGCTGACGCATACCGCCCGAGAATTCGTGTGGATACATGGTGATACGTTTACGTGCTTCAGGGATTTTCACCGCTTCCAGCATGCGTACTGATTCTTCAAACGCTTCCGCCTTGCCCATGCCTTTGTGCAGCATCAATACTTCCATCAGCTGATCGCTGACTTTCATATATGGGTTCAGAGACGTCATCGGGTCTTGGAAGATCATCGCGATCTGCTCGGAACGAACTTTGTTCAGTTCTTTCTCAGGCAGGTTAAGAATCTCTTTACCTTCGAATTTTGCACTGCCCGAAATCTTACCGTTTTTCGCCAGCAGGCCCATGATCGCGAATACCGTCTGAGATTTACCCGAACCGGACTCACCGACAATACCCAGTGTCTCACCTTGTTTAAGTGAGAAGTTCAAATCGTTGACTGCGGTTACGATACCATCTTGCGTGGTAAATTCGACGCGCAGATCTTTGACATCTAATAAGCTCATCATTGCTTCCTTAATCTTGCTCTTTTCTGATTATCTGTCTTTTGGATCCAGCGCGTCGCGCAGGCCGTCACCGACGTAGTTAAAACAGAACAGGGTAATCACCATGAATGCGGCTGGGAAGAGAAGCTGCCAAATCGCGACTTCCATTGTGTTCGCACCTTCTTGTAGCAGTGCACCCCAGCTGGTCATTGGTTCCTGTACACCCAGACCAAGGAATGAGAGGAAAGATTCTGTCAGAATCATGCTTGGGATCAGCAGCGTTGAGTAAACGGCTACGATACCCAGTACGTTAGGCACGATATGACGGGTAATGATTCTCCATTTGCTAACACCACATACGTGGGCCGCTTCGATAAATTCTTTGCTGCGCAGGCTCAGAGTCTGGCCACGCACGATACGCGCCATATCCAGCCAGGCAATAGCGCCGATAGCAACGAAAATCAGAATGATATTACGACCGAAGAAGGTCACCAGTACGATAACCAGGAACATGAACGGAATTGCGTACAAAATTTCCAGAATACGCATCATGACACGGTCAGTACGGCCGCCGATGAAACCAGAAGCAGCGCCATACAGCGTACCAATCAGAACCGCCACCAGCGCGCCCATGATACCGACCATCAGAGAGATACGGCCACCCACCAGAGTTCGCACCAACAGGTCACGACCCAAAGCATCGGTACCAAACCAGTGCTCAGCCGTTGGCGCTGCATGCATTGCGTACCAGTCCGTATCTTCGTATGTGTAAGCAGAGAACATTGGCACAAAAATAACGGCCAGTGTAATTAAAGACAGAATGAACAAGCTGACCATCGCCGCTTTGTTGCGCATGAAACGAATGCGAGCATCCTGCCACAGGCTGCGACCTTCAATTTCCAGGTTCTCAGTGAACTTTTCGATCGCTTCTAAGTTTTCTTTTTTGGTTAACATAATATCCGTGTCCAATTAGTAGCGAATTTTAGGGTCGATATACGCGAGCAGAATATCCACAACCGCATTGAAGAGAATGAATAGGAAACCGATAAGGATCGTTACACCCATAACCAGAGAGTAATCACGGTTAAAGGCAGCGTTAACGAACAGTTTACCAATCCCTGGCAGACCAAAAATCGTCTCGATAACCACTGAACCGGTAATGATGCCGACGAATGCCGGGCCCATGTACGATACAACAGGCAACATTGCTGGTTTCAGCGCGTGTTTAATCACGATGTAGCTGTAGCTCAGGCCTTTCGCACGTGCGGTACGAATAAAGTTACTGTTCAGTGTTTCAATCATTGAACCACGGGTAATACGCGCAAAAGTTGCAACGTACAATAGCGACATACCAATCACAGGCAGCGCCATATAGTGGAAGGAGCCATCTTGCCAACCACCCGCCGGGAACCAGCCAAGGTTGATGGAGAAGATGTAAATCAATACCGGCGCTAACACGAAGGATGGCATGACCACCCCGAGCATGGCCGTCGACATTATCGTGTAGTCTATCCAGGTGTTGTGCCTTAGTGCCGCAATTGTGCCAACCGCTACCCCCATAATGACGGTAAAGATGAAGGCCGCAAAACCCACTTTGGCAGATACTGGCAGCGCACTCGCGATAAGCTCGTTCACCGAATAGTCTTTGTATTTGAATGATGGACCAAAGTCACCCTGTAGGATGTTGGTCAGATACGTTAAATACTGTTCAGATACTGGTTTATCCAAACCGTATTTCGCGTTGATGTTGGCCATTACCTCTGGCGGCAAAGGACGCTCAGAAGAAAATGGGTTACCTGGTGCAAAACGCATCAGAAAGAAAGATATTGTGATCAGCACCAACAAGGTTGGAATCGCTTCAAATATCCTTTTTGCAATGAATTTAATCATAAACTCACTCTTTCAGTCTGTGACAATAGAAAATGAAAAGACGCTGTATGTGCGCTGCACATACAGTGTCTATATATTTATAGTTTTAAATGCTCAGGAATTACTGAGCTTTGATGTAAAGATCTTTTGCGTAGATCTTATCTTCCGCGTTACCAGCTGGGTAGCCGCCAACAGTCGGAGATACTAGACGTGATTTAACGTACTGGTAGATAGGCGCGAGTGGCATATCACGAGCCAGCAGTTTCTCAGCATCAACGTACAACCCTTCACGTTCAGCGTCTGAAGTGGTGTTCATCGCTTTTTCCATCACTGCATCGTATTCTGCACTGTGATATTTCTGGTCGTTTGAGCTGTTGTTAGACTGCATCAGTGACAGGAAGCTTGATGCTTCGTTGTAGTCACCACACCAACCTGCACGAGTCACGTCGTAGTTACCTTGACGACGAGTATCCAGGAAGGTTTTCCACTCTTGGTTTTCTAGCGCTACGTCAACACCCAGTGTGGTTTTCCACATTGATTGGATCGCAGTTGCAATCTTCTTGTGGTTTTCTGAAGTGTTGTACAGCAGTGTGAATTTCAGAGGGTTTGATTTGTCGTAACCCGCTTCAGCCAGAAGTTTCTTCGCTTCAGCAATGCGCTCTTTCTGAGTCATCTTGCCGTAAGCTGGCATTTCTGGGTGGAATCCTGCCGTGATTTCTGGCGTCAGGAAGTAAGCAGGTTTCTGGCCTTGGCCAAGAATCGCGTCGGTGATGATGTTACGGTCAATCGCGTAAGACAGTGCTTTACGGATACGAACATCGTTGAAAGGCGCTTTCTGGTTGTTGAAACCGTAGTAGTAAGTACACAGGTTACCTTGTACTTGAACTGACTCTGGGTGCTCTTTCTGCAGACGTTTGAAGTGCTCAAGTGGCAGTTCGTTGGTGATCTGGATTTCGCCAGATAGGAAACGGTTCATTTCCGCAACTTGGTTTTCAATCGGCAGGTAAGTCACTTTGTTGATGACTGTGTGCTCGTTGTCCCAGTAGTTCGGGTTACGTTTCAGTTCCATGCGTTCGTTCACAACCCATTTGTCTAGAACGTATGCACCGTTACCGACGAAGTGATCAGGTTTAGTCCACTGATCGCCCCATTTTTCAACCGTTGCACGGTGAACTGGTTTCACAGTAGTGTGGCCCATCATTTTCACAAAGTATGGAACCGCTGATTCAAGTTTGATCTCCAGTGTGTTTGCATCCAATGCTTTCACACCCAGAGTTTCTTTGTCTTTTTTCCCTGCGATGATGTCAGCAGCGTTTTCCATCGTCGTCATCTCTAGGTACCAAGAGTATGGCGACGCGGTTGCTGGATCAACTGCACGTTTGAAGCTGTATACGAAGTCTTCAGCAGTCACAGGATCGCCGTTAGACCATTTCGCATTTTTGCGCAGGTGGAAAATAAAGGTTTTGTTGTCTGTCGTTTCCCAGCTTTCAGCCACACCTGGAATAGTGTTGCCAGCTGCATCCTGGTTCACCAAGCCTTCTAGCAAATCGCGGATAACGTTTGACTCAGGCACACCTTCCGTTTTGTGCGGATCGATAGACGCAACTTCAGTACCGTTACCGCGTACGAGTTCTTGTACATCCGCCAATTTGGTGCCTGCTGGAACGTTAGCAGCGATGGTTGAGAAAGAAGTGGTTGCCACTGCAAGGCTAGCGCCTAGAAGAAGGGCTTGTGTGATTTTATTTTTATACATGCATAAACTCCAAGTTTTCATTTTGCATCCATGACTTCTCTGGAGAGCATCTAGAACGAAACGGCTAGCACTCAGGTTGCTTAGTGCAAAAACTAAACTAAAAAAACCTAAACCCTCACAGAGAATGCGGCACACATTAGCAATCATCGAAGTAATTTGCCATAAATTTGTGGCAAAAACTGAATATATTCTGAGCCAACTTCAATAATTAGCGTAATACTTCAAGCTTGTTCTATAGGCTAGATTATTAGAACAAAGAACAACTTACGCGTAGACCATAGTGCCATTTCATCTAACTAAGATTGCATTTATAGAATCTTATGCTAGAAATTACTCAAAAATTTAACATTTAGTGTACAAGGCGTCTAATTGAAAGTGATGATCCACTCGTCAGATGACAGGATTTGTGAAGATAATCACCTCTTGCACTAGGATGATCAGGACTGCACTTCTTCGGCGCAGCCAGTGCATAAATATTGAAAGGATAGTTCGGCAGGAAACAGGAATATGCAGCGACCCACTTTGCATCAGTGGGCGCTGCAATTGAGCATTATTGAGCGTCGCGAATCAGTTCTGCGAGGCTGGTTAAACGGCGGCGGGAATCTTTCACGTACGGATTTTGAGTATCCCAGGCATAGCCAGCCAAAATAGAACAGATCATCTGTTTGATACGCTGATTGGGCTTGTCATAGTAGATAACATCCTGAAGCGAACCGTCATACCACCCTTCTACATAAGTGCGGAACGTGTTCACACCCACCATCAACGGCTCGGCATACTCTTGCTGCCAATCAACGGCTTCACCGCTCAATTGACGCTGCACGCAGCGCACCGCAAATTGCGCAGATTTCATGGCAATTGTTACACCGGATGAAAAGACCGGATCCAAAAATTCGCCGGCGTTGCCAAGCAAAGCATAATGGCGGGTAGCAAGGTGCTTCACGTTCGCAGAGTAACCACGCAATTCACCAGGCGCATTTGGGTATTCCGCCTGCTTGAGCAGCTCTGCCAGGCCAGGCTCTTCACTCACCAGTTGTTGCAGTGCGGTGAGTTTGTCCTGCGGATAACGTTCAAAGAACGCGGGCTCACCAACCACACCTAAAGAGCATGTACCGTTAGAGAATGGGATCAACCAGTACCATACGTCGCTGTTCTCCGGATGAACGGAAATCAGAATTTTATTGCGGTCATAAGGCAGGCTTTCGGACTGAATATGATCAACCACGTGAGTAAAAATCGCTTTACGTGGCGGTAAGCAAGATGGTTCTTCCAACTCGAGCAATTTTGGCAATACTCTGCCAAATCCACTGGCGTCCAATACATAGTCCGCTTCTACCTGGTAGTGTTGATCCAACTCGTCTGCAATCGTCAACCAAGATTTTGAACCTTCAAAAGTTACCGCCAGCACTTCATGACCGTAACGAATCTCCACGCCCTGCTCTGCCGCGCTGTCAGCCAGTACTTTATCAAAGTTGGCGCGTTGGACCTGAAACGTCGTGCCCGGTCCTGGCGTAAATTTATCGGTGAAATCAAACTCGGTATACACGCCCTGCTTGCGAAACGCCGCCCCATTTTTAAATTGGAATCCCGCAGCTTGCACCGCGTCGGTCATGCCCGCCTCTTCAACCACTTCCATACACGCTGGAAGCAAACTTTCGCCGATGGAAAAACGCGGAAACTGCGCTTTTTCGACCACCAGCACATCAATTCCTTGCTTGAGCAACAGTGCTGCAGCCGTCGAACCTGACGGGCCTGCACCGATAATAACCACTTGACGCTGCTGAATATTCATTGTTTTTACTGTCATTTTGACTTTGCTTTGAGTTTAAGTAAGGTATGGCCTAAACCAATATTGTCGGTACGTTCTTCAATGACCAACCCCGCCGCTTCGATAAGTTCAAGGAAGTCATCACTGCGGTAGAAACGGCTGTTGCCGTTGGCAAGGCAGGTGAAATAGAGTGAAGTCGCATTCAGACTGTATGACGCCGCATCATATTTCTGTGCATCCCAAAACAGTTCGAGAATATACACCACGGCATCTTCGGTTAACTGAGCTCGTACCCGTTGCAGGATACTGAGAATTTCCATTGGTGAAAAGCAGTCAAGAAACTGGCTCATCCACCATACGTCGGCTTTCTCCGGCAGCGCTTGCGCTTTGTCGAGCATATTGGCCGGATACGGATGAATACGCTCGGCAAATCCTTGCTCGGACGCATTACGCATCGCCATTTCCAGTTGCTGTGGTAAGTCGACAATCGTTACCTGCACCTCTGAATCATAACGGCAGCATTGCAGTGCCCATTTTCCGGTGTTGCCGCCAATGTCGACCAGATGTTTCGGCTTGTCGGCAAACACCCGTTCCAACAGAACCGGGAACGAGCGATCGGAGTAAAAATGGTCGAACTGGAACCAGCTCTGTTTGGCTTGTTCCGGCAGGCGTGACAACCCTTGGTAAATGGTTTCCCAATCCCCCAGCTCTTTCAGCCCCGCAGGCTTGCCCTCTTCTATCGCCTCCGTTAAGTGCATCATCGCGGCGTAACAGACGTCAGCGGTGAAATCCATATTGGCGCGGGTCATGCCGTCATGCAGCAGGAAAAAGCCCAAATTAGCAAGACGATAGTGCGGTTTAGTCCACAAGACGATGTTGGCGCTAATCGCCATGTCGAGCAGCACTTTTACGCCGTACTCGGATACGCCTGTCTGCTGATGAATTGCCTGTGCGGACAAACCAGTGTCACCCGCCTCATCCAGTGCTTTTAAAATCCCCAAATCACGCAATGTTCTTGCGGTATGGAATACGATCGGGGCAAATGAAAGTTTTTGGGCTTCAGTCTTCGCTTCGAGAGCGTTAAAGGGGTCAAGTTGTTCCATCAAGAGAACCTAGCTGTTATTAGTGTGTTCGGAAATTCACCTATTGAGCCGCCGCAGCTTGCGCAAGCTGTTTCTTAATATCGACGTTTAAGTTGTTGACCCAACGGTTATAATTGCGGTGAATGCTACCATCGTTCGCTTTTAAGTTTTCTGACCTAACGTAAAGAATTGAGTAGTATTTTTCGTTATAAGGAATATGAATTTCAGCGAAATGGTTACGCACACTAATTTTGGCGTCCAAAAGGCCGGGCTCTATCTCTTGAATAACCCAGCCGCGTTGAAGTGCTGCTTGAGTAATTGCTAATTTAATTTGATCACTTTGAAGATTATAAGCAACTGGAGTATTCTCCACATTCAGAACATGCTGGACGCGACCACAAGCAGCCAACAAAAATATTAATAAAACTGATAGGGTTAATTTAATTACCTTCATGGCTTATCCTTATTTTCAGCAAAATGAAAAGTCGGCCATAGTATTTAATCCCCTCGGCAACAAATCAATCGTTTATGTCAAATCAATTGCAATTCATGTCGTTCAATATCGACGCCTGGTCAGCCAACGCGCAGGGAATTCATCAATGCGATGAATGGAAATCATGGAGTCAGGATGGAATCTGGCCAGAAGGGCCGATTGAAGCCGGACTCATTCCGCCAATGATGCGCCGCCGCATGAGTCCGCTCAGTAAATTAGCGGTTCAAACGGCACTCTCTTTAATGAACGAGCATGCGGTTGATTATCTGGTATTTTCCAGCCGTCATGGTGAACTGCATCGCAGTGCCGAGCTGGTGAAAGAGATTCTACACGGCGAAGAAGCCTCTCCGATGAACTTCTCGCAGTCGGTGCACAACACGGCAGCCGGACTATCAACCATCGCCAGCAAACAAGCCATTCCGGTCACCTCGATTGTGGCGGGAGACAACACTTTTCACAGCGCACTGACTGAAGCTTGGTTGTATCTGTCAGAGCATCCTGAGCAACGTGTGCTGCTGGTCGATTTTGATCTACCCCTGCCACAAGCCTATCAGGAATTTGAAGACAAGCAGTTCAGCGGATACGCATTGGGGCTGGTTCTTTCTGCGGGCGGCCAGTGGAACGTGACCGGATTGGCAGCAACTTCAGAGGTCGATATCCTGCCTCAGGCACTGGTCGTGCTGAAACATTATCTGGCTAGTGAAACACAGTGGTTGGTTCAGGGCGAGCGCAACACTTGGCAATGGCAGCAGAAATGAAAATCATCAGCCAGTATTGGCGAATATTCGCCACCGGTTTCTGTTTCAGCGTGTTTGGCCTTGGCGGCCTGACCCTGAGCTTTATCATCATTCCGTTGATTCGGCTGACAACGCGCGAGCAAATTAAACGAGAATATCGGGTACAAAAAGTGATTCGTGCCACCTTCAACTTCTTTTGCAAGTTAATGAAGGCCACTGGCGCAATTGATTATCGAATTGACGGAGCGGAGATCCTCAAGCAGGACCGCAACTGTTTGATTGTCGCCAACCACCCAAGCCTGATTGACTATGTGCTGATAGCTTCGCAGTTACCGCAATGCGACTGCTTGGTGAAATCGGCCATTTGGTCCAATCCGTTTATGAAGCACATCGTCAAAGCGGCTGGCTATATTCCTAACGAAACGCCGGATGATCTGCTGAGCCTGTGTGATGAGCGTTTTGAGCGCGGTAACGTGCTGCTGGTCTTTCCGGAAGGCACCCGCACCACGCCGGGAGTAGAATCCAAATTGCAACGCGGCGCAGCGCAGATTGCGATTCGTACTGAACGCGATTTACGCGTCATTCACATTACAGTGACACCCAGCTTTCTGACGAAACAGAAAAAGTGGTATCAGGTTCCCGATACACGTCCATTTTTCCTGATGGAAGTTAAGGATAAAGTTGAGGTCGCGCCCTTTATAGAGCAAACTAACAATCCGACTTCGGCGGCTAGGCGATTAAATCGACATTTAGCTGAAGTGATTTTTCCAGTTGATAAATAACAAAAAAAGTAGGTCCCAGTGGAAACACTACACAACGACATTAAACAATTGATCATCGATGCCCTGAATCTAGAAGACATCAGCATTGATGATATTGATACTGAAGCTCCTCTTTTCGGAGATGGTTTAGGTCTGGATTCGATTGATGCGCTTGAGCTTGGCTTAGCGATCAAAAAGAAATACAACATTGTGATTGACGCGGACGACACCAACACTCGCCAACATTTTTCATCCGTCGCCAATCTGGCTCGTTACATCTCATCTCAAACCAGTAACTAATTGATAGACATCGCTATGACAGACACAAATAAGCAGCAAGTATTTGATCAGGTTAAAGACGCTCTGGTAGAGCTGTTTGAGATCGACGCCGACGACATTCAGCCAGACGCGCATCTTTATCAGGACCTAGATCTGGACAGCATTGACGCCGTGGATTTGGTGGTTCATCTGCAAAAAGTTACCGGCAAGAAAATTAAGCCGGAAGAGTTTAAGGCCGTACGCACCGTTGAAGACGTGGTTGAAGCGGTAACCGAACTGCTCAAGGACGCCTGATGCGCCAACTGCTGACAGCCCTGTCTGCAATTGTTCTGCTCGCTTACCCTTTCGCTGTCTATTATGGCATCGATAAACTTGGATTAAGTATCATTGGGCTGTTACTTGCTGTGATGTTCGCTTTACGCATCATCACAGCAAGTCGAACCAAACTAAAAGAATTCAAACAGTTAGCTGCAATTAGTGGTCTCATTGGGATCACTTTGATTATTTTGGGCGTGGTGTTTCGCAAAGAAGGGTGGCTGATGTTCTACCCGGTGGCGGTTAACGCCTGCATGCTGCTGTTTTTTGCCAGTAGCCTTAAGCAACCACAGACCCTGATTGAACGTCTGGCCCGTTTACAAGAACCCGATTTACCTGCCAGTGGCGTGCGATATACGCGCAAAGTCACGCAGGTGTGGTGTCTGTTTTTCCTATTCAATGGAATCACAGCGCTGTACACCTGTTTTTTGCCGCTGGAAATCTGGACGCTGTACAACGGTCTTATCAGTTACTGCCTAGCTGGCGCACTGTTTACCATTGAATGGCTGGTTCGCCGCTCTGTTCGTCAACACGATTGAACACCAAACTGTTTGCCAGAATAACTGTTCGCAAGGACTGATAAAGCATGAATCACAGCAACACTCCTTTCTGTTCCCTGTCACAACTCTTACTAACATCACGTGACAAGAACGTGGTGGCCTTTCAGGGCGATGAACACATTGGCTGGTCGCAGTTTGTTCAGAATGTGAGTGATTACACACATCTTCTGAATCGCTACCCGCAACCAACCGTCGCCCTGTGCGCCCGTGACAGTTACTGGTTCGCCGTCGGCTTTTTTGCTCTGTGTCACAGTGGAAAATCCATAGTGCTGCCTGGTAATTATCAGCCTCAGGCGCTGGCTGAATTGAGCGCCCATTTTGATCTTTTGCTGCACGACAGTGAACTGAACGATATCGCCAACTGCCCGAATATCGAATTGGGCAAAGTGACGGATCCATCGCCGCATTTCGACTTTGCTCCGCTTGATCTTGATGCGACCAAACTGACCCTGTTTACGTCCGGTTCGAGCGGCGTACCAAAAGCGATTCATAAAACGTTGCGTCAACTGGATGTCGAAGTCAGCATTCTGCAGTCTTTGTGGGGCGAAGCCCTGTCAGGATGCCGAATTGAAGCGACCGTATCGCATCAGCACATTTATGGCTTACTGTTTCGCCTGTTATGGCCTTTGTGCGCAGGCCGACCGTTTGCACGTCACAATCTGGAGTTCCCAGAGCAAGTGAACGCTCACGCAAGCCCTGACGTGGCGTTAATCAGCAGCCCCGCGTTATTAAAACGCCTATCGGAAGAACATCAGGCAAACACTCTGCGCATGACGTTTTCATCCGGCGGCCCACTGCCCCACTCTGCGGCTGTCCACGCCCACGAACTATTTGGCTCGCTGCCCGTCGAAGTGTTTGGCAGTACGGAAACGGGCGGTATCGCGCATCGTCAACAAGCCCATGCAGTGACACCTTGGCAGCTGTTTCCGCGTGTTGAAGCGACACTCAATCAAGAAAACTGTCTGCGCCTGCGTTCTGCGCATGTCGATCCACAAGGGTGGTATCAAACTGCCGATGAGTGCGAATTTGTTGATGAACGCCACTTTGTGCTCAAAGGACGGACTGACCGCATCATTAAAGTGGAAGAAAAGCGGGTTTCTCTGGTCGAAGTGGAAAAACGTGCAGAGCAACTTAGCTATATTGATGAGTGCGCCGTGATCCCGGCCAGCGAAGGTGAACGCACCGTATTGCTGGCGGCGATTGTGCTGACCCAAGACGGTCACCAAAGCGTCGCAACATTGGGCAAAGGTAAATTCTGGCTGCTGCTGCGCAACGAACTGCGCCAATGGCTTGAACCGATTGCCGTGCCGCGCCGCTTTCGCATCGTCACGGAAATTCCGCTCAACAGTCAGGGCAAAAGACAAAATACCGAAATCGAGCGACTGTTTGCCGATGCGCAGACTCGCGATTAGATAACGAGCACTATGATCAAAAGAAAACCGACGTTACTGGCTACCGACATTCAACCATCGCAGGCAACATTGTCCTTGCGGGTGGATGCCGACATTCTGGATTTTTCCGGCCATTTCCCACAGTTTGCTCTGCTGCCGGGCGTATCGCAGATCGACTGGGCAATTTTCTACGCTTGCGAACTGCTGTCGACGCCCGACCAGTTTAAAGGGATGGAAGTGATCAAGTTTCAGGAGCCGATTTTGCCAGATATGGAAGTCATCCTGACCCTGAACTGGGATGCCGACAAACAAAAACTGGCGTTTCAATATCGCTCCGAACGCGATGGTCACCCAGTGGTGCATTCCTCGGGCAAAATGAAACTGGGAGAACGCAGTGACTGAGAATTCCTTCGCTCCCGCGTATCATCCCTGCTTTTTGATCCCCTGCTACAACCACGGCTCAACCGTAGCCGCGGTGCTTGATTCGCTGGCTCGTTTTGAGTTTCCGGTGCTGCTGGTCGATGACGGCAGTAATCAGGAAACCAAAGCCGCGCTGAGTGAAGCCGCACAACGCGATAACGTGCATCTGCTGACGCTGCCAGTCAATCAGGGCAAGGGCGGCGCGGTGATGGCGGGCATCCGTCAGGCGCACTGGCTTGGTTTTAGCCACGTGATTCAGATTGATGCTGATGGCCAGCACGATATTGAAGCGCTGCCTACACTGATTGAAGCGTCTCAGGCCAATCCGCAGCATCTCATTTCCGGCCAACCGGTGTATGACGAGAGCGTACCAAAAGCGCGACTTTATGGCCGTTACGCTACGCATATCTGGGTATGGATTGAAACGCTGTCGTTTGCTATCAAAGACAGTATGTGCGGTTTTCGCGCCTATCCTGTGGCCAAAACCGTCGAGGTACTAAGCCGTTTTGATATTGGCAGCCGCATGGATTTCGACATCGAAATTCTGGTGCGTATGTACTGGCAAGGTGTCGACATCGATTTCGTCGAGACACGGGTGATTTACCCGGAAGGCGGCATTTCTCACTTCGATGCGCTGTGGGACAACGTCAAAATCAGTTGGATGCATACCCGTTTGTTCTTTGGCATGCTGCCAAGAATCCCGGCACTGCTGGCCAGAAAAAAACGTCGCCAAACAGGCAGCGACGCTCACTGGTCAAAACGTCAGGAGCGCGGCACAGTACTTGGCATCAAAACACTGATGTGGGTTTACCGCCTGCTGGGTCGCGGCGCGTTTCAACTGATCCTCAGAGGGGTGATGGCTTATTACTACCTGACGGGCAAACAGGCACGCCGCGCGTCTGAGCACTATTTGCAACAGTTGACCCATTACGCTGCCAGCAACCACATCACGCTGCCTGTCAATCTGACCAGCTATCGGCATTTGCTTTCGTTTGGCGAAACCATGCTCGATAAGCTGGCGGCCTGGCGCGGAGATTTTAGTGCCGACAACCTGACCATTCATGGCCAGGAGCAGTTTCAGTCGATGGTGGAAAAGCAGCAAGGTGTGCTGATTTTAGGTTCGCATCTTGGCAACATCGAACTGTGTCGCGCGCTCGGCCGTCGTCACGCCAACATCAAGATCAATGCTCTGGTGTTTACCGAACATGCTGAACGCTTCAACGCGGTGATGAAAGCCATCAATCCGAGCTCCGAACTCAACCTGATTCAGGTCTCGACACTCGGCCCTGACACCGCCATTCTGCTGCAACAGAAAATTGAGCAGGGCGAATGGGTAGTGATTGTCGGCGATCGCACCTCCACCAGCAAAGAGAGCCGCGTGGTCTGGGCCGATTTCCTTGGTCAATCTGCACCGTTCCCGCAAGGGCCATTCATGCTGGCATCCGTATTAAAAGCGCCGGTTTACCTCTTGTTTGGTCTGCGTGACGACACACAAAAAACACCACATTTTGACGTTTATTTCGAACATTTCAGCGATGGTATTGAGCTGCCAAGGGCACGCCGACAAGCCGCGCTGCAAGAAGTGGTTCAGCGCTATGCTGAGCGCCTGCAACACCACACGCTGAATGCACCGCTACAGTGGTACAATTTTTTCAACTTTTGGACATTAAGCAAACAACACCATGACGATGAACAACAATAAGATTCTCTTTGGCGCGGAGCGCCTGACCATCGAAGATGTGGTCGCTATTGCCAATGGCGCACAGGCGGCAATTAACGATTCTGACGCCTACAAAGCGCGCATCGATCGCGGAGTGGCGTTTCTTGAGCGTCTGTTGAAAGAAGAAGGCGTGATTTACGGCGTGACGACCGGTTACGGCGACTCATGCACCGTGGCCATTCCACCCAGTCTGGTTGAAGAACTGCCGCTGCACCTGACCCGTTTCCACGGTTGTGGCTTGGGTGAAATTCTGACTCATGAGCAGTCGCGCGCAGTTCTGGCCACGCGTTTGTGTTCGTTGGCACAAGGTGTTTCTGGTGTGTCGCACGATGTGCTCAATCAACTGATCAATCTGATTAACTTTGATATCGCGCCGCGCATTCCTCAGGAAGGTTCGGTTGGAGCCAGCGGCGATTTGACGCCTCTGTCCTACGTTGCCGCAACACTCATCGGTGAGCGAGATGTACTGTACAAAGGCGAACTGCGCGAAACCCGCGACGTGTTTGCCGAACTGGGTATTCCGCCGATCAAGCTTAAACCCAAAGAAGGTCTGGCGCTGATGAACGGCACGTCAGTGATGACCGCGCTGGCCTGTCTGGCGTACAAACGCGCAGAATATCTGGCACAGCTCTCGACCAAAATCACGGCGCTGGTCTCGGTGGGCATGCACGGCAACGACTTCCACTTTGATGAAGCGCTGTTTGCGGTGAAACCTCATCCTGGTCAACAACAAATTGCCGCTTGGCTACGTGACGACCTTCAGGCTGAACGTCCACCACGCAATAGCGACCGTCTGCAGGATCGTTACTCGCTGCGCTGCGCACCGCACGTCATTGGTACAGTGCAAGATGCTCTGCCGTGGTTGCGTCAGCTGATTGAAAATGAACTCAACAGCGCTAACGACAACCCAATTATCGATGGCGACAACGAACGCGTGCTGCATGGTGGTCATTTCTACGGCGGCCACATCGCCATGGCGATGGACACGTTAAAAACTGGCGTGGCAAACCTGGCCGATCTGCTGGATCGCCAAATGGCTCAGCTGATGGACTACAAGTTCAACAACGGCCTGCCATTTAACCTCACCGGAGCAGAAGGCGCACGTAAACCGATTAACCACGGTTTTAAAGCAGTACAAATTGGCATCTCAGCCTGGACAGCAGAAGCGCTGAAACACACCATGCCAGCGAGCGTTTTCTCCCGATCCACGGAGTGTCACAACCAGGACAAAGTGAGCATGGGCACCATCGCCGCGCGCGACTGTTTACGTGTTCTGCAACTGACCGAACAGGTGGCGGCGGCTTCACTGCTGGCGGCCACACAGGCGATTGAGCTGCGTAAACGTCATCAGGAACTGGATGAGCAACACATGAGCCACAGCCTGAAGCAGATGGTTGACGCGGTGCAGAGTGAGTTTGAATTTGTGGTAGAAGATCGCCCGTTAGAAGCCGATCTGCGCTTGTTCATCGAACGTATTCAGACCCAACACTGGGCCTTGTATTAATCATTGAGGAGAAAGTATGAGTGATGTGACTTTCCCGCTGGAAACAGAGGTGACACTGGTCACCTCTTTTCAGGACGCCGACCCGATGGGCGTGGTGTATCACGGCAACTACTTCCGCTATTTTGAAGAAGCACGCCGTGAGCTGTTGGATAAAATTGCCTATGGCTATCTGGCGATGAACGATTCCGGCTACATGTGGCCGGTTATCGATACTCGCGTTAAATATGTGAAAGCGATTCCGTTTAACCATAAAATTCGCGTCCATGCTCGCCTGACTGAATGGGAAAATCGCCTGCGCATTGACTACGTCATCTTTGATGCCGAAAGCGGTCAACGTATGTGCAAAGCGCACACCACTCAAGTTGCGGTCGAACGACAAACGCAAGAAATGTGTTTCGTCTCCCCAACGGTTTTCACCGACAAAGTGTCCCACTGGCACCAAACCGGAGAGTGTCTGGCATGATGGCAAAAAAGACGTATCGCTTACTTACCCTGCTGGCGCTCAGCGCCGCCAGTCTATTCTCAACAGCCATGGCTCAGGTCACTGATCTGGCGTCGCTGCAGACTCAGTTGCAACGCTTTGAGATTGTGCGTGGTGACTTCACGCAAAGCCGTAAAATTGAGATGTTTGCCGAGCCACTCTCTTCGCAGGGCACATTTCTGCTTGATAAAGCGCATGGCCTGTTGTGGCAACAAAGTACACCTTTTCCGGTCAATCTGGTGCTGACGCAAGACAAATTGCGCCAGACGTTTGCCGGCCAAGCGCCGCAAACCATCACCGCCAAAGAGAACCCGATGGCATTCTATTTCAGCCATATTTTCCTGTCGGTGTTCCACGGTGACACCGAGCAACTGCAATCTGAATTTGACCTCGATTTTTCTGTTCAGGATGAGCAGTGGACGCTGGTTCTGACTCCGAAAGGCGCTCCTCTCAACGCGGTGTTTAAACACATTACGTTGCAGGGTCAAGACGATATCAACGCTCTGTCACTGCAGGAAGTTCGTGGTGATAACACCGAGATCCGCTTCAGCGCGCAAACGCACGAGCCGCAAACGTTAAGCCAAGCGGAACAAGCGCAGTTTGAGTTTTAATATGCCAAACTTGCCAAGCTCCCGCTCCATTGCCTCTTCGCGCCTCGCCTTTTTATGGCTGGCGCTGGTTGTGCTAGCTTCAGCATTGCTCGTGAAACAATGGGCCTTTTCGGCTAGCTCGCCGATTGAAACCGACATCATGAAGCTGCTGCCGCAGTCACGGCAGAACCCGCTCGCTCAGGCCGCGTTTGATAAAGTGACTGACAGTATGAGCGATAAAGTCGCCTTTGTTCTGACTGGTAAGGATTCCACGTCACTGTTCGCTGCCGCGCGCGACCTCGAAACCAAACTCCGTCACCAGAGTGAACTGACTGAAGTCACCGGACAGATTGACGCAGCCAAGCAGCAAGCCTGGGCGAGTTATTACTTTCAGCACCGTTTTCAATTTCTGACTGACGCGCAACGTAACCGTCTCAAAACGACACCAGAACAGCAGGTGCAAAGCGTCATCCAAGCGCTCTATAATCCCTTTTCCGGCGTGACCGGACAGGAGCTCGCCAGCGATCCGTTTCTGCTGTTTCGTGATTACCTCAGTCACCTCAATCAGTTGTCGACCCAATTTCAATTGCACCAAGGTTTCCTGACCACACAAAAAGATGGTCAGACGTACGTACTGCTCACCGCCTCACTGACTGATTCGCCTTATAGCCTGCAAGCTCAGCAGATCGTGGCTCAGGTTAATGAGTGGCAACAAGCAATCAAGCAGCAGTATCAGGTCGAGATGGCTTACACCGGCGTGGTGTTCTACGCAGATTTCGGGACCCGCAGCGCCAAATCTGAAATCAGCACCATCGGCAGCGTGTCGCTGCTCGGCATTGTGCTGTTGGTTATGCTGGTGTTTCGCAGCGCGGCGCCACTGCTGCTGGCTTTGCTATCGGTATCGGTCGGATTATTGGTTGCCTTAGCGACGACCACTGCCATTTTCGGCAAGGTGCATCTGTTCAGTTTGGTGTTCGGCGCCAGCTTGATTGGCGTTTCCATCGACTACGCGTTCCATTATCTGACTGATCGTCTGGCTGCCGGTAGACGTTGGGACAGCGTTGCCGGGCTCAAACACATTCTTGCCGCCATCACGCTGGGATTAATCACCAGTTTAATTGGCTATTTGGGCTTGCTCGTTGCGCCGTTCCCGGGCTTGCAGCAACTGGCGCTCTTCTCCGCGATTGGTTTGCTGGCCGCCTACGCTACCGTGGTGAGTTGGTATCCGTTACTGGCGCGCGCGCCAACGCCCTCTCGTCATTTGCCCGCCATGGGCTTGCTCAGTCGATGGCTCGATTGGTGGCAAGGTCGCACTATACGCATCGCTCTGCCTTCAACGCTTCTGGTGCTCAGTGCCATCGCTCTGACACAGGTGCACTACGATGACGACATTCGTCAACTGCAAGCCATGCCTCAGGCATTAAAGCAGCAGGAAACGCGGGTCAGTCAGGTCACTGGCATGAACTCGTCACAGCAGATGTTGGTGGTTTCGGCCAACGATGACGAGGCCCTGATGCAGAAACTTGAACAGCTCGATGGCACACTGCAAAACTGGCAACAGGATCAGGTGTTACAGGGTTACCAGAGCCTGCATCAATATCTGGCGTCACAGCAGCGCCAGCAAAGCGACTTTGCGCTGGTTGAGCAACTCTACCAAGGCTTTGCTCCGCAACTGAGTCAAAGCTTGCGACTGGCTAGCGAGCCGACGTTGAGCGCCTCATTTATCCCCGTATCGCTGAGTGATTATCTGAGCGCAAGTGTCTCTGAGCCGGTGAAGTTTCTCTATCTTGGCCGGATTGGCGAAGCGGTCGCCGCGGTCATCATGTTAAAAGGCGTGCAGCATGCCTATGTGATTCAGGCGTTTGCTGCCAATGACGCACATCTGGCTTATCTGGATAAAGCAGCCGAAATCTCGCAGCTGTTTGGCGAGTACCGCGTCAAAGTGATGGAGCTGCTGGCGGCTGCCTTGGCCGGAATCGCCCTGCTGCTGATGTGGCGTTACGGCTGGCGACACACGCTGCGCATTCTGTTCCCCTGTGTGATTGCGTGCATGGTCGGACTGGCGGTCACTGTGCTGACGGGTTCGGCTCTCAACCTGTTTAACCTGCTGGCCTTAGTGCTGGTGATTGGTATCGGTATCGACTACACACTGTTTTTTGCCGAGCAGTCTCGCAGCCATAGCACGTTGCTCGCGATTACTTTGTCGGCGATAACCACTCTGCTGTCGTTTGGTCTATTGGCTCTGAGCCAGACTCACGCGATTCACAGCTTCGGTGTCACCACCTTAAGCGGCATTTTTATTGCCTGGCTGCTCTCGCCGCTGGCGATTCAGCCACCACCACCTTCGGAGTCAAAATCATGAAGTGGTTACTGACCAGTCTGATGAGTCTTTGGTTGTGCGCTTGCAGTTTGCAACCCCAGATCAGCGCGACACAAGTCGAAATCAGCCCGGATGTTTGGGTAGAACTGCCTAAGCCGGCTCAGCTTAGTCAGTCGTTTACCGCCAGCCAGCTGATTTCAGCGACCTGGCACAACGAAACTGGCCACAGTCAAAGTCAGCAGTTACCGGTGCAGCTTCAGGTCAGCGATCAGCAGGTGCTGCTGGCGGGCTTTTCCTCGTGGGGCACACGCATTCTTTCTCTCGATTACGATGGCGAGCAGATTCAGACTCAGGTGCTGTCCGGTTTAGAGAACACCGTTCCAAAGCCGGAACAGGTACTATTTAACCTGATGATCACGCTCTGGCCGCGAAATGCTTGGGAAGCCCCGCTAAATAAGGTAAGGTGGCGAATTATTGATGACGCTAATCAGCGCACTGTGATCAATGAAAAAGGTGAAACTATTCTGGCTATCACCTACTCCGGCGACACTCCGCTTAGCGGCGATATTCATTTTAAGAATCTGCCTCTGAACTACGACATCACGATTCAGACGCTGACTCTTCAACCGACACAAACAGCATCACAACAGTAGATAAGCCATGATGAATTCCCATTCTTCATTTCCAATTTTCATTCATGACTGTGGCTTTCACTCCGCTATGGGGCGCGAAGCAGCGCAAATTCATCACACGTTGGCCAGCGGTCAATGCGCGCATATGTTGCGCGACGATGAAATTCTTAACACAGGGACATCGACCATCATCGGCCGGGTCACGGAGACATTACCTGACGTTCCGGCGACACTGGCGCGTCATGACTCGCGCAACAACCAACTGGCGTTGTCAGCCTTACAGCAAATTGAACTCAGCGTGCGAAGCGCAATCGAGCGCTTTGGCGCTGATCGGGTCGCCGTAATTGTTGGCACCAGCACCTCAGGCATTTCGGATGGCGAACACGCCTACGCCCAGAAGCTGGACCAAGGCGCTTTCCCTGCTGATTATCACTATCGCAAACAAGAGCTTGGCAACACCAGCGAGTTCGTTGCGGATTACTTTGGGATCACTGGCCCGTGCTACGCTATCTCCACCGCCTGCTCCTCCAGTGGCCGCGTGTTTATCAGCGCCAAACGGATGCTCAAAGCGGGCTTGGTCGACGCAGTGATTGTCGGCGGCGCCGATACCATCTGTAAGCTCACTCTCAACGGTTTTAATGGCCTGGAAGCGCTGTCAAACTCGCTCTGCCAGCCATTCAGCGCTGAGCGCAGTGGTATCAACATCGGCGAAGCGGCCGCGTTTATGCTTCTTTGCCGCGAACCGAGCAACATCGCCCTGCTCGGCGTAGGCGACAGTTCCGACGCACACCATATCTCCGCGCCTCATCCTGAAGGCGTCGGTGCGTTTGATGCGATGCAAAAGGCGCTCGACGATGCCGGTTTAACCCCACAGGACATCGGCTATATCAATGCCCATGGCACCGCCACACCGCTCAACGACAGTATGGAAAGCAAAGCGATATTCCGTTTGTTTGGCGACGGCGTTCCGGTAAGTTCCACCAAACCGTTAACCGGACATACGCTCGGTGCCGCCAGCGCTACCGAAGCCGCCATCGCCTGGCATTTGCTGCGTTACGATCTGCCGCTGCCACAACAGCGTTGCCACAACAAAGCGCAAGACATTGAAGTCTCCTTGGTCGAATCAGACCAAACGCTGCATGGAAAAGCCATTTTAAGTAACTCGTTTGCCTTTGGAGGCAACAACATCAGTTTGATTTTTGGATACGTCAATGCGTGAATACCCAGCCATAGAGCAACTGCTTCCGCACGCCAGACCGATGATTCTGGTCGATCGTGCTCTCGACATTGGTGCTGAGTCGATTCACTGTCAGGTGGATATCGGCGCTCACCTGATGTTCTTTGATAAAGAGACGCAAACCATTCCGGCGTATGTCGGCATTGAGTTTATGGCTCAGTCTATCGCCGCGTGGTCCGGTTTCCATGCCCTTGAAAAAGGAACCGTACCACCGATCGGATTTCTGCTCGGCAGTCGCCGCTATCAGGCAGAGTGCGATCATTTCACTCAGGGACAAACGTTGGATATTCATGCCGAACAGGTGATGGAAGATAACGGCATGGCCGTCTTCTCCGCCCGTCTTGAGCATCAGGGCCAGTTAGTGGCACAGTGCCAGCTTAATGTGTACGTGCCATCAGAAGAAAAATTACAAGAAATGAAAATCAGGAGTCACGCATGACCCGACAAGTTCTCGTCACCGGCGCCAGCAAAGGCATCGGCAAGGCCATTGCAATTCAGTTGGCAAAAGATGGGTTTACCATTGTTGTGCATTACATGGGCGATGAAAAAGGCGCGCAAAACACACTCGACACCATTTTACAAAACGGCGGTCAGGGCCGTTTGATTCAATTTGATATCGGTGACCGAGCTGCGTGTCGCAGCAAAATTGAACACGACATTGAACAACACGGCGCCTATTACGGCGTGGTGAACAATGCTGGCATCACCCGTGATACCGCGTTCCCAGCCATGACCGAAGAAGAGTGGGATGGCGTAATTCACACCAACCTCGACAGTTTTTACAACGTGCTGCACCCGTGCGTGATGCCGATGGTGCAACTGCGCAAAGGTGGCCGCATCGTCACGCTTGCTTCAGTGTCCGGCATCATGGGCAACCGTGGCCAGACGAACTACAGCGCAGCGAAAGCGGGGGTGATAGGCGCAACCAAAGCACTGGCGCTCGAACTGGCTAAACGCAAAATCACCGTCAACTGCGTGGCTCCGGGCCTGATTGATACGGGTATGATCGACGAACACGTCAAAGAGCATGCCCTGCCTCAGGTTCCTCTGCGTCGTATGGGTGAACCCGAAGAAGTGGCCGGTTTGGTCAGCTACTTAATGTCGGATATTGCGGGCTACGTGACCCGTCAGGTTATTTCAGTCAACGGAGGTCTGCTATGAACCGTCGTGTTGTTGTCACAGGGATGTCCGGTATTACTGCTTTTGGTAACGACTGGCAGGCCATTGAGCCTAAGCTGCGCGACTGTCAGAACGCTACCCAGTACATGCCGAGCTACGAACAGTATGAAGGTTTGAACACCAAACTGGCGGCGCCGGTTATTGGATTCGAACTGCCGAAACATTACAAACGTAAGCAGGTACGCGGTATGGGCCGCGTCTCACAACTGGCTACCGTTGCGACCGAAAACGCGCTGATTCAGGCCGGACTGATTGGCAACGACGTTCTGACCAACGGCCAGACGGGCATTGCTTACGGTTCATCGACCGGCAGTACCGACGCCATCGGCGCGTTTGGTGTCATGCTGAATGAGAAAACCACCAAAGCAATTACTGCGACCACCTACGTACAGATGATGCCGCATACCACTGCGGTAAACGTTGGACTGTTTTTTGGTCTGCGCGGCCGCGTCATTCCCACCAGCAGCGCTTGTACTTCTGGCAGTCAGGCAATTGGTTATGCCTACGAAGCCATCAAACATGGTTACCAGACCGTGATGGTGGCTGGCGGCGGCGAAGAGCTGTGCCCGACTGAATCGGCGGTGTTTGACACCCTGTTTGCCACCAGCCTGAAAAATGACGCGCCGAAGACCACGCCACGCCCATACGACAGCGAACGTGATGGTCTGGTGATTGGCGAAGGCGCTGGCACGTTGGTGCTGGAAGAGTACGAACACGCCAAAGCTCGCGGGGCAAAAATTTATGCGGAAATCATTGGCTTTGCCAGCAACTGTGATGCGGCACACGTGACGCAACCACAGATGGAAACCATGCAGATTTGCATGGAAATGGCGCTGCGTGACGCCCAATTGGATCCGGCGAAAATCGGTTATGTGTCGGCGCACGGCACCGCTACCGACCGCGGTGATATTGCCGAGAGTAACGCCACCGCGAATGCGCTGGGCAAAGTGCCAATCAGCTCGCTGAAGAGTTATTTTGGTCATACGCTGGGGGCCTGCGGAGCAATTGAAGCGTGGTTAAGCCTCGAAATGATGCACACTGGCTGGTTCCACCCGACGCTTAATCTGGAAAGTCTCGATCCCCAATGCGGCGATCTCGACTACATCACAGGCACTGGCCGTGAGATGACGGTCGATTACCTCATGAGTAATAACTTCGCATTTGGTGGCATCAACACCTCGATCATCTTTAAACGCCACGCCGAGTAACGCCGATAGCGCACTCGCAAATGGTCAAAAGCCGTCCCTCTGGACGGCTTTTTTGTCTCTATTTTTCGTCAGGAAAAAAGATTTACGCCACCGCCCGACTGAGTATTTCCACAATCTGCGGGCGGAAAATAAAGAACACGGCGCCAAGCAGGCACAATCCCGCCCAGACGAAATCCATTCGAAACGGCTCTTTCATGTAAATCAGCGCAAAGGGTACAAACACCGACAGCGTGATGACTTCTTGCAGGATTTTCAATTGGCCGAGGTTCATGACCGTGTAACCAATGCGGTTTGCCGGCACCTGGAACAGATATTCAAACAGCGCGATACCCCAACTGAGCAGCGCAGCAATCACCCACGGCTTATGACCAAGCTCACGCAGATGGGCATACCAGGCAAATGTCATGAAGACGTTACTGATCAGCAACAAACCAATCGTAATCAGCATAGGAGGAAGAGCAAACATGCGGGACTCCGAAAAACAAGATCGAAAACGCGCGCAGTGTGCGCCGAGTTGCGTTGGCCGTCAATCGGATTCATCGCTTTGACGCAAAACTGGGAACGATACCGAATTTAAAATCAAAATGCCTCCTGATCTGTTTATTTCTCCCTAATTGATCACAAATCTGAATGACAACATCAGGCGCAGCGGCTTTGGCACTGTTCATCAGCAGCACTTGGATTACACTGAGGCAAATTTTATGGAGAGATACGATGAGCAAAGTATGGGTCACTGGCGACGCAGTCGTCGACTTAATTCCTGACGGTGAAGCGCACTACCTGAAATGTCCGGGTGGTGCACCTGCTAACGTGGCTGTGGCGATTGCGCGCCTTGGCGGCAACAGCGCATTTTTCGGTCGGGTCGGGAACGATCCCCTTGGCCGTTTTATGCAGCAAACGTTGAACCACGAGCAGGTTGACTGCCAGCATCTGGTTCTGGACGACGAGCAACGCACGTCGACCGTCGTCGTGGATCTGGACGAGAGCGGCGAACGCAGCTTTACATTTATGGTCAAGCCAAGCGCCGACCAATTCCTGCAACCCACAGATATTCCTACGTTTCATGCCGGAGACTGGTTACATGTCTGCTCGATTGCTCTGGCCAATGAGCCAAGTCGCAGCAGCACCTTTGCAGCGATTCAGCGCGTCAAACACGCGGGCGGCTTCTTCAGTTTTGACCCGAATCTGCGTGAAGAAGTATGGGCCAAGCCGGAAGAGCTTACCGAAGTGGTGATGCGCGCGGTGGCGTTGGCGGATGTAGTGAAATTCTCCGAAGATGAGCTGATGCTACTGACAGGCACCCATTCGATTGAGCAAGGCCTGCTGGCGTTAGCGCCGTTGTCACTGCCTCTGGTTGTGATTACTCAAGGTGCCAAAGGTGCTCTGGTGGTAACTTCAGGCAGCCAAACGCTGGTGAGCGGCAAAGTCGTCAAACCGGTGGATACGACGGGGGCGGGAGACGCGTTCGTGGGTGGTTTGTTGTATCAACTGTCGGTCAGTGGACACTGGCAATCAAACGATGCAATTGCTCAAGCCATCCACTTAGCCCATGGTTGCGGAGCCCTCGCCACGACGCAAAAAGGCGCGATGACAGCCCTGCCCGATTTAGCGGCATTGCAACACTTCCTTAGCGAATAACTCTGAATGTGTCCGTCAGGCGAGCCTCGTGCTCGCCTTTTTTATCGCCAATAGAACGTGACTTAGCACATATACCCAGATCACAAATCTTATTCAGATCGTGAATCAGCTAAAAGTTTTCAATAATTTTTCGGGATCGTTCCCTATCAATTGGATATAGTCCAACCCACACAATGAGTGATGATTTATCAGGTGTTAGGTCATTTATATTTGAACACTGCCAGATAATTTTTACTCATACATCCACGCTGCCTTATGATTATTTGGGAACGTTTGCAAACCATCAAATTATCATCCAATGTGGAGAAACAGAATAATGAAAACTAAAGCATTGACGCTGGCCGTTGCCGCTGCCCTCTTCCCTGCCACAGCCGTTTGGGCAGATTCTGATATTGCGACGCTGGAAGCGCGTATCAATGATTTGGAATCGCGCCTGGCACAAACTGAGCAAACCGCGCAGCAGGCGCAAGAATCCGCGTCTTCGTTTGAGTTCCACGGCTACGCGCGCGCAGGCCTTTTGATCAATGACAATCTCAATGGCGCAACAGGCACTGGCCCTTACATGACCGCCGCCGGTGCACTGGGTGCACCAGTTGGCCGCCTTGGTCTGGAAGATGACAACTATCTTGAAGCTAACCTGATTCACAACCGAACGCTTGATGACGGTTCGACCGCCCGCTTTCGTATCATGTTGGCTGACAGCGTTGAAACCAACAACGAATGGACCGCAGACGACAGCCAACTCAACGTGCGTCAGGTGTATGCCGAACTGGCGAACTTAAGCTCGTTCTCCGGTGCGTTTGAGCACTCGACCCTGTGGGCCGGTAAACGCTTCGACCGCGATAACTTTGACATCCACTTTTTTGACTCTGACATTGTGTTTCTCTCTGGTACCGGCGCTGGCATCTACGATGTTCAGTTTACCGACAGCTGGAAAGCCAACTTCTCTGTCTACGGCCGAGACTTTGGTGAAATCGACAGCTCAAGCACCGACGTGGAAAACTACATTGCGACCATGAATAACCGTTTTGGCAACTTCCAACTGATGGTCAGCGGCATGACTTCGTCGGATAACCAAGGCCGCGACACCGACAGCGCCTCACCAAGCAAACGTGCAGAAAACGGTGTACACGCGCTGTTTGCCTACCATGGTGAGAGTTTCTATGGCCTGAGCGACGGTTTCTCCAAATCCGGCGTGTTGATCGGTCAGGGCTTGGGGGCTGAACTGAAAGGCATCGGCTCAAACGGCGACCTGAACGATGACGCTAAAGCCATGCGTTTGTTCAGCTACGGCGTGACCCGCTTTGCGGATAACTGGCGCATCGCCCCTGCCGTCATGGCGGAATACAGTCAGGACCGCATCAAAACCAATGACGAATTCAAATGGGCTTCGGTCAACGTTCGCCTCGCGCAGGAACTGACCCAAAACTTTGAAATGGTGTACGAAGGTTCATACCAGTACATGGATCTGGACAACAGTGTCGATAAAGCCAAAGGCAGCTTCTACAAAGCGACGATAGCCCCGACTTTCAAACTGGCAACGTCAGCGGGCTTCTTTGACCGCCCGGAAATTCGCTTTGCCGTGAGCTATGTCGACTGGAGCAGCGCGCTGGATGATTACGCCGTCAGCCTCGACAGCGATGCCAGCACCATGGGCAGTGGCGGCGAAACCGTCTTTGCCCTGCAAATGGAAACCTGGTTCTAAACCATACCTCCCATCAACCCGGCTTCAGCCGGGTTTTTTGTTGCGTTTAAGATAGCAAGCCGTCAGTTGCAGAGCCTAAAGGAGCCAGCTAACCTTTAGTCTGGGTTTACAATTAGGTGGATGTAATGGGCGAAAAATCAGAACATTGCGAAAGAATAGTCTGCCAGCAATGCGCGGTAGAGCGTGCGTTGGACTTCGATTTTACCATGGCATTTCAGCCTATTATTGACTGTCAGGCGCAACGTGTATTTGGCTACGAAGCACTGGTGCGAGGTCTCCACAATGAGCCTGCTCCTGTGGTGATAGCACATGTAACCGAAGAAAATCGCTACCTCTTTGACCAGCAATGCCGCATCAAGGCCATTTCTCTTGCCTCGAAGCTGGGTATTGACGGCATACTGAGCATCAACTTTTTGCCCAATGCGGTCTATCAGCCGGAACGCTGTATTCGCACCACCCTGGAGGCGGCGAACACTTATCAGTTTCCCACTCAGAACATTATGTTTGAATTCACTGAAGGGGAGCAAATTGCCGACAGTCGTCATGTCAAACGCATTATTGAATACTATCAGTCGCTGGGGTTTAGAACAGCGATTGACGATTTCGGTGCCGGCTATTCGGGGTTAAATTTGTTAGCTGACTTTCAAACCAACATCGTCAAACTGGATATGGCGCTGATACGCAGCATCGATAGCGATTTCGCGCGCCAAGCCATTGTGCGCCATTGTCTGGCGATGTTTGCCGAACTCAATATTACGCCGCTCGCTGAAGGGATTGAAACGCTGGCTGAATATCAATGGCTCAAGGAAGCGGGTATTTCTCTGATGCAAGGCTATCTGTTTGCCAAACCCGGTTTTGAGTGCCTGCCTGCGGTAAATTTTATCCGTTGATCGTTACCTTGGTCTGCAAAGACAAAAGCCACCTTGGCGGTGGCTTTTTAGCATGCGGTGAAATCACCAACGTAATGATTAACGCGGTGCAAATGACCATTGCATGGCGTTGAGCGGGGCAAACGTGGCGCTGGCTACCGCATGATTCAGCGAAATATGCGTCGCGTTTGACGGTGTAAATACGCGCCCGGTCATCACGTGCTCACCATCATTGATGAAGGTTTCCAGCGATGAGTTGTCCGCCAGAATGCGCAGCTTCACCTCGCTTGATGTCAGTGGCAGTTCACGAATGGTATCGCCCTGACGAATCTGGGTGTGGCTTCGGTCAAACCGCAGCACGCCTTGCTCGCCGTCAAGAGTCAGCACCACAGCGTGCTCATCATCATGCAGTAAACGCAGTTCACTGCCCCAAGGCAGTGTCACCTCCAGATCGAAGCTTTTGCGACCCAGATCCAGCGGCTGCTGGTTGAGCGTCAGTGCGCGAGTCTCACCACGCAATTGCGCCAGTTCTGCAATAGGTTGTTGAATGATTTTGCCGTTGTGCCAACTCAGCTCGCGCAGCGCAGTAAACTGATGAATCCAGCCATTGTCGCAACTCGGGTGTTCAACCTCGTCCGGCAATCCCATCCAGCCGCACATCACGCGGCGGCCATCGGCGGTTTGCATCGATTGCGGAGCATAGAAATCGAATCCCGCATCAAGTTGCCAGCCTTGCAGAAAATGAAAGCCGCCGTTGTCATCCTGATGAATGCGAAAGATACGATTGTGATGAACGATGGTGTGATGCGGATTATCCGCATGAATGCCTTGCGGACCAAACACCACAAACTGCTCACCGGCCATCTCAAACCAATCCGGACACTCCCACATATAACCGTAGGGCGCCAACTCTTCGCCATACAGCTTATCAAACTGCCAGTGCTGCAAATCCGTTGAATGGTAGACGGCCAGACGACCTTGCAAATCCTGAGTCTGCGCACCGAGCAACATATGCCAGCGCCCCTGGCGTTGCACCACTTTCGGGTCGCGAATGTGTTCCGTGACGCCCGGCGGTAACGTGCGAATCTGCGGGCCTAATTTTTCAAACTGATTTTGTTGATTGAGGCGCGCTGCACACTGCATTGTCTGGCGTTGACGGTCGTGTCCAAGACGCGTGTTACCGGTGTAGAACAGCCATAAATCGTCACCATCACTGACAGCATGACCAGAAAATACCCCGTGGCTGTCGAACCAATCCGACGGCGTTAACGCAATGGACTGCCACGCCCAGTTCACCATATCCTGGCTTTTCAGGTGCACCCAGTATTTGTCTTTGTGCTCACAGGCAAACGGATACCACTGATAGAACAGATGGTACTCGCCTTGGTGATAGATAAAGCCGTTCGGATCATTGAGTAATCCCTGCGGCGGTGAAATGTGCCACTGTGGGCGATACGGACAAGGCGTCGGCTGCAAATACGCTGAAGCGGCCTGACGCTGCGCACTGGCGATGGCCAGACCAAGCTCGGCGAGATCAGCATCGGTGATGTCGCTACCGCGCGCCATGCACAGCTGCCACTCGCCCAGTACTGACTCAGCACTCACCTCTTGCGGCAGCGGCTGAACACGCTCAGCATCACGCACCGCCACCGTCACCCGCCCTTCCGGGGCTAAAATTCGTTGAATATTATCGACCCCGCCCGCGAGATCAATAAGTCGCTGTAGTGACATGAACTTACCTAATATCAAATTCGGGAACGTTCTCAAAAATATAAAACAAACATCGTTTAGGCAAGTTTTTCCGTAATAAAGCGAGGGATAATCCGGTTGAGTGTGAAGCCGGGCACAGAAACCCGGCAACAGCAGAGAGGAATTTGAGCGTGAGTTTTAGCAGGTTTCGCGGGCTACATTCTGGAAAGTGAGCACAACTTTACTCATCTCCTGGCCGCGTCCGGCAATGCGTTCCAGAAGCATCTTTGCTGCATTTTCTCCAGCTTTATCAAAGGCATAATTAAAAGTTGATAACGGAGGTGTGCTGACATAGGCCAGTTCGTCATTGCCGACTCCGAGTAGTTTCACCTGTTCACCAACCTTTACGCCGGCTTCCTGCAGCGCTTTGATCGCGCCGACGGCCAAACGGTCGGTTGCACAGAACAGGCCATCCATTTGCGGATATGATTTGATCTGCTCTTTCGCCAGACGATAGCCGGATTCAATCGAAAAATCGCCACGCACATGAAACAGCAGCGGCTTATTGTGAAATGCCAGAGCCTGCTCCAGACCTTGTGAACGTTGGACATCCACCGCAATGTCATCACTCTGAACGCCGATAAAACCGATCTGTTCGCAGCCCGCTTGCACTAAGCGGTTGCCCGCTTCAAAGCCAACGCGCGTATCATCGTGCACCACACTCGGAATATTGTGCAGCGAGCCGTCCTGTCCCACCAGCACCACCGGCACCGCCGATTGCTGAATCGCTTTGACGAGCGGCGCGTCCAGATGGGTGGCATAGAACACAATCCCTTCGACACGCTTTTGATTAAATATTTGAATATATTCAAGTTCTTTTGCATGAACTTGATGAGTATTGGCAAGCAATACATGTTTACCCGCTTGTTCGAAGATCGCCGTCAGGCCATCCACGCCTTGTGCAGTCGCATGGGACGATACCCGCGGCACAATCACACCAATCAGGTTAGTTTTCTGTGATTTAAGATCTTTCGCCACCTGGTTAACGACGTAGCCACACTCAGAAACTGCCTTTAACACTTTGATTTTGGTCGACTCTTTTACGCCGTACTCATCATTAATTACGCGAGAGACGGTCGACTTTGACACACCAGCCAACCTGGCGACATCATGCAAACTTGCCATAAAGCATCCTATTTCACCTTCCAATTGGGATTGATTGCAGAAATACCCTATTCCAACCCCGGCATTAGCGTGATTTTACCCTTGTTTTGTTGTTTCTCGATCCTGCTTTTGGCGATCATTCTCACAGAATTCATCACGATCTTTTGACCCAGCGGAATTAATTGACAAGAATCGCTTTTGCAAACGTTCCCAAAAATATAATCATAAAGCAGCACACAACTAAACCCAGACGCATTGAAGCGGCCGACACCGCGCAACTTCAGACAGGACGGGTATACTGACAAGTAACAAGAACCGGGGTGAGTTATGGACTATCCAGTCATAGCAAAACAACTTCTCGAGCACTTGGGTGGCAAAGCCAACATCCAGGCGCTGGCACACTGCGCAACACGACTACGTCTGGCAGTGAAAGATGAATCACAGATTGATGAAAGCGCAATCGAAACGCTGGATGGCGTTAAAGGCCAGTTCAAGGTCGCGGGCCAATACCAGATCATTTTTGGCTCAGGTATCGTCAATCAGGTGTATGCCGAAATGGCGAAACTGACCGGCATGGCCGATATGTCGACCAACGACGTCGCCAGCGCTGGCGCGCAAAAACAGAACATCGTGCAGCGCGCGGTAAAAGGCCTATCCGATATTTTCGTGCCTATCATTCCGGCCATCGTCGCGGGCGGTCTGCTCATGGGCCTGTTCAACGTACTGACCGCCAAAGGCTTGTTTATTGATGGTCAATCGCTGATTGATGCCAACCCCGGTCTGGCGGATTTGGCCAGCATGATCAACACCTTCGCCAACGCCCCGTTTGTTTACTTACCCGTTCTGCTGGCGTTCTCTGCGTCACGCAAATTTGGCGGAAACCCGTTCCTTGGCGCGGCACTGGGTATGCTGATGGTTCACCCGGATCTGCTTAACGGTTGGGGCTTTGGTAGTGCGACCGTGGCTGGCACTGTGCCGACGTGGAACATTCTCGGGCTGGAAATTCAGAAAGTGGGTTATCAAGGCTCAGTTCTGCCAGTGCTGGTTTCGGCCTTCATTTTAGCCAAAGTTGAGCTCGGTCTGCGCAAAGTGATTCCGTCCGTACTCGATAATCTGCTGACACCGATGCTGGCGATTTTCATCACCGGTTTCCTGACGTTCACCTTAGTGGGCCCAATCACGCGTGATGTTGGCTTTATGCTGGGTGACGGCCTCAACTGGCTGTACGATTCGGCAGGCTTTATCGGCGGCGCGCTGTTTGGTTTTATCTATGCTCCGTTCGTGATCACCGGTATGCACCACAGCTTCATTGCAATTGAAACTCAGCTGCTGGCGGATATCGCAACCACTGGCGGCACCTTCATTTTCCCGATTGCAGCCATGTCAAATGTGGCACAAGGCGCCGCAGCGCTGGCGGTCGGCTTTACCACCAAAGACATCAAGCTCAAAGGCATTGCCGTGCCATCGGGCATTACCGCACTGCTGGGCATTACGGAACCGGCGATGTTTGGTGTGAACCTGAAACTGCGTTACCCGTTCATCGCCGCCATCACAGGTTCTGCGATTGCCAGTGCGTTCATTACTCTGTTTAACGTCAAAGCGCACGCACTGGGTGCGGCAGGTTTGCCAGGCATCATCTCCATCAACCCGGAGAAAATCGGTTACTACGTGGTGGGCATGGTGATTTCGTTTGCGGTTGCGTTTGGTCTGACTCTGATGTTGGGCATGCGTGAAAAAGCAAAACAAGGCGTTCGCGCTACAGCGTAATACGTGCCCCCTATAACGATTACGCTTTGCCCACTCGATTGAGTGGGCATTTTTTATTGCCAGAGGAAGTTGATCGTTACCTCGCGGCCATTGTCGCGTTCAATAGTGTGATACTGCCATTTATAGTGACGAATAATGCGATTAGTCAGCTCAAGGCCCAGACCAAAGCCGAGTGTATCCTGAGCATCACTGCCACTGTGATCCTGATTGGAAATGGTCACACGAGCCCCTTGCTGAGTGATGAGCACTTTGCCAAACAGCGTGTGTTGATAGGCATTGCGAATGAGGTTACTCAACACAATGTGGCACAGCGTTTTGGGCAGTAAAAACTGACCGGGAGAGAGATGCACTTCCACCTCTACCTCTTTGTTTTGCACCAGATAACTCAGTTCCTGACTGATGTGTTCAACCAATGTACACAGCTCCACTTCACTCAGCGGTGGTTCACTCTCGTTGCCGCGATTTAGCCATAACAGCGTTTCAGTCAGGTCGGTCATCGTAACCCCTGCACGTATTATCCGTTCCACCACTTGTTTCTGCTTGTCCAGGCTGTCCGGTTTATCAAGCAGCTTAGCCAGCAACTCAGCGTTGCTGCGCACCACGGCGATCGGTGTGCGCAGCTCATGGCTGGCATGAGCGAGGAACTTCTGTTCACGACGCAATGAATCTTCCACCGATGACACGCTATTGCGCAGGACATCTGCCAGACGGTTCAACTCGTTGTACTGAAAATCCGGCAGCGGCTCATTGAGCTGCGCAGGGGTCAGGTTTTTCGCCCAGTGACCCAGTCTCTCCACTGGTTTGGCGACCAGTTGCATCAGAAAATACATACATAACGCAAACAGCGCGATACCCAGCGCGCCGTAGCTCATCAGTTTGACAAAATGGGGCCACTTGCCTTTGGGCATACCATGGTCAATTTTGGCGTGCGTAAAGTCATCCATCACGCGCGAAATGTAGAGTGTTTCGGTCGTGCCCTGATCGTAACGCATCAGAAACAGCGCGCGCTCCGGCACCGAGAACCAGCTCGAACTGTCGATACGTTTGCTAAAGTCGAGATGTTCACCGGGCACGGCAAACACTTCGCGAATCGCGGGTTGCACATCCTGCCAGCGGCGGGCGACCTGAAAGCCGAGAATCATCTTAGGCTTGCCGTTCTCCAGTTGCGCGTGACGCCCAATTTCAACCATGGTCATACGCATACCGCCATCAAGCCCTTGCTCGAAGTAGTTGGCGGCGAGAGTGGAATAGCTCAGCACCGTGATGGTGCCCATCGCCATCACCGCGCAGGCAAAAAATATTTTCAGGCTACGACGCAGTTTCATCATTACCCTGCCGTTGTATGGCGAATCCGTAACCGGGAAGAGTGTGAATCAATGGTTCTAATCCCTCTTTATCTATCTGTTTACGCAGGTTGAACATGTGTACTTTGAGGCTGTTGCTGCCCGGTTGTTCATCACCCCACACATTCAAAACAATCTTCTCCCGTGATACGCCCGATGGGTATTCACGCATCAGCAATTCGAGAATTTTAATCGCAATCGGCGAGAGTTTGATCTCCTGCCCGGCGCGCGTCACTTTGCGCTGCGCCATATCCAGTTCCAGATCGGCGACACGCAATTTCGACACCTGTCCGCTGCGGCGCTTCGCCAACACCTGAATGCGCACCATCAGCTCTTCCATCGCAAACGGTTTGACCAGATAGTCGTCCGCACCATGGCTAAAACCTTGCAGTTTATCGTCCAACGTATCGCGCGCGGTCAGCATCAATACCGGTGTTTCAATTCCGCGTTCACGAATACGCTCGCATACCACCAAACCTTCTATTTTGGGCAGATTGAGATCGAGTACAATCACGTCGTAGCGATTTGCCATGATCAGGTTGTAGCCAACTTGTCCGTCGGCGGCGAAATCGCATTCGATCTCTTCCAGAGACATATAGTCAATCAAAGCGGTGGCCAGATCGATATCGTCTTCCACCAATAACGCCTTTAACATTCCTTTTTACCTACTGCTGTTACGGATAAGGGCTTTGCTGAATCTTTCGACCTGAAGGTCACTGTGCAAGGCCGAATGGCGCGCGTGACGCTCATTCTTGCGCTTTGCTTTACATCATAGCGTAACTGAATGATGCCAAAGAAAAAGGCAGGTCAAAGCCGACGAATTTTTTTGTCGTGCTCAGCGTAATGGAACGTGGGTTAAGACCGGGTTAACCGAATGCAAGACGCCCGGCCAAAACCGGGCGCTTGAGATTGGCAGATTAGAACTGATAACCGAGTTTCAGCTCGATGGTGCGTTCCGCGCCATACCAGCAGTTCATGTTGTTGTAGCAGGTGTAGTACGCCTGATCGAACAGATTACTGGCGATAAGATCCGCACGCGCCCCTTGCAGACGCTCACTCACGCGGCCGAGATCGTAACCCAGTGACAGGTCAACCACGGTGTAATCCGGCACTTTGCCTTGAGTATTGGTCGCGTCCATGTACATTTCACCGACATAGCGCGCGCCGCCGCTCACTCTGCTGCCGCCCAACATCCCTTCATCAACTTGGTAAGTGCTCCATAAGGTAGCGCTGTGTTTGGGTACATAAATCGGCGTAGTCCCTTGCAAACCATTGGCGCTGTCTTTGGTCACTTCGACGTCAGCGTAAGTGTAGCTTGCCGCGATGTCCCAGTTTGGTATCAGCCACCAGCGGCCTTGAACTTCTACGCCTTGTGAGCGCACTTCTCCCACCTGAATATCATCCTGATAGTTAGCCGAGCTTGGGTCCGTCACCACTACATTGTTTTTCACAATGTGGTAGAGCGACACGCTGGCCTGCTTGCTCATGTCCGCCGACTGATATTTCACGCCCACTTCCATCTGCTCGCCTGTTTCCGGCTTGAACGGCTGACCGAACTGACTGTCGGTGCCAGCCACTGGTGAAAAACTGGTGGCGTAGCTGGCAAACGGTGCGAACCCGGAATCAAACTGATACAGCGCGCCAACGCGATAAGAAAACTCGTTGTCGTCGGCTTTGGTGCTGTAACCGGACACCACGCTTTCGCTGGTGTAGTGATCGAAACGCCCGCCGGCAATCAGCACCCAGCGATTCCAGCGCAGTTGATCCTGGAAATAACCGCCAAGCTGTTTGATTGCGATATCGTAGTCGTATGCATACTGCGCCGACACTGTGCTGCTATCGAGCAAATTGTTGTTGGGATTGAACAGGTTAAAGCTGTAAAAATCGCTGTCGGTGGTGGTGTAGGTTTTATACAGCGAGTCGCCTTTCAGGCGTTGGTAATCAACACCGAACAGCAGATTGTGTTCCACGCTGCCCCAGTTGATCACACCGGACAGTTGGTTATCCACCACCAAACCGTTGTAACTTTCATCGGTGCTGTAAATGTTGCGCGTCAGCACGCCCGTGGTTTCATCAAAACCACCACTGCTGTGATAGAGGTTTTTCTGGGTCAATGATGCGTCGGTGTAACGCAGGTTCTGTAAGAACGCCCAGTTATCGGTGAACTGATGCTGCACTTTATAACCCAGCATCAGAATTTCACGCTCGAATTTGCTCCAGTTGGTGTCACCCGCGTAAGTCGAGGAGGACGTTGACCCGTTGGCGTTAGAGGTCACGGTGCCTGACGCAGGCAAAGCCGAGTTCATGCCCATCGCCGGATCGTTCTGATAATAGAGGTTAAGATTGATCAGCGTTTTGTCGGTGACTTGCCAGTCAAGTGACGGCGCAATCAAATAGCGCTCTTCCTCCGTACCATCAACCTGGCCGTCCTGTTTGCGCGCTTTGGCAATCAAACGGTAAGAGAGCGCATCGCTGAGCGGCCCGGTGGTATCGAGCGTCACTTGCTGCAAATGGCGCGAACCCGTGGAGGCCGACACTTCGGTGCTGCGCTGCTGTTGCGGCGCTTTAGCAATCACATTCACCATACCGCCCGGAGGCATCGCGCCATACAACACCGATGTTGGCCCTTTGAAGATCTCCAGTTGCTGCATCGCAATCGGGTCAATCTGTGGCTGCAAGTTCCAGCCTTTAAGGTATTGCAGTACCAAGCCGTCGTAATAGCTTTGGTCGACCTGAAAACCACGAATGTAGAAGTTGTCGTACATGGTGACCGAACCACCTTTGGTTTCCGTCACCACGCCAGGTGCGTAGCGCAGCGCCTGACCAACCGATGTTACGCCGCGCTGCTCAAGCAGTTCGCCGTCAATCACGGTGATGCCTTGCGGCGTCTCTTCCGGCGCCAGCGCCGTTTTCGTCGCGGTGTTGCGATAAGTCTGGCCTAAAATGGTCACCGTTTCCGTTTCTGAGCCACTTGGCTCATCGGCGGCAACACTGGTGGTGGGCATCAAAAGTGACAGGATCGCCAGCGCGATCGGCGAAAATGTGGTGTGTGGATTCAAATCCATGATATTTAACTACCCTGCTTTTCTTTTTGTGAGAATAACTATCATTTGTATTTTATGAAAAGTGCAGGTCAAAAAGTTAACAATTTGGAGCATGTTAAGTTTGCTCAGGCAATTTCAACCGGTAGCCAGTATTCCATCTCAGCATTCAAAGCCGTGCCGTCGTAGTCATCGGGGTAACGCTCCAGTTCAAACCCATCCACACCGCGATAGTTCGATTGCGGCAGCCAGTCGAAGATAAACCACGCCAGCGTTTGTGGCAGCAAGGCAATCGGCCCGCGATGTTTCACGACTGCGTAAGTTTGCGCAGGCACCGTCACGCGATCGGCGCCCGATACGGGGTGCGCGCTGGTTGCCCAGTAGATCAACGCATGGTCGTTGCCAGAGGCAGCCGTCACGTCAATCACGCCGGTCAGTGGCTGCGTGGCTTGATGCTCAATCAGCGGCGAAAACTGCGCCCACAAACTTGGCACCTGCTCAGCAAAATCGGGCTCTGCAGCCAGCAAGCCACGAATCGGCGTCGCAAGGCCATAAAAGGTTTCCGATTCAGCCGATTCGACCCGCAACTGCATCAGTTGCGGCGCTTGGCTTACCTTCGGTGGGCGCTGCGTGGTTTGCAGCGGTTTGCGCAGCCCGGTGCGACGACCGAGCTTGCGATAGTCACGCGGGCTTAGCCCAAAATGCTGCCGAAACGCGCGGCTAAAGCTGATTTCAGAGCTGAAACCGTTGGCGAGCGCAATATCAATAACCCGCTCTGAGCCGCCAATCAGGTTTTCGGCGGCTTCGCTCAGTTTCAGCTCACGCACGTAGTTAGCCACGGTCAGTCCGGTTTCACTCTGAAATACTCGCTGTAATTGCCAGCGTGACCAACAGCTTTGCTGCGCCAAATCATCCAGCGACAGCGGCTGATCCAGATGCGCATGGATGTAGTCCAGCAGTTTACAAAGGCGATTAAACGATAAAGAAGGACGAGTCATGACAGTAAAACACCTCAAAAACAGAGGGCTTAGTGTCGCACAAACTCGCAGTTAATGAGAAGTATTATCAACTAATAACTCAACAACCGTAAGTTAGATTTAGGTAGGCAAATTAAAAAAGGGGGCTGAAAGCCAGCGAGAGTCCAATTCCTGACAAACAGCCCCGTGGATTAATTCGTTTAGTGCGTGTTATTTAGTGCGCCGCGGACGGGTCCACCGCGTGTTTCGGTTTCGGCGCAAACCAGATCATGCACGCAGCAACGGCAAAAATTACCGCGATCACAAAGAACAGTTGGTTGGTCGCGACCATCACACTTTGCCCTTGCAGCATCCAGTCCATCGCCGAACGGGTTTGATCGGCGCTCATGCCCGCGTTTTGCATCGCTTGCGTCGCCACACCTGCTTTGTCGGTCAAGCCCGCCAATTCAGCATGCACGTAGCGCGATTCGTGCTCCCAGGAAGTGTTGATCATCGAGGTGGCAAACGCGCCGGATAAGGTTCGTATGAAGTTCATCAACCCCGCTGCCGATTCCATCTCATGGACTTTGACACTGCCGAGTGCAATCGCCGTCAGCGGCACAAAGAACAGCGGCATACCAATCCCCTGCACGAACATCGGCCAACTGATTTGCTCAAAGGTCATATCAACCGTGTTGAAACTGCGCATAAAGGTCCAGAAACCGAGCCACATCACGCCGACAAACACAAACGGCCGCGGATCATATTTCGACGACAAGTTGGCGATGATCGGTGCAAGAAACACCGCCAGTATGCCCATGGTCGCCGTCGCATGCCCCGAGATGGTCGCGGTGTAACCCATGTAAATTTGCAGCCATAACGGCGTCAATACCGAGATACTGAAGAAAGCGCCAAACGCCAGTGACAAGGTCACCATGCTCATGGAGTAGCCGCGATGACGGAACACTTTCAAATCCACCACCGGATTACGCTCGGTCAGTTCCCAAATCAGGAAAGCGACAAAGCCCACCGCGGCAATCACCGCCAGCGTGACAATACGTGACGATTCAAACCAGTCGTGATCTTTACCTTCATCCAACATTAGTTGCAGTGCAGCAACCCACACCACCAGCAGTACCAAACCGACCTTGTCGATTTTCGAATGGGCAGTTTGAGTTTCAAATTTCTTCAGCAGCTTCCAGCACAAAATCGCCGCCACAATCGCAAAGGGCGTTTTGACGAAGAAGATGTACGGCCAGCTGAACTGGTCACACAGTACGCCGCCCAAAATCGGCCCCATGATCGGCGCCACCAAGGTGGTCATCGACCAGATACCAATCGCCGTGTGGCTCTTGTTTTTGGGGAAGATACGAATCATCAGCGTTTGTGACAGCGGCATCAGCGGACCACCAGCAAAGCCGAGGAACACGCGGAACATCACCAGCATATTCATGCTGGTCGCCATGCCACACAGCAACGAAAACACACCAAACAGCAGAAAACAGGTAACGAAGACGCGAATCGACCCAAAACGCCGCGCAAGCCATCCGGTTAAGGGAACCGAAATCGCTTCAGCCACTGCATACGAGGTGATCACGTACGTGCCCTGACTGGTTGAAGTGCCTAAGCTGCCAGCAATGTTCGAGACCGACACGTTGGCAATCGTGGTATCCAAAATGGCGAGAAAGTTCGCCATCGCCAGACATAAGGCGCCGAGAAACAGCGCCCCACCTGACAAAGGTTTGATCTCATTGTCAGAGGAATGACTCATGGCTTCACCTTAGCCTTGCTCTGACGCTTTCGCTGCGCGGAACTGAGCAATCGCCTGCTCATTGGTGTCAGCGGAAGTATCCACCGTGACGATCATCGACAAGCCCACTTGCAGCGGATGAGACTGCAAATCTTTCGGGTCGAGTTCAATGCGCACCGGCAGACGCTGCACGACTTTGATCCAGTTACCCGTTGCGTTTTGCGCGGGAATCATCGAGAACGCTGAGCCCGTGCCACCAGAAAATCCTGCGACCACACCGTGATAAGTGACATCGTCACCATATAGATCGGCGGTCAATGTTACTGGCTGCCCCACTTTCACGTTGCGCAGTTCCACTTCTTTGAAGTTGGCATCGACATAAATGTTGTTCACTGGCACCACGGTCATCAGCGGCATACCGACTTGAACACGGCGACCCACCTGAACCTGACGCTTGGCGATGATGCCGCTGATCGGCGCGCGAATCACGGTGCGTTCCAGATCGATCTGCGCCTGTTCATAACGCGCTTTCGCCAGCAGCACTTCCGGGTTGTTTTCGACCGTGGTGTTATCGGTCAGCGCGGCATTGGCTTTTTGTGAACCAATGGTCGATAGCTTGGTGGCCTGTGCCTGTGCCATCGCCGCTTTCGCCGCATTCAGGTTGGCCTGCGCTTGTTGGAAACCGGTTTTGGCGTTGGTCAGCTCTTCGCCGGACACCGAACCACTGCGCACCAAGTCTTCACGGCGCGCAAGGTCAATCTTAGCGCGCGCAAAATCGGCCTGCGCGGCTTTCAGTTGTGCCTCGGCACGTTGCTCGCTCGCTTCCTGCGCTTCAACCATCGCAGTCAAACCTTCGTCATTGGCGAGGTAGCTGCGTACGCGGCGCGTAGCCAGCGCCAAATCCGCTTCCGCCTGGCTGAGCGCCAAACGCGCATCGGTATCGTCGATTTGCACTAACACGTCGCCTTTATTGACGTATTGGGTATCGACCACGCTCACGCTGGCAATAATGCCACCCACCGCCGGGGTCACTTCGGCAATTTCTGCCGCCGCATAGGCGTTGTCGGTCGACACATAGCGTGAACCGATAAAATGCCAGTAGGCGCCGTAACCGCCACCCGCCAGAATGACTGCGGCGGCCAGTGCCAGAAACCCTTTTTTACGCGACTGCTTGGCTCGCGCAGCATCAAATTCTGTTGTTTCTGTATTGGTATTGTCTGATGAACTCATGGGATAGAAACCTTTTTAAAACCGAATCAAGACTGTGTTGATTGAAAACCGCCGCCCAAAGCATGGATCAGAGCGAGGTCTAAACTGAACGCGCGTGACTGCAAGTTCACCAGCGCTCGTTGGTTATTCAATAGCGACTCTTCTGCCACCAGCACGTCAAGGTAAGTAGCGAGGCCACCCTGATAACGGTTGCTGGCAATCTGCAACGCGCGCTGCGCCTGCTCGACCGCTTCCTCTGTTTTGGCGATGCGCATATCCAATGCCTTGGTGCTGGTCACCACGTCGGCCACGTCATGCAACGCTTGGGTGAGCGTGGCGTTGTACCCGCCGACCGCTTCCTGATAACTCGCCTGCGCCGACGTCAATTGACCGTCCAATCGGCCGCCGGTAAATAGCGGCAAATAGATAGCCGGACCAATACCGCCCGCGTCGTTGCCGCTGTTAAACAGGTTATCGAGGCCAAACGCCTGATAGCCGATAAACGCAGACAACGTCACATCCGGATAAAACTGCGCTTCAGCAATGCCCACGCGCTGAGCAGCCGCTTCGGCGCGCCAGCGCGCGGCGGTGATGTCGGCGCGATGCCCGAGCAAACCGATACCAGCATCCGTTGGCAATCCGTAACGCGCATTCAGTGCCACCTGGGGTTCCTGAATCGTCAATGCGCGATCCGGCCCTTGACCCGCTAAGGCCGCCAGTGCGTTTTTCTGCAATTGAATCGATTCATTCAGGCCCAGCAATTCCGCTTCAACGCTGGCTGCAATTGCTCTGGCCTGACTGACAGAACCTAAGGTTTCCAGCCCGTTTTCATAACGCTTTTGCAGCAGTTCGACGGTTTTGTTGCGCACATCCAGCGCCGCTTCCACCGTATGTTGGTTAGCATACAGACGCGCCAGTTCGGCATAGGCATTGGCGATAGAGGTGGCGAGCATCAGACGTGCCGATACCCCTTCGGCTTCCGCCGCTGCCAGCTCAGATGTCGCTGCGGCAACGGCCGCTCGGTTCTTACCCCAAAAGTCAAAGTCATACTGGAAGTTAAGAGTTAGCGAACCGTAGTCATTCCAACCGTGCGGTGGCATTGCCGCCTGATATTGGTAACTCACTTTGCTCTCTGTCGCCGACGCGGAAAGCCCGACATTCACCGAACGCGCCGCGCCTGCTTGCTGCGCAATACCTTGCGCATTTTTCATACGCGCCATGGCAATTTGCAACGTTGGTGATTGAGCAAAGGCTTCGTTGATCAATTGATTCAACTGCGCATCCTGATAACGCTCCCACCAATGATCCGATGGCCAGTCCATCTCGGCATGATTGGCAAAGGTTTGTTGCGATTGAAGGTCGGCCGCATCGGCGACCGTGCCCAGTTCACTGCTGTGATTAGGCGTAGAACAGCCCGCTAAAATCAGCGTACTGAGTAATGTCATGGAGAAATAAGGGACTGTTTTGCGCACTATCCCTTGGCGTTTGGCACTGCTTTTCACATTTGGAAACCTTATAACTAAACCGTACCGTACAGTTATACTCTTGACAGATTTGGATCGTCAAGAGAAACTTATCCACAATTTTCCACGGGAATAGACGAGTTCATGCGAGTAAAAAGCGAAGAAAAAAGACAGGCCATTTTGGAAATTGCGAAAAATTCCTTTACACAGCAAGGGTTTGAGCAAACCTCCATGTCCCATATTGCCAAGGAACTGGGCGGATCCAAAGCGACGCTGTACAACTACTTCAGCTCTAAGGAAGAGATCTTTTGTGCGGTCATGAAGTCTTCAGCGACCGAACAAATTGCTCAATCTTTCCTCTCTCTTGACCCGAATCGTGAAATTCGCACTTCGCTTTTAGAATTTGGTTACAATTTTTTAAGCTCTGTTCTGACGCCGGATGCCATGGCCATTTACCGCATGGCGATTCACGAAGCTGACCGATCATCGATTGGCCGTCACTTTTATGAAAATGGTCCGAAATGTGGTTGGACACACCTGAGCGATTACATCGACAGTCAGGTGAAAAAAGGCACTTTGAAAGCCTGCGATACCTGGATTGCTGCAATGCAGTTCAAAGCATTACTGTCGGCGGAGCACATTGAACCGTTCGCCTTAGGTGCGATTGAAAAACCTAAGCCAGCAGAACTCAAAGCCACCACCCTGCGCGCAGTCGACACCTTCCTGACACTCTATTCCGCCTGACTTTCTCAGCTCAAACCGGCCTGATGCCACGCTCAGGTCGGGACATTTTTTCCTGCTAACGTTCAATTTGCACTAGACATGAGAACCATTCTCATGCTGCAATATTGTTATGTTATAACATTTCAGCATGGAATTATGAAAAAGCTATTGATACTCGCTCTGGTGTTGGGCGTGGGCGCGACTCTATTTTGGAAACCTTCTGCCACGACGCACGACACACTCTCTATTTCTGGCCCGTTTGAATTCAACAGTCAGGATCTGTCGAAAGACGGGTTTGTGTTCTCCCGTCTACAAGTGGTGGAATCGTTGGTTGGCATCAACGATGACGCCGAACCTTACCCGCTGTTGGCACAAAGCTGGCAGCAAAGTGATGACGGCCTGAGCTGGACATTCACCCTTCGTCCGAACGTGCATTTCCACGACGGCACACTGCTGAGCGCGCAGGCGGCAGCGCAGTCGCTTAATATCGCGCTCGCCAAACCGGGCGTGATTCGCCAAGTACCGATTCAGTCGATCAGCGCGCTGAACGATCGCGTGGTCATCACGCTGGATCGCCCTTACCGCGCGCTGCCCTCAGTGCTGGCACACTACTCCACCGCGATTATCGCGCCAAGCTCGATGGACGCCAGCGGCAAAGTGATTCAATTACAAGGCACCGGGCCTTATCAGATTGCAACCCTGCAAGCGCCGCACAAAGCTAAAGTGACACGCTTTGACGCCTATTGGGGTACGCCTGCCCATATCGACACGGTGGAATACCTTGCCGGCCATCGCTCAGAAAGCCGCGCCTTGTTGGCACAAAGTGGTCAAGCCGATTTGGTCTACACCCTCGACCCCATCAGCATCAGCACACTGCAAGCGGCAAAAAATATTGACCTGCATGTGGAATCGATGCCGCGCACGGTGTTGGTCAAACTCAACAACGCGCACCCGTTTCTGAATGACAAAACCGTGCGACAAGCACTGAGTTTGGCTCTGGATCGCGAAGGCATCGCGCAATCGGTGCTCCGCCTGCCAGGCTCTGAAGCCTACCAACTGTTTTCGCCTGCGCTGGGTGCATGGCACATCGCGCAGCGCGATCATCAACCCGGTACCGCTCACGTCAACAATCAGCACGCGGACAAGCTGCAACAAGCGAAAGCGTTGCTGAGCGCACAAGGGTGGCATGCCAATGCGCAAGGGCTGATGCAACGCGACGGCCAGGTGTTTCGCGTGCAGTTGGTGACTTACGCGGACCGCCCGGAGCTGCCGCTCATCGCCACCGCGCTGCAAGCCCAATGGCGCGAACTGGGCATTGATGTTCAGATCTCGATTGATAACTCCAGTGCCATTCCAGCCAAGCACCACGACGACAGCTTGGAGATGGCACTCATCGCCCGCAATTTCGGCACCTTGGCCGATCCCCTGCCGCTACTGATGAACGATTTTGCGACCGAAAAAGGCTCCGACTGGGGGCCGATGCACTGGTCATCCAACACCTTTAGCACGTTGCTCGAACAACTGTCTGGCGAAGCCGACCCGGCGCAGTATCGCCAGTTAGCACAGCAAGCCGCCACGGTACTGGCCGACGAAATGCCGCTGATCCCGGTGACCTATTACCGCCAGATTGTCGCGGTCAATCGCCACCTCGACGGCTTCTCATTCGACCCGTTTGAAATCAATTACCGCGTGTCGGAGATGCGTTTCCATGACTAAGATTTTGCTATCCCGTTTGTACCAGGCGCTGTTTGTGGCGTGGTCGGTCGGCACGTTGACCTTCGTGTTGATGCGGCTGATTCCGGGCGACATCGCCTACCGCATTGCCGCAGGACGTTACGGTTATGACTACGTGAACGCCGAAGCCGCGCAAGCAGTACAGGCAGAATTGGGGCTGGATCGCTCTGGATTTGAGCTGTATTTCAACTGGTTGTGGGACCTGCTGCATTTTAATCTCGGGAATTCTCTGGTCAGCGGCGAGCCGGTGATCGCAGCACTATCGCACCAGTTGGGGCATTCCTTGCTACTGGCTGCGGCCGCGACCGCACTGTCGCTGCTGATCGCCATTCCGGTCGGGCTGTATTGCGGTCGCCGTGCCAATCAGTGGAGCGATCACGCGGCGCTGTTTGGCTCCATCATCATCAAGGCGCAGCCGGTGTTTCTGATTGGTTTGCTGTTGGTGTTGGTGTTTGCACTCCATTTCAACTTATTCCCCGTTGCCGGGTTTGGCAGCGTCGAATATCTGGTGCTGCCTGCATTGGCGCTGGCGCTGAGCATGGCTGCGATGTCGAGTCGAATGATTCGCAACGCGACGCATCAGGTACTGAACTCGCCTTATTTTCAATTCGCGCGCTTAAAAGGGCTGAGCCATCAACAAGCGTTTACCCGTCACGCGCAGCTCAATATTGCGCTGCCGGTAATGGCGTTTGTCGGCATTCAGGCCGTCAGTTTAGTCGAAGGCATTGTGATGATTGAATCGCTGTTCTCTTGGCCGGGCATCGGCCACGCGTTGTCGCACGCGATTTTTCGTCGTGACATTCCCATGATTCAAGGAGCGGCGCTGTTGATGGGGCTGCTGTTTGTGGTCATCAACACGCTGGTCGATGTCGCGCAGTACTGGCTCGACCCACGTCAGCGTTTGGCGACCAAGGCGGTGATGGCATGAAACAGTTCTCGCGCAGTCAATGGGCAGGCATGAGCATTCTCGCCGCGTTGGTGGTTTTTGCTGCCTTTGAAGCCCTGATTTACCGCGGCGATCCCGCGCAGCAATCCTTGACGCAAGCCTTTGCCTCACCCTCCTGGCAAGAGCCGCTGGGGCGCGATCACTATGGCCGCAGCAACTACGCCCGCTTAGCGAGTGCCGTGAGTACCTCCTTGCTGATGGCGGTGGTGAGCGTGGTCACCTCGGCCGCTTTGGGTTTGCTGGCTGGCGTAGCCGCCGCTTGGAAAGGCGGCTGGTGGGATAAATCGCTCTCGTGGCTGGTCAATATGTTGCTCGCCATGCCGGGGCTGATTCTGGTGCTGCTGTTTGGCGCCATGGTGCCGGGCTCATTTTTGGTCCTCTATCTCGCCATCTCGTTGATGTTGTGGGTGGAATATTTCCGCGTCGTGCGTAGCCGCACCTTGAGCTTGTTGCGTTCACCCGAAATCGAAGCCTCGCGTTTGTACGGCTTCGGCGTTTGGTATCAGTTCAAACGCCACCTGTGGCCGGAGCTACGCACCGACCTGTTTACCCTCGGCTGCTTTGGCGCAGGCAACGCAATTCTGGCACTGGCCTCCATTGGCTTTTTGTACGTCGGCCTTAAACCGCCTGCGGCCGAACTCGGTTTGATGATGGTCGAGCTGTTCCGCTATTACCAACAGGTGCCGTGGGTGCTGGTTCAACCGATTGTGGTGGTGTTTTTGTTAGTGATGAGTTTTCACCTGTTGGCACGAGGAAAGTAGGCATGAGTGTGTTATTGAACGTCGAACAGTTGTCGATTCAAGCCGGTGAGCAAACCTTGGTTGAGCCGCTGTCATTTGAGCTTCATCGCGGTGAAGCGGTCACGATTTTGGGCGAAACCGGCTCGGGCAAAAGCCTGATGGCCAACGCCATTATCGGCACCTTGCCGGAAACGCTGATCATGCAGGGCGACGTGACGCTGTTTGGCGACGCGCAGCGCGACCTCAGCCACGACGCTCGCCAACAGTTGTGGGGCAAAAAGCTGGCCGTTTTGCCACAAGAGCCGTGGTACGCCCTGAGCCCGTTGATGGCAGTGGGCGAACAGGTGCGCGAAGTGCACGAGGTGGTCAATGGCGATCCCGCGCAAGCGCACACTTATACCCAAGCGGCATTTCAGGGCGTTGAACTGGGTGACGACATGGCGAAATTCCCGCATCAGTTATCCGGCGGGATGGCACAGCGCGTGGCCTATTTGTGCGCGACACAAGCCGGTGGTGAACTGCTGATTGCCGATGAGCCAACCAAAGGCCTGGACATCAGCCGCCGCGACCAAATCATCGCGCAGTTGCTGAGCCATAAACAGCGCGGTGCGGTGCTGACCATCACGCACGACATTGAAGTCGCGCAGCAATTGGGCGGCGAAATCATCGTGATGAAAAAAGGCGTGGTGCAAGAACGAGGGCCAGCACAACAAGTGCTGAGCGCGCCGCAATCGGACTACGCCAAAGCGCTGATCACCGCGGACCCACGTTTCTGGCCAAACGCATCGCTACCGACTGTTGGTCAGCCGGTGCTGCACGTGGAAAACCTGAGTATGAATTACGGCGATCGCACGCTGTTTGAGCAGCTCAATTTTTCCATTGCGCAGGGCGAAATTCTGGGCATCAGCGGAGACAGCGGATGTGGCAAATCCACGCTGGCGGACATTCTGGTCGGCCTCAAATGCGCCACCGGCGGCACGTTGCGGCACACCACACCGTTTGCGACAGGCGATGTGCTCAAGCTGTATCAGGATCCGCCAAGTGCGCTGCCGAAAAGTGCAACGCTGCACACGCTGCTGAGCGATTTGTGTCAACGCCACACCATCGACCCAACCCGCATTGAGCCGCTGATGACCAAGCTCAAATTGTCGATGCAGCTGCTGGGACGAAAAGTGACTCAAGTGTCCGGCGGCGAACTGCAACGCTTTGCAATTTTGCGCGCGTTGCTGATGAAACCCAAACTCTTGATTGCCGACGAGCCCACCTCACGCCTCGACCCCGTGACGGCCGCCAGCACATTGCAATTGATGACCACATTGACGCAGGAAATGGGCTGCGCGCTGGTGCTGATCAGCCACGACAAAGTAGCGCTGAGTAAAACCTGTCACCAGATCATTCGCCTCTAACCTGCCCGTTGCCGCTGATTCCTGCACGTTCAGCGGCAATGTCACACGAACCTAGCTCCGAGCGCCACACATCTGCTATCATCGACGCCTATAGTCGGGGAGCCACAAGGCTGAGATCGCCCCCACTGCCCAGCGGCAGCGGCGCGAGACCCGTAGAACCTGATTCAGTTAGCACTGACGTAGGGAACTATTTACGTTTCGCGATGCTCCCGCTTTGAAAAGTGGCACTATCACCAAGCGTATGGCTGCCAGCCCGGCAGCCGTTTAGCCACCAGCGGTTGACTTCCACTGCGCTAAACCGGTTCCTGATTGTCGGAGATTAGGAGCCCAAATGCCTCAATCAGACATTCAATGTAACACCCCTATCGTTCTCACTATTGCCGGCTCAGACAGCGGCGGCGGTGCGGGCATTCAAGCCGATATCAAAGCCATTTCTGCCACCGGTAGCTTTGCGTGCAGCGCGATCACCGCCATTACGTCGCAAAATACGCTCGGCGTGTCTGCCATTCTGCCCATTCCGATTGCTCACGTCGAAAGCCAGCTGGACGCCGTGTTCAGCGACCTCAATGTCGTCGCCGTCAAAATCGGCATGTTGGCTGACAGCGCCATCATCCAAGCGGTCGCGGGTAAACTGCGCCAGTATCAGCCTCAGTATGTGGTGCTCGATCCGGTCATGGTTGCCACCAGCGGTGATTTGCTACTGGAAACCGAGGCGATCAGCAGCCTCAAAAACGAGCTGCTGCCGCTGGCGACCGTGATCACCCCCAACTTGCCGGAAGCCGCCGCACTGACCGGCCTGCCGCTGGCCGAAAGCGAATCGGATCTGGCCGCGCAATTCGCTGCGCTGCGTACGCTGCCTTGCCAAGCGGTGCTGCTCAAAGGCGGTCATTTGGCGTCGGCCACCCATAGCGATGACTGGCTCATCCGCGCTGGCGATCACCACACTTTTCGCGCCGAGCGAGTTGCCACACGCAATACGCACGGCACCGGATGCACGCTCTCTTCGGCGATTGCTTCATATCTGGCCCAAGGCGTTGCACTGACTGACGCGATTCAATTAGCGAAAACCTACATTTCGCAAGCCATCGCCCATGCCGATGAACTGGATATTGGCCGCGGCCATGGCCCGGTTCACCATTTCTTTGCTTTGAATGCTCAACCAACTTCCGCCCAGGAGATCGCATGAATACACTATTGATCGCTGATACCTTCCGCACTCTGCGTGCCACCAAACCGCTGGTGGTGAATATCACCAACTATGTCGTGATGAATAACAGCGCCAACGCGTTGCTGGCTGCGGGCGCCTCCCCCATCATGGCGCATTCCCGTCAGGAAATGGACGAACTGATGCAGTTTGCCGGCGCGCTGGTGATCAACATTGGCACGTTAGATGAAATCTGGCTGGCACGCATGGAATACGCGATTGAAGCGGCCAACCGCAACCACAAACCCGTGGTGCTGGATCCGGTAGGCTGCGGCGCAAGTCGCCTGCGCACTGACGCATCGCGCAATTTGGCGGCCAAAGCCGATACGCTCATCATTCGCGCCAACGCATCGGAAGTGATGGCCATGGCCGGCGAAGCGGCACAAGGCCAAGGCGTCGACGCGCGCGATTCCAGCCACAGCGCCATTGCTGCCGCCAAAACCTTGGTGAATCGCTATCAAGCTAATGTAGTGATTTCCGGCCCGCAGGATTTCATCGTCACCGACTCGCACGTGTGCCAGCTCGGCAATGGTGACGCGCTGATGCCGCTGGTGACTGGCATGGGGTGTAGCCTGAGCGCGCTTACGGGTGCCTGTGCCGCTGCAGGCGATCTGACTGGCTTAACGGCCGCCGCAATCATGGGGGTGGCCGGTGAACTGGCTGCGCGCCGCGCCAAAGGCCCGGGTAGTCTGCAAATGGAACTGCTCGATGCGCTGTATCAACTCGATGAAGCAACGCTGCTGCAACTGCTGCGTTTTGAAGACGTCAGCGAGGCGATGGCATGACTCCCTACACACTCTATTTGGTCACCGATGATCAGCAAGATCTGGGCACCCTGTGCCATGTGGTGCAACAAGCGATCGCAGGCGGCGTTTCGCTGGTTCAGGTACGCGAAAAACAGGGCGACGTGCGGACCTTTATCGAACGCGCGGCGGCGGTGAAAGCGGTGCTGAGCGGCAGCGGCGTCCCCCTGATCATCAATGACCGCGTTGACGTGGCCTTGGCGGTGGATGCCGACGGCGTACATCTGGGTCAGAGCGACATGCCCGCCACGCTGGCGCGCCAGCTGCTCGGCCCAGATAAGCTGATTGGCCTGTCGGTCGAAAACGAGCAACAATTTGAACAAGCGCAGTCGCTTCCGGTCGATTATCTCGGGCTCAGTGCGATTTTCGCCACACCAACCAAAATCAATACCGTCAAGCATTGGGGGCTGGATGGTCTGAACTGGGCGATGGCGCGCAGCCGTTTGCCCATGGTGGCAATTGGCGGTTTGAATACCAGCAATATCGGGGCTGTCGCTCAAACAGGCGTGCAAGGTATCGCGTTGGTTTCAGCCATCAGTCACGCACGTGACCCACAACAGGCCGCTCACGATCTGCGTTTGCTGATCGAACAAAATCGCCCGGCTTCACTTGTTCGAAATTATTGAATGACCACAACAAGCTGCACGGCTGTTGACGCCTGTCCGAAAGGGCTAGACTTCCTATCAAGCCTGAGGGAGTGAGCGATTCCCTCCCCCAATATCAAGAACGATTTGGTCCGCCAAGTCGAAGGAGCAGAGCATGATCGAAGTAAGAAAAGCAGAGCAACGCGGCCGCGCAAACTTTGGCTGGTTGGATAGCAAGCACACCTTTTCATTTGGTAGCTACTACGATGCGAAGCACATGGGATTTTCAGAACTGCGCGTGATCAACGACGACAAAGTTACACCCAGTGCCGGCTTTGAAACCCACGGTCACCGCGACATGGAAATCATCAGCTATGTGCTCAGCGGTACTATCGCGCACAAAGACAGCGCTGGTAACGTCAAAACCTTGCCCGCGGGCGAGTTCCAGTTAATGTCCGCTGGTCGAGGTATTTACCACAGCGAGTTCAACGCCTCCGACACCGAGTCACTGAGCTTTCTGCAAATCTGGATTCAGCCGAACCGCTTTGGCGGTGAACCGGGTTATCAGCAAAAAGACTTTGGTCAACAACCGGGCCTGACCACCATCGCCACTCCAACTGGTGAAGATGGCACGTTGCACATCAAACAGGATGCGCGCTTATTGCAACTGATTTTGGAGCCCCATAGCACGCTGACTTACGACGTCCCCCAAGGTCGCCGCGTCTATGTGCACCAAATCGACAGCGCATTGAGCATCAACCAAGTCGAGCTGAATCCGGGTGATGGCGCAAAAATCGCTGACGAAAGCCAGCTTGTACTGCGCAACGACAGTGACTTGCCCGTGAAAGCCCTGGTGTTCGATTTACCATAAGTAAGTTCAAACCCTATAAACCGCAAGCCATCTGATACCGAAACGCCGCGTGATCGTTACGACGCGGCGTTTTTTATTGCTTCCGCTCCATTGCCCTCACGTTCAAACCACCTTCATCTCTCACAAACCTCCAATGTCTGCTTCATTTTGAAACCGGTTACGGAAACCGGTTCCATTTTAAAATTTACTGATCTAGAATGCGCTTAAATTGACTATGATTGATTCAGATTTGTTCATGGTTGGGGTCGGTGGATTCGCTGGCGCGACAACCTCATCAACACCAATAGAACACGGCACAAAGGGGTAACGAAATGTCACAACAAGGTTTTCCAAACGACTTTCTGTGGGGCGGCGCTGTCGCAGCGCATCAGGTTGAAGGCGGCTGGAACAAAGGCGGGAAAGGCATCAGCGTCGTTGACGTGCTGACCAAAGGCGCCCACGAAGTACCACGCGTGATCACCGAAAACGTGGAAGCGGACCAGTTTTATCCTAACCATGAAGCGGTGGATTTCTACGGTCACTACAAAGGCGATGTGGCGCTGTTTGCTGAAATGGGCTTTAAGTGCTTTCGTACTTCGATCGCCTGGACGCGTATCTTCCCGAACGGCGATGAAGAAACCCCTAATGAAGCGGGCCTGCAATTCTACGATGACCTGTTCGATGAACTGCTGAAATACGGCATCGAGCCGGTGATCACCCTGTCGCACTTTGAAATGCCGAACCATTTGGTCAAGCAATACGGCAGTTGGCAAAACCGTCAGGTGATGGATTTCTTCGTCAAATTCAGCCAAACCGTGATGCAGCGTTACCAGCACAAAGTGAAATACTGGATCACCTTCAATGAGATCAATAATCAGCGTAACTGGAAACTGCCGATTTGGGGATATTGTAACTCGGGCATGATCTACGCCGACCATGAACATCCGGAACAAGTGATGTACCAAGTGCTGCATCACCAATTTCTGGCCAGCGCCAAAGTGGTCAAACTGGGCCATGAGATCAACCCGGACTTTAAGATCGGCAGCATGATCCACATGATGCCGCTCTACCCGGCGACCTGCCGTCCGGAAGACATGTTGCTGGCGCAAGAGTTGATGCGTGAGAAATACCTGTTCAGCGACGTTCAAGTGCGCGGTTACTACCCAAGCTACCTGCTGAAAGAGTGGCAACGCAAAGGCATTCAGGTGGAGATGCAAGACGGCGATGATCAGATTCTGCGTGACGGCTGCGCTGATTATCTGGCCATCAGTTACTACATGACCAACATCGTTTCCGCGCAAAAAGATGAGGAAGGAGAAACCACCTCGCTGTTTGAAGGTAGCCGTTTGAACCCCTATCTGCCTGCGTCGGACTGGGGCTGGCAGATTGACCCGGATGGCCTGCGCTTTGCGTTGTCTGAGCTGTACGAGCGTTACCAAAAACCGATCTTCATCGTCGAAAATGGCCTTGGTGCCGTCGATCAGGTGGAGTCCGATGGCACCATCAACGATGACTACCGCATCAACTACCTGAGCGCGCACATTCAGGCGGTGAAACAAGCGATCAGTTACGATGGTGTCGAGGTAATGGGTTACACCCCTTGGGGCTGTATCGACTGCGTCTCGTTCACCACCGGCGAATACAAAAAACGTTACGGGTTCATTTATGTGAACCGCCATGATGATGGAAGCGGTGACATGGCGCGTTCGAAGAAGAAGAGTTTTTTCTGGTATCAGAACGTGATCGCTACCAACGGCGAAAGCCTGTAACCCGGCTGGCCAGCAGATAACTGTTTCAATCTGCTGGTGAAGTTCGCTAAACTCGCCACCCGGCCAGAGAATTTTGCTCTCGCCGGATGGTTTAATTAAGGAGCAGCGATGGCCACAATCAATGATGTATGTAAAGCCGCAGGTGTATCGAAAGCGACAGTGTCACGTGTTTTGAACGGCAGTGGGCAGGTGAAAGAAGCCACCCGTCAGGTCGTGATGAAAGCGATGAGCGATCTGGGCTATCAGCCCAATGCACTGGCACAAGCGCTGGCCACCAATACTTCTCACTCCATTGGTCTCATCCTGCCACAATTTCAAAGCAGCTATTTCGGTAGCGTGCTGCATCACGCCGAACAGGGCGCACAGCAGGCGGGCAAAAAGCTGTTGGTGGTCAACAGCAAAGATACCGCAGACGGTGAACGAGAAGCCGTCGCGACGCTGACCAATCAACGCTGCGACGCCATCATGCTCTACAGCCGTCATCTGTCACAGGATGACCTCGATCAGCTGCAACACTCCATTGCTGTCCCTTTGGTGGTGATCAACCGCCAACTCTCTATCGATTCTGTTCCCAGTTTTGGCCTTGATCAGTGCCAGTTGGCGACCATTGCCATGCAGCATCTGCTGGATTTGGGCCATCAACGCATCGCATGTATCACCTCGCCACTGCAAAGTGAAACGGGTCGACTACGTTTTGGCGTCTACCAGGAGATGCTCACTCAACACCAGATTGAATATCAAAACGAATGGGTGGCCGAAGGCAACAATACGCTGGAGCGCGGTTATCAGGCGGCGCAAGAATTGCTGGTGCATGGCTGCACGTTTAGCGCCATTTTTGCTTGTAACGATGACATGGCGATCGGTGCGATTCGCGCGCTGCACGATGCGGGCTTGTCGGTGCCACACGATGTGTCGGTGATTGGGATTGATAATGAACCAGCCGCCGCCTATGCCATTCCGAGCCTGTCGACCGTCTCTCTGCCGATCACCAAACTGACTCAGGACTCGGTTGCACTGACGATTGCTCTCGCCAACAAACAGCAACAGGCACCGCAGCATCAGACCTACTGCGGCGAATTGGTGAGACGCGAGTCAACCCGCGCGGTAAAGTGAGTGAGTTAAGAATTTAAGAATAAATCGAAGCGAGCGCCCTGCTCGCTTCTTTGTTTTCCGTCAGGATGACGCATGGCATTGCGCCAGCGTGATGACGCGCTGTTCATCCCAGAGATAATGCACTTCAAACACCCATGCGCTGCCGGCCAGTTCCGCCGCGCGCTGCACCAATTGCAGCGTCAATCGCCCATTCGCTTCATCCCATATCAGCAAACGCGAATCGTGAAACTCAAGGTATTGCCCCACGCGCGGATACAGCGCTTTGAATAAGCTCTCTTTGGCCGAAAACAGCGTGGTGACGCACTGCGCGGCATTGAGAGATACCCGGGCCAAAATGGCCGCTTCCTGCGCAGTCGCAATCGTGCTTTGAATGGCGGGCAGTGAACGGTCATCAATCCGGCTTTCCACATCCACGCCAAGCAGCAACGCGTCAACGCCACTGTCGACCCGCTGCGCTACCGCCAGCGCGAGGTTTTCGTTGTGTGAAATCGAGCCCACCACTCCTTGCGGCCACCGCGGCGCGCGATGTTTCCCCACTGCCAGCATCTGCGGCGTAGCACCAACCGCTTGCAACGCGTCACACGCAGCAACCCGACCCGCGATAAATTCCGCTTGGCGTTTTGCCACCGCGCGCTGTAGATCCTCTGGCAACGTTAATCCATACGGCATGCCCCCATGTGGCAACGACTGTTGAGGGAAATAACGCGCCACCTCAAACTGACGCAAATGCAACGTATACCCGCCCAACTCACGTTGCATCGGCGCGCTGAGAAAGGACTCATTCATGCCGTGTGCGTCCCCGCGGAATCACCAGCGGCGTGTGGCTGACCGGGTCCTCAATGATCACGCTTTCCAGGCCAAACACGTCACGCACTAGGTCAGCATTGATCAGTTCACTCGGATTGCCTTCCGCGATGATCTTGCCATGTGCCATGGCAATCATGTGGTCGGCATAACGACACGCCTGATTGAGGTCGTGCAGTACCGCGATCAGCGTGTGACCGCTGGTGAGGTTGAGATCGCGGAACAGTTCCAGCAACTCAATCTGATGAGCGATGTCGAGATACGTCGTCGGCTCATCGAGCAGCAGCAGCGGTGTTTGCTGCGCAAGCACCATCGCAATCCACACCCGCTGACGTTGACCGCCCGAAAGTTCATCCACTTGGCGTTCGGCCAACGCGTCAATGCCCGTCACCTGCATGGCCAAGCGCACCGCGCGTTCATCGTCGAGGCTCCATTGGCGAAACAGTTCCTGATGCGGATAACGCCCGCGCGCCACCAAATCGACCACGCGAATGCCATCGGGCGCCGTGGCGCTTTGCGGCAACAGCCCTAACTGGCGCGCCAGCGCTTTGGTCGGTAGCCCATGAATGTCGTGCCCATCGAGGCAGACCTGCCCTGCTTTGGGTTTGAGTAAGCGGCACAGCGTGCGCAGCAAGGTGGATTTTCCGCAGCCATTGGGGCCAACGATGACGGTAAACTTACCATCGGGAATACGTACATCAATGCCATCAAACACAGTATGCCCTTCGTAGCCTAATCGCAGGTTACTGCCCGTCAGGCGCGCTTCAACTTCGGTGTTCATGCGTGTTCCCTTGTCATCCATTCACTGTTAAGCATTGACCAGTTCGCACAGTAAGGTTTGTTCGGCGTTTGGCTCGGCAAAACGTGCCAACATGCGTTGCGTGGTTTCGGTCAGGGTTTTTACCTGCGTATCGCCATATTGATCGCTGCGATAACTCATCAATACACGCACTCGGTCTTCACCACCAACGCGCTCTTCCATCACTTCAAATTGCAGCCCAAGAGCCGACTCACTTTTCTCCGGGTCGACCTGCTCAAAGCGCACCGCCTGCTGCGAGCTCATCAGTTCGCCGTGCAGTTTGTTTTTGGCATGCAGTTGAATCATCACCTCAAACAGATGATGTTTGTCGGTTCGCTCGCCAAGCAACGCATCTTCAACCCAATCAATCGGTACATCGGAATAATCCAACGATTCGTTGATGGTGTTTTTCACTTGTGCGATGAGCTCTGCCACCGACTCGGCGCGATCAAAATGCACCACATGCATCGCCAGCGTGGTGAAATAGCCCACGGTATCGAAGAATTCCGCATCCAGACGCCCGGAGGCCGGTGTGCCGACAATCAGTTGACTTGGCGCGCCCAGTTTTTTCAGCGCCAGCGAAATCGCCGCATACACCACGTTAAACAGCGACGCGCCCTGCTGACGTGCGAGCTGATTGAGCCCCAATGCCACGTTGGTATCGAGTTTAAATTCCACCCAGCCGCCGGCATCGGACGGCTCGGCATCCGGCTGATTTTGCAACTCTGGCAGCAGCGGTGCATCCAGCGGCACGCCCTCAAACTGCTTCAGCCAGTAGGCTAAATGCGACTCATCAAAGCCCCGCTCATGTTGGCGGGCGGCGTATTCACTAAACGGCAGCGGCTGTGCGCGCCCCTGCGGCGTGGCTCCTGATGCGCGAGCCTGATACGCCTCACGCAAATCATCCATCAGCACGTTCACCGACCACTCATCCAACACCACGTGATGGAACAAGAACGACAGATATTGCAGCGCCGAATTTGGATCGCGCACAAAGCGCAGCCTGACGGGCAGCTCACGGCTCAAATCAAAGACATGGGATGCTTCCTGATTCAGCGCGGTTTGTCGATCCACCGGCCCCGTCTCTTCCGAGCGCCAGAACCAGCGATACTGGCTGAGTTCAGCTTCCGGCACCACGTGTTGCTCAACGGTGTCGCCCTCAATCACAAAGCGAGTCCGCAGCACCGAATGACGACGCATCACATCTTCAAATGCCAGACCAAACAGCGTTTCATCCACCGGGTCTAAAAAGCGCAGCGCAAACGGAATGTTAAACAGTTCGTTGTAACCAAAGGCCGCGTACGCTTTCCACAACGATGCCTGCGCAAACGACAGCGGCGCGTGATGGCGCATCGGTTGCACCTCATTTTGCACTTGAACAGGAAACGAGTGGCTGTGCGAAATCGCGTGTTCTGCCAATCCCCACGCCGTCGGCTGGCTGAACAGATCGTTAATGTGCACTTCGACCTGATGCTCGGTTTTAAGTTGACCAATCACGCGCGTGGCGATCAGCGAGTGGCCACCGAAATCAAAGAAATCATCATGAATCGAGAAGTTGGCTCTGTTGAGTGCAGCGCCAAATGCTTCGGCGATCAACGCCGCAATGCGTTCACGTTCGCCGCGCTGCGGAGTGAGCTCATTCACCACCGATTCCGTTGGTGTCGTCGTTACGGCAATATTGATGTCATGGCCGAGCGAAGCGGTAAACTGCTCCAGCAGCCAACCGGCGATATAAGGCGAGAGACGCTCGCCAGTGGTCAGTTCCAGCAGCAGCTTGTTGTCGCAGCTGATTCCCAGTGCCAGTACCAGGTCAAAATCGCAATGCAGCGGCGCCAGACGTACGGTTTCCGTCTGTACTTTTCCCAAGCGCAGATGCACGGCCGGATCGACGCTCCAGGTCACCAAGATCGCCAAATCATCGGGGTTGGTGAGGCTGCTCGCATGCGAATCTGCGCGTCGCCATTGTTGGGTCACCTCATCCAACAAGGCCGCTTGATGCGGATGACCCGCATTGATGGCCAAGCGCAATAAACCGCTTTGCACTGCGCTGCCGTTGAGTTCATGATGGCGCTGAACCACCTGTTTGGGCGCAAACGCCGTTTGCTGCGTTTTACCACTCAGGCGAGCGATGAAGCGGGCGAACTCGGTGACGGCCGCGCACAGCATCACGCCGTGATCAAGGCTTGCCTGCGCCCCTTTATGTTCGCTCAGTTGCGTTAATGCATGCACTGGCAGCGATACACGCACTTTTTCTGCGCGGCGCTGGATGGTTTTGATTCGTTCGCTGCCCAACCATTCGATGCTGCTGCGCGCTGAACTCTCTCCGGCTGCGAGCCATAAGTAGGCCGAATTTAATGGTTGCTCGCGCGAATAGAGCGGATACGCCAACGACAACTCAGTTTGATGTGACTGCGTCCAAGCCTCGGCATTGAGTTCGCCCTGATAAAAACTGCTCAGTGAGCTAAGCAGCGTTTGCCAGTTGATGTTGTGCGCGAGAATACGGTGGTGACGAGCGGCCAGAATCAGTTCATCGCCAAGCAGTAAGCGAAATTGCATCGGCGGTTCGAAGGCTAAATCGATGCGTTCGTTTTGCCAGTTAAGCAAATGCTGCACCGCTTCGGTTCGGTCAGCGACCTGCACCAACTCCACTCGCTGGCCGGGCGACGTCGAGAACAACTTGATCAGCTCAAACTCATCATTGAGCTGGTAACGCACATTCAGGTCTGGCAGTGATTGCAACATCGACTCCAGCGCTTCAAGCAACAGAGAAAGATGCACGTCGCCACTCAAACGAAACGCACTCAGCCATTGATGCGAACTGTCGCCACACTGCTCATGGTGCAGCCACACCTGCTGCTCAAATTCACTGAGCTGGTCCGGCTGTGCGGCGCTGTCTGCCGGGCGCTGAGGCGCAAAAGAATGGTATTCACTCATGATTCGTTCCTTGTGACTGAGAGTGGTCATCGGTTGGGGATTCAAGGGCGCGCTGAACCAGTGCAATCCACTCATTCAATGTCGGTCGAGATGCCAGAGGAAGATAGCCGATATAGCTGCCGCACTCGGCGCTGAAACGTTCGCTCAGGCGCAGGATCAGCAGTGAATGCAGGCCCATTTCGTAGAGGTTGGTGTCAAAATTGAAGGCATGAGAAGGCAGCGCGAGCGCTTGGGTCACTTCGTTGATCACCAGTTGTTTTGCATCGACCATTGTTGAGCTCCGTGGGTGTTAGCAAAGATTCTCTGGTGCGCGGTTGCCAACTACGGTTTCACTCGCCAGAGGGTGAAAATAGCGGTGCCCGCTACCGGGCACCGGGGGACATCAGAAGTCCAGTTGTAGAGAAACACCCACCAGACGTGGTTGCTGGGTCACAGCGGTATACACATCGTTGTCGGTGATCATGGTTGGTTGCGTCGAGTTGAACAGGTTGGTCGCAAACAGCGTTGCACGGCCCATGCTGAAGTTGTAAGCCAGCTGCACGTTGGTGATCCAATCTGCATCGATTTTACCCATCTCATCGTTGTCGTAGTACGAGTAGTAGGTATCGGTGTAGTTAACCGTCGTACTGAACACGAAATCGTTGAAGAAGGTGTAATCCGCACCAAAGTTCATGCTGTAAGACGGCGCACGTGGCAGTTCATTGCCTTCGTATTCACTATCGCTGAACTTGTTGATCTTGGTTTTCAGCAAGCCCACCGCTGCCGACAGTTCCAGATCCGAGATTGGCAACCAGCGTGAACTGAATTCGGCACCGTAAGTCTGGGCTTTCTCGGCGTTGATGATTTTGGTGGTACGCGCACTGATGTAGAACGGCAGTTGCAGATCATCGTAATCGTTGTAGAAGAAGTTCGATGTCAGCTCGACTTTGCCATCCAGCAGGCGGTGGCGCGTGTACATCTCGTAACTCCACACATACTCTTCATCGTAGGTATATGCTGTGTAAGGGGTATCAAAGGTCATACCCGCGCCGCCCGCGTTGTAGCCTTTGGCGACCATCACACCGACCGTGTGGTCGCGATTAAGCTTCCACGCCACATCCGCTTTTGGCAGGAACACGTTGTAGGTTTCGTCAAAATCGACTTCCACCGTTGAACTGCCGCCCTTACGGGTGCGGTGTTCGCTTTCCAGGCGTCCGGCGAGCGTCAAATCAACCGCTGGCAATACCGCGTAAGTGACTTCCGCAAATGCTGAACCGGTTTCGGTTTTGTCGTCAAACGTGCTGCCGCCAAACAGGTAAACATATTCGTCTTGCGAGGAGTGGTAGTAACGCAAGCCCGCTAAACCGCGCCACTGCTCATCGTTAGTGGCAAAGTGCACCACTGGTTCAACATGGAATTCCGCACCATCAATATTGGCGTAAGGCAAAGTGGTGGCCGTGCGGCGGTTGATGGTGAAATCGGTGTAGGCAATTTGGTTTTCAAAGCGCAAATTGCCTGCGGTTTGATATTCAAAATCCCAGATACCGCTTGTATTTTTAGTTTCGAATACCGGGCGACGTTCATCGTAACGCGCACTTTGATGTTCAGCAGACGGGATCAACGCTTCGTTTTGCGGCGCTTTGCTGTCGAAATGGTTCAGAGTCAGCTTGGTGGAGAGACCGGGCAGCGCAGAAGGCTCGTACAGCAACTTACCGCGTGCAGTGATGGTTTCGACGTCACGCGGGTCACCAACCGGATCGTACGATGGCATGTCCACGAAGCTTTCACGAGTTTGGCGGTCAATCGACAGACGGAACGCGAGTTCATTGTCGATGATCGGGCCAGACACTACAGCCGCGGTTTGAGAGTAACCCTGCTCACCATACGAACCGCGAATGGAACTTTCCCACTGATAGGTTGGATCTTTCGATTGCAGCACCACAGCGCCTGCCATGGCGTTACGGCCCTGAATATAACTTTGCGGACCGCGATACACTTCAACCTGTTGCAAATCCCACAGCGATTGCGGGCCAAACGCCAGTTCATTGTAAGTCAGCGAGCGGCCATCAAGAGACACGTTCAAACGTGGACGCGTGCCGTTGAGGAAAGCGTTCGCGCCGCGCGCCGCGCCAGAACCGTCAATACCGCGAATCGCCGGCACATCGTTGCCGACACCCACATCGACAATGTTCGGTGTGTTTTGCAGCAGGTCGGTCACGTCGGTGGCATTGGGCATCGAGTCGATTTTGCTTTCATCATACACTTCGACGCTGGCACTGGTTTCCTGCATCGAACGCGCCACTTTCTCACCATACACAGTGATGGTGGAAACCGCTGAAGGTTGGGTCGCGTTGGTGTCTTCAGCCAGCGCCAAAGGGGCGTGGCACAGGCTCATGATCATGCCCGACAAAATGCAAACCTTTGTATTGAGAGTTGTAGACGGTTTGTTTTGTCGGACAAGGTGTGATGCTGTCATTTTTTTCTCCTTTCGTCAGCATAAACGTCACACACTCACGTCGTGTTTGCAGATCAGGTTTAAGCCCACTGCGAGGAGAAAAAGCCTGCAAGTCAGCGACGTGGATTGTTCTGTTTGACTACATTCCAAACCAAACAGGGAGCCTACTTTAGAACTGAGAAACTCAAATGTAAAGGATTCTCATTTACATTTGATAATAATTTTCATTATTTTGTTACTTATCACCTAATCAAGAAGAGTAACCCTATAAATAAGTTAATTATCAATAATATAGTTTAATTGCGTTAACCTCTGTGAATGAACGTCACGCAACAAATCATCACAGTTTTGGTGAACGTGTGAGCAGCCAGATCAGGTACAAACCACCGACAATACCGGTCATGCGACCAATCGGCAGTGTCAGATTAAGCGGTTGCAGTTGCGTGATGAGATCCGCCACCACCATCAGTAGCGCGCCCATCACCGCCGAGCCATACACTGGCAATTGTGAAGTACGTAACAAGCGGCTGATCAACTGCGGCGCGGCCAAGGCGATAAATGCAATCGGCCCTGCTGACCCCGTCGCAATCGCCGCCAAAATTACCGCCGCCAACAACATCACCAAGCGCACCCGCTCAACACGAATGCCCAACTGCGTCGCCAGATCGTCGCCCATTTCCATCAGGGAAAGCTGCCTTGCCAACAACATGATCAACGGCACCAAGACGATGACGCCGACCATGACCGGAATGGCGTGCGACCACGTACGCGCATGCAGCGATCCCGCCAGCCAGAGATTGGCGGTAACTGCGTTGTCGATGTTGCCTTTGACCAACATCAACCCATTGAGCGCACTGAGCACCGCACCAATGCCGATCCCGGTCAGGATCAAACGATAACCGCCGACCACGCCAGCTTTGCGCGACAGCAAATACACCATCACAGCGGTGACAATCCCACCGAGGATCGCCGCCAGTGCCACCTGCACCGGCCCTTGCTCAAACAGCACAATCTGCGCAATCGCGCCAGTCGCCGCGCCAGTGGTAAAACCAATCACATCTGGCGACCCCAGCGCATTGCGCGACACCGATTGGAAAATGCCGCCCGAAACACCGAGAGCCGCCCCCACAAACACCGCGGTGACAATGCGCGGCAGACGAATATTCCAAACGATTCGTTCCTGCACCGCACTGCCCTGCCCACTGAGTACTTGCCATAAGTCCGGCATCGAGATGGGGTAGCGACCAATCGTGAGTGCGTAGGCAGCAAGGCCTATCACCAACACCGTCAGCAGCAATAACCACCCCATCGACGCCGCCGAATAGCGCAGCGACCAGCCGCCACGACGCCAGACTTGATACACCGGTTGAGAACAACGATTCATAACTGCGCGATCTTCCATTTTCGAACCAACACCACAAAGAATGGCCCACCAATCAGCGCCACCATAATGCCCACACTGATTTCATCCGGATAACCGATCACACGGCCAAGTATATCCGCCACCACGGTGAGTAACGCCGCGATCAGCATTGAATATGGCAGCAACCAACGGTGATCCGGGCCAACCAGAAAACGCGCCAGATGCGGCGCCGTTAACCCCACAAAACTGAGCGGCCCAGCGGCCGAAGTCGCCGCGCCTGAAAGCACCACAATCACACTGGAAGCCAGAAGCCACACTCGCTGCGGATTGGCACCCAGCGCTTCCCCCAAATCTTGTCCCAACGACACGGTATTCAGCGCTTGGCGCAGCGCCATGGACAGTGCCAGTCCGAACGCCACCAGCAGAGTGACCGGCCACAACACATCGTATCCGCGGCCTTGCAATGACCCGACCGCCCAGTGACGAAACTGGTTAAACACCTCTTGATCGCTGTTGACGGTGATGATGTGCGTGAGCGCGAGTAACACCACCGACAGCGCCGAACCAGCGAGCACCACGCGCACCGGATTGATGCCGCGACGCAACCCCGCCAGCAGATACACCGCGCCACCAGCGATGGTGGCACCAATCAAGCCAAACCACATGTAACCAAACACATCGGTGATGCCAAATAGCGCAATCGCACTGACGATCGCCACCGTCGCACCCGCGTTTACCCCAAGAATGCCCGGGTCCGCCAATGGGTTACGCGTCAGCGCCTGCATCATCGCCCCCGCCACACCCAGCGCGCCGCCCACGACCACCGCCAGCAGCGTGCGGGGCACGCGCAAATAGTGCACAAGCAGATGCTCGCTCTCGGTCGGGTCAAAGGCGGTGAGCGCTTGCCAGGTCACCTCAGGCGCCACAAAACGCGTGCCGATAAACACACTCAAAGAGGCGCAGCCAAGCAACGCCAACAGCAAAACCACAATGCCCCATATTTTGGCTCGATCGTGGCGGCTCAGGTTCATTCGATCAGCGGCACAGGTGATCATGGTGCAACGGGCGCTGCAAAGCGCGCGCGAATACCGTCCACAATTTCGTGCGCGCTGAAATAATCAATGCGAAACGAATTCGCCCCCAAACCATACACCTGACCGGTTTTTACCGATGGCAAATTGGCGAGCACCGGATCATTTAAAAACTGCGGCACTTTGGCATCGGTGGCGTTAAATAAGAATGTGGTCGGCGCGGTCAATTCGGTCAGATGTTCGTAGTGAGCGCGGACAAAATCGTTGAGTCGGCTCGGCCCAGTTTGCCAAGCGGGATTGGGGCCTTCGATATCAAAACCGAGTGATTTCAGCAGCATGCCGTGTGAGCCGTGTGGCGTGGCGATGGGGTTGGTGACCCCAGGGCCGTTGTAACTGATGATGTTCGCCTGCCCTTTCGGGAGCGTCAGTGCCGCGCGAGTTTGCGCGATGTAATCATCAAACTGAGCAATTTTAGTGGCCACTTTCTGCTCAATTCCCACCACTTCGCCGATTTTTTCTGCGAGTTGTTGCCAGTTTTGGCCGCCGTAATCAAGCACCACCGTCGGTGCGATTTGGCGCAGCTCATTCAACTGACCGAGCGCAGAATCCGCACCGCCCAGCGACACGATGATCAAATCCGGTTCAAACGCATACGCCATTTCCAGATCCACACTGCCCGCCGGCCAGAGACGTTCAACTCCGCGCTGCTCGGCAACCGCGCGCCACTGCGCAAAGTAGTCGCCACTGGTCGTGGTGGCACTGGCAATCACAGGTGCATCGACCGCCAATAGAGTGCCGGTGATGGACACGGAGGTGGAAAGAATACGTTTCGCGGGCGCGTTCAAGGTTGTGGTGGAACCGTCAGCATTGAGGAACGTGCGCGGCCAACCTTGCGCCTGTACGGCGCCACTGACGAGGAGCGTGAACAAAAATAATTTTCTAATGATATTTATTATCATTGTGATTCTCATTACATTAATAGACTTCAATATCGCGTAAAAAGACGTTTATACCTGAAATTTATGGGAATTTTCACAGAGCGAGGTGATGGCTCTGACTAAGGGAATCTTTCACACGAGACCGACATGCGAGTGCGCAATCCGGTTCCGACACACATGAGTGAGCCCTCATGCTACACACAAGTTCCCCATAAGTTCAAGAAGTGAGCGTGAAAAACGCCACGCATGATCCGCTGCATCACACTGAGTGGCATTGGATTGAGTAATCTGGCCCCAGCGCGATCCATTCGCAACAACAGCCCAATTTAGAAGGACCCGTGATGAGTTCCCCCCAACCTTTGTGCATTGGCATGGCCTTGGCCATCAGTTGGCTCACCAAGAACGGCTGGCGCCGCGACGACAGCGGTGTCGAGCGCATGTATGACACCGATGTGTATGTCGAGCTGGCCCAACGCGCCGAACGCGCCAAGCTGGATTTCCTGTTTCGCCCCGACACCCTGTTTCTTGCGACGCACGCTGTCGCCACTGAACCCGGTTTTAGCAGCTTAGATCCCATGGTGCTGCTGGCCACGTTGGCGCGTGAAACCACCCACATCGGTTTGGTTTCAACTGCGTCCACTACCTTCAATCCACCTTATGTGGTGGCGCGTCAGTTGCAATCGCTCAACTGGGTGACCCAAGGACGTGCCGGTTGGAACATCGTCACTGCGATTGACGGCCAGCAGAACTTTGGCCAGCAGACCATGTTGCCATCCGAAGCACGCTACCAGAAAGCGCGCGAGTTTACCGACGTGGTGCTTAAGCTGTGGGACAGCTACCCCAGCAGCGCCATCAAAGCCGATAAACAAAGTGGCCAGTACGCGGACATTGACCAGATTCAGCCCATTGCCCATCACGGTGACTACTTCGACGTACAAGGGCCTCTCAATGTGCCCAAGCGCCCCGGCGGCGACATACCGCTATTTCAAGCCGGCGCGTCTGAATCCGGGCGCCAATTTGCCGCCAGTATCGCCGATGCGATTTTTGCCGCCACGCCCGATATCGATGCTGGCGTTGAGCTGCGCAATGATCTGCGTCGCCGCGCGTTGGCACATGGTCGCCCCGCCAATGCGGTGAAAGTGCTGCCGGGGTTGTCTCTCTATCTGGCCCATACGCGGAAAGAAGCGCAGGCGCTGCACCGTGAGACGCACGCCAATATCGGTAGCGAGCGCAAGTTTGCCTACGTCAAAGAAGCGCTCGGCCTTGACCTCAGCCAGTTCGCCCCTGAGCAGCGCATCACGCCCGATATGCTAGCCCACCCCGAATATCAAGTGCGCAGCCAAACCCATTCCAACTTGTTACGCCGTTTGATTGAGCGCGAATCGCCCACCGTGGCCACGCTGCTCGAGCGCCCGGAAGTGATTGGGTCTGCACACTGGATTGTGATTGGCACGGTTGATGATGCGTTTAACGCCATCGTAGAACGCGTGAGCGCAGGCGCGGCGGATGGTTTTATTGCCGTTCCCGGCGGTTCATGGCAATCGGTCGATCTGTTCTTTGATGAACTGATACCACGATTATCGCAAGCCGGACTGTTTCGTTCCGACTACCAAGGGCGCACATTGCGCGATCACTTAGGGCTGTGATTGGGTCAAATTTTGACATTGATGCAAATGATAATAATTGCCATTATCAAAAATAACGCTAAACTTATTTGCGTGAGTGGCTGTTCTTTCGCCTCCCTAGAATCCTGAAAGAACAGGCGCTCACGCAAACTCCTCTTGAAAAGGCACAAGCTTCGCGGCTTGCGCCTTTTTCTTATCACAACAATAATTCAAGGCTTTTTACATGTCAGTTACTGGTTCGGCTCTTCATTGGATGCCCCTTACTCTGCCCCAGCTCGATTTCTGGGAAGAATTTTCCCTTCACCCGGATGAGCCTCTCTCGACCGTCGCTCACTACATTGAACTCAAAGGCACGGTGAATGAAGCGGCGCTGTGCCGCGCCATTGCACAAACCGCGCAAGAAACCGATGTACTGGCGCTGCGTTTTCGACTCGATGACGACGGCAAAACACCGTTGCAAGCCCACGATCCAGCGCGCATACCGCAGGTGGAGATCAAAGATCTGCGCGGCAGTTCGCAGCCACTGGCGGATGCTAAAGCGCTCATGGATGGCGATGTGAACGCGCGCCTCAACCTGCTGCGCGATCCGCTGTCAGCGCAATGGCTGATCAAACTGAGTGACAACCATTACCTGTGGTACATTCGCGCCCATCACATCGTGATGGATGGCTTTGGCATGACGCTGTTTGAGCAGCGCTGCGCCACACTGTATCAGCACTATTTGGAGCGCACCGATGCGGGCAAACCGTTTAACGCGTTCGTCAGTTTCTTGGATGAAGAGCAGAGCTATCAAGCCAGTACGCGCTATCAACAAGACAAAGCGTTCTGGCGCGATTATCTGTCGAACCCAGCGCAACTGACCGTCCTCAACAAGGAGGATGATTACGGCGATGAAACGCTGCACGTTGCCCATGAACTGACGCCCGCCATGAGCCACGACATTCGCCAGTTGGCGCACCAAGTCACCATGGGCTGGCCGGATTTATTGGTGACGTTGTCAGGTCTTTACATGCATCGCTATTTGGCCGACGCGTACTTGGACCAAGGCAACGCAATGCCGTTGTGGATCCCGTTTATGAGCCGCTGGGGCAGCGTGGGCGCCTACATGCCTGCCCTGCTGGTCAACATTCTGCCGTTGTATGTGCAGGTAGAGGAGAACACATCGCTGCGTGATTACCTGACGCAGACCGGCAAAACCCTGCGCCAACTCTACGCGCGCGGCCGCTATCGTGTGGAGCAGATTGCCCGCGATCAGGGCGTGACGGAAAACAGCCGTTACTTCTTTTCGCCTTTTGTCAATGTGCTGCCGTTCGATCCGCCGCAATTTGCTGGCTGCCAGGTCAAACATCATGTCATCACCAGCGGACCGGCCGACGGGTTTAACCTCACCTTCCGTGGTCAAACCAATGCCGATGGCTTGGTGCTGAGCTTGGATGCCGATTCTGCCGCGCATCCGCATGACGAGTTTGATCAGCACGCGCAGCGCGTGATGACCTTCATGCAGCAGGTGTTGGACGAGCGCTACCTCGACCAGCCGATTTCCGCGTTGTATGACGCAATTGACCACGCCTAAGCCCTAAGCTCCTAAGCTCCTAAGCTCCTAAGCTCCTGAGCAAAAAGATTCGCGAACACATTCGCCAAAACATCGTCAAAAAAAGCCGCTTCAATGAGCGGCTTTTTATTTCGACAGGGCGAAGTCATGACGTTGAATTACCGAACAGCACGTCAACTCAGTTCGAGCAGTTTCGACACCTGGCCGGCGTTCTTGCAGCTCAGGAGCTGGCGCGGCTGCACCGATTTACCAAAGGTTTGGCTGAGTTTCTCCGCCACGGCTTTCACGTGGGATGGCATCAAGCCAGCCTGAATAAACTCAGCATGTTCCGTTAGTGACGCGGCGCGCTCCCCCAGCACCTGCTGATAAACATCAACGATGGATTGCCAAGGCACCGTTTTTTCTGGCGTCAGCGAAGTGGTTTGAGACTCGCGGGAAGACCCGAATGGCGCCGCTACGTTAGCTGCCACAGTGCGCGGCGATTCATTCGCGGCCGTGAGCATGGCCAAGAGCGCGCGTTTGTCTTTCTTCCCATTGGCAGAGAGCGGAAAGCGCTCCAATGGCACAAAACGCTGCGGCAGGTGCGATGCGGGCAGCCGCTGCCCCACGATGTCACGCCACTGCGCCGCATTTTTCACAGCGCCGTCAACAGAGACATAAAACAGCGCCAAGCCAACATCGCCGGTGATCGGATCGTTAAAATCAATCACCGCTAAATCTTGCACGTTCGCGACATTCATCAGCACTTTCTCCACATCAGGCAGCGAGATGCGTACGCCGCGCACTTTGACGTAACCGTTGATCCGCCCAGCGAAGATGAGGCGCCCATCGTCGCGATAGTAGCCCAGATCACCAGTTTTAAAGGCGCGAACTCGCTCACCGTGTGACGTCTCGATGGCAATGAAATCGGTTTGAACCACTTCGCCATCAACCAGATACCCCAGCGACAGGTTCATGCCCGCCGTGACGATGCGCCCCACCACGCCTTGCGGGCAGTGTTGGTGCTGCTCATTCACCACGTAATATTGCGTGCCCGGCAGCGGCGTGCCGTAAGGAATCACCGCGCCATCCTCAGCTTCAAGCTCATGCCAGATGCTCCAGATGGTGGTTTCCGTCGGCCCGCCAAGCGAGAACAAGCGTGCGTTAGGCAGACGCTCGCGCAGCGTCTGAATGGTCTGCGGTTTGATGTAATCGCCGCCCTGCGCAATCAAGCGCATCGATTGCCCCTGCGAAGTAGACTGGCAGGCCAGCAGCATCTCCAAAATGGCGGGCACCGAACACCACAGCGTGACGCCGTGCCGTTCGACCAAGGTGTTCCAGTGCAGCGCATCCTTTTCAGCCTCAGGTTCCGGAATGACCAAGGCAGCGCCCGCACACAACGATCCCAGCAGGTCAAACACCGACATGTCGTGATGCAGCGGCGTCACCGAGAGCATGACGTCGCGCTCATTCACCTGCCACGCCACTAAAGTGTGATGCAGCACATTGGCGGTCGCGTGGTTGTTAAGCACCACACACTTGGGCTGCCCCGTCGTGCCAGAGGTATAGAGGTAATAAGCGGGCGCCTCACTGTGACTGCGCGCGCGCAGCACCTCTTGGCTTGGTAAGCGCGCCGCTTTCAGCGCTGGCTGCAGCAGCTCACGCATCGCGACACAATGCGGGTGTTCAACATTTTCCACATCGTCGCTGGCCACAATCACCAGCGCTGGCTGGCAGTGCGACAGCAGATACGTTTTGCGCTCCGGCGGACTGGCGGCATCAATCGGCACCCAAATAACGCCCGATAGCGCGCAGCTCAGTGTTGCGATGACATGTGCTGCGCTGCGAGGCAGGCAAATCGCCACCACGTCGCCGGCTTTAACGCCGCGCGCCTGCAGATGCGCCATCATGTTGGCGACCTGCTCTCCCAGTTGCTGATAGCTCCAGCGCTGCTCACCGCAGAAAAGCGCAGTGCGCTGACTCGGCGTGTCCCACAGGCGCTCCGCCAGCGTGGTCAAAAACGGCGCCGTCCCGTCATCCGAGTCTTCGGTGTTGCGGTGATAGTGGCTTAAATCCAGCGCTTCGCGGCTCACCCACTGCAAACTCTGGCGTTCAATCATGCTCTGCGCCGCTCGCTTGCAACTGGTCAACCACGCGGCCACCTGCGCATGACTCAGTGCTTGCGTGACGTAATCAGCGCTGATGACCAGATTTTTATGTGCGTCGTAAGCAAGGCGAATATCGAGCGCGATCTGCGGCGTTTGGGTCAGCCCATCATGCTGCTGCAACGTATTGTCGGCTCGCAGCGTTTCCCACCCCAATCCATTGGTGATCACCACGGGCAGCGGCATGGTGCGCGCTGGTAACTGGCTCATCAATTGGCGGTTAAGTTCAATGCCCGAAAACGCCAGATGCGCCATGCCTTCGGCTACATCGCGTTGCACACGCCGCGCTTGCGTAGCGAAGTCCGCTTCATCCAGCGCGTAGGTCAGCGCAATAAAGCTGGAGCGATTGGTCAACTCTCCGGCCAGCGGGGGCGGCGCAACCGGCAAACCGATGCACAAAGGCGTACCCGGACACCAGTTCGCGAGCGTGTGCATGGCCAGCGTTGTCAACACGCTGTTCGGAAACAGTCGTTCACTTGCCGCCAATTTCAGCAGCGCGCGCGTTTCGTCGCGGCTCAGCGTGACGCTTTCTCGCGCGTAACGCGGTTGGTAAAGGGTATGAAGCGGCGCTTGCCACGGCAGCGCCATCGGTTCGGTCACACTAGACAACTTCTCGCGCCAGTAGGCTTGCGCCATTTCGCGCGCGTTGGCTTTTTGCTGCTGAGTGACGTTTTGTTGAGTGATGTGTTGTTGAGAAAGAGGCTTTGCTGGCACCTCGCTTGCGGCACCACACGCAAGGGGCGTGGCGACGGGCTTGGGTTGATTTTCCAGCAAGCGAGCCAATAGATAAGCGATGGAATGGCCATCGGAAATCAGCGCATCAAAACTGGTGAGTACGATATGGCGAAAAGCGTCAGCGGCCAGCGTGTCCGGTTCAGCTTCGGGTAGCGACACTAACCAGATTTTCCACGGTGAGCGCGCTAAATCATGCCGACTGTGCGAGACCTGCTCGATCAGTGCCTCCGCTTGGCTTAATGCCTGCGCCCGACTCTGGTCACGCAGGTCGTAATGCTGCCAGTTGACGATTCGCTCATCACTCACCCATTGCGTGAGCGTAATGTCGTCGATGCGAGTGCGCAGCACGGGCAGTGTGTCCACCAGTTCCACCAAACGCGCGTGCAACTGATCAGCATCGACGGTCCCGCGATAAACACGAAAATCCTGCATCGCCACGCCACCCAAAGGTAAGTGCTCACTGCGCCCAACCAGATACGCCTGTTGCAATCCGTTCAGTGGTGTTTGGTGAGGGCGTTGCGCGCTGCTGGACGCACTTGTCGTCTCAATACTTGTCGCCTTAATAGTGCATGGTTGCAACACACGTTCGGGGCGCTCAGCCAACTCACTCAACAGCGCTACATAACGGGTGAACAGAGACTGATAGAATTCGCGCGGCACACTGTCCGTGCGCACATCCCAGTTGATCAGAACGCCGCGCTTGTAAGGCACAATCTGCGCGTCCAGCAGCACATGCGCGCCCTGAGAACAGGCCCATACCATGTCGCCCAGCGTGTCGTGCACCCGCTGAGAATAGAGATCGCCGCCGATGTCCCAGCCCGAGGTGAACACCACTGGCGAGGTTTGCAGAGAGCCCTGCTGGCGCGACAGATCGCGCATGACATTAACGCCGCTGTAATGACGATGCTCCAAGCACGCCATCAACTGATGTTGGGTTTGTTCAAACAGCGTTAAAAGTGGTACGTTCGGCGCACAATTAGCGCTAAATAGCGTTAAATTAGCAAAATCTCCCACCGTATCGTCAAAGCCTTGCGGGCGATAAAACAGCGGCACGTTGATACGAAACGCTGGCTGTTTAAGGGCATCCGCCAACAGCGCATTGAACGCACCGAGCGACACAGCGCTCAGGCTGAGGTGATGTTGGGCGGCCAACGCTTCGAGTTGCGCGCGCTGCTGAGCCGACAGTTCAAACGCCAAGCGCTCAGTATGCACAGCAGCCGAATCTGGATTAACGGGATCACGCTCGGGCAACTTGGGCGCAGGCGCAATCGTGCTTTGCAGCGCTCGCCAGTAACGGCGATCGCGCGCTGCTAATGCCTGCTGCGCAGAGGTCGTCATTTGACGTTGAAACTCAGCAAATGGCGCACTGCGGGCATCACTCAGTTCACCATGATAAGCCGCAACCAGCGCTTCTATCATCAGACGAAAACTTTGCGCATCGGCGGCAATCATGTCGACATCCACATGCAAACGAAAGCGATCGTCAGATAACTGAGTTAAAACAAACTCTGCACCTTGCCCTTGATTCAATGCCAACTTTTGATGGGTTTTCTGCTCACGCATGACCCTAAGTCTTTTATCGCTATCCGCAGCGTCGAGCGCGCGCCAATCCAGCACCTGCAATGCGTGAAATTCGTTGAGTTCACCGACGGACCATTGGCCGTCCTCGCTGACCGTGACGCGCAGCATCTCATGGCGAGCAAAGAGCGTGTGAACCGCGGCGGCCAGTCGCGTTTCATCGATTCCCTTCCCTTCAAATTCGATATACAAATGGGCCGCATCGCCAGCCCTTGGTGTGGTGGATTGCCTGCCTACCCAATAGGCCGCCTGTAACGTTGTCATCTCGTGCATGATGTTTTCAACACGCCTCTTGTTGTGTTTTGATTATTTGTTAGTCACCATTATTGTTACAATTAAATACACATAATGACAATAATTATCATTTACAACAACCAGCATTGGCATCACTGCACGCCTACAAAGGTTATTAAAATCATTGTGTTAAAAATTCGTTATTTGGCCCGCCTCCTCCTATTTTCTCGCCTCAACATCACATTTCAGCGTGAATCGCCACTTGACAACAAAACCGAGCGTTGCCGATAATCGCCAACATCAAAATTGATAATAATTATCATTTGCAAAATATAACAACGATGATTCCGCCCGTTTTACTGCCCGTCTTGAGGGGGACGAATGCAAATCCTTAACAACGTCATACGCTCAACCATTGTCGGCCAACTGCCGTTTGTCGAAACACTGCTTAGCTCAATTCCCACCAGCGCCACCCAGCAAGCGCTGATTAACCAACGCCGCCAAGCGATCGCCGCCATTCTGGAGGGGCAGGACCCGCGCCTGCTGGTGATTGTAGGCCCATGCTCGATTCACGATCCGAAGCAAGGGCTTGAATACGCACGTAAACTCGCCGCGGTACAAGCCGATTACGCCGACCAACTGCTGATTGTGATGCGCACCTATTTTGAAAAGCCGCGTACGCGCACCGGCTGGAAAGGCTTGATTGTCGACCCCGACCTCGATGGCGCGCACAACATGGCGAAAGGTCTGAGTGTTGCCCGCATGTTTTTGCGTGACGTGACCGATTTAGGGCTGGCGACGGCCACCGAATTTCTCGACACCACCGTTTATCCGTACATCAGTGATCTGATTTGCTGGGGCGCAATCGGCGCGCGAACCACCGAGTCACAAATTCACCGCCAAATGGCGTCCGCACTGCCCTGCCCGATCGGGTTTAAAAACGGCACCGATGGCAACGTGTCCATCGCGATTGATGCGATTCACGCTGCGCAGGCCGAGCACGTAATGAGCGTAGCGGGCACTCAAGGCGCCCCCGCCTTGGTGATGACACACGGTAACCCGCACGGACACGTGATTTTGCGCGGCGGCAAAGTACCCAACTATCACAGCGATGATGTGGTGTCGGTGTCGAAACAGTTGGAGGAAAGCGGCCTCAATCCGCGCTTGATCATTGATTGCAGCCACGGCAACAGCCTGAAAAAAGCGCACAATCAACTCGGCGTAGCGCAAGATATCGCGCAGCAATTGCTGGCGGGCGAAACCTGCATTGCTGGCGTGATGTGCGAAAGCTTTCTCAAACAAGGCAATCAGAGCCTGGGGAACGAGGACTTGAAGCCGGGGCTATCGATTACCGACGAATGCCTGAGTTGGGACAACACGGTTAAACTGTTGGATACGTTGGCGGAAGCAATGAATGGCGTGCTCTCGCAGCGCTATTCCACCGTCGCCTGATTCGGCAATATCACGCACAACAAAAACCCCGCGAATGCGGGGTTTTCTTATTTGTGGAGAGGGCTTATTTGTGTGAAAGATCATCAATTGTCGAGCGTCGCGCCTCCGTCAACGCGCAAATCGTGCATGGTGATGTGATTGGCCGCATCCGACAGCAGAAACAGAATGGTTTTGGCAATGTCTGCCGGCTCTGCGATTTTCTGCAGCGGGATCCCCAGGCGATAGCTTCCCGCATCTCCGGCGATGGCATTGGCTTCGCCATAATGTTCGTTCCACAACTGCATTTGCATGTCGGTGCGTGTGGAGCCCGGGCTGACAATGTTGCACCGCACACCAAACGGCGCCAGCTCAATGCCCATGCACTTCACCAGCATGTGCAGCGCCGATTTCGACGCCCCATACGCGCCCATATTCGGGCGCGGCGTGTTGGCCGCGTTAGAGCCGATGACCACCATCGCACCGCGTTTGGCCGCTTTCATCGACGGGCTGAGCGCCTGCATCACACTCAGAATGCCAAAGGTGTTGACCATAAACGTCTCCTGCACCTGAGCAAACGACATGTCGTTGATGGCGCCCAAATGCAAAATACCCGCACAACTGACCAAATGATCGATCGGACCGTGTTGCTGCTGCAGCGCCCCAATGACGGCCGCCGTTTTATCCGTCTGGGTCACATCCAGCTCGGCACATTGCAGTTTTTCCCCATACCGGGCACGCAACACTTCGGTGTGACTCAACAGGGTTTCGATACGCACATCGGTGGCCACCACGCGCGCGTTTTGCGCCAGCAAATGTTCTACAACACTTAAACCAATCCCTCTCGCGGCTCCGGTAACCAATACCATTTGCTCATTTAATGACAAATCCATCGTTATAACCTTTTATTTAGCATGAATATAGCCAGCACTTACTGACTGAACTGTGAATTAAGCACGGTAAAAACTGTGACCCTTAATCAATAATGATATTTATTATCAAATGACAATGATAAACGTTATCATTAAAAGTGTTATAACTGTATCGATTGCCCAATGAAATGGCAAATGATCTCTACCTCGGTGGTGGACCGCTGTGCATGACGCGGCCGACCGCTGAGTCACATCAGAAAATAAGTAGTCACGTCAGAAAGTAAAAGAGGGATTCAAAATGCAACGTGAAGTGATTGGCTATACAAAAATGGAGAGCGAACTGCTGAGCGATCAGCTTGAACGCGCGCCGTTTTTCTTCGCTTCTCCTAATAATACGATGCTGGGTATCGGCATCGAGCAAGAAATCCACCAGCCTATACCCTTTGCTCAGTTGGCAGAGCAAGCGCAAACCATGCTGCAAGCCGCAAAACAGCACGAATCGGATAACCCGGTGCTGTTTGGCATCGTGCCATTTCGCGAAGAAAATCCGACCCGATTTGTGATTCCGCAGCAGCTGTTTGTCTCCAGCAGCACACGCGGCTCCGCCAACACGGCGGCCAACCAAGCGGCGCAGGCCAAGGTGATTTCCTCCCCGTCCGGACAACATTACCGCCAAGGCGTGAGCGATTTGCTCAATCTGTTCGCCACCACTAACCTCGCCAAAGCGGTGCTATCACGTGCGGTGGAAGTGGAAACCGACACCGACATTCACCTGCCGGGCCTGCTGCGCAACTTGCTTGCGATCAATGCCAAAGGCTACACCTTTGCCGCCGACACCTTGCCGGGCGTGAAGCTGATGGGTGCAAGCCCTGAACTGTTGGTGGCGAAAAAAGGCAGTTACGTGGTGTCGAACCCGTTGGCTGGCTCACGTCCGCGCTCAGCCAGTGAGGCACAAAACGACGATTCACGCCTGTCGCTGCTCAACACGCAAAAAGATTTACACGAGCACGGCTTGGTGGTGGAAGAGGTGGAACGCGTACTGAGTCAGTACTGCCACAACCTGTATGCGCCGATGATTCCGTCGGTGATCGAAACCCAAACCATGCTGCATCTGTCGACGCTGCTTGAGGGCCAGGCGAACGACGCCAACCTCAATGTGCTGAAGATTGCGGCCGATTTACACCCGACGCCAGCGGTATGCGGCTATCCGCGCGCCAATGCCTATGAAGCGATTCGCAACATTGAACAGTTTGATCGCGGCTATTTCACCGGCATGGTGGGCTGGTGCGATTCGCGTGGAAACGGCGAATGGGTGGTGACCATCCGCTGCGCCGAAGTGCAAAAACGCCAAATGAAGGTATACGCCGGTGCGGGCATCGTCCACGAATCTGTACCGCAAAGTGAACTGGATGAAACCGGCGCTAAGATGGGCACCATTTTATCCGCCGCTGGCATTCAGCTGAACGAACTCCTCACCGCCTAGGACGCCCCATGAACGCACAACGAGAATTAGATTACACCCCTTGGCCGCAGGAGCTGGCCGACCATTACCGCGCGCTGGGTTATTGGCAAGATAAAACACTGTTGGATTACCTGCTGGAAACCGAAGCCAAGTTTTCGCAGCGCGAGGCCATTGTGTGCGGCCAACGCGCGATCAGCTATCGCGAACTGGTCAACAGCGCGGCACAACTGGCAGCGGGATTTCGTCAGCTCGGTTTGCAGCGCGGCGACAACGTCGTGTTGCAAATGACCAATATTGCCGAGTTTTATCAGTGCTTCTTCGCCCTGCTGCAAATTGGCGTGCGCCCGGTGCTTGCGCTTCCCGCGCATCGCCAAATGGAAATCAGCTACTTCTGTCAGCACGCCGATGCCAAAGCGTATCTGATTGATGGCGAGGCGAGCAGCTTCAATTATCAGACATTGGCAAACAACATCGTGGCACAGTGCCCGACCATTGAGCATGTGATTGTTCGCGGCCAAGTCACTGTGGACGACCACCGATTCGTGGCGCTTGATGAATGCCGTCAACCTGCGCTGCAAGAGCAGGATGCCGACGCCAGTGATGTTGCGTTTTTCCAGCTGTCGGGCGGCACCACGGGCACACCGAAACTGATTCCGCGCACGCACAACGATTACGCCTACAGTGTTACCGGCAGTGTGGAGATTTGTCATTTCGACCACATGACGCGTTTTTTGTGTGCACTGCCAGTCGCGCATAACTTTCCGCTCAGCTCTCCGGGTGCGTTGGGCGTGTTCTGGGTGGGTGGCTGCGTGATTCCTACCCAAGATCCAACGCCACAACATGCGTTTGAGATGATTGAGCGTCACCGCGTCACCGTGTCTGCGCTGGTGCCGCCACTGGCGCTGCTGTGGATGGATTACGCCGAGAAGGCCACGCACGACATTTCCAGCTTGGAACTGCTGTTGGTTGGCGGCGCTAAGTTTAGCGAAACTGCGGCACGCGAGCTGCCAAGCCGACTTCACTGCCGCCTGCAACAGGTGTTTGGCATGGCCGAAGGGTTGGTGAACTACACTCGGTTGGACGACAGAGATGAGGTGATTGCAAGCACCCAAGGCCGCCCGATTTCACCGCACGATCAAGTGCGCGTGGTCGATGAGGACGGGAACGATGTCGCCGTCGGCGAAGAGGGATTTCTGCTCACGCAAGGGCCGTACACTATTCGCGGCTATTATCGCGCGCCAGCGCACAACGAGCGCTCGTTTACCCCAGACGGCTTTTATCGTACTGGCGATCTGGTCAAGCGCACCGCAGAAGGCAACATCATTGTGACCGGGCGCGACAAAGATCAGATTAACCGCGGCGGCGAAAAAATCGCGGCAGAAGAGATTGAAAACTATCTGCTGCGCCACGAGGCGGTGCACGACGCGGCGCTGGTGGCGGTACCGGATGATTATTTGGGCGAGCGCAGCTGCGCGGTGATCGTCAAGCGCGAAGGTCATCAGGTCAAAGGATTGGAGCTAAAACGCTTTCTACGTGAATTAGGCTTAGCGGATTTCAAACTGCCGGATCAAATCCAGTTCATCGATGTGTTGCCGAAAACGTCAGTCGGCAAAGTCGACAAAAAAGGACTGCGCGCGCTGTACAGCTAAGCAATCAACGCACGCAAAAAAGCCCGGTTGACCCGGGCTTTTTCATGCCTCTTTTTTCGCTCTATACCGCCATATCAGCAGCATTGGCTTCGCCGATGCCGTGCGGATTTCGTTGCCCCATAAAAAAGGGCTTTGCCAGTGGTAAACTCGCAAAGCCCATCAACCGGTTTGGCCACCATGACGTTATGCCATGGCAGGTTCCGCCTCCGTTCGCGTGGTCGGTTCACCGATAAGCATCCACCATTCCTGCAACGTCACTTTCTCAATCAGTTGCGCGAACGTCACATTCACACCGTACGGACGCCACTTCTCCAGCAGCACCATGGCGCGAATCGAATCCAAGCCGAGGAACAGCAGGTTCTCGTTCACATCGACGTCATCGAGATCCAGCGACAGCGCTTCAGCCACGTCGATACACATTTGATCCAGCGTCAGTGATGGCTTGCGGGCAAGCGTCTGCTCCACCGCGTGCAGTGTCTGCACACTTGCAGCGCGACCTGCCAGATAGTTAAGGGTATGAATGTGATCCTGCTGACTAAAATCGGCAATCGCATCGCCAATCACGAACGGTTTGATATCCAGCATGAACGCTTCGAGCGCGGTCGACAAAATACCGATGTGGCCGTACACGCCGCAGATGATCAGTTGATCTCGACCCTGCGCCTGCATATCTTCCAGCAGCGAGGTTTTCTTAAATGCGCTGTAACGCCATTTCACGTATTCCACGTCGTCTGCTTCTGGCGCTAATGCTGCAAGAATCGCGGTTTCTTCTTGTAGTCCAGGCCCCCAGAAATCGGTCAGCAGCGCACGCTCGGCCGGATCTTGATTGGCCGGCTGCGCCGTATACACCACAGGAATGCCGACTTGTTTAGCCGCCGCTTTCAAACGTTGAATATTGTTGATGATGTTGCTCATCGGCGACTGAGTGTTATCAAAGAAGTTAACGAAGTATTCCTGCATATCGTGGATCAGCAATACAGCCTTGGCGGGGTCAATCTGCCACTGAGTTTTGTTGAGCGGGTAGTGTTCGCTGGCAGGCAGTGAGTAACCTGCAATTCTTGGGATTGCCATTAATCCGAATCCTTAATTCTTGTGAACCTCGACCATTCCAACTGACCGCGCTCTTCGCGGCCACTCGGGTTGGACAGATCTCTTTTTTAGATGCTGACGTTGTTAGCGCGCCCGCCTTGTTGTTTTGAAATATTCCCAGAACACTTCAAAACTTCAGCCACAACAAGGCGGCGCGTTAAGCTGACTGCATACTAGCAACTCACCAACACCATGTAAACGATATTCATTCTCATTATTATTTATCATGATAAAAATGAATGCATTTTGGAATCGGATTCGAGTTTTTCATGCCGTTGTGATGGTTTTGCAACCTGCTCTCGCCTTTCGCGGACAATAAAAAAGGCAGCCACATGGACTGCCTTTTTCGCATTTAACCATCAACGAATCGATGGGAATTTTTTCAGCAAGGTCACAATCAGCAACAGCGCCAGCAGCGCAAAGCCGGAGCCGACATAACCAATCGCTTCCAGTGAGCTGAAATGAATGACTTTAGCGCCAATCAACGCGCCAGCGCCAATACCCAAGTTGATGATCCCGGAGAACATCGACATGATCATATCGGATGCATTGGTGTCGATATTGAGCACCTTAACTTGCATCGCAAGACACACGATCATCAATGCTGTCCCCCACAGCAACAACAATGTGCTCACACCCCATGGGCTGCTGGCCGAAAGCAGCAGTAGTACCATGCACAACATGACCACGGCAGTATTGCTCACCAGCAATTTGGTGTTGGCGCGCTCACCCCAGTAGCCAAAAATTACACTGCCCAGAATACCTGCACCGCCAAATAGGAGTAGCAGGAAGGTGGTGAAGTTTTCACTCACTTGGCCTACCACTTTCACAAACGGTTCAATGTAGCTATACGCGGTGTAGTGCGCGGTGAACAACAGGAAGATAAACAGGTACAAACCGAGCAGCGTTGGTTTACGCAGCAGCTCCGGCAGTTTTTTCATCGAGCCTGAGAACAAACTTGGCAAGGTTGGCAACAAACGGAACAGCGCAAACATGATCAGCAATGCCGTCACACCGATGACACCAAACGTCACGCGCCAGCCCAGCCACTGCCCGATAATCCGCCCCAGCGGCACACCCAACACCATCGCCAAGGAGGTGCCTGTTGCCAGTACGCTCAGTGCCAGCGTTTTCTTACCCGGAGGCGCAACGCGTATCGCAATCGACGCCGTGATCGACCAGAACACCGCATGCGCAAACGCGATACCAATCCGACTCGCCACCAGCATTTCAAAGTTCCACGCAATGACGGAGAAACCGTGGCTGACAATAAACAGCGTGAACACACTCAACAGCAACGTTTTGCGTTCCATTTTACTGGTCAGCATCATCATCGGCAGAGACATCGAAGCCACAATCCAGGCATAAATGGTCAGCATCCAACCCGCCGAGGCAAGCGGCACATCGAAGTCTTTCGCAATATCGGTCAGCAAGCCGACCGGAACGAATTCTGTGGTGTTAAAAATAAAGGCACTGAAGCCCAGCGCAAAAACGCGTAAATATTGGTTGTGGCGCGAATTGTCATTCGCCGCCGAAGCGGTTTGAGTCATATGCAAACAGGATGTTCTAGGAGGAGGACAAAGAGTGATCATTGTCTCGCTTTTCTTACATAAAGAAAAGAATTTATACAACTTATTTTATATCTCGTTATTTCTTTTACATTTGGGCTACCTGACCGGGCTTTCCCCTGCCACATCTGAGATCAAATAGGTGTAAATTCTTATGCATACGCCAATATTCATTTGAATGCAGTGACGAATTGGATAACTATTTTAACACGCTCAACCACACGCCAAGATTCTATGACCAGCCAACGTATTCTGATCCTCTACGCCCACCCTTGTCAGCACAAGAGTGAAGTCAACGCACGCCTGTTTAAAGCCGCCCGTTACGCACGCAACGTGACCCTTGTCGATCTCTATGGCGAATACCCGACGTTCAATATTGATGTCGACAAAGAACAGCAACGTCTGCTGGAACACGATGTGATCATTTTCCAGTTCCCGATGTACTGGTACTCCACTCCGTCGATTCTCAAAGAGTGGCAGGATCTGGTGTTGGAGTATGGTTTTGCCTATGGTCAGGACGGCACGGCTTTGCACGGTAAAACGCTGCTGTGTATCACGTCAACGGGCGGAAAATCCGAGAGTTATCAGGCCAGTGGCTATAATCACTATAGTGTGCGTGAACTGCTGCGCCCTATTGAGCAGATGGCCGGCATGACCGGCATGCATTATCTCGCGCCGTTGGTGCTGTTTGATGCCCGCGCCGCATGCGACGACGAACGTCTCAACGCGCACATCAAACGGTACATGCAGGTTCTGCAGGCCTTAGGCGATGATCGCATCGATATCGAACGCGCCGGCGAACTGCCGACACTCAATCAATACTTCCGCCCTATGGAGCTGAGACACTCTGCATGACCAGTTATTTTATTCAGGCCTTCATCTATCTTGTCGCTGCGGTGATCGCGGTGCCGCTTGCCAAGCGTTTTGGCCTCGGCTCAGTATTGGGCTACCTGATGGCAGGCGTAGTCATCGGTCCGGTCGTCGGACTGGTTGGCGATGAAACATCCACCATTCAGCATTTCGCCGAATTTGGCGTGGTGATGATGCTGTTTCTGGTCGGTCTGGAACTGGAACCGAAAATGCTGTGGGCGATGCGTACACGCCTGCTCGGTCTGGGTGGTTTGCAGGTTGGCGTCACCACGCTGGCGACCATGGGCATGTGTTTACTGTTTGGCCTAACCTGGTCTGTAGCGCTCACCATCGGTTTGATTTTCTGCCTCTCTTCAACCGCGATCGTGCTGCAAACCTTTAACGAAAAGCGCCTCAACCGGACTGAAGGTGGTCAAAATGCGTTTTCGGTCCTGCTGTTTCAGGACATCGCCGTCATTCCGATGCTGGCTTTTATTCCGCTGTTGGCGTTGCCTGAGCTGATTGAGCAAGCGCAAACAGCGGCCAATGCCGCCGCCGCGCATCACGATGAGCTGACGCTGATCGCCGACCTGCCGGGCTGGGCATACGGTCTGGTGATCACCGCAGCAATTGCCACCGTGGTGGTGGGCGGTCACTACCTCAGTCGCCCGCTGTTTCGCTTTGTAGCCAGCGCGGGCGTACGCGAAATCTTTACTGCTACGGCACTGATGCTGGTGGTCGGTATCGCAACGTTGATGAATGTGGTGGGCTTGTCTCCGGCACTGGGCACTTTCCTTGCCGGCGTTGTCCTCGCCAACAGTGAATTTCGCCACGAACTGGAAGCCAACATCGAACCGCTGAAAGGCTTGTTACTCGGGCTGTTTTTCATCACCGTGGGCGCTGGCATCAAATTCGACATTCTGTTCAGCCACTTCTTTATCATCATCGGCGCCACCCTCGGTGTCATGTTACTCAAAGCGTTGGTGCTCTATCTGTTGGCGCTGATCTTTCGTATCAAAGGCAGCAACCGCTGGCTGTTTACCCTCAGTCTGGCGCAGGCGGGCGAATTTGGTTTCGTACTGTTAACTTTCACTCAGCAACGTCATGTTCTGCCTGCCGATTTAGCGCAGATACTGTCTCTGGTAGTCGCGCTGTCGATGTTCCTCACTCCGGGGCTGTTCATACTGTTCGACAAAGTGATTCTGCCGCGGTTTGAGCGGGTGACCAACGAACGTGAAAGCGACACTATCGACGAAAAAGGCACCGTGATCATCGCAGGTATCGGCCGTTTCGGCCAAATTGTTAATCGTCTGCTGGTTGCCAATGGCGTTCAAACTGTGGTGCTCGACCATCAGGCGGTGCAGGTTGATAACCTTCGTCGTATCCGAACCAAAGCGTACTTCGGTGACGCGACCCGACCAGACCTGCTGCATACCGCTGGCATTGAGGAAGCAAGCTTGCTGGTGGTGGCGATCGACAATCAGGAGAGCAGTGTTGAGCTGGTGAAATACGTCAAACACACCTACCCCCATGTCAAAGTGCTGGCTCGGGCGTTTGACCGTGGTCATGGCTATCGTCTGCGTCAGGCTGGGGTCGATATGGCGGTCTCGGAAACCTATCACTCTGCACTGGAAGTGGGTGCAGCGGCAATGAAGACTCTGGGCTTTCACCCCTTCTTCGTCGAACACCAGAAAAATATCTACAAGAAAGTGGAAAGTACGCACTCCGATGGCTTATACGCCGCCTGGAATGCGGAGACTTTCGGTAAGGAGCGGCTGGACAACAACTACATCAAGCTATTTATTGAACTGGAAGAGCGCCTGAAAGCTGAAATGGCGTTCGACCGCACTGATCGTCGTTTTGATACCGAACGTCACTGGACGCCACCGCCCAAAGAAACGGCTAGTGACAATATGCAAAAATAGCCTTGGATGACTAAAAATAACGTTTAAACGAATTTCTCCTTTCGCGTTTAAACGTTATTTTCCACCAACCCGACTTTCCCTTTCGAGATATTTCATTACCAATTTCAGCCTATATAACCCACACTAAAACTCGCCACATTCTGAAGCAAAATCAAATATTAATATCACTTACCCTTACTCACCTCTCTTTTTCTATCCACCATCAATTTTGCAACCATAATTACCGGAACAATAAATTGATGCGCATCAACAAAGTTATTCGAAATAATTGTTCATCATCGCCAACAGCGAGCGTGCAACTATTTCGTAATTCGATGCTAAGTTAATAAAAAACCACTCGGGAAAATCATTATGAAAGCGCTACTAAACGGATTAGATTCATTGTTGGACAAAGATGACCTGGGCAAGCTGATTCTGCGAGTCAGTTTCAGCGTAATGTTCCTGCTGCACGGCATCCATAAAATCTACGGCGGTACAGAGTTCATTCAGGGCTTGTTTGTGAAGCATGGTTTACCTGCATTCTTTGCTTACGGTGTCTATCTGGGCGAAGTTGTCGTGCCTATTCTGATTATTCTCGGCGTGTTGACCCGCTTGTCCTGCATTGTGTGGATCGGCACCAGTTTGGTCGTGATTTGGCTGATGCATTCCGACAACCTGTTTACCCTGAATAAAGTGGGAGCATGGGCCGCTGAAGGTATTGGCGTGTATCTGTTTGTTGCCATCGCCATCATGCTGATGGGGCCTGGCAAATACGCGCTGGAAACACGCAATAAGTAACGCGGTTTACTTTCTGCCGATTCAAAAGCTTCGCATCCGCGAAGCTTTTTTGTTGTCAATTCGATTGCACGTCATTCCCTATGCAACCCGTTGTTTTCAGGAAAAATAAACTTTTCTCTACCCTGACTTTAGCCATGGCAAACCCGCGATTTCAAACCTCAGGTGTCTGCCCAGTCAGAATTCAGTCATAAGCGCCACCGATAGCTTGCGGGCTTCCTGATTCGCTTCTTTAATAGCAACTGATGGAACCAAGCAGGACTATCGTATGTTGAATAAATGGTTATTAATGGGCGCCGCATGTTTGCCTTTCGGTATGGCGCAGGCTGATGTTTCTGTGCGTCAAAGTGGAGTCACGGTGGAAGCAGACTGTCTGCAGATCAAAGTGGATGGTTTAAGTATTGGCACTGGCGATTGCCGCCCGACACGCTATTACCGGGAGAGCGTGAAGCATTATGATGTGCATCACTACTACCATGAAGACGAACGCCCATGGAAACATCCGGGTAACTGGAAAAAGAAGGCGAAATGGAAGGATAACCCCGGCCATTGGAAAAAACGTGAAAAGATCACTTACGAAGAAGAATGGGTTTACGAGCGCAAACACCGTCACTAATCCCTCATTCCAACCTTGACGGTCAAAAGCTCCGCGGAGCCAATCACGACGAATTAAAACCACAAAGGTCACCTAGTGTGACCTTTGTTTCGTTTGCCAACCAGTCAGTTACACATTGAGATTCGTTGAGCTGTTGAACGAAAACATGCGCACTTCGTCACGCGCAAACCAGCCTAATTTCTGATAAAAACCTTGCGCGCTTTCATTGGTGTTAAACACAAACAGGTGAGTTTTATTAATACCCAGAGCCGCCAGAGAATCGACGGTCGCGCTGACCAGTTGTTCACCAATCCCTTGGCCACGCAAGCGACTACTGACCGCCAGATGTTGCAGATAACCACGGCGACCATCGGTGCCAGCCAGCACAGTACCGACAATCACATCTTCCTTGATGGCAACAAAGCTACAACCCGGATTGCGGGTCAGGTAAGCCGCAATGCTGTCGCGTGAATCGGCATCACGCAGGGATAAATGTTCAGTTTCACTCCAAATCGCGATGACTGCATCGTAATCTGAGATATCCATTTCTCGAATAGTGACCACATAAGCTCCTGATTTTTCAATTATGCGCGTTTGGCAAGGTATGCATCATGGCACACTTTATCGCCAGAGGTACAGTGGCAAACCTTGATTTCATTGAGCTGCGGCGATTCACGGACGGAAAAATTCGGTTCGAAATCGCGCTTTTTTTATGTTCAAATAGTGACCTTTGCGTGATCTATTCCACTTATTAAACAGAAAAACAGGACTCGTGGATAAACGCCCCTTGCTTTAAGGGATAAAAAGCCCAATAAATGGGGAAATAAGGCAGAAAACGTGCTTTTCATGAATTCTTGATTCACCGCAATACACCTTCTTCCCTGCCAGTTTAAGTATTAGGCTTCTGTTTCGAAGCCCCATTCTAAGGATCTTTATTATGTCTGACCTAACGACGAGCATTGACTCTATCCAACCTGTTGTCGAATCTTCCGGCTCCTCTATCTGGGGCTATGTGATCGGCGGTATCGTCCTGGTTCTGGCTGCTGGCTACTTTGGTTTCAAAAAAATGAACCAACCTGCTTTCGTGATTAAGCAGCTGCGCAAACGCAACCGTAAAGAGATGCAAAAACAAGGCGTTGAAAGCGCAGAATCGATGGCGGATCTGGATCTGCTACTGGATTCTGTTCAAAAGTACGCGACTGAGAAAAAAATGACGGGCACCGCTATGGTTCAACTGCTGGCGCCAATGAACGACAAAGCGAAAGTGAAATCGGGCACTGATTTTTACCATGCCATGGCGTACATCGCGAAAAACATCGACGATGCCCAGCTGGCTCGCAGCTTCCAGAACAAATCGAAGCAAGTCAAATCCAGCTCTCCGCTGATGGCGGGTCTGCTAAAACGTGCAGGCGTATAAGCACCACAACCACTAACCACTCTTTCCGATAACCCGCCAAGTGCGGGTTATTTTTTTGCTCTCAAACCACACTCAGATCCAATCGGCATCACTCTCTGGCGACAAACCCCATTTTTGCGATGGCATTTCTTGAGCTTTGCCAGTAACGTCATGATTCCCTCATAAGAAAAATGAAAAGGAAGTCATGACCAGTCTTGTGAACCGCCTTAGATCCAGCCCGAAAAGCACGTTGTGGGTGACGCTCTGTTTGCTTGCGCTGCCACCGCTCTTCTGGGCAGGTAACTTTATTGTCGGCCGCTCGGTGCGCGGCGATATTCCCCCGCTCACTCTGTCGTTTGATCGTTGGTTGATTGCCAGTCTGGTGCTGCTGCCGTTTACCTACAAAACCTTGCGCCGTGAATGGCGGCTTTACTGGCAATACCGCACGCGGATTGTCATCGCCTCCATCACCGGAGTCGCGGCGTTTAACTCGTTTATCTATCTTGGTTTGCAAACCACCACCGCCAGTAATGCGCTGATCCTGAACTCGTTCATTCCGCTGCTGATCATGCTGTTTGGCTCGCTGTTTTTTAAACTCACCCTCAGCGCCAAACAGTGGCTGGGGATGAGCATTTCGTTTGTCGGCGTGCTGAGCATTATTTCGCGCGGTGAGTGGTCAGTACTCACCTCACTGAGCTTTAATCAGGGCGATATGATTGTGTTTCTGGCAATGGTCAGTTGGGCTATCTACACGCTGGTGATTCAGCGCATGCCGAAAGAAATCAACCGGATTGGTTTGATGTCGGTGCAGATGTTCCTTGGCTTGTTGGTGGTGCTGCCGTTTTACCTGTGGGAAGTGCACTCCGGCGCGTTGCCGAACTGGAACAATCACACGCTGCTCGCGCTGGCTTACGTGGGGATTGTGCCGTCAGTGCTGGCGTATCTGCTCTACACTGCGGGCGTGGAACGTTTGGGGCCAGCTAAAGTCGGGTTATCCATTCACCTCATTCCGGTGTTTGGCGTGTTGCTCTCCATCGCGCTGCTCGGCGAGAGCTTGCATCTGTATCAAATCAGCGGCATGGCGCTGATCTTCCTCGGCATTCTGCTCAGCTAGCGCTGACAGGAAGATTTTTCCCATAAAAAAGTCCCCGGCGAAGCCTCTTGCCGGGGACAAAGAGCTAAAAGTAAGCTCTACACTTCGGTTAAGCCCTGAGACCGGCTGCGGTCATCAAGGCTCGAAACAGCGTCGCGACAATGCCCAGCGCCGCCACGCTGACACACCAAATGCCCGCCAGCCACAACCACTGTTTCCAGGTCGCGGGCGTCTCAGACGCCTGATGTGGTCTGTTCAATGGTACGCCTCCCCGTCTTTCACTTTGCCGCCGAACACGGCATAGCTCCAAAAGGTGTACATCAAAATGAAGGGAATGATGAACAGCGCGCCCACCAGCATAAAACCTTGGCTTTGCGGCGGTGACGCAGCCTGCCACAAAGTGACCGACGGCGGAATGATGTTCGGCCACAGGCTGATGCCCAAACCAACAAAGCCCAGCAGTACCATACCCAGCGTGGCGACAAACGGCAGGCGATCCGCATGGCGCGCCAATGCGCGATAGGCCGCCCAAGCCAGTAAACCAGTAGCCAGCGGCACCGCAGAGAGCCACACCACGTTCGGCACACTCAACCAGCGCGTGGCAATACTCGGTTGCGCCAACGCCGTCCACGCACTTACCGCGATCATCACTGCCAATTGCATCGTCAGAATACGCGGCGCCATGCCAAAGAATCGCTGCTGTAAATGACCCTCGGTTTTCATGATGAGCCAGGTCGCGCCCAGCAGCGCATACGTCACCACCAAGCCTAAGCCACAAAACAGCGAAAACGGCGTCAGCCAATCAAACGCGCCGCCCACGTAGTGGCGATGTTCAACCGCAATGCCCTGAATCACAGCGCCCACCACCATGCCTTGGCATAAGGTCGCGGCAATCGAGCCGACCATAAAGGCGCGATCCCAAAACACGCGATGATGCGCCCACGCTTTAAAGCGAAACTCAAACGCCACGCCGCGAAATATCAGCGCCACCAGCATCAGCGTGAGCGGTATGGTCAGCGCATCAATGATCACGCTGTAGGCGAGCGGAAACGCGCCAAACAGCGCCGCGCCGCCCAACACCAACCAGGTTTCGTTGCCATCCCACACCGGCGCGACCGAATTCACCATGGTGTCCCGTGCCTCGCCGCGGGTCACCATTGGCATCAAAATGCCGATACCCAAATCAAATCCATCCATGACGATGTACATCAGCGTGGCAAACACGATGATGCCAAACCACACGATTGATAAATCAAATCCCATCTCAGGCTCCTTGAATTAAATGCGACCGGACAAAAACGGCTGTTCGTGTTCAGGCGAATGCGCAGCATCCGGCCCATGTTTGATTTGGTGAATCATGTACAGATAGCCAAAACCAAACACCGCGCCATACACCAGCACAAACCCAATCAGGCTGATGCTCATGTGCAAATCGCCATGGGCGGACACCGCATCTCGCGTGCGTTGCAGCCCATACACCACCCATGGCTGACGGCCCACTTCGGTGGTAAACCACCCCGCCAGAATCGCAATTAACCCGCTCGGCCCCATCCAAATACACAATCGCAGAAAGCCACGATGTTGATTGAGTGTGCCTCGCCGACGCAGAAACACGCTCCAGAGCCCTTGCAGCAACATCAACATGCCGAGTCCAACCATGATGCGAAACGCCCAGAACACCACTGTGGCATTCGGTCGGTCTTCTTTGGCAAACTCCTTCAGCGCTGGAATCGGTTTACTCAGGCTGTGATTGAGGATCAGGCTACCCAAATAAGGAATTTCCAGCGCGTAATCGGTGGTCTCTGTGTCCATATTCGGCATGCCGAATAAAATCAGCGGCGTCGGTTCGCCATGGCTGTTATCCCAATGCCCTTCCATTGCAGCAATTTTCGCAGGCTGATGTTCCAATGTGTTTAAGCCATGCAGGTCGCCAATCAGGATCTGAATCGGCGTCACCACTACCAGCATCCACAGCGCCATGGAAAACATTTTGCGCACCGCGCTGCTGGCATTGCCGCGTTTTAAATGCCACGCCGCCGAAGCTGCGACAAACAGGGCGGTACTGAGAAACGCCGCCACGCCCATGTGCAGCAAGCGGTATGGGAAAGACGGGTTGAAGATCACTGCCAGCCAATCGACTGGCACCACACGGCCATCGACAATCTCATAGCCTTGCGGCGTATGCATCCAACTGTTAGACGCCAGAATCCAGAAAGTGGAGATGATGGTGCCGAGCGCCACCATGCAGGTGGCAAAGAAATGCAACTGTTCCCCCACCCGTTTCCAGCCAAACAGCATCACGCCGAGAAATCCGGCTTCGAGGAAAAATGCCGTCAGCACTTCGTACGTCAGCAACGGGCCTGTGATCGAACCGGCGAAGTCCGAGAAACCACTCCAGTTGGTGCCGAATTGGTAAGCCATCACCAAACCAGACACCACACCCATGCCAAAGTTGACCGCAAAGATTTTCGACCAGAAATGGTAAAGGGTTTTGTAATCGGGATTGCGGCTTTTCAGCCACAGCCCTTCAAGCACCGCCAGATAGGTCGCCAGACCAATCGTAATAGCGGGGAAAATAATGTGAAACGAGACAGTAAACGCGAATTGAATGCGAGCAAGCATGAAAGCGTCGAGACTGAACATAACTTCCTTCCAGTATCTTTTTAATTGTGGAAGGCATTGTATGTCGCCACAAAAATTGCGAACAGATACAGAAACTCACTGCTTTTCTATAACAGTGATGAAAACCAAGTGTTATATTCCGAATGTCAATAAAAGGGATGAGCGATGGCGAAATACGAACAATTGGTGGCACAGATCAAGCATCAAATTGACGCAGGTATCTGGCAGGCGGGCGATAAGTTGCCGTCGCTACGCAAGCAATCTGAGCACACGGGCTTGAGCCTGATGACGGTGCTGCACGCCTACCAAGTGCTCGAATCGCAAGGCTGGATTCAATCGCGCCAACGCAGTGGTTACTGCGTGTCGCCACAATTGGCCCCAGCGGCCAACACCGTGCCGCGCGCCATCGAATCGATGGAGCAGATCGACATCAACGATTTTATCTTTGATGTACTGCAAGCGGGACGCAATCCGCACATGGTCACCTTCGGTCACGCCTATCCCGATCCCAGCCTTTATCCACGTCATCAGGTGAATAAATCGCTGATGGCAGCCGCGCGCAGCATGTCGGTGTCCAGCGCGCTCGATAACCTGCCGCCGGGCAACGATACGCTGCGCTCAATCATCGCCAAACGTTACGCCGCCCGCGGCATCAACATCTCACCGGATGAAATCGTGATCACCGCAGGCGCATTGGAGGCGCTCAACCTCAGTCTGCAAGCGGTGACGCGTCCCGGCGATTGGGTGGTGGTGGAATCGCCCACCTTTTACGGCGCGTTGCAAACCCTTGAACGCTTAGGGCTGAAAGCGCTCTTCATACGCACCGATCCGCAGTACGGCATCGACCTAAACTCCCTTGAACGTGCGTTGCAATCGCATTCGGTCAAAGCGTGTTGGTTGATGAGCACGCTGCAAAATCCGCTCGGATTTACGCTCAGCGCCGAAAAAAAGCAGCAACTGGTGCAGCTACTCAGCCGCTATCAGGTGGCCTTGATTGAGGATGATGTCTACAGCGAACTTTACGCAGGTAAGGAAGCGCCGCTGCCCGCTAAAGCGTGGGATCGCAGCGCCAACGTGATGCACTGCTCGTCGTTTTCCAAATCCTTGGTCGCCGGTTTTCGCATCGGCTGGGTTGCCGCGGGTCAGCACGCCCTGCGAATTCAAAAACTGCAACTGATGAGCACCCTGACCACCAGTGTGCCGATCCAACTTGCGTTGGCGAACTACCTCACCACGCGCAATTACGAACAGCATTTGCGACAACTGCGGCGCAAACTTCACGAACGAAAAAAGGCGATGCTGGAGCAGCTTCATCAGGCGTTTCCGCCCGAAGTGAGTATTACCGATTCCGATGGGGGGTATTTTATCTGGGTTGCACTGCCGATAGGAATGGATGCGATGGCGCTGTATCAGCGCGCGCTGCAAGAGATGATCACCATCGCGCCGGGCAAAATGTTCAGCCCGGGCGAGCAGTTTGCCCACTGTTTTCGCCTCAACAGCTCGTTTGAACTGACCGAGCAACGCCAGCGGGCGATTTCTCGCTTAGGGGAATTGATTCGTCAGCAGATGAGCAAAATTTAAGCCACGGCTTTAAGCGACGACGAGGCAGTTTTTGCCCCGGCGTTTGGCCTGATAGAGCGCATTATCTGCCTCCACCAACAATGACTCAACACTGGCCCCGTGTTTCGGATACACCGCGGCGCCGATACTGATGCCGATCCGCAGGCTTTGACCGTGAATGACAATAGGCTGGCCGATGGCATCGATGATCTGCTGCGATTTATGGAAGTATTCATCGTCGGTATCGGGCAAAATTGCCACAAATTCATCGCCGCCAAAGCGGGCCATAATGTCGCTGGAACGAACCGTCGATTTCAGGCGCTGGGCGACTATCTTCAACACCTGATCGCCAACGGCATGACCATGGGTATCGTTGATCGCTTTAAAACCATCAAGATCCATGAAATAGAGCGTGAACGGCTGCTGATGCGCGACTGCTGTATCGAAGTGATTGTGCGCCAACTCATAGAAGTGTCGGCGGTTGGTCATGCCCGTCAGATCATCCTGCGTTGCGAGGCGACGTTCCAATTCCGCGACTTCCTGGCGGCGTTCCACTTCTTGCTGCAAATGCTGCGTCGCCGCCTTGACCGCTTTTCTGACATACAGCTTGTGGCTCAGTATGCGGTACAGACCAATCGCTATCACACCTGTCGACAACAACAGATAAATCCAATACCAAGAAGACAAAATAAAGCTGGTGTGGTTGCTGTACGCGTCTTTGCGGCCAGCCATCGATAGCACCCAGCGGCTGTTGCTTAACTGAATCTCGGTTTGCAATACCGGGTTAGCATCGGTATCGATATCCCCCAGTACCAGCGCATTCACATCGCCAACCGGGTTAATAGCGCGGACCGATAAGGAAAACTCTTTGGAGAATTCGGTGATGATCGCCGATTTCAACAAGGCTTCCATATCGATCAACACCGTGGAAAAGCCCCAGAATGTATTGCGCGGACCATTCTTTTCCAATGGCAGATAGATCGGTGCACGAGCAATCAGAGCCTGACCGCCCTGCAGCAAAGTTAACGGGCCATCGACGATGGTGCGTCTGCCAGAAATCGCTTTTAAGACACTCGCTTTGCGTTTTGGATCTTGCAGCAGATTGTGACCAAGCGCTTTTTGATTGCGATTCACATCGGTTACATAAGTCACAATCCCTTTCGGCGCGAGTTGCAAGCTGGTGATGTAAGGCGTTTTCTCTAACACACGGTTGGCGAACGTGGTGAACTCTTCGTCAGTAAAATTGGGGCGCGACATCACAAACGCTTCGAGGCTGTCTGTCAGCCGCAACTTGCTTTCCAGTGTCGCGTCGAGTGTGATAGCCAGACCTTGCAAACGCTGTTTGTAGAGGTAGAGATCGTCACGCTGCTTCCCTTCGTGTTCGATATAACGAAGACTGATCGCAATCGTCAGCCAGATAATGCAAGCCAGCACAACGATAGTAAGATGCAGTGGGTTAGCGTGATAAAGCGTGTTGCGGGCAACATTCTTATCGGCAATGATGCCGCGGTAAAGAAAGTAGTTGGACGCCAGTCGAATCAAATGGCCGGCGGCATTGGCGTCGCCGTACACTGACGCGTATTGGGTAAAGCAGAATTCGGCCAACATTGTCAGCGCAAAAGAAATCAGCAGATACTTCATCTGACTTGCCGGGTAGCTTTCGCGTCGCCACCACACCCCTATGGCGGCCAGTAACACAAAACTGATCACCGCATATTCGCTGTAGATCTTAAACGGCGTCAGCCCCTGACCTTCAATAAAAGCCTGAGGGAAAATTTCCAGCGGATAAATCGCGCACACCCCAGCCAGCGTGACCAGCACCAGGGCTTTGATATAGTGCTGCACATAACGGCACTGAAAAGGACAGATAAACACCACAGCAAGTCCGACCGCTTCCACCAAGCGCGCCAGCACCCAGAATTGCGTCGGCGGGTTCGCGCCCAGACCTTCAGCAAACAGTGATCCTTTGTAGCTCATCATATGAGCGAGGTCGACAAACGCCACGCACAGATAGAGTGAACTGAGCAGCGCCAACGGGCGCGCGTCACTTTTTGCCGACGCTTTATAGCCAGCAAGAGCAATCAGTCCGGAGACAAATACCGTAGAGAGTTCAATAACTGCGTGAAAAGTGACAAAGTCTCGGCGCGACAACATCCATAACAGGCCTAAAACCAAAGCCAGTATCAGAGATTGTGTCGTCCTGACAAACGAGCTTTTGTCAGTGAATGGCATACTTTCCAACGCTTCCTATCCTACGCAATTGGTTTTTCGACAGACCGATGTTGAGAATCTAAGTATTCATTGCCGCCAAACAGCCACCGATAATCGGCTCACGTGAGTTGGGCGAGCAAATTAATTTCAGGATAGACGACTTAGTAATAATTTGAATAGTAACGTCGTTCATAAAAGCGGGTCAATTCATTGACAGCAGAAATGTTGTGACTATCGCCGATGCAATGTACCCACAGCCTCAGTTACATCATTGAAATACCAAATATTTGACGCGGGATTAATCTCATGTTCAGCAAGGCTATTCAACTAAAGGGTTAGGAGAGAAGCACGTTGCGTGGCTGTTTATTATTGACGAGTTTAATGTCTCAATCCCGCCAGTTTGCCCCTTAAGTGGTGTGGTGATGTCTCCCGCTTCACCATTAAAATAGCCTCTTTATTCCAAGGGGTTAACATGTCCAACAAACCCGACCGCCTCACCGCTATGCAGCAGATCATCGACGCGGTGCAACAGGAATTCCCGCTGTATCAACAAGACACCTTTGTTTGCGGCCCAAACAATACCTGTGTCGGCTGCCCGAAAAAACTGATGGAACTGGTCGACAGCGAACTCAGCTACTGGCAACACCAGGTGAAGCGCGGCTTACCGCCCTCGTTCGACGAACTCAACCGATTTGGCAAATTGTGCAAAAACGTGCGCCGCGCTCTGGTGCGCAATGGTCGAATCGCGTTCACTGAGCGGTAAGAATCCACCAGCAGATCTGGTGGTTGAAAGAGAGAAAAAAGCGCTCGAATGAGCGCTTTTCAATTTAGTTGACCGTACCGCTGGGATACGCTTTGCTGCCCAAGCGATACCCCTCAACTGTTTTGCCATAGAACCCATCATGGGCGTGGTACTGCTTGAGGTTGGCATCCAGATCGCCTTTATATCGAGGGTCTTGCGGACGCTCGTGACTGTTGACGTACGCCGCCACATCCCACGCTTCTTGCACGGTTAGCTGAACGCTCTTACCCAGCGGCATGTTTTCATAGATAAAAAACGCCGCCGTATTGATACGGTGCATGCCTGCGCCCCAGTTGTAGGCATACTCGCCCCACAGCGGCGGAATGTAAGAACGCCCTGTTGCATCGGCCATGCCCTGTCCGTCTGCCGCATGGCAGGTTGAGCAGTTTTTGGCATACACGTCTGCGCCACGTTCGCGCGACGGTGCTTGCTCTGGATTGGCGAGCTTCGGATAGCCACGCCCGGCCAGATTGCCACGTTTTTCGACCGGCAGCGCTTTGGCAATCACGTCCGGCAGCGGGAACGACTCAATTTTGCCACCCGTTTGTAGCTGCTTGGCATCCAGCGTCGGAACCGGCTGATCGCCAAGACCATACTGATCCATCAAACCGCCCATCGCCAACCAGTACGCATAAGCGCTCAGCGCCACCAGCTCCGGTGAATCGTACTCAGGCGGCTTACCATTCATCGAATACTGAAAACAGCCCTGAATGCGGTCGGCGTAGCTGTTTACCCGGTCGTTCTTTTTGCGATAGGCCGGATACGCCATGTACGCCGCCCACAGCGGCGCCGCGTTCGGTTTACGTCCCGCCTGCATGTGGCAGTTGACGCAGTTCTGATCGTTGCCGACATACTGGCCACGCATCTGCTGTGAATTCACAAACAGCGAATAACCGTGTTTGACCTGACGGCCAAATTCATCGTCGGGAATCGTGCTCAAATCGCGCGGCACCAGATACTCGGTCTGCGACGATTTCTTTACCGCGGGGAGTTCTGTCTGACGATCAGGCAGCTCTGTCGTGGCTATAGCCAGCGCTGGCAACAGACTGAGCGTTAAAAGGGAAAATGCAAATTTCATGAGCTCTCCTGCAGCAATCAGTAACGGAACGACGCGAAGTAAAACGCCAAATTCTCAATTTCATCATCCGTCAACTTGCCGGCAATGGTCGCCATCATGTTGAGCGGGTCGCCTTGACGCGAACCGTTTTTCCAGCTGTGGAGCTGATTTTTCAGGTAATCGGCATGCTGGCTGGCCAAACGCGGGAATGTCGCTACGCCCATTCCGCTGGCACCATGACACGTTGAACACGCCGGAATGTTGCGGTCCCAATCTCCCTGATAAATCAGCTTGCGATAGGGGTTGCTGATGTCGGCCTGATCGCCGCGCTGTTCAAGATGGGTAAATTGGTACGTCGGCAGTGCTGAGTAGTAATCCAGTACACTTTTGCGCACCGCAGGATCGCTCAACCCTTGCGCCATCGCCGTCATCATCGGGTTCTGGCGCTCGCCAGAAATAAAGAGTGCTATTTGGGTTTGCAGGTATTCGCTATCCAGCCCGGCTAACATCGGCGCCACATTGGGCTGGCCTTTGCCGTCGGCGCCGTGGCAGCTGGCACAGACTTCGCCTTGGACAGGCATGGCAGCCGCGTGGACACCGCTGGTCGCGGCAAACAGTAACAGCGCCGCGGCGGAAAATAATTTGGACATGCTGACTCACTATGACTTTATTGCTCTCCTCCCTATTGTCAACTTTGACACTAACGTCAGCTATTGTGGATTTCCACATATTTACCAAGCAAGCCGAGTGACCACCGATACGTATTTACCGTGGAAAAAAGGCGCAGTGGTTTAAGTCCACTGCGCCGGTGTGGTGTGCAGGGTTTCCTACGCTTTGCGAATCCGCGCTGGCAGGGATTGGCGAGCCGCCGCGCCGACCACCCAGTCGAGCAGAACGCCCGGGCTTTGCCGGGTTGGGTCAATCAAGCCGATATCGTTGATGTTGACGCCATCGCTGCGCTTCATTCTGACCGGTTGCTGCTTGTCGCCAATCCAGTGCGCCCGCTCGCCGAGTTCAGTATGGCCAAAGCCGTGCTCGAAACCGAGCGTGCCGGGGCGAATACCCTCCAGCACCATCGCCACCGCCGTCATCTGCGCGCTCGGGGTTTCAATCACAAACCGATCACCCGTTTCAATCCCCGCCGCCTTGGCATCGTGTGGATGCATGTAGACCGGGTTGTCACCTTTGATCGCGTTGAGACGGGGCGACAAATTTGACACCGCGCTGTGAATATTGGATTTAAAGTTGGTCAGGCTGAACGGCCATTCGTGCGGCGGATAACGCGCTTCCAGCGGCGTGCCGTCGGCCAGTTTTTGCGGATACCAAGTCGGGCAACCGCTGTAGCGCTCACCGGTCATGGTATTGCGCGACGTCGCCAGTTTTTCGTTCCATATCGCAACCGGATTGACCCATTTGTATTTTATGGTGTCGCCTTTGTAGGCTTCGGTTGCATCCTCAAACCGCCCGCCACGCGCAAAGATGTACGCCACCCGCTTCATCTCGTCCGCCGTCAATGCCTGCTGCATGGCGGGCATCAGGCGCTCCAGCCCTGACCACGCAATGTCTTCCGCCGTCACTTCCGGTACGCCGCCTTTGACATACGCCAGGTTGGCCGCCGAACGCAGGTAGAAATCTTCCGCACTGTGAATGCCGTGCCAGTTGCCATCGGCATCAGCAATGGCGTTGTCACCAAAACCACCGAGCTGCATTTTCTTTGCCACGTCGATCAAAAAGTTTTCCAGACAGATCGAGCGCCCATCCGCCGTTTTGGCCGTGCGCGGCGCCACAACCGGCCAGCGCGCCGTGACGGTTTTAACGGGCACGTCATGCCACGGCCCGGCCATGCCCCAGCTTTCATACGTGACGGTATCCGGCACAATGTAGTCCGACAGCGTGGTGGTTTCGTTGATGAACGCATCGACCGACACGATCAGCCCCAACTGCTTCGGATCTTTGAGTTTCTCTTCCAGCAGCGCTTTGAGCCCCGGCACACCGTAGATCGGATTGGCAATGTGGTTGATCCACGCTTTGATGCGATACGGATAGCCGTCCATTGCTGCCGACAAGTGTTCGGTCAGCAGTGGCGCAGAAATCGGATACCACGGTGCACGTGTTGGGTAAGGCGACTCTCCGGCCGCTACGCGGCGCCGGTATTCACTGCTTTTGTGATACGGGAATTTGCTCCGCGACAGGAAAATGCCTTTGGGTGCGACCTTGCCGGCAAACTGGTTGAAGTTGTAACGCGGGCCGTCTCCCGACGTCGGATAACCGCCCGCTTTGGCCATTGCGCCGCCTTTGCGGTTGATGTTTCCCACCATCGCATTGAGCATCATGATGGTGAACGCGTTGTAAAACCCGTTGGTGTGCATGTTGCCGCCGTGGGTGTCCACCACCGCTTTGGTGCCATAGCTGGTAAAGCGCTGTGCCAGCGCGATGATTTGCTCCTCGCTGATTCCGCACTGCTGGCTGTAATAGGCCAGATCGTATTTAAACGCCTGCTCTTTGAGGTGTTGCAACGACGATTTGACCATGACGGACTTGCCCGCCAGCATCACCTCACGCGTGACAAACAGCGCCGCTTCGTGTGGTTCGGTATTAAGCGCGAACTCGTCACTGCTTGCATTGACCACCACGTACGGATCGCTGTCTGAACGCGCTTCCCCGTCAAACGGCAACCCGACATCCGATGCGCGCAGGAAGCTGCCGCAACGCGGATGCTGCTCGTCACTAATCACCAAATGGGTCGCGTTGCACCAGTGCGCCGTGCCGGCACGCTGCATCGCAGCCACACCCGGCTGAGCCAGAAATGTTTGGTTGTAGCGCTGATTGGCGATGATCCACTGAATCATACCAAGCACCAACGCAGAATCGGTGCCCGGTTTGATTGCCAGCCAATCGTTACGATCGCCCGCCGCTAGGCTCGACGACCCCGCTGGCAGGCTGGGCGTGACCACGGTGTATTCGAGTTTGCCTTCGCTACGCGCATTGGCAAGCTGGCGCGCCTGACGCTTGAACGGGTTACCCGCCTGCGCCGGTGACATGCCGATAAACAGAATGTACTCGGCGTGGTCAAAATCCGGTTTGAGGTGAGCGTATTTATCCAAATCGTTGAGGAATGCGCCGCTGCCGGCACGAAACGCGTAGCCGCAATACGAGCCGTGATGGCCGAAGTTGCGCGTGCCGAAACTGTTAAACGCAAAGCGTTTGATGATGTCATCCCGCCCCTCGTTACTGGCATTGGTCACCAGCAACTGGTTGGCTTTCGGACCATATTCCGGATTGTCGGTATCCAGCGGCGTGGTGAGGTCGCGAATAGCACGCAACCCCTCAACGTGCCCTTCGCCAAACAAGTCGCCCCCTTCTACTATCTCCTCAATCAACTGCTCGTAGCTGATCGGCTCCCAGCGCCCTTCACCACGTTTGCCAACCCGTTTCAGCGGCTGCGTGATTCGGTAAGGGCTGTTTTGCATGTCCAGCATCGCATTGCCGCGCGCACATGCCGTTGAACGGCCTTGCAACCCTGCTTCGCCCGCCATACTCAGATAAGCGTCTTTGACTGGCGTCGCAAACGGAATCGCATTTTGCTGTGACAGCGGATGATACGGGTTACCGCTGATGCGCAGTATGTCATCGTTGCGATTGTCGATGCGCACGCGCAGGCCACACAGCGTCCAGCAACCAAAACACATTGAGGGGGCAACGCGCTGATTCGGATTGGGGATCAGATTGCCGTTGCGATTAACGCGGTATTCCGGCTCCAGCGAATTACCATGATGCGGATCGCGGGTGGCCTGCCCGGCTTTGCCTTCCACAATCCCTTCCACCATGTGTTTGGTGGTGGTTGCGTAACCGGCGGCAAATGCGCCCACACCACCGACGGCAAGGCCCGACTTCAAAAACTGACGGCGTTTGTTGTCCATGTTCTGTTTCTCCTACTCGTGGTGTGTCAGTACGGATGAGGGATGGGTTTGCGCGCGGTGTTGCACCAGCTCACTGCCCAGCAGTGCCAGCGCCAGCCACAAACCGAACATGCCCGCGATGCCGAGAGCGCCATTGGCGCCCCAGGGCAATTCATACGGATAAGGCCCGACATCGAACTTAGGAATGGTCTGTACCTGCATCATGGTGACCCAGCGTACCAACCAAGCGGCGACAAGGCTGAGTGCCATCATGCCAATCAAACCGAACCCGCGGGTTCGGTCGTGCAGGCTGAAAAACGCCCATGCGATACAGCCCAGCAGCGACGCGGTGAGCAACGCCAGATGCTGCGTCCATTGCGCATTTTCATACAGCGAAAACGTTGGGTTATTGGCCGCCCAAATCGGCACTAAAATCAGCGCCAGCACCGCACTGAGCGACACGGTTTTCTTCAGTAAACTGAGATCAAAGCTGCTCAGTTGCGCCGAAATGGCTTTCGGCACCAGCAGATGAACAAACAGGCTAAAACCCACGGCGGCCAGAAACGCGGTGACAAACCACAACAGCGGCGCGGCGGGTTGATGCCACAGCGGACGTGCGCTCACGGCGGCAATTTCAGCGCCGGTATAGAGTGCAATCGACAGCCCCGAGAGCGCGGTCAGCGTCGCCACCAGCAGCATTAAACGGCGCGACGTGCGCCACTGGCCGAGCGACAGTTGACCAACCCAGCGCAACACCAAACCACGGCTTTGCTGCAGCGCAATCAAATCGGCGCGCAGATAGAGCCAAGCCGTCGCCACCGCCAACGCTGAAAATAGCGGCAGAAACAGCGAGCCCAGCGACATCCACGACCACGGCGTGATGTAAGCGTAGAAGTGCCACGCTCTGCCGGGTTGATGCAAATCGCCGGTCAGGGCCAGCGGGCCAACCATGGCGCCAATCGCCAACGTGAGTACCAGCGCGGCACGCAAACGGTGACTGCTGCGCCTTTCAAACAGCAACGCAATCAAAAAGAGTATGGCCGCGGCGTACGCCGAGCCAATGTAGAAGAAATACTGCACCGCCCACGGTAACCAGGCGATCGCTTGCGACGGAACCAACACTTCGGTGATGTTCATGCGTGACCTCCTTGCGGCTCGTAAATGGCGGCTTTGCCTTGAATGTGCGAGGTAAAGCGTTCATCCATGCCGAGATAAAACACATGCGGCTGGGTATTGGCTTCCGGTTTCAGCACTTTCAGTTCGCCTTGATGCTGCGCCATCACCTGGCGAATCTGACTGGTTGCATCGTTCAAGTCGCCGATAATGCGCGCGCCGCCGACACAGGTTTCCACGCATGCCGGCAGCAAGCCCTGTTCCAGACGATGCGCACAGAAGGTGCATTTATCTGCCGTCAGGGTGTGTTCGTTGATCACCCGCGCATCGTAAGGACACGCCTGCACACAATAGGCACACGCCACACAGCGGCTGTTGTCCACCATCACAATGCCATCCTCACGCTGAAAGGTGGCCTGCACCGGACACACCGCCACGCACGGCGGGTTATCGCAGTGATTGCACAAGCGCGGCAGCGTGAACGCTTTCACCTGCTGAGTCGCCTGCGAGCCATCGGTTAAGGTCACTTCGTACTGTTTGACGGTGGTACGAAACTGGCCGATAGGCATCTGATTTTCAACACTGCACCCGACCGTGCAGGCCTGACAGCCCACGCACTTGCGCAGGTCTATCAACATCGCATAGCGTTTGCCTGTTTGACCTTTCCGGTCCGGCGCTTGGTTATTGCGTATCACGGTGCTGGCCGTTGCCGTGCCAATCCCGGTTACGGGGATTAACGCAGCACCAGCGGTCACCGCGCTGAGAAAACGTCGTTTGGTGGAATCCATCACTCACCTACTGAAGTTGGTTGGGTGAGTTGATTGTCAGCAATGCGCCGCGCGGTCGGTATTGTGGTTTTCCACATACCCGGCGGTTCATTGATCTAAAACAAATGGGGCGTGGTACGGGTTGCTGTTATCCTAGTCGCCAATTGATGCATTCAGGGATGAAGACCGCATGTTCACTTCGTTAGTTCGCCGTTTGATGTTCCCCATACTGCTGGGGTTGTGCTTGTTGAGCGCGCAAAGCATCGCGGCGCAAGAGGCGGCCAATCAAGTTAAGTCTTCCAAAATCAAGCCTGTCGTTGATGTTGGAGTGTTGGCAATTCGCGGTAATCTGGCCGCGGAGCAGCGCTGGCAACCAACCATCGAATGGCTCAATCAACACATTCCGGATGCCGAGTTTGTGCTGCATCCGCTCGATTTAGACGGCATGCTGAATGCGGTGAAATCGCAGAGCATGGACTTTATCGTCACCAACCCCGGTCAGGCGGTGCGCCTCGGCAGGCAGTACGAGCTGTCGTGGATGGCAACGCTCACTAATCGCGCGCCGAGCCATTCTAACTACGCCATCGGTTCGGCACTAGTGGTTCGGGCCGATTCCCCTTATCAGCAACTGGCGGATATCGCCGGGCATCCGATGGCCGCGGTCTCCGAGCGCGCTTTTGGCGGCTACCTCACGCTGCGCTATCAGGTGTTAGAACTTGGCTTTCATCCGAATGATTTTTTCGCCAACGTGCGCTTTTTAGGGTTCCCGATTGACGCCAACCTCTATCAGTTGCGTGATGGGTTTGTCGACGCGGCGGTCGTACCCGCGTGTTTGCTGGAAACCATGACCCGTGAAGGGCTGCTGGAGGCCAATCGCTATCGCGTGCTCAACGTCGACACCAACGCAGATTTCCATTGTCAGGTATCGACTCACCTTTATCCGAATTGGTCGTTTGCCAAAACCGACCGCGCATCGGCGCCTCTCGCCAAACAAGTCACCCGCGCGTTGCTTGCCATGCCTGCCGAAAGCCCGGCCGCCATCGCCGCTGGTGCGTCCGGTTGGACCTCGCCCGTCAGCTTGCTGTCCATCGATAAACTCTATCAGGCGCTCGATCTGCATCCATTGCAGGAGCCGTGGTGGAAAGAGGCGATCCGCTGGCTGCGTTTTCATCAGGAGTGGGCTTGGGCGCTGTTTATCGTCGTGGTGGTGCTGAACGCCTACCACTTCTGGCTCGAATACCGGTTTAGCAAAAGCCAACAAGCACTGGAGAAAACGCAGCTGCGCCTCAAAGAGAAAAGCGAACAGTTGGAACACGCGCAGCGCGTGGCAATTGTGGGCGAACTCGGCAGCAGCTTGGCGCATGAAATCAATCAGCCACTGGCGGCAATTCGCAACTACAGTGAAGGCGGTTTGCTGCGCGTGGCAAAACAGCGCCCGACAGAAGAGATCACGCCGGTGTTTGAGAAGATTCAGGCGCAGGTCGATCGCGCCGATGCGATCATCAATCGCCTGCGTAACCTGATCAAAAAACGCAGCCTTGAAAAGCAGCCGTGCAACATCGAAACCCTGCTCGACGAGACACTGGAGCTGATGCACTACCGCTTGCAAAAATACGAGGTGGCGATCAGCCGCAGCAGCGAAGGCGACGTCATTGCCGTAGAAGCAGACCGCGTCGGTATGCAGCAAGTGCTGGTGAATGTGCTCAGCAATGCCATCGACGCCTGCCTGCTGTATCAAGAGCGTGAAGCATCCGGCAGTTATCAGCCCAAAATCGCGCTACATACTGATTATCAGCCCGAGACGCTGTACATTCGCGTGGTCGATAACGGCACTGGACTGGAACACGGCACCCCGAGTGAAGCGTTTGTCAGTCACAAAGCGCATGGCCTCGGATTGGGGCTGGCCATTTGTCGCGATGTGATGGAAAGCCATGGCGGGCAAATCAGCCTGATGTCCGTCGAGCCACACGGATGCATCGTCAGCCTTTCTCTGCCCTATTGGGCGTAAATTCAGGAGCGCATGAATGAGTGAATCGAATCCACACCTGCCCGTCTATGTGGTTGATGACGATGAATCGGTGCGTGATTCTCTGCAATTTATGCTGCAAGAGCACGGTTTCCACGTCACCACCTTTGCCAGCGGCAAGGCGTTTCTCGACCACATCAATCCGCTCAAACCTGGCTGCGTGATTTTAGACAGCCGCATGCCCGAGCTGCGCGGCCAGCAAGTGCATCAGCGGCTCAACGAGGCCAACAGTCCGCTGGCGATCATCTATCTGACCGGTCACGGCGATGTGCCGATGGCGGTGGATGCGCTACAAGCGGGCGCGATTCACTTCTTTCAAAAACCCGTCAAAGGCGACGAACTCGCCGCCGCCATCACGCAAGGGCTACAACAGTCAGCATCGAAGCTGGATCTGCTGGCGGCAAAAACCGCATTTGAATCGCTGACGACACGCGAGAAAGAGATCCTCAAACTGCTGATTGCCGGTAAACGCAACATTCGTATCGCCGACGAGCTGTGCATTGCGCAGCGCACTGTCGAAGTGCATCGCGCAAATCTGATGAAAAAGTTTGCCGCCAGTACCGTGGCCGAACTTGCCTACGTCTACGGCCAACTGGCCAAGGTGATGCGATGAACACCAACGGCGCGGTTCCTTGTCTGCTCACCACCTGGTCGCGCAGCGAACAGATGCTGTTTCGCTGGCTGGTGAAACGCTGTGGCGATCGCGATCTGGCGGTGGATGTTTTACAGGAAACGTTTCTCAAAGCACTGCAAATGAATCAGTCCTTTTGTGAAATCGAACATCAGAAAGCCTGGCTGTTCCGCGTGGCCGCCAATGCGCTCACCGATGAGTGGCGCCGCCATCAGCGTGATGATGAACTGTGCGATGCCGCCATACCGACGTTAACAGCAAACACTGATGAACCTGAAGCGGTTGACGGGCTGACACAGTGTCTACCCACCGCGCTGGAGCGGCTCAGCGAGGACGATCGTGAAATTATTCAAGCCTGCGATCTCAATGGCCTCAGTCAACAAGCCTTTGCCGAGCAAAAGCAGTTACCGCTCTCCACCGTCAAATCCCGTATTCAGCGCGCCCGCGCTAAGCTGCGTGATCAATTGAAGACGCACTGTCACATCCGCTTTGATGACAACCACAAAATCTGCTGCTTTACTCCTTCATCCCTAAAATAATCACTTATTTTTGCGTCTTTTTCCGGCCTGCGCCGTCTTGTCTGTGAGATGAATTTTTCTCCAACAATCATGACAAGGAAACAACATGTTTGCGCTTTTTACCGCTCTAGCCGACTGGCTGACCTACTCTATCTTGGCACTGTCACCGCGCACGCAACTGGCCGAGGCGGTGCACTTTTTCATTGAAGATGTCAGCAAGATTTTTGCACTGCTGCTGGTGATGATTTATTTCATTGCCCTGCTGCGCGCATCGATGAATGTTGAACGGGTACGCGATTACCTTGCCGGGAAACATCAGTTTCTTGCGTATGGCTTTGCCAGCGTTTTTGGTGCCGTAACACCGTTCTGCTCCTGCTCCAGCATTCCGGTCTTTCTGGGTTTCACCACAGCGGGAATCCCTTTGGGGATCACGATGGCGTTTCTGATCACATCGCCACTGGTTAACGAAGTGGCCGTGGTGCTGCTGTGGGGACTGCTCGGCTGGAAGCTGACCCTGTGGTATGTCGTCATCGGCATCACTATTGGCATTTTGTGTGGCTGGCTGCTGGATAAAATTCGCGCGGATCGTTGGTTGCAACCCTTTGTTTCGGATGCACTGAACCAAGGTCATTCCGCGCCCACAACCAGAGCGTCGAGCGACGCAATCCAAATGACACTGAACCAGCGTCACCAGTTTGCCAAGGGCGAAGTACGCGCGATTGTCAGCCGGGTGTGGAAATGGGTCATCATCGGCGTTGGTGTCGGGGCTGGTTTACACGGGTTTGTTCCCGCAGGCTGGCTCACTGACAACCTCGGAAGCGGTCAGTGGTGGTCGGTGCCAGCCGCGGTATTGGTGGGCATTCCACTCTATTCCAATGCCACTGGCATCATCCCGGTGATGGAAAGTTTACTGACCAATGGCCTGCCGCTTGGCACTACGCTCGCGTTTTGCATGAGTACCGTCGCCGCCAGCGTGCCGGAATTTGTCATGCTCAAACAGGTGATGCAGTGGCGATTGCTGGCGTTGTTATTCGGCTTATTGCTGGCGGCCTTTACTCTGATCGGCTGGCTATTCAACCTCATCATTTTGCTCTAAGGAGTTTTATCATGCGACATTTCAAAGTATTAGGTTCTGGCTGCACCAACTGTCAGAAAACCGCGGCACTGATTGAACAGGTAGCCCATCAACTGGCTATTGAGGTCCGTGTGGAAAAAGTCACGGATCTCACCGCCATTCTGCACTATCAGGTGATGTCGACCCCGGCAGTGGTTGAGAATGAACAGGTCATCCACGCAGGCAATGTACCCAACGAAAATATGATTCGCGGTTGGTTAAACCAGCCGGGAAAACCATAGCACTCCATCCCCATGGCTGAAGAAGCAGTATTCACTCAGCCATGGGACCGAATCCTGAACACATTGATAAAACGCACCAATAGCAACATCTGTGTTACAAATATTAATGTTTTGTTTCACAGAATGCTGTTTGCTTTCTCAATATGCAACACGCGCAACGTGAGTGGCAATGCAAACCTGTATAACCTGAAAAAACTTAAGGTGTCTTAAGCTAATCTTAAGTTTAGATTTGCATCATGCGTCCACAGTTTCACTTTCGGGTTCTTTTTGATGTCGAACTTCAGCCGTTTTACTTTTCCTCGTATTCCGATGAGCATGACCACGCTCATTGTCGTATTCGCAGTGTACTTTGGTACGGTGATGAACTATCCCGTGCTGAAAACTATTTTTCATTTAAGTGCGGATGTCTCTAATCCGCTTTTTGCGTATACGGCGCCTCTGCTGCTGACTTGCGCTTTTATCATTATTTTCTCAGCGTTCGCCTGGCCGTATTTCTTCAAACCGTTTATGGCGTTTGTGGTACTGACTTCTGCCGCTGCGTTGTATGCGGAAGTGAACTTCCAGACTCTGTTTGACACCACCATGATGGAAAGCGTGTTTGAAACTAACTCGTCTGAAATTTCGTTCTATCTCAACTCAGCAACGGTGCTTTACCTATTGGTTTTTGGCGGACTGCCTTGTCTGTTCCTCGCAATGGTACGCGTCAAGCCATACCGTACCTGGACGCGCGCAATCGTCTCTCGCGTGGGCGTGGTGCTGATTGCGGTCGCGGGCATCGGTCTGGTCGCCGGAACCAGCTACAAAGATTACGCCTCGGTCGGCCGTAACAACCATTACCTGAATAAGATGATCATTCCGGCGCACCTGTACAACGGTGCGAAATACCTGAATAAAACCTACTTCGAAACCAAACTGGCGTATCAGACGCTTGGCTCAGATGCCAAAGTGACCGCAGCACCAAACGGCAAACCCACTCTGATGGTTGTTGTACTGGGTGAAACAGCCCGTGCAATGAACTTTGCCTACAACGGTTACAACCGCGACACCAACCCGTACACCAAAGACATGGGCTTGATTGCGTTTCAGGACGTTTCTTCCTGTGGTACTTACACGGCGTTATCAGTGCCATGCATGTTCTCGAACATGACTCGCGACACATACAACAAACCTCGCGCAGCCGCGCAGGACAATGCGCTGAACGTGCTGCAACACGCAGGGGTTGATGTGCTGTGGATCGATAACGATGGCGGTGACAAAGGCGTGGCCGACAAACTGCCGTACATCTCTATCGATGCGTCCCTGAAAAACAACGACTGTAACGGTTCGACCTGCTTTGACGTGGCGATGATGACCGATGCGAAGAAATTCATCGACGACGGCTCTCATAACAAACTGCTGGTTCTGCACACGATTGGCAGCCACGGCCCGACTTACTGGCAGCGTTACCCGGATGCTCAAGCGCCGTTCCAACCTGCCTGCAACCGCAGCGACATCGAAAACTGTAACGACAAACAGATCGTGAACGTCTACGACAACACTCTGGTGTACACCGACTACGTGCTAGCCCAAGTGATCAACGAGCTGAAAAGCGTGTCGAACGATTACAACGTAATGCTGACGTACATTTCAGATCACGGGGAATCTCTGGGTGAAAGCGGCCTGTATCTGCATGGCACACCGTACGCGATTGCACCAAAAGAACAGACTCATGTGCCTTGGCTACTTTGGATGCCAGAGCAATATGCACAGCAGAAAGGATTGAGTACTCAGTGCATCAAAGACAAAGCGCAGAACAGCACCTTGTCGCACGACAACTTGTTCCATAGCTTGCTCGGCTTATATGGAGTGCGTTCACAAGTTCAGAATCCAGAGCTGGATATTACGCAAAGCTGCCTATTAAATTCATAGTCCAGATTTATAGAGTACTCATTAAATGCAACAAGAAGTAATCATTAAGCGTACTGGTGTTCACCGTATTGCTTATACCTTTGTTCACAGTTTTAACGGATTTAAATGGCTTTGTAAGCACGAAGCCGCTTTTCAACAGGAGTTGATGCTCTTTGTTCCACTGACGATTTTTGCCTTCTGGCTGGATTTGCCAGCCATGCACACCTTGCTGGTGATGCTGAGCATGGTGTTCGTGCTGTTTGCTGAAATGGTGAATACGGCGATTGAAGCCGTCGTGGATCGCGTAGGTCTGGAATATCACACCTTATCTGGCGTAGCGAAGAACATCGGTTCTGCGCTGGTGCTGCTGAGTATGGCCTGTTCGCTGGCCGTTTGGGGTACTGTGTTATGGCTACGCTGATTTCTGTCCTGACGGGCGAGCGTTCGAAGTTTAAATTCGGCGCTCTGTTGCCGCTGCTGTGCTTTGCGTTGATTGATCTGGTCCTGCTGAGTTTGTCACGTCTGATGCTTTCGGTATGGCAAAGCGAGCGTGTGTTCTCCACTACCGACTTCGGCCAGATTTTTATCGGTGGCCTGCGCATCGATATTTCCTCAATTGGTTATCTGTTTGCGCCCGCTTTGCTGCTGGTGATTGCTGCGACCCTGCTACGTGCGACCCGTTATATTCGTGTTCCACTTAAAGTTTATTTGGTCGGCGGCAGCCTGCTGTTCCTGTTCTTTGAACTGATCACTCCCACCTTTATTCTTGAGTACGATCTGCGTCCGAACCGTCTGTTCATCGACTATCTGATCTATCCGAAAGAAGTGTTTTCAATGCTGGTTTCCAGCTACAAAACCGAGATTCTGGTGACATTCGTTGTTCTGTTCGTTGCCGCCCGACTGTTGGGTAAAGCGTTTGACGCGGTGTGGAGCTCAGATGTGAAAGGTGCGCTGGTATCGCAAATTGCGATGCAGTTGGTTCTGACCTGTCTGTTGGTGCTTGGCGCTCGCGGCACGTTGGAACACCGCCCAATCAACCCGGCGTTGGTGGCGTTCTCTACCGACCACTTACTGAATGACCTGAGTCTCAACTCGGCTTACTCTGTGGCCTTTGCCTGGAAACAAGCGAAGAGCGAAATGTCGAGCTCCGATTTTTACGGTCCAATGGATCAGAAAGCGCTGCTGAGTGAAATTCACCGCACGCTGCAAAACCCGAACGCGGATTTTGCCGACCCGAATGCGCCGACCAAAACCATGCATACCACCAGCTTCCCGGGTCGTAAAAAGAATCTGGTGATCCTGTTGCAAGAGAGCTTGGGTGCCCGTTATGTGGGTAAACTCGGCGGCCTGCCGCTGACACCAAACCTCGACAAAATCATGGATGAAGGTTGGAACTTCACTCGCCTCTACGCCACGGGTACACGTTCAGTGCGTGGTATCGAAGCGGTGGTCACCGGCTTTACGCCAACACCTGCTCGTGCAGTGGTGAAGCTGGGTAAATCACAGCAGAACTTCTTTACTCTGGCGAGTTTCCTGGGTAATCAGGGTTACCACACCCAGTTTATCTACGGCGGTGAAGCGCACTTCGACAACATGAAAACCTTCTTCCTTGGTAACGGTTTTCAGGACATCGTTCAGGGCAGCGATTTCGACAAAGTCGATTTCACCGGCTCTTGGGGTGCGTCGGATGAAGATCTGTATGATCAGGCCAACAAAGAATTTACCGAACTGCATCAGCAAGGTAAGCCGTTCTTCAGTTTGGTGTTCACTTCATCGAACCATTCACCTTTCGATTACCCGGACGGTAAAATTACTCCGTACGATAGCGACAAACAGACCCGTAACAATGCAGCGAAATACTCTGACTACGCACTGGGCGAATTTGTGAAGAAAGCCAAGCAGTCGGAATACTGGAAAGACACCATTTTTGTGGTGGTGGCAGACCACGACTCGCGTGTGTACGGTGCCAGCCTGGTACCTGTGCGCCACTTCCACATTCCCGCGGTGATTTTCGGTAACGATGTTCCACACAAAGTGGATGATCGTCTGGCAAGCCAGATTGACCTGGGCCCGACGCTGCTGTCCCTGATTGGTGCCTCTGGTGAACACCCGATGCTGGGCAATGACTTTACCAAGCCGCTGACAGAATCTCAGCCGCGTGCCCTGCTGCAATACGACAAGAACTTCGCTTACCTCAAACAGGGCAAAGCCGTTGTCTTCCAGCCGGATAAAGCGCCGCAGACCTTCCTGCTGGACGGTGAAAACCTCACACCGACTCAGCCGGATGAAGCACTGGCTCAGGAAGCGCATGCCTACGCCAACTTCGGTAGCATGGCGTATCAAAAAGGTTGGTACGCACCTTAACCAGAGCCCTGAATAGCAAAACGCCAGATAGTCACTATCTGGCGTTTTTGTTTCTGGCCTTGAATCGAATTAACGATTGGCGTCTGCAGTTTGGCGAGCGCGTGGCGCGCCATTGCCATTGTTGTGGCGTCTTGGCTTGTTCGCTTTCGCCGCCCCTGAGTTCTGCTCACCCGCTTTGCCCGAACGCGCACCGTTGCGCTGTTTTGGTTTCGCGCCTTCAGGCTGTTCTTTCTTCGCCTGAGGATTGCCATGGCGTGGCTTACCTGATTTAGACCCGGCGTTTGCCTGACCCGTTTTTTTACCATTGGCCGCCGGCTTATCGCCTTGCGCTTTGCCTTCACCCTGCACGGCTGGCTTCTTCGGTTTCTTTGGCTTTTTCGGTTTGATTGGACGGGTATCCAGTTTAGATTCCGGCACTGCGTTGGTTGGTTTAAAGCCTTCCAGTTCCACACGTGGCAATACTTGCTGAATCAGACGTTCAATGCCGAACAGATCCGGCGCTTCAACGGCACACACCAACGAGATGGCACGACCCGCTTCGCCCGCACGGCCCGTACGACCAATGCGGTGTACGTAGTCTTCCGCCACATTTGGCAGTTCAAAGTTCACCACTTGTGGAAGCTGTGGAATATCGATGCCACGCGCGGCGATATCAGTTGCTACCAGTACACGCAGTTCACCGGATTTAAATTCAGCCAGTGCCGTCGTGCGTGCGCCCTGACTCTTGTTACCGTGAATCGCAGCAGCTTTGATGCCCTCTTCATTCAAAAACGCCGCCAGCTTGTTCGCGCCACGCTTGGTGCGGGTAAACACCAGCACTTGTTGCCAGTTGCCGTCTTTGATCAGTTTCACCAGCATCGGTGCTTTCTTTTTCACGTCCGCCGGATACACATACTGCTCAACGGTTTTTGCCGTCGAGTTCGCCGGGTTGACCGAAATCTCCACCGGATCGTTCACCAGACCTTTCGCCAGTGCGCGAATTTCGTCAGAGAAGGTGGCCGAGAACAGCAGGTTCTGACGTTTCTTTGGCAGCAGTTCAAGAATCTTACGGATATCGCGGATAAAGCCCATGTCGAGCATGCGGTCGGCTTCGTCCAGCACCAGCACTTCCAGTTGGTCAAATTTGACCGCGTTCTGGTTATACAGATCCATCAGACGACCCGGCGTCGCTACCAGTACATCCGCCCCTTTACGTAGGCGCAGCATTTGTGGGTTGATCTTCACGCCACCAAACACCACCGCACTGCTCAGCGGCAGATGACGGCTGTAGGTAAACACGCACTCTTGTACCTGAGCCGCCAGTTCACGGGTCGGAGTCAGGATCAGGGCACGTACCTGGTTGCCACGCACACGCGGGCCTCCGCTCAGGCGTTCCAGAATCGGCAGAGTAAATCCGGCGGTTTTACCTGTACCTGTCTGAGCCGCGGCCATCACATCCTTGCCTTGTAGCACAGCAGGAATGGCTTGTGCCTGAATTGGAGAAGGTGTTTCGTAACCTTTTTCCTTGATAGCTTGGAGGATTGGTGCAGACAGACCTAACGAGGTAAAACCCATAGTTGATTCTCAATAGTTAATAGAAAGGAGATTCGCAGCCAAATGTGACCACGAAAGTCCGGCATTCTGAATCTTTTAAGCTTCGGGTTCAACCAGTAATTACAAAGCCGCCGTCTGTGGTGAATAACCACACGCCAGCTTGTTGAATTTGTTCACAAAACAACCAAAGACAATCAAACAAAAAATATTTCTGATAATTTCATCATTTTTTCATTCACCGTGCTCATCCTAAGCCAACGCTAAGTAACGCCCAATATGATGGAGAGACTTAATTCAGTCTCATTTGGGTAATTGGAGGTAAGGTTATGATGCAAATGGTCAGTGAGAATCCAAAACTGCGAATCAAAAATCACTTACGTAAATTTGATCGCTACCGTAAAAACAAGATGTCCAACATCGCGAATCTGATGCTGTCTGCTGTCGGTAACCACCGTTATTCTCAGTCGTCATTGATTGCCGCCGATGAGGTTAAGGAAATTCTGATCGTCAGAAGTAATGACCGTGTTGGCAACACCGTATTCCTGATCCCGTTTATTCGTCAGGTTCAACACCACTACCCGAATGCCAACATTACACTGCTGCTCAATAAACGCTGGCAGCAAGATGTGTTTGCCAATATGGGGATTGAAACCTTTGAGTTTGCTAATCTGTCGTTTTCCAGTTTGTCGCAGTGTGTGAAATCCGTGCGCAACCTGAGAAAGCGCGTATTTGATCTCTGCCTGTCACCAAGTGTGTCGGCGCAATCTTCCGTACTTTGCTCGCTCATGAGTGCGCGCAATAAGATTTCCTACACCAGCCGCTACGACAACGCCTTCACTCACACCTTCCCGGTGCACAAGGTGTATTCGCATGCCGCGCTGTGTAACTTAAGCCTGCTGCCGCAACTGCACAGTTCAGAGTTACTGGTTAACCCGTGGAACAGCCATCAAATCAGCATCAGCGAGGAAGAGTGTCGCCAAGGGTTTGAAGCCAAGGGCGCGCTGGCCGGTGATGATTCACTGTGCCTGACTTTCTTCCGTGGTGCGCGCGGCGATAAAAAACTCACGGATGTCGAGTGGCTCAATATTCTGCGTCAGTTCGAACGCGCTCATCATCAACCTATCACCTGGATTGAAATCATGGGGCCGGAAATCGAAGCGCCACTGTGCCGCAATATTCAAACCTACCGCAGTAAAAGCCTGCGTGAACTGGCGTGCTTCCTGCGTCACACCGATGGTTTCATCAGTTGCGATACCGGACCACTGCACCTGGCCGACGCCGCAGGCGCAAGCTGTATTGGTTTGTATACGCACACAGATCCCGCGGTTTACGGCCTGCTAGGCGAGCGCAGTTTCCATGTGACAGACCTAGACAACATTGACGCAGCCACCATTCTGCAAGCACTGGAATCGGCGAAAGTTCTGCCGCAAGCCGCCTAATCTTGGACAGACTCCTCACGTTAAAAAAGCAGCCTGATGGCTGCTTTTATTTTGCTTGGCGTCCGGTTCAGCACGTAAAACTGGTCGGCGACTTATCGCCCCCGATGCAACACTGCGCGCTCTATGTTGATCAAACCATTCAACAGAGGTGTAAACCGCGCGGAAAGCCATTGAAAATAGCCCCAAACCACTGCCCCACTGACTAAGTACGCGCCGAGGATATCGAACGGATAATGCACGCCGACATAGACTCGCGCCCAACCCGTCAGCGCCGAGAGGGCTAAAATCACTCCGGCGAGCAGCCGGTAGGTTTTATCCCGCCCGATAGCGAAACCAATGCCCGCCATGAGTGTCACATGATCGCTGGGAAATGAAGAGTCCGTTACATGGGCAATCAGTTGTAGCCCAAGATGATCCGCGAACGGACGATTGTGATACCACAGCAGCGAAATAAGCAGGTTCGTCGTCAGCGCCAACACCGTCGCCAATGCGGCGTGAAATGCAACCGCTTTGCCACACGAACTGGTAAACCACAGCGCCAGCAGGCACACAGGTACAATAACCAAAGGCATTTCCGCAATGCCCTTGGTTATACTCATTAAAAAAGAGCCGGGCTGATGAGCCGCGTTGATAAGCAGGAATAATTGTTGATTTAAACTGTCCATAACATCGAGTCTTGATAAGAAATTCAATCCCCCAAGGGTAATAGCCAATACTTAGCAATGGCTTAGCACCCGCTGACTAAGTCAACGCTAAGTTTACAGCGTTAGCCTTAGCCAAAATCGCACTACAGCGCGGAGAAACAATGAGAATACTGCTGGTCGAAGATGACCACATGATTGGCGAAGTGGTTGAGCAGGAATTGCAGGAACAACACTTTGCCGTGGATTGGGTCAAAGACGGCAACAGCGCCACTTTGGCCGCTGACACCCACCATTACGAAGTACTGCTGCTTGATCTCGGCCTGCCACAAAAACACGGTTTTGACGTGCTGCGACATCTGCGTGGAAGCGGAAATCATGCGGGCGTGATCATCATGACTGCGCAGGATGCCACCGAAGACAAAATCAAAGGACTCGATCTCGGCGCCGATGATTACCTCATCAAGCCATTTGAGATGGGTGAACTCATCGCGCGCATCAAAGCGGTCGCCCGACGTAAAGCCGGACATTCAGGCCCCATTTACTCCAATGGCGTCATCAGCCTCAATCCGGCGACCCACGAAACGGACGTCAACGGCGAGAGCATTCGCCTGACCGCAAGGGAATTCTCGGTGTTGCAGGCTCTGTTACAACGGCCGGGGACCATCTTGTCGCGCTCGGATTTAGAAGAGCGTATCTATGGCTGGCATCAGGAAGTCGAGAGCAACGTGATTGAATTCATCATCAGTTCTCTGCGCAAAAAGCTGGGTTGCAAAACATACATTATTAACGTCAGAGGTGTCGGATGGATGGTCTCCAAAAATGGCTGAATCGCTCGGTTAAAGCTCGTCTGTCCTTTTGGATGTCGCTGATCATCATCGTGATGTCCGTGTTCAGTGCCGGGTTGTCGTTCACCTTCTCCTTTTATGAAGCGCATCAGTTGCAAGATGATCAGTTGCGTCAGTTTGGCGCGCTGATCAATCATCAGGGTTTGATTTCTGCCAGCCAGCCGTTTGATCTCAAGCTGTCTGAAATCGACAAAGACGCGCGCATTTTTCTTCGCGTGCTGAATGAAGAACACGCTGGCCCCGACTCCGCTTTTGGGCCACATATGACAGAAGGCTTTTCGACTCTGCGCGACAAAGGCCGCACCTGGCGGGTGTATGTGTTGACGACCGATGCTGGCCAGAAAATTTCCCTCGCTCAGGATATCGATTTACGCAACGAATTTGCCCGCGAAGGCGCGCTTTACTCATTGCTGCCGACCCTGTTTCTGATGCCGATTCTGCTGATCTTGACCAATCTGCTCATCAACCGCATCTTTTTGCCCGTCAGCGTCTCAGCCAACAAAATCAATCGCCTCTCCACCGAACAGCCATGCGTGATTGACCTGGATTCCGTACCGCTGGAAATAAAGCCATTTGTCATGTCCATCAACGCTCTGCTGGCACGGTTGTACCAATCCATGGAGCAGCAGAAACGTTTCATTGCTAACGCCGCGCATGAACTGCGCACGCCACTCACGGCGCTGAGTTTGCAGGCGGAAAGTTTAGGTTCTCAGCAATCCACGCCCGCGCAGCAGAGAAAAATCAGCCGCCTGCAAGATGGGTTGAATCGCGCGCGCAATTTGTTGGAACAGTTACTGACTCACGCCCGAATGCAGGAAAACGGCCGCGAGCCGGAGCAACCCTGTTCCGTACAAGACACGCTGCGTTCGGTGCTGGCGGATACGATTGTTTACGCGCAGCGCAAAGGGGTCGATGTCGGGCTGACCTCCAGTACTGATGCCACGCTCCGCCTCGCGCCGATCGATCTGTACACATTGCTGAAAAATCTGGTCGATAACGCCATTCGCTACACACCAGCGCAAGGTACGGTCGATATCTCCGTCCATCAGCGCGACTACTACGTCGAAATCAGAGTCAGTGACAGCGGACCGGGCATTCCACAACAGGCGTTGAGCCAGGTATTTGAACCGTTTTATCGCGGTGACAACCATTCGGAACCGGGATCCGGGCTGGGGCTCTCGATCGTCAGCACCATTCTGAAACGGTTGAAAGGTAAAATCGTGTTGCGGAACAAAGATCACCAGCAGCAGGTCACCGGGCTGGAAGTCTCGGTGTTTCTGCCCACACATCAGCATTTCAACCGCGCGATAAGCCTATGAATTAGGTCATTTAGCTTGACCTTACCCTAGGGGTAAGGATTATAGTCTCACCACTTTTGATGTAATTCTGTCTGTTTAAATTTGGTTTGTATGCGCCTGAACTTCATGACGACAACCTGGATAACGCTGCTGACATTAGCTTCACTGCTGATGTCAGGCTTTGTTGCAGGTTCGCCAGCCATGAATGTCGCGATGGCGACACAAATACAAACGAGCATGCCAGCCCGCTGCACTGAGGCTTCGGTCATCACACACACCGATAACGCAATGCAGACGCTCATGCAAGCCAATACCGGTCAGTGCGATGTCAGTCATGACATGGTGCACAGCTGCTGTGATACGACCTGCACTAATGCGTTAGCTCTGATGGGTTTCCCCTCCGCTGTCGCTTCTCTTGTCACCACTCAAACGCAATACCAACGTTCTGTTGTCGGTGATGTTATTCACCGCACGCAAACCCTTTATCGGCCCCCCAGCGCTTAAATCCCAACTCTCGAATCTCGGATTCCGCCCCTACTAGCTGTGAACAGGTAACAGGCGGAAAAGTTTTCGTGCGCGTTACGCGCTCAGTTGTGGATGAACAACGTGAAATTAAAACCATGCCTTTTGGCGCTGTCTGTCAGCGCGGCGGCTTGGGTGAGTTCTCTGGCGATGGCGAGCGAAACCTCGCCTGCCAGCCCATCACCTCAGTCAGCACAGGCGTTGTCTCAATTGATTGAGACGGCGCTGTCGAACGACGGAATTCGTCGTCAGTATTACGCACAAGCGCAAGCGATGCGCGAAACGGGTCGTGCCAGTGCGACCTTAATGGATCCCAAACTCAAAATGGGCGTCACCGGTCTGCCCGTCGACAGCTTCAAGTTCGATGAAGATGCGATGACCAACATTTCCGTCGGCCTGATGCAGCAGTTTGAGCGGGGTGACACGCTCGATCTGCAAAACAAAAAAGCCACGCAACAGGCACAAGGCGTCGAAGTTCAGGTCGTCGGTCGCGAGCTTGAAGTCGCCAACGCGCTGACCCAATTGTGGCTTGAACTGGGCTATCAGCAGGTGGCGCAAACCATTCTGCTGGAAAATCGCAGCCTGATGAATGAGATGGTCAATTTCATTCAAACCAATTACGCGATTGGCAAAAGCGAAGCGCAGGATCTGCTCAATGCCCAGCTGCAGGTCTCGCGCCTGGACGAGAAGTTACAGGCTAACGCGCAGATGCAGCAGCGCCTGACCGCTCAGCTCTCCGAATGGCTCGGTTCAGACTGGCTGCTTTCAGCCCATCGCCTTCAGGCATCGAACCAGTTGCCGTGGCCTAAGCTGGAGCAAACCCTCACTCACCCGTCGACCGACAACGCTTACTACAGCGATCTGAGCCGTCACCCTGCGGTGCGCATGGCAGATTCATCGATTGAAGCCGGTCGTACTCAGGTGGATATTGCGCGCGAAGCCTACTCGCCGCAGTTTGGGGTGGAAGTGATGTATGCCTATCGCCAAGCCAACAACATGCGCGGTGAGCCTGCATCGGACTTGGTCAGTGCCTATCTGACCCTGGATATTCCGCTGTTCACCGGCAACCGCCAAGACCGCAACCTCGCGGCCGCTCAGTATCAGGTCGGTGCAGCCCAATCGCAAAGAGACACCTTACTCCGTCAGATGAACGCCAAAGTGAACGCGCTACGCGTCGATCGCGACAACCTCGCTCAGCGTTTGGCGCGTTTCAACTCGACCTTGCTACCGCAAGCCAAAGCGCGTGTTCAGGCCACCGAGCGCGGCTATCAGAACAATACCGCGCAGTTTAACGACGTGATTTCGGCCAGTACGGATGAATTGGCGTTGCAACTCGAGTATCAGCGCCTGCTCACCGATCGCAATCTGGTCAACAACAACCTCGCGGCGCTGCTCAGCAGTTACGAATACCAAGTCAGTCAGCCACAGCTATCCCTGCCATCTGCCGAGCAGGAATAAGGACAAACGATGAAAAACAGTCACATAGCGATTATCGCGCTGGCCATCGGCGCAGCTCTGGGCGTAGGTGTCCAAACGTATCTCGCGGGCATGAACGCCGAACATAACGTAATGAACAGCGCCGCCAGTGAAGGCAGCAAAGAACCGCTGTATTGGGTTGCGCCCATGGATCCAAACTACAAACGCGACAAACCGGGCAAGTCACCGATGGGGATGGATTTGATTCCGGTGTATGCCGAAGAAACCGCGAACCAGAAACCAGGCACGGTGACCATCGACCCGTCGGTCGAAAACAACCTTGGCGTGAAAACCGCACAAGCTTTGCGCGAGCCACTGTCACCCAGCATTGAAACCGTTGGCTACATCGCCTTTGATGAGAGCCGTTTATGGCAAACCAACGTGCGGGTGGCAGGCTGGGTCGAGAAGCTCTACGTCAACGCGGTCGGCGATCGCGTGCGGAAAGATGACGTGCTGTTCACCCTTTACTCTCCCGAATTAGTGAAAGCACAAGAAGAGTTGCTCAATGCCTATCGCACCGGACGCAGCGCGCTCGTGAAAGGTGCGACCGAGCGTCTGGTGACACTCGGTGTCGACCGCGCGCAGATTCAGACCATCCTTAAACGCGGCAAAGCCTCGTCGTCCGTCGACATCAAAGCCAAAGCCGATGGCATCATCGCCAGCCTGAATATTCGTGAAGGCGGCTATCTCTCTCCGGCACAAGCGGTGATCAGTGCTGGTCCGTTGGATAATGTTTGGGTCGATGCCGAAGTGTTTGAGCGCCAGTCACACTGGGTGACCGCAGGCAGTAAAGCGATGATGACGCTGGATGCGATGCCGGGACGCGAATGGCAGGGCGAAGTCGATTACGTCTACCCGATTCTCGACCCACAAACCCGCACGCTGCGCATGCGCCTCAAGTTTGCCAATCCACAGGGCGATCTCAAACCCAACATGTTCGCCAACATCTCGCTGCAACCGGTCACAGAAGACGCGGTATTAACTATTCCAAAATCGGCGGTGATCCATTCTGGCGGCATGAGCCGAGTGGTGCTGGCCGAAGGTAAGGGTCAGTACCGCTCAGCGCGCATTGAAGTCGGCCGTGAAGCGGGCGATCGCATCGAGGTGCGCCACGGGCTCAATGAACAAAGCCGCGTGGTCACTTCAGCGCACTTCCTGCTCGATTCAGAATCGAGTCAAACGGCCGATTTGTCGCGCATCGATGGCCTGCAAGCCGCCAGCGAAGCGATTTGGGCCAAAGGTGAAGTGACCGATGTGATGGAAAAAACGCGCATGTTAACCATCAGCCACCAGCCTGTCGCGGAGCTGAACTGGCCGGGTATGACGATGAATTTCACTCTGGCCGATAGCCTGACAATAGAACCTTTCAGTCGCGGACAGGCGATCGAATTCGCGCTAGAAAAAGGCGATGACGGCCAATACCAAGTGGTCGATTACCGTATCGGTGACACGGTTATTCCTGGCGAACTGTGGCTGACGGGTGAAATCAGTATGCTGATGGCCGATTTTGGCATGATTACCCTCAAACATCTGCCGGTTGCCGAGTGGAGTTGGGATGCGGGCGAAATGAATTTCAGCGTCGGTGATGACGTTGACCTCAGCGGGCTGAAGGAAGGTCAGCCGGTTCGGTTTCTAGTGCAGAAAAATGGCACCGATTATGTGCTGAAATCGATTGAGCACCTCGGAGGTCAATCATGATCAACGCCATTATTCGCTGGTCGCTGCACAACCGCTTTCTGGTGTTGGTCGCGACGATTGCGCTCATCGCAGGTGGCCTGTTCAGCGTTAAGCAAACGCCGGTGGACGCGATTCCCGATCTGTCCGATGTGCAGGTGATCATCAAAACCAGTTACCCCGGCCAAGCGCCGCAAGTAGTGGAAGATCAGGTCACTTATCCGCTCACCACTGCTATGCTGGCCGTGCCCGGGGCGGTGACGGTGCGCGGTTATTCGTTCTTTGGTGATTCCTACGTTTACATCATCTTTAACGACAAAACCGATATGTACTGGGCGCGCTCACGGGTGCTCGAATACCTCAGCCAAGTAGCACCTAAGCTGCCAGCCAACGCCAAACCCACACTCGGTCCCGACGCGACAGGCGTCGGCTGGGTCTACAGCTACGTGCTGCAAGACAAAACCGGGCAACACGATTTGGCGCAGTTGCGCAGCCTGCAAGACTGGTTCCTCAAATACGAGCTGCAAACCGTGGCTGGGGTGTCGGAAGTTGCGACGGTGGGTGGCATGGTCAAGCAATATCAGATCCAGATCGATCCCGCCAAACTGCGTGCCTACAACCTGACCCTGCAACAAGTCAATGCCGCCATTCAAAACGGTAATCAGGAAACGGGCGCCTCAGTGATCGAAGTGGCCGAAGCCGAGCACATGGTGCGCACCACTGGCTACCTGACCGGGATTGAAGACATTCAATCGCTTCCGCTCAAAGTGACCAGCAAAGGTACGCCGCTGCTGTTGGGCGATATCGCCGACATTACCCTTGGCCCACAAATGCGCCGTGGCATCTCAGAACTGAATGGTGAAGGGGAAGCCGTCGGCGGCGTCATCGTCATGCGCTTTGGCGAGAACGCCAGTCAGGTGATCGCCAACGTCAAAGCCAAGCTGAACAGTCTGCAAGGCAGCTTGCCCAGCGGGGTGGAAATTGTGCCAACATACGACCGCTCCACACTGATCAATTCTGCGGTCGAGAACCTATGGAAAAAGCTGGCGGAAGAGTTCATCGTGGTCGCGGTTGTGTGCGCGCTGTTCCTGTTCCACATTCGTTCGTCACTGGTGATTGCGCTCAGCCTGCCCGTCGGCATTCTGTCGGCGTTTATCGTGATGCACTGGCAAGGCATCAACGCCAACATCATGTCGCTCGGCGGCATCGCGATTGCCATTGGGGCCATGGTCGACGGTGCGATTGTGATGATCGAAAACGTGCACAAGCACATTGAGCGTACGCCGCTGACCGACAAAAACCGCTGGCAAGTGATTGGTGATGCGGCGCAGGAAGTCGGCCCACCACTGTTCTTCTCACTGCTGATCATCACCCTCAGCTTTGTGCCTGTGTTTGCACTGGAAGGTCAAGAAGGCAAGATGTTCTCGCCGCTCGCCTTTACCAAAACCTACGCCATGGCGGCGTCGGCAGGTCTTGCCATCACATTGGTTCCGGTGCTGATGGGCTATTTCATTCGCGGAAAGATCCTGCCTGAGCACAAGAACCCGGTGAACAAATCACTGGTGGGCTTGTACCGCCCGCTGCTCAACCTCAGCTTGAGTTATCCGAAAACCATGATTGTGATAGCGATGGCGTTGATGGCATCGGCCTACTACCCGACCAGCAAGCTCGGCAGTGAATTCATCCCGCCATTGGATGAGGGCGATTTGATGTACATGCCGACCACCTATCCGGGCATTTCAATTGGTAAAGCACGCGAGCTGTTGCAGCAAACCAACAAGCTGATCAAAACCGTACCGGAAGTGAACACCGTGTGGGGCAAAATCGGCCGCGCCGAAACCGCAACGGATCCCGCGCCGCTGACCATGATCGAAACGGTGATACAGCTTAAACCACGCAGCGAATGGCGTGAGGGCGTCACGACGGAATCGCTGCGCAAAGAGTTCGACAATCTGGTTCAGTTTCCGGGCCTCACCAACGCTTGGGTAATGCCGATCAAAACCCGCATCGACATGCTGGCGACCGGGATTAAAACCCCGATTGGCATCAAAATCGTCGGGCCGGAACTGGCGACCATCGAACGCATTGGCGCAGAACTGGAACCCATTCTTAACGGTGTGGAAGGTACGGCATCGGTGTATGCCGAACGTGTGGCTGGCGGCCGTTATGTCACGGTCGACATCAAGCGCCGTGCCGCCGCGCGTTACGGGCTGAACATCAAAGACGTGCAGCAAGTGATTGCTACTGCGGTCGGCGGCATGAATGTCGGCGAGACGATTGAAGGGCTGGAACGTTACCCGATCAATGTGCGCTACCCGCAGGATTACCGCGACTCGGTAGTCAAACTGCAAAACCTGCCATTGGTGACACCCAACGGCGCACGCATTGCGCTTGCCGATGTGGCTGACGTACGTTACGAAGATGGCCCGCCGATGATCAAAACCGAGAATGCTCGCCCCAATGGCTGGGTATTTGTCGACATCGAGGGGCGCGATCTCGGTTCCTACGTGGCCGAAGCGCAACGCGTGGTGACCGATCAACTCAAGCTGCCTGCGGGCTATTCGCTGGCGTGGTCAGGGCAATATGAATACATGGAGCGCGCCAAAGACCGCCTCAGTGTCGTTGTGCCCATTACACTCACCATCATCATGCTGCTGCTCTACTTCAGCTTCCGCCGTGTGGGTGAAGTGCTGATCATCATGGCCACCCTGCCGCTGGCGATGGTCGGCGGCTTATGGCTGATGTATTCGCTTAACTACAACCTGTCGATCGCCGTCGGTGTGGGCTTTATTGCTCTGGCTGGTGTCGCGGTCGAGATTGGCGTCATCATGCTGGTTTACCTCAATCAAGCCTGGCATTACACCAAGCTCAAGGCTCAAGAACGCAAAGCCACTTTGACGCTTCAAGATCTCAATGACGCCATTCGCGAAGGCGCCGGGCTGCGCGTGCGCCCGGTCATGATGACGGTGATTACCGTCATCATCGGCCTCATTCCCATTATGTACGGTGAAGGCACCGGTTCTGAAGTGATGCAACGCATCGCCGCGCCCATGATTGGGGGCATGGCATCCGCGCTGCTGCTGACTCTGCTGGTGCTGCCCGCCATTTTTAAGCTGTGGAAACAGCGTGAAACTCAACCGACGACCACTACTGAAAAGGAATAGATCATGAAAGTAACTGTATTAGCTTTGGCACTAAGCCTCTCTTCCCCACTGGCACTGGCTGACATGATGCACAGTGATAGCAAGCAATCAGGCATGGACCACAGCATGATGTCTTCAGACAAGATGCCGCAACAAGGAATGGACCACTCCGGTATGATGAACATGGGCGAAATGTCGGACGTGGGCATGTCCGCCACAGGATCCAAGCCGACAAAAGTGGTACATGTGCTACTTTCTGACGACATGAAGATCACGTTTAAAAAAGAGGTCGACATTCAACCCAACGACGTAGTGCAATTTGTGATCATGAATACCGGCAAAATCGACCACGAATTCTCGATTGGTTCCGCCAAAGAACAGTTGACGCACCGCGAAATGATGCGCTCTATGAATGGCCAACACATGCATGATTCCGGCAGCACGGTGACCGTGCAACCGGGTAAAGCCAAGCAATTGATGTGGCATTTCCAAGGCGATAACCACGTCGAGTTCGCCTGCAACATTCCCGGCCACGCCGAAGCTGGCATGGTGAAAAAAGTGACGCTGTAAACATCGCAACCTGCGATTAAATCACATTAAAAAAACGCACCGATGGGTGCGTTTTTTCTCTCAATATCAGCCCGCTCTGGTGCCATTGGGTAATTCGGATTCCGGGCAGGCGAGGCACGGTGTCAGCCGGTCTTCGTAGCCAATATCAAACAGCATGCCTTGAGAAACTTCGCCCGCCATTGTGCGCTCGGGCAGATTGACCACAAACAACGCCTGCTTGTCTTCAATTTCTTTCGGGTTGGCCCTTTCCTGTTTGATGCCTGCCAATATTGAACGGGTGTGATCGCCAAAATCGACGATCAGTTTCATTAACTTGTCGGACTTTGGAACGTCCAACACTTCCACAATACGCCCGACGCGAATGTCCACTTTGGCAAATTCATCAAAGCTGATCTCAGGTTTAATCGGTGCAGGTGTCATCCCTTCTCCTCGTTCTAAAGTGACATGGTGGCTAGAAAATCGGGCTGTTTAGCATTCGAATCATGCGAGAGAACGCTTCACCGCCACCACGGAATAGGTATGCCAGTGCTTCATTCTGCCCAATGCAGTTTTGGCGCTTTCGTCACGTTCAAAGAATCTGACGACATCGAAATGGGCAAATAGAGACGTCACTTGCGACTCGGTGAGGGGTGTCGTCGGGCCGCGATAGTTGTTCGCCCAGCTGTCTTTTTCACCCATGAAATCACCAGCAAACACGCCGCCAGCCTCCAAACACGCTTCGATCTTATACCAAGTCTCCTGAAACTGGTCAGGGTTGGCAAAGAACAAACTGGAGTTGGCAATCACGATGCCCGCTTTGGGGTAGTCGAAAGACTCAAAAGCGGCCTGCTCAATTTCAACCAACGCATTTTCTGCAAACCTTGCTTTGCATAGCGCTGTTGCATCGGAATTCACATCGAATCCGTGCACCTGATATCCCTGCTGCGCCAGATACTGGATATCGCTCCCGGTGCCGCATCCGCAATCCACCGCAACACGTGTGCGGGATTGATTAAGTTTGACCGCCAACTCTGTTCGCTGGAGATGCGGACGTGAAATGGCCTGTTCATAATATTCTCGCCAAATCTTAGTGTTGTCTTCCATCACAGTTCGCCGCTGGTATCGAGTTCATCAGGGAACAGGTATTCCATGTTGATTTGGCCTTCGGGGTCGAGGGTAAAGCGAATATGGTCGTGGCCGATGCCAGACTGATTGATGTCCGAACACCCCAGAAACAGCTCCCAATCGTAGCTGTATTCGATTTGATAGCGGTTCTCCGCCAAATGATGCACCGACTGAATCTCGATGCCATTGACGTTGTGCGCCATGTCATCGATGTAGGAGAGATCGGGGATCAACTTGTCCTGAAAGGTGCTTTTGTTGGCGATGAGGAAATCTTTCAGCGCATCGCACAGCGCAGGGCCATGTTCCACCGGTTGAGATGAGGGAGTAAAAATCACGTCTTGTTCTCCAGTTGAAATCGCGCAGATTCAGTAAATAGAAGGTCAGTTTAAATCCAAGGACAAGCGCAACATGTCCTGATGCTGAATGCCCTGCTCGAAAATCGGCTCCGGATAGTGCTTGAGAAAGTGATCTTTCAGCACGCTGTCCACCCGAAAACCGAGCCGTTGATAATAGGTCAGTTGATAACCAAAAGTGCCGGTGCCCAGCTCAACACGCTGCACGTTGCTATTCTTCAGCTCATGCAACGCAAACCGCAGCAGCTCAGAACCGATACCCTGCTGCTGAAATGGCGCAGCAACCGACACATTAAAAATCTCAGCGGTGGTCTCATCCAGCGCTTTCACCACGCACGCGCCAATCACGGTGCCGTGATGCGTGACGGCAAAGCACCACGCGTCCTGCAAATACGTTGCGATGTTTTGCTGCGACGGATCGGCTTCCAACAACAGTGACATCGGAATGTCATCGGGTTCAACACGTAAGTAATGCATGTGGCCTCAAGTCAATGGTCGACAGGAAAGTACCCAACTGCGGGCATATGCAGCGGAGTGAATCTCACACTTTACTGCAATCGGCTGGGGACAGCACTCGTTTCATTGCCATCCAAGGTTTTGACGTACCCTTTGGGCGAAATACCAAACTTGTCTTTAAACCGCTGGCTGAAGCGGCCTTCCGACTGATACCCACACAGGCCTGCGATCAGCGCCACGTTGTTGTGCCCTTCTTGTATTAAACGAAGGGCGTGATTCAAACGCACTTCAGCCAGCACTTCACGATACTGAACGCCCTCTTGGCGCAGTTTTCGAATCATGGTAGCGCGGCTCATCGCAAAGTGGCGGGCCACGTCATCCAGCAGATGGTCGTGGCTGGGCGAATGCGACAGATAGCGACTGAGTTTTTGAGTCAGTGAATCCTGCGAAGTGGCAAAGAGGTGATGCAATACGCCCCGCTCCGCCAGTTGCTGATACACACCCAGCACCCAATATTGTTGGGTTTCGGCGCTCAACGCTTGGCGGTCAAACGCATAGAGCGCATTAAGCGTGTCGCGCAATGCAGCATCGTGACAAAGCATGAACGAGGTGCCTTGCTCAGCGTTTCGCAGACTCAGTTCAAGCATGGCAGGCGGCGGCGTGCAAAAAAAACTGAACATGCGCGATGAAAACCGCCCTTTGTGCGGCATGTTTTCAAAACTCAGCGACATGCCTGAGCTGCACAGCAAGACTTGAGTCGCGCCCAGTTCACTCATTTCATCCTGCCAAAAGAGTCGTTTACTGCCTGCCGTGATCTGAATCAGACTCGGGGAATGGATTCGAACATTACGCAGCGGCTGCTGCTGTCCGGCACGAAATACGGTGACTTGATACTGATGATTCATCCATTCCCTCGCTGAATTTATTGACGCGTATACGTGGCGGTCAGTCTGGCTTTGCCCAGCGCCATGCTGTTGAGGGTAAAACCAAACACAGCTGGCGGCGTGTTGGCATCCAATTGCAGTGATGCTTGCGGCAGCGCCCAAACGGTAAATTGATAACGGTGCATGCCGTCATTGACCGGCGGACAAGCGCCACCAAAGCTTGCGACTCCATAATCGATACGCGCTTCTTTGCCACCCAGTTTTGCGATATTGGCACCGCGCGGCACGGTATTCACCGATGCCGGAATATCAAACGCAATCCAGTGCCAGAAGCCGCTTTCTGTCGGTGCATCCGGGTCATACGCTGTGATGGCAAAGCTTTTGGTGCCTGCTGGCGCATCGTCCCACATCAATTGGGGTGACAGGTTACCGCCGTCACATCCCCACCCGGCGTACTCAAAGGTCTTCGCCATCGGGTGACCTTCCTGGATGTCATTGCTGGTCAATTGAAAGGCCTGCGCGGAACCCGCGGCCAGTAGGCTGACGGTCATGATGCTATTGATGAAAAATTTCATTGCTGTTCTCCTTCGTTGGTCTGACTAAGTGTAAGCGTGCATCACGACAATTGCCGACCTGAAAGTATCAGATGAACATAATAATCAGCAACATTTGATACTTAGTGACAAATAACATTGAGTGTTCAATAAGGAATCCATCGCGCCGCAACCCAAGCCCCCTTTACGCCGCTTCCATCAGTTTCGGCAGACAATCCACGATCGCGTCTAGCGGAAAAATACTCTGGAGCGCTCGGCACAGAACCACGGCGCCTTCAATGCTGGCGATGATGCCCAGCGCGCGGCTTTGCGGCCACCATTCTGGATTCGGTCACAGGTTGCGCGGTTCATTCCATGCTCGAAGCGGGAGTGAGTTACGGCACCGTCGATTTGGCGATAAAAATGATGCGCCCAGTGCCGATCAACGAACCGCTCATCGCCGAGGCGAAAATTACCCACATTTCACGTTCATTGGACATCGCCGAAGGCACCCTTCGCACCCTCGATGGCAAGCTGCTTGCCAGTGGTTCTGCGACTTGTTTTATCAAACGTCCGAGCAACTAAGTCAAAGATTTAAAACATTGGGATGAGGGCTAACTGACGTACTCGCCCTTATTTCAAACTCACCGAAGCTTTCGGGATTTTGAGCAAGTCATAACCAAACTGTTGATAGGCAGGCATCGATAAGTACCACTTCAACAGACACTAGCTGATTGGAAAAAGTAGGCCAACTACCCAACCTCAAGAAATGACAGGAAAATGCTCCAACTTGGAAAGGGGCATTTCTGAGCTATAAATTGCTGAGCGTGATGAAGTCTAAAACATGCTTTTATGTTTAGCTCTTAATTTGCTCAGGTAATTCATCATAACTAGGGACATTGCATAAATTTTTAGACCAGTTTGCACGGCGGCTAACATAGATTTTGGCGGTTGGCTCAATTGAGATTGGGCTATCTAAACTACCTGCAGGCACCACTACATGGTTAATACTTTCAGCAATCGAGGGAAGTGCTGACCCACATTTCTGGCAAAAGCTTTTTGTATGCCTTGAATTGGGATGCTGGTAAGTTTTAACGTAACTCTCACCTTGCAACCACGTTAACGTGTTCCCTTTAGCAAACAGATTAGCAGCATGAGCAGACCCCGTATCTTTTTGGCAACGCGTACAGTGACACAAGAAGAAGGATTGGAAGTCACCTGAAAGCTCATACTTTACTTCACCACAAAGGCACGAACCTTGATGTTTACTTGCCATAAAAGCCTCCTCACTTTTAATCACTCATATAGCGTCATAAAGTAGCGAATCAGCTCCAGTACAACTGCCATTTTTAGTCTTTCCCAAAGTACGTCGAGTGAACGCTCGACAATACAAGGGACCAAACAAGTTTAGCGTCTAAATGGGCATCTTAGCATCAGCTCAGAACTGATTTATATCGGGGAACGGCGTCCATTAGGCACATCTGAAAACGTAGCTAATCTCCGCCAGGTACCTTCGATGATCACGAAGAACTTGCGTCGGTATCGATGCAATCTACTCTACCAAGGGCGATTCAGAGCGACTAACTGGTATCAGAGATGCGAGAACGGAGGTTTTTTCTACTTTTGCGGAGTTAGAAAGAGGTCTTTAAATTTTTCATATCATCGGAAACGATGACTCAGTTTACGACGCAAACACATCGTAAGATGTCATAGCGTGAGTTGAAAAACAGCAGACCCAAGAGCCAAGCTGCTGGGTCTGCTGCTAAAAATGTTCATCCTTTACAAGATTATAAAGGCTTAACGTTAGTGGCACACGGTCCTTTCTGGCCTTTGCCAACTTCAAATTCTACTTTTTGGCCATCACTCAGTGATTTATAGCCTTCCATCTTAATTTCAGAATGATGAACAAATAGGTCTTTGCTACCGTCATCCGGTGTAATGAAACCAAAACCTTTGTCACTATTGAACCACTTAACTTTACCTGTACTCATTTTTCCAATCTTCATCTGGGGACTAAATAAACAGCGATTCGAGCCGCCATATCGGCAAGAATAGCCCGAGTTATCAACGCTCTACGAAGTATAGTAGAAAGCATCACGACTAATCATTGGTTAGATTTCACAAATGAGCAAGGGCGACGTTCAATAAAAGTCAGTCAATTGCGTAAATTGGGATAAATGACCGTTTAATTGCGAATTTTGAGCCCGTTAAACATGGTAAGTTTCCAGAATCAGGACGAATTTCGACCAAGTGGATATGACCAGCCACCGACCTGATAGCCACATTTTAGTTAGAGTTTGGACAGAACCTTACCAGACCTTCAGCTTAACTCACATCGTTTCGAATAGTTTTTTAGTATCGCAAACCGGCATTAACAGCCAGTGAATGAATAAAGGAATATTGAAGCAACTGTTCGTCATTGCTCTGCTAACAGTATCTTTCTTAACAAATTTGCCAACTGTTCTTGTTCTTGGCTACTAAGTACGCTCAGCATATTATCCATATTGGCAACGTGTGCATTCAGTGTAGTGTCCACCAACTCAATCCCCTTTTGAGTCAGAATAACTTTACAGCTGCGTCTGTCCTCTTCACTGGCAATACGTTGGACAAAGCCACTTTTCACCAAGTGTTCAATACGCGTACTGACCGCTCCAGAGGAAAGCATCAGAGTCTGATACAACTCAGTAGGAGTGACTGCAGTATCACTGCGGCGCATGGTGGCCAAAATATCAAACTCAATGCTGCTCAGCCCGTACTCTTGAAAAACCGAATCCAACTTCTTCTTCCATACAGCACTGGTTCGACGCAATCGCCCGACAACCCCCATAGCTGAGCAATCCAGATCCGGCCTGACAGCGAGCCATTGAGCAAGAATTTTATCGACTGTGTCTGATGACATGTTTATCTCTCCAATAAATATCTTTCAAAAAAGATACTTGATAAAAAATCATAACTCCATTACTTTCTAAAAAGTATCTTTTTTAAGAGATACTTTTGGGGATGATTAACGATTCAGTCAAGGTGAGTTATGAACAGGATTCAGCAAATTAAAACAATAGCGTTAACCGCAATTGCACCTATTGTCTGGGGCAGTACCTATATAGTGACAACGGAAGCGCTGCCACCAGAAAGTCCGCTTATTGCTTCAACAATTCGTTCGCTGCCTGCTGGTGTATTGCTGGTGCTTATTAGCCGAGCGTGGCCAACTGGATTGTGGTGGCTTCGTATGGCAGTGCTAGGTTTTCTGAACATCGGGCTATTTTTCTACTGCTTATTTTTCGCGGCAACCTACCTACCGGGAGGCATGGCATCGATGGTGATGTCTATCCAGCCGGTGATTGTCATGAGCATGAGTTGGTACCTTTTGAGTGCCAACTTCTCTTCACAACAACTGATCGCCAGTGGATTAGGTATTCTCGGCGTAGGTCTGCTGGTACTTAACAGTTCAGCCGAACTCAATATCGAAGGCATGTTGACCGCCATACTCGGAACGCTGAGCATGGCTTTAGGTGTGGTGCTGACAAAAAAATGGGGACGTCCAACGGGCATGACAATGCTCGGATTTACAGGTTGGCAGCTGTTATTTGGCGGCATCATTTTGTTGCCTGTCTCGCTTTGGCTGGAAGGCATTCCAACCCAACTTACCTCTATCAACTACCTAGGCTATGGATATTTGAGCTTGATTGGTGCCATTTTGGGTTACTTTCTCTGGTTTCGCGGAATCGAAAAACTGCCTCCTGTGACCGTCTCTTTTCTCGGTTTTCTAAGCAGTGTTTCTGCCTGTTTTCTTGGATATCTAGTCCTAAATCAAACCCTGACTTGGCCCCAATTACTTGGAGCGTTAGCCATTTTGTTTTCAATTGTGCTGGCTACGCCTCGCTCATCCGCACAAACCGATCATCGACTACAACTTCAGACCGTAAAAAGGAATTAATATGAACATTACTATCGTATCAGGAAGTCAAAGAGCGCATTCTCAAAGCCTAAATGTCGCCTATTACCTACAAACACTGGCTGAGCCCCATTTTGACAAGGCAACTGTTCTCGACTTACACCAATTGGATCTACCGCTGTGGAATGAGGGGGTATGGCAGGACAGTGAAGAATGGCAACAATGGAAACCAGTTGCTGAAATTCTTCAGCGATCGGATGCATTTATTTTTATTACCCCTGAATGGCACGGCATGGCGACGCCTGCATTGAAGAACTTTTTGATGCTGACTACCGACGAAGAATTAGCGCACAAAGCCGCTCTGCTGGTGAGCGTTTCAGCCAGCGTGAATGGTGTCTATCCGATCAGTGAATTACGCATGACGGGTAACAAAAACAATCATGCGTGTTTTCTGCCGGATCATCTTATTTTTCGTGACTGCGAAGAGATTCTGACAGCAGAACATAAATGTACCGACCAGCATCTGCATGCTCGCAGCGAATATACCATGAAGCTGCTTGCTGCTTACGCCAGCGCATTAGCTCCTGTACATCGTGATATGGTCAATATAGGTAAAACGTTTCGCTATGGAATGTAGCGGCTGTCATACAGGAAGCACCTGCCCCAAACAGGTGCTTCTTGTCAGTTTGTAGCTGCATAGTCATACAACCTGCTTAACATTATCCAAATTAGTGGATGTACAGTATTGGGATAACGTGAGCATAGTACCCTGCGCATCTTCGTATTAGCTCTGTATTGAAAGCTCAATTAACAGCCTAATAATGGGTATTAGCATTGAGAAAAAGGGGCAGAGATGATCTACCAAACAACGTGTTTTGCAATTGTGTAGCAGCTTGTTGCATAAATTAATCTCATGGTGATTTTCTGCTCTCTAAACGCGTTTTGGACATTTTTAATTTGACATCGACGGACTAACTTTCACCCTATTAATAACTTTTAGTATCCAAAAGCATAATCAGGCACTGCTTATCACTGTTACAGAGATTCAAGAAAATGGACAACAACTTCCATCTTCAACCAGTTGTGTTAGATTCATATTATGCACTTTTTCAGCATAACAGGCAGATTATCCTTAGAAATACTTGTCCCCTGAAATAAATTTCAATTCAAATCGAAACTTATAACTAAATCTACCGTAAAAAAACCTCTAAGATTTTCTTATAAGTCTCGTGTCTGACAATACTACGGCCTTCAGACAAGAGAAAGTTTTTCAGAACGTTGTAAGCTAGCGGATTATTGGCAATTTCTCTGGCCAATTGCTCAGGTATTATTCCTTTTGAATCTTCAATCTTTAGTAGCTCAGGTCTCTTTTCAATTAATAGTTCAATTATAGGCAGATCGCCCATGCGAGTAGCCGTATGTAACGCTGTTGCACCTTCTTCGTTAATTAACGTTGCATCACAGCCATGCTCTAGTAGAAGTGACGCAGATTTACAACATCGGCTAGCCGCAGCGGCATGAAGCGCTGTTCTACCCGTGAAATCTTGAAGATTCAGATCTGCGTTAGCCTTCAACAATGCTTTTACCGTTTGATAATCTTTGTTGTTTGCAGCAAACATCAAAGGCGTCTGATATTTAAAGTCTGTAATATTAACAATTTCTGGCCATAGCTCGATGACCTTACGGATACCTTGAATCATCCCATTACAGACATCACTAATTTCATTAGCAATGTCTGTTGGAACCATCTGCTTGTTATAATTTAACTTCCGAAGCAACTCGTAGCTCATCTTCATCATTAGCAAAATGATGCTATCTGCTTGTGGGTATTTCAGTTGTTTCTTTTTTAAAGCTTCGTGTTTTTTAAGTACTAGCTCAATGGAACGTCCATTTTTTATACACTCTGCGAAATCACGACTAAACTTTTCAATATCGCTAGAACAAGAAGCAAAAAGCGGTTGATAGTTAGGATAGCATTGATACAACTTTTCCCAAAAATACTCATGTAATTCACGCGAAACATCATAAATATTAGGTTCTCCTTTCAGTCCGCCCCAGTAGTACATGTCTCTAAAGTACTTTTCGTGATTATTAGGAATGAGTTTTTGGTTTGCTATAGCCAATGCGAATGCATCTCTAGCTAACAATCCTCTAAACTTTCCAAAGCTGTATTTCTTACATTCATCAATAGCCAAATTAAGATTTTTTTCTGCTTCTTTAAGCTTGTTCTGCGCAATATAATGAAGAGCTTCATAACGTAGTATATTTGCTTTTGAAAATCCAAAATCATCACAGTTTTTCGCCTCATCTAGCAAAGCAGATACCTTTTCTTCGGTTTTTGAACCAAACTTATTAAGGAGTAGATGAGTTTCTAGTTCAAATAATATTCGCTTCATCGACTCAGTAGGTGTGGCTTCTAGAAATTTTAACCTTTCAACAATCATGTCACCTATATTAGGATTTGAATATTGATTCGCCTGAATAATTCTAGCCCCATATACTAGATCAAAATCATCAATATTCTGTAATTGTTTAAATGGAGATTTGTTTTGTTTTAGCTTATCTATTAAAACATCTCTACGCATAAGGTAATTATTTGAATAATCACCTTCTTCTTTTATAAGTTTACACATTTTTTTAAATTCATCTTGAGACGTAGGAAAGACATTATCTAATATATCCTCTTCTCCAGAACGGCTAAAAATACAATTAATTCTATCTAAAGTACTCCATGGGATATCGTGCTCATTGTCTGAGGTAAAAATTCGCAATAAATCGTACCTAAAAAAGGAAGGAAGTTGTTCTTCAAAATACTTATTTTCCGCATGGTCTCCTAAACTTCCCTTTTGAATATGAGCCATAAAAGTCAGGTTATATACATAGTTGTAAAGTTCAACTAACTGAAGTGTTTTATTTTCATTTAAGTCAAAAGATAGTTTATCGACTCCAGGTGTTAAATACTTAACTAATTGCTCATATCCCTCTTGAATAGCTCTGGCTATCAGCAACCTCATACGTATCACTTTAGAGCTTGGTGCCTGATATCGTACTTTTAGTTTCTGTACAAAATCTCGCTGCTCCGCTGCTGGGCATTCACTCCTTAATATTCGCTTTAAGTCTTCACAATCAATAGCTATTTCATGCTGTAAGTCATCATAAGACAAACCTTTTTTTTCAATAAAATCTAGAGCCTGTTCAAATTGCGAAGACTTTTCATCAGGCTCAAAACAGCCACCAAACTGTATATTCACTTCGTCCGAAAACGTTTTCTCGATACTTGATATCTCAGGGGTACTCTTGGATTTTTGCCAATTGTAAAGGTTCCTTAATACTTTTTCGTATTTATCCACACTATCTAGATCGTTGTTTAAATTATTAGCAATAGATGTTTTGGTGTTTTGGATTAAGTCGATAAGCCAATTCAAGACCTGCGGTACAGGGAGAAGAAGTTGCGTAGGTTCAATCGGAGAATCTACGGCTGGAAGATACCAAAACCGCCCGCCAGGCATACCTTCATCCATTTTTGATTCAATTTGCCAAAATACCGTATGTCTCGCTAGAGCTGGTATGATAACCCTGGCTAAATAATGCCAAACGATTTTTCTTTGTGACGCCTTTGAAGAATAAACATTAAGCTCGATGTTCTTGTGCATCAAGTAATCGTCTGTAACATTGGAGATCAGATCTTTTTTCGCTCTTTCATCAAGCCCTAAAGCATCCGCTATATCACCCAAAATACTTTCCCAAGTATTAGATAAATTATCCATCGTCATCTCGACATATTTAAACTTGCTTTTCGATTTTGAAGTCATCTGACCATTAGCGCCAAGCGCTTTAGCAATCTGCAGAAGTACCGATTCGAAGGTTGGAAAAGTAGCCACTGAATGTCCTTTTATTGTTTCGTTTTCCGCTAGAAAAAGAAAATTGAGGGGGGGATTTTGCTTTTCATTTTTCTACAGAGCCGATTTTATCATACTGAAGCCATCTGAATACCTGAGAATAAAAAGCATGACAACAGCACAATCTAGAAAAACAAAAGAACTGGTAATCAATTGGCACATGACAGAAGTCTGCAATTACAGTTGTAAATACTGTTTTGCAAAATGGGGACGCCCCAAAGAACTCCATCGTTCAGAACAGGCAATCGCTAACTTATTGGATAAGCTAGCAGACTACTTCATCAAAGGCACTCCAGTCTTAAAAGAAAAGCTGGGGTACGAAAGTGTTCGTCTTAACTTTGCAGGAGGGGAACCAATGATGTTAGGAAATACGTTCGTTACCGCTTTGGTTCTTGCAAAACAAAAAGGATTTAAAACCTCAATCATAACTAATGGACATTACCTAATTCATGGAAAATCACCGTTGCCGAAAGATACTTTAGACATGATTGGAATCAGCTTTGACAGTCAGTACTTAAGTACACGTATGAAAATAGGAAGAAACGATCGAAAAGGGAACTCTTTTGGTGTTAATGATTTAACACATGCTCTAGCGAACCTTACACAGTCACAAACAGGAATCAAAACAAAGATTAATACTGTAATTAATAGTCTTAATTGGGAAGAGGATTTCTCTAATTTAATTTCTAGTCTAAAACCATACAAATGGAAAGTATTACAGGTCATGCCTTATGGTGATAATGAAATACTAATTTCCAAAGAACAGTTCGATAATTTTGTTCAAAGACATAGTGGATTAGGGTTACCTATGTATTCTGAGTCTAATTCTACTATGACAGAATCATACTTAATGATTAGTCCAGAGGGTTGCTTTTACCAAAATACTGCCAATAAACCTGGATATAAATATAGCGAATGCATTAATTCATGCGGTGTGAAAAAAGCTCTTTCTCAAATAGAGTTCAATCCAATTACGTTTTCTTCAAGATATAAAGAAACCAATATAGATATTGTGGAAATCTCATAAAATCTACTAACAAAAAATAAAACTAGGTTCCTTATTATAGGAACTATAAATAATCACAAAATATTAGATGAGGAACAGATGAATAAATTTATCGTTTTTGAAGGGTTAGATGCATGTGGAAAAACAACATTAAGCTCTCTATATGCTAAAGAAATTAATACTATCGTTCACAATGCGGTAGTCCCTGAAGCTCATGATCTAAGAAAGGTCATTGACTCCTATGAGTCAAAAGAGAGTGCATTTCTATTCTTTTTGTTAAATAACTTATTGAAGAGTAATGAGGTTTCGAAAGTATTAAACGATGAAGATATCATATTAGACAGATATGTATTTTCAACTTTGGCTTACCAAACAATTATGCTTGGGGAAGATATTGTCAAAAATATTTTTGACACACTTAAAATTAATAAAAAAATACTTCTTCCAGAAGTGATAATTTTTGTTAAAGCTGATATTGAAACAATAAACAACAGAATAGAGGCCAGAGGTGACACAGTTCAGTGGTACGGCGATGCAGTTACGCAAAATAATAGTGTTGAATCAGCATATCACAAAGTTTTTAAATGGTTTGATATTCCAATTGTAGAGGTCGATACATCAGAAAAGCATGGCCGTTCGGTAGAAGAAAATTACCAACTAATGAAAGATCGGGTCGAGCACGTTCTTTCGGGAGGGAATAATTTGTACAGTTTCTAGTTCGATATCTCTCGGTGATATTGCATGATGTAGTGGTCAACTAAAATTGGCCACGGTTTTAGAGTTTTCCCAATACAGTCGTTCAGACTCATTGGGTGTTAGACCACCATTATATTGATGTGGCCTGAGTTGGCTGTAGTAGCCCGTGATGTATCGAGTTATATGTTCTCTCGCTTCGCTAAGACTCCGATAACCCGACACTGGTATCCATTCTGTCTTTAAGCTTCTGAAGAACCGTTCCATCGGACTGTTGTCCCAGCAATTACCTCGCCTCGATAAGCTTTGCTTGATTTGATGACGCCACAGCAGTTGCCGATAAGAACGACTGGTGTAATGACTTCCTTGGTCGCTGTGGAACATCACGCCTTTGGGCTTACCTCGTGATTCAAACGCCATAGAGAGTGCCTTTCCTGTCAACTTGCTATCAGGCGGGACTGACATCGCCCAACCAATTGGCTTTCTCGCGAACAGGTCGATGACAACAGCAAGATACATCCAGCGCAGTCCCGTCCAGACATACGTCACATCACCGACCCAGACTTGGTTGGGAGCGGTAACGGCAAATTGTCGAGACAGATGGTTTGGGATCTCTACGTGCTCTTGTGATGCTTTTCGATATCGGTGGTTCGGTGCTTGACCGCTTACCAGCCCTAATAATTTCATTATCTTAGAAGCTCGATAACGTGTCAGTTTTATACCTTGAGCTGTCACCATGTCGGCAATGCTTCTCGCACCAGCAGAGCCGTTGCTTGCCGTATGAACTTCTTTAATAAGACTTTTTAGCTTCACCAACTCTGGAGAAACACGCTTAGGGCGACAACGCCAGTATTTGTAACTGCTGCGGTGGACACTGAACACATGACACAGGGTTGTTACGTTAAAGCTCTGCCTGAGTTTCTCGATTATCGAGAGTTGTTCAGTGAGTCCGACATCAAGAGAGCTGTAGCCTTTTTTAATATTTCATTGTGCTCTTCAAGGCGTGCAAGTTTCTTCTTCAGCTCTCGTATCTCAATTTGCTCTGGTGTCATTGGTGAGGCTTGAGGTGCTACTCCCATTCTTTCTTGCTTGAGCTGCCTTACCCACTTATCCATTGTCGATTTACCCACACCCATGGCTTTTGCGGCTTCAACAACGGTGTAGTTTTGGTCGAGAACAAGTTGCGCTGCTTCGAGTTTGAATTCCGCCCTGAAAGTGCGTCTGGTACGCTTGGTCATAGTTTCACCTGTCATGCTATGAGGTGTATCTTAACACCTCTAATCAGGTGGCCAAATTCACTATGCCACTACAAGATGTCTGGAACATCTTGACCAGAATTGTGGCCCCTAACTGGCTTAAGGTTTTAGCTTGGGTTTATCTTGGTAGGGTCATAGGGGGCGGTGTGTGTTTTGATTCTAAAAGCCGACCAGATTTCAGCGTGGTTTGATAGCTATCTACTGAAAAAAGACAAAGAGTAGACGTGATTGTGAAGCTCTAATATCGGTCTTTAGCATGATAAAAGCGAGTAGCCAAATAAAATGGTTCTCGCTTTTTTAATCAATTACCACGTTCGATTCGAGATAAAAATTACCCAGTAAACTCTTCAGAATCGGGACGATTGGTAAACTGCACACCATTTAAGAAGTCGCACAGCAGTTGGTCTTCACACTGTTTGTAGTTTTTGTTGTTTGGCTTGCGGAAATACGCACCAATTTCGTATTTACTTAAACTAGTACCAACCACTTCTAAAACGTCCAACACATCTTCTGCTTTCATGTCTAGCGCGATGCGCAGCTTCATGAGAATCATGTTGTTGGTCAACGTGACTTCTGGCTTAGGTTGCTCGCCGTCTTTTTTTCCTCGCTTGAGGTTAATAAAGCCATTTAAGAATACCGCTAACTCTTGATCCTTCATCTTAACGCAAGATTTGTCACTTTCATCTTTTAACCAATTTGCCACTTTATCGTGAGCCACAGTGACTTCGGCCTGCCCGAAAGCTTTCATTATCTGCGCGTTTTTAAGGTTTAACGCGTGTTGGATACGACGTAAAATTTCGTTGTTAGTCACTAGGGATTCCTAAAATGAGTTCTAAGGGTGAATAAAAATCCATCAATGACATGCGATCTGTGAGTGTCTTTATTCAATAGCGTAGTTGACGGTGACTCTAACAGAGAACACGTTTCTTCGGTAGGTTAAAAATAGAAATAAGACGGCCTATTCGAACGAGTTGGCTAAGTTGGTAAGACCCCACTTTCATAGACACTATGCTGATTAGAAGAAGTAGATCAAACCACCTCACTGTGATTTGTGAGGTAGAAGGTTACTGGCAAGGAATGGGGCAAAAGTGGATTACAGTTATTAAATGGGAAATGTTTTTCCTCATACTCTTCAACTAATACAGCTAACTTTTCAAATTCACCACCTTCAGGAGTCTCTGGTTTGGCTGCGGCCTACAGAAATCATATTCGACTCAAACCAATGCATAATTGTTTATTGATTTGCCTGATTTATAATTTCTATCAATAACAACAATGACATGATGAGCTCACAAGATGACCAACAAGGTTCTATTTCCAGCGTTACTATTGCTCACAGCAATGTTAACGGGCTGCACTTATGGGATGCATCAGGCAATTTGGGGGCACAGTGATGAACCCACGGAGACGCCTGAAGAGATGACCAAATCCTCTCAATACGTTATCAACCGTATGGAACAGTACTGCCTAGATTCCACCAAAGCGTGGAAAGGTAATTCATGCCGCTTTACATTCAACACACAATGGGATTTCTGGGGACGTTCAGGAGATTGGTTTGAAGCAATGACACGCGGTATCGGTACGTTCGATCAAGTTCTGAAGGAGCACTACCCTATCGTCGCGGGTGGACACGTGGTGAGTTACTACTTTAGAAGAGGTTGGGACAGCACTCAAACTCGCTCTTGGCGATATGTCCTTGGTGATGGCTCAACGATATTGACGATCGACAGAACGTGGAAAAACCTTCCCAACGAAGTTGAAACCGCAATCGTTGAAGAGCAGATTACCTTTGTCATCGGGTTTGAATCGAGTCACCCATGCCTTAAGTCATCATCCTACCTTTCGATGAGAAAGTGTGAGGGCTTTCTGGACTCACTGCACAAAACACCAGAACAGTTTCAGGAAGCAGATTTATCCCGAACAGCCGCGTCCATTAGGCGCGTTAATACCTCACTTGCTTATCTGGCAGCCAAAGGAGATAAGAGTTCCGAAGCATCTAAAGCCTACAACCAGATGGTTGCAGAACAGAAGAAACGAGATAGTGAAGCGGTCAGCGCAGGTATCCGCCAAGGGTTGGCAAACTTCGATACTAGCGTTAAAACGCTGCCTACATACAGCCAATCGAATACTAACAACTATGTTCCCCGACCGAACCTGAGTAAGCAATACGCGCAAATCCAACCGACTTACATGGATCGTATGGAAAAGAGAGAGCAGGCTCTGGCTACGATGAAAAATGCTACCCAAGCCGGAAATAAAACAACGACAGCACCATCTGTCGCGTCTGCAGCTTCAAGTCAACCGTCAACCAACGGGACAACCGTTCAGGCTAACCCAACTCAACAAACCGGTGCGAATGCTAAACCTATAAGTACAGCACGAACTAAAGACTTCAAAGAGGCGATTGCCTACTGCTGGACGCTCAAAGAGCCGAAGAGTGGTCAGAAGGACATTTGGTTCTGCCACGGCCCCATCCAAAAAACATTAGTTGCGACCACTCTCCCGAAAGCTATGGAGTTAGTCGGTTGTGATTACCCAAATGCACTGAGAAAGTGGGATTTTAAAGATGGTGTGGTTCACGCCTGTGACCTTGGTTTGGAAAACTACGATGAAGACGTCGCTAATCTCTACCAGGTACCTTCGGTAATCACTAAGAATTTGCATCAGTATCGATGCAATCTACCTTACCAAGGCAGATGTAGAACAACTCACTGAACTCAAGGGCGCTCGATTGGGCGCCTTGTTACTAATTTCGATTACCGATGTATTAAGTTTAGGTTTTCTAGATACACACCATTACGTATCTGCTTATCAGTGACTAATACCAATAATTTTCTTATTGCTTTGCAGTAATACGCTTTAGAACAAAAGTACGTTTGAAATCTTCAGAGAAGGTTTTATCCAGAGGTTTAACTTCAACGAAGTATTCTGAATCATCTTGGTTTCGGACGAGAAAATCAGGAGTATAGGAATAACGCTTGTGACCTGAAGAATAATAGAAACCTTCGGGTTGTGATCGGAATGAAAGAACGTCCTTAGAGCATTCGAGATGATAACAACAATCTCGTTCTAAAGAACTTGCACACAAAATGACACTTCGATTTTAGAACTCGCAAACTTATAAACGTTTTTGTTGCGGATGGTTTGCGAAGATTGCGAACGTACATAACCTGTCCCATAACGTTGTAATAACACAACCAAATTTAGTTTAGGACACTTAATGGGTTTAAAAAGGACAGCTTACGCTTTTATTGGGACGCTTTATGGTTTCAGCTACAAAGATGGGTGGAAGCCCCAGCCACATCCCGGCACACACGTCATTCGCTGTGGCTGCTTCCTTCCGGACCTGACCAGATTCACGAACTAGTGTTGCGGGAGGACCAGGGCCCCCATAGGTCAATTCAGCTTGCTGCCGAAGAGTGGTGAGGATTATCCGGTATCGCCCCCGCTATTGCAACCCCAAATAGGGCGAAAAGCATTGATTTACCTTCAACTGCCCACCATTTGAGCAATTTGTTTATTTCACTTCCATCGGCTCTTTAGCCGGACGTTCCGCTTTTGCCAGCGGGCGTTTGCGTTTCTCCTGATACATGGCGATATCCGTTTGATGCAGGACCTCCTGCAGCGACATATAGCGTTCACGTTCAGTAGAGATCCCCACCGCTACTGTCACATCAAAGCTGACATCACGCTCGGTACAGATAAACAGGAAGCTTTGTAGCTGATCAATAATGGCTTGTAACTCATCCCCGCGCGCTTCACCAACCAGAATGAATTCGTCGCCCCCAATGCGGTACGATTTTCCTTTCCACACCTGATTGATCCGCGCGGCTAACTGCTTGAGAACTTTGTCGCCAATTTCATGGCCGTAGTTATCGTTAATCGGCTTGAACTGGTTCATATCCAGATACACCAGCGTGGTTTTGCCCGGTAAACCGCGGCGGAAGCGGCGGTACAACGAACGGCGATTGCGCAATTTGGTGAGATTATCGGTGTTGGACTGAAAATTCAGATACAGCGCCACACTCAACAAAAACAGCACCAGTAAGATAAACAGCCACTGACTGTGGCGGGCGAAGCGCTTTTCCGTCAATAGCGTTGCACGCCAGTCCGGTTGATAATCGTATTTTTTGATGATTTTCTGGGTATCGATAATTTTGATTGCGCGCGTAAACAGCGGTGCCAGCGCGGCGCCGACTTGGTTCTTAGGGAAACCAATCGCAATATCGTAGGCGTAGAAACTGCCGATCATCGAATCTTCCACGATTGGCAACAGTGAATCCGCATCACGCAGAATCTGGTTAAAGTTCGCCTTACTCAGCACGATGTAGTCGACTTGCTTATCGAGCAATGCCTGAATCTGCTCTTCCTGATTAGAGAAGGTGATCAGCGCTTTGTTAGGCAGCATGCGCTGCATCAGCTCTTCAAAGAAGTCATCTTTGATCACGCCAATGCGCTCCACGACCAGCTCCGAGACATTGCTGTACACGTTGTCCTTATAGCCTTCGCGTTTCACCATCACCGCTTGTGGGTGGTAATAGCTCTCGCTGAAATAGACCATTTTTTTGCGCTGCTCAGATATGGAAATCGGCGCAATGATATCGATGTGCTTGTCCTGAATGTCCGTGAACATGCTTTCCCAGGTTTCATCCGCTGCGCTGACCAAATCGCATTTAAGCAGCAAGATGTCACACGCTTGGAATACTACGTCTGCACTGATGCCTTTCACTGACCCATCATTGCCGTATCTGGCAAACTGAGTCAGGTTTTCGAGCTTCACCCGCAACGGACGTTGCTGGTTGACACCGCTGTCGATGACCGCCTGACGCAGCGCCTGTTTACGGATGTCGAACTGATATTTCTGAATCGATTCACGCAGCAATTTTTGCACTTTGGCTGAGTGAATGAATGTCTCGAACTCATGCAGCAGTTCACCATGTTTGCCTTTCGGCACAATCAGCGAGACAGGTTGAATCGAAATGCGATCGTTCAGCAGCTGAGCATCCAGGCCGCGCGTTAACATCGGTTTGAGTTGGTTGATCGCATCGACCACACCATCAACTTGCGCGCTTTCCAGCAGCACTTTCGCTTCGCTGAAACCGTCGTATTCCACTTGTGTGAGGTGTGGGTAATTTTCACGAATCAGCTCACCATAAATCGTCCCTTTCGGCACGCCGATACGCTTAATTTCATCCAATGTGGCGTTGGTATAGCTGTAGAGGTAAGTGTATTCGATATTGGTGGGCGCCGAGTAATCAAACCGTTTCGCGCGCGCTTCCGTGTAGGTAACGTTGGCGGCGAAATCGCTTTCACCGGACTCGACCGATTTTAAAATCGCATCAAAACTTGGGTAGTTGACGTACTGAATGTCGATATTGAACTGGTAGGCAATCGCATCGAATAACACGCGCGTGACGACATCGTCCGCTTCGGTCGCGACTAAATAGGGTTGTTCATTATGCGGTGGCTCGGCGTGTGCCGGAACTGCGAGAAAATACAGTAGCAGCAGCATCCAGCCCCGAATTGCTAGCGTTTTAAACATTGACGTTGTTTTTTATAGAATTGTAATTTTAGTAATTGCTGATAATACCGAATCTCAGCGTGTATGCATAAGGACTTATTTCAATGTCCTTCATAAGTTTGCACTGGATTCGATTTTCTGTGCATACGTTTACAATGGCTGCTCTTCGGTATTTTTGAGGATGTAGTCGGTCATCCAGGCCGTCGTCAGCAAGCAGATCCACACCACAAAGACAGGTTTAGGTACGTCGATGTCCGGCGAAAGCACCACTGCCATAAAGCTGACGGAAGGCAGAGTCCAGCACAAAAGCTTACTCCAGCTAAACGATTTAACTTGTGACAGGCTCTCCATCACAGCCACCAGCCCAGTCAGGCACAGCGCAATCACCGCAGCAAACGTCAGACCCGCCACCCACAATGGAATGATCAGTCCCAATGCCCACCAACTATGGCTATGGCTCGGTTTCCAACTCGATGCCGACCACCAGATCACGACCACCGCAGCAAGCTGCACAACCGTCATCCAAGGTTCACCGTCTAATTTACCCGCCGCTTGCGTCACCATAATACCGACTTGCAGCGTGATCACGATAAGTGCGCTGATCGCCATGATGCCCTTATTGCTGCCACGTGAAAACGCTACCATCATCATAGGGAACAGTACCCACATACTGACCGAGAGCGAGGCTGGCTGATAAGGAAGCGTAATGCCGTAAGCGGCCATCCCCGCCAGCAAAACGAAACCCGTGATCCCACCGCGCGGCAGTATCCAGAGAGCAGGGATGACAAAAGTAATGAATGGAACATCGCCCTCGCTCAGACCGAGCGCCCGGGCACACACCATCACCAATAACGTTGTGATTACAAATTGAAAAGCGGAGAATACCAATTCCAGCTCCTTATACCTATCCGTGGTAACAATTGAACTAGGACACTGTCATTATGGACCAATTTCTGGCACAGATCTTTGCTGTCATTCACCAAATCCCACACGGGAAAGTTTCGACCTACGGCGAAATCGCACGTATGGCGGGTTATCCCGGTTATGCGCGCCACGTCGGCAAAGCGCTGGGAAACTTGCCCAAAGACAGCAAACTGCCGTGGTTTCGTGTCATCAACAGTAAAGGGGAGATTTCGTTAACCGGCCCTGATTGGGACAGGCAACGGGAACGATTAGTCGCAGAAGGGATAGCCGTGAGCAGTCAGGGAAAGATCTCACTCAGAATATACAAATGGCAGCCTTAGGCTGCCATTGCTTTTTATCGTCACTCTCAAAGCATTAGTTTGCGCTAACGCCAACCAGCTTCAAATCAACCTGGTTAGTGTTATTATCATCAGTAATCACACCGTAATGGGTATCGGTGATAAAGCGCAGTTTGCCGTTTAGCTCGATACGAGCGCTGACACTGTAGGTATGACGAGCGTCGATTTGGACGCTGTCGTAAGCCAGTTCAAACGCAAACGGAACTTGCTTGCCTTTCGTCTCAAAAGTTTGAGTCGCGATCACTTTCGCTGGCGCATCCATCAGAGAAACGTCTTGCAGCGTTACTGTCACCACCGCATTTTCTGGCAGCGCAATGCGCTCACGATACGCGAGAGTACCCGTTACCGTCTTCATGGCTGCGGGTGTGGTTTGTGTCATGGTCGTTGAGTCCTCAGAAGTCTGGCAACCCACCAGTACCGAACCTAACAGAACCGATGACGCCAGAAGTAGTGCCTTTTTCATAGTGCCTCACTTGAATTAAGGTAATCGCAGCTATTATAAGATCCGTTTCATAAACTGCTATGACCCTCAGTTGGTCTTGACAGTTATTTGACGTAACTCACAAAATAACAACGAACATAACCAATCAGGTGAGGAGCCATGAGCAAACCATTAAAAGAGCTGCTGAGCTTGCTGCAGCTAGAAAAACTGGAAGAGGGTCTCTACCGCGGCGAAAGCGAAAACCTCGGTTTGCCGCAAGTGTACGGCGGCCAAGTGATCGGTCAGGCGTTGTCGGCGGCGCGTTACACGGTGGCACCCGATCGCACCGTGCACTCTTTTCACAGTTACTTCCTCTACCCTGGCGATCCAGAAAAACCGATCATCTACGATGTTGAAAACCTGCGCGATGGCCGCAGTTTCAGCACGCGCCGCGTGAAAGCGATTCAAAACGGCCGCCCTATTTTCTACCTCACCGCGTCTTACCACGGTGAAGCGCCGGGCTTTGAGCATCAGAAAACTATGCCGGATGTTCCGGGGCCGGAAAACTTTGCGTCGGAATCTGAACTGGCGGCGCAAATTGCTCACCTGCTGCCAGAAAAAGTGAAGAAAGTGTTCTGCGGCGAGAAGCCGATTGAGATGCGTCCGGTGACCGTTATCAATCCGCTCAAACCACAAAAAGCCGAACCGAAACAGTACCTGTGGATTCGCGCCAACGGCGAGATGCCAGACAATCAGCTCATTCACCAATACCTGCTGGGTTACGCCTCGGACTGGGGCTTTCTGGTAACGGCGCTGCACCCGCATGAAGTCACGTTGATGACGCCCAATTTCCAGGTCGCCACCATCGACCACTCGATTTGGTTCCACCGTCCGTTCAAAATGGACGAATGGTTGCTGTATGTGATTGAAAGTCCGACCGCCAGCAACACACGCGGCTTAGTGCGCGGGGAAATCTACAACCGTGAAGGCCACCTGGTCGCCACCGCCGTGCAAGAAGGCGTAATGCGGTTTAAAAACGCCTAAGTTTTTTCGCAGCGACGCTTTACCTTCCCCCAAGGTCAGGCTTTACAGTGCTACCGACATTCACTCAGGAGGGGACATTATGGGATGCTGTAATCAACCACCCAATGGCGGCAGCACTGACATCAAACCGCTACTCAAAGCATTCGCGGTACTGTTGGCCGTGGTCTTGCTGCTCGCTTGGCTATTTGGCTGAGCTTGCCTGCCTTCAACGGCCTGATATCGCTTCACCGCTGGCATCAGGTCGTTGCGTGCTAAAGCGGTAGTTCAGTGGTGTATTTAAGCGATTCCATCGCAAAGGTCGATGTGACGTTATTCAGCCCGCCAACGCTGTTCACCAGCTTTTTGTAAAACTGGTCAAAGTGCTTCATGTCTTTGACCAGCACTTTCATCATGTAATCGTACTCCCCCGCCATGCGGTAGAACTCCATCACTTCAGGGTATTCGTCCACCGTCGCCACAAAACGGCGATACCACTCGTGCGAATGATCGCTGGTTTTGACCATCACAAAAGCGATAAACGACAAGTCGAGTTTTTCCGGATCAAGCAGCGCGACCCGTTTGCTGAGAATGCCGGATTCTTCCAGCTTTTTCAGTCGCTTCCAGCAAGGCGTGGTGGTGAGATGAACCGCTTCCGCCAAGTCGTTGAGCGACACCGTGCTGTCTTTTTGCAAAATTGCCAAGATCTGACGATCAATTTTGTCGAGTTGCATACATTTAGCGCCATTATGGAGAAAATTATTCTCCAAAACTACAAAACCATAGGTAAATTAGCAAAGTTTTTCTCTCTTATTACAGCTAAATTATTCCCATACCGATTTCAATTTTCCCAAACGTTGTGCGACCTTTCTTCCGGTTTGGGATTCACGCTCATGGAGAGACCTATGTGTACCGACCATCAATGGATTAACAGCGCGATTCGCAAAATCGAAGCCGACTTTCAACGCTCTGCCGACACGCATCTGATCAAGCTCGACCTGCCGAGCGTGGCTGGCATCGACATCTATCTGAAAGATGAAAGCACCCACCCGACCGGCTCACTCAAACACCGTTTGGCACGTTCACTGTTTCTCTACGCCATTTGTAACGGCTGGGTCGGTCCGGACACACCGATCATCGAATCGTCCTCCGGCAGCACCGCGGTGTCTGAAGCATACTTTGCGCGCCTGCTGGGTCTGCCATTTATTGCCGTGATGCCCAAATGCACTGCGCGTAAGAAGATTGAGCAGATTGAGTTTTACGGCGGCAAAGCCCATTTGGTCGACCGCTCAGATCAGATTTATGACGAGTCGCGCCGTCTGGCCAAAGAGCTGAATGGTCATTACATGGACCAATTCACCTACGCCGAGCGCGCCACCGACTGGCGTGGCAATAGCAACATCGCCGACAGCATTTTTCATCAGATGAAGATGGAAGATCACCCAATCCCGAGCTGGATCGTGATGAGTCCGGGAACGGGTGGCACGTCAGCAACCATTGGCCGCTTTATTCGCTATCAGCAGCACAACACCAAACTGTGCGTGGTCGATCCGGAGAATTCGGTGTTTTACGATTTCTACCAAACCCGCAATCCGAACCTGACGCTCAAGTGCGGCAGCAAAATTGAAGGCATTGGCCGCCCTCGCGTTGAGCCAAGCTTTATTCCGAATGTGGTGGATGAGATGCGGGTGGTGCCGGATGCAGCGAGCATCGCGACCATTCAATGGCTGGAAAAAATTCTCGGCCGTAAAGCGGGCGCCTCCACCGGCACCAACCTGTATGGCGCGCTGCAACTGGCGAGTGAGATGAAACGCCGCGGAGAAACCGGCTCGATTGTGACGCTGCTGTGCGACAGCGGTGAGCGTTATCTCGATACCTACTACAACCCAGCCTGGCTGGCGGAGAATATCGCCGATCTGTCACCGTATCTGGCCAAGCTGGAAACGTTTCAGGCCACTGGCGAACTGGCGTAAGTTCCTGCTCGTCGCTCCGTTCGAATCACAATGCGCGCTTACGATGGCGCGCATTGAGGATATCTTCGATCTGCTTTTGCTCTTTGCGCGCACGCTCAAAATCCTGCTTTTTGCGCCAGCGCTCCAGCACCTGTTCTAACCCTTTGACCCGCGCGTGTTTACTCTCCAGCACCTGCTGCACCGAATGACACTGCGCCGCCATCACCGCTTGTTCCTGCTCATGGTGACGCAGCAGTTTTTGCAGCATGTGGTCGACACGATTGAGGTTCATCAGCAGCGCACTGTTGAGCGTTGGCGCGTGCAGCGTTGAATCGCCAGCGCTGGATTTAAGACTCGCCAATTGATCGAGCTGCGCTTGCAGATATTGATGCCGCTGGCGCATCGAATTGAGCTGCTGCCCGATGCGGTCGCGGGTTTTCTCTTCGACCTGTTGCAGTTTGCCGACGGCGCGAATCTTCTCTTTCATGGCTTATCTCACGGCATTTGAAACAGCTGAGCCAGTTGGGTCAGGCTTGCGGTGTAATCGACACGTTCTTTGGCCGACTGTTGCAGAAATGCTTTGAGATGAGGATACATAGCGACGGCGCGATCCAGCTCCGCATCCTGCCCCGGCTGGTAACCGCCGAGCGGCAGCAGCTCTTTGACCTGCAAATAGTTGGCGTAAAGCTGACGAAACTGATTGGCAACCGTGACGTGCGCGTCCGGTGTCACCGCCGACATACAACGGCTGATCGAGGCATTGACATCAATCGCCGGGTAGTGCCCCTGCTCGGCCAGCTGACGTGACAGCACCACGTGACCATCGAGAATGGCGCGCGCTGAATCGACCACTGGATCTTGCTGATCGTCGCCTTCGGCCAGTACCGTATAAATCGCGCTCAGGCTGCCATCCGGGTTATCGCTGTTGCCCGCGCGCTCAAGCAGTTGCGGCAACACGCTGAATACCGACGGCGGATACCCGCGCGATGCAGGCGGTTCGCCAAGCGACAAGGCAATTTCACGCTGCGCCATCGCATAGCGGGTCAGCGAGTCCATCAGCAGCAAAACGTCTTTACCCTGATCGCGAAAATATTCCGCCACGCGGTGGCAAAGCAGCGTCGCGCGCAGTCGCATCAGTGGCGACTCATCCGCCGGAGCGGCAATGATGATCGCTTTGCGGCGTGCTTGTTCAGTCAGGTTGCGCTCGATAAATTCACGAACCTCGCGGCCACGCTCCCCAATCAGCCCGACCACAATCACGTCCGCTTCGGTGTTCTGGGTGATCATCCCCATCAGCACACTTTTACCCACACCGCTGCCGGCCATCAGGCCGATGCGTTGGCCTTTGCCGACCGTCAGCAGGCCATTAATCGTGCGGACTCCGACGTCGAGCGGCGTGTCCACCGGGCGGCGTTTGAGCGGGTTAATCGGTTTGGGTTCGAGCGACACGCGGTCGCCACCGCGCAGCGGCGCGCCATCATCAAGTGCTTCGCCTAACCCGTTCACTACCCGGCCGAGCCATTGGCTGCTGAGCTGCACCGTGCTGTCGCCTTCCAGCGGCACCACTTTCGCCCCCGCAAACAGACCGCCCAAGCGGCGAATGGGCATTAAATAAGCGACATTGTGGTCGAAACCGACCACTTGTGCTTCGATCATGTCGCCTTCAGCGGTTTCGACCAGACAGCGCTGTTCGAGTTTGAAGCGGCAGCCCACCGCTTGCAGCATCAGGCCGTTCACCTTCACCAGTCGCCCGGTCACCCGCGCCACCGGGACAGAATCGAGCGACGCGATGGCATCGTTGAGGCGGTCCGTCAGCATTCCGCCGCTGTGCGGATTACTCATCCGCCACCTCTTGCCCTGCGGTGACTTCATCCAGCAGATGCTGTTTCACATTGTCCATACACGCATGCAGGCGTGAGTCACAGCTGGCATCGGCTTCGGCATCGTCCGTGACCAGATGGCAACCGCCCACGGGCAGATCTTTGTTCGCCACCAGTTTCCAGCTCTTCGGCAGATCGGCATTGATGTCGCGAATGCGGTCAAGATCCTGCGGATTCAGATGCACAATCACGCTTTCCGCTTTGCCCGGCATCGCATCGAGGGTTTCACCCACCAGCGACAAAATCTGCTGTGGCATCAGCGTCAGTTCGGCGCGAATGACCTGCTGCGCGACTTTCTGCACCAGCTCACAAATGATGTGACGCTGCTGCTGCTCGCGTTCCGCCTGCCAGCGCGACAGGGTTTGATACAGTTCGTTGACCGGCTTGGCGGCTTCCAAAAAGTGCTGCTTACCGGACTGTTCACCGGAGACAAAGCCTTTCTGAAAACCCTCTTTCTGGCCGTCAATAATGCCTTGTTGCTTGCCCTGTTCCAGCCCCTGACGCAAACCTTCGTCATAGCCCTGCTGCAGCCCTTGCTGAAAACCTGCTTCGAGCTGCTGCTGAATATCCACCTGCGTGTCCTGCCACTCGTCATCGAGCAATCGGTCGTCCGGTGCCTTCACTGGCTGAGCCAGTGGCGGGAAACGGTGCAGACGATAACTGCCCGTAGGCAGACGCATAATTTTTTCTGCTGACATGGCTTACTCCACCGTCGGTTCCTGATAAAGCAGCAGTTCGATTTCGCCTGCTTCACTCAGTTCACGCACAATCTGCATGATGTCCTGACGCGCGCGCTCAACCCGGCTGAGGGCCACCGCACCACGCACCTGCATATCGTCTTCCAGCGCCTTGACCATACGTTGCGGCATCGAGCGTTTGATCGCCTGTTGCAACGTGATCTCCGCTCCCTTGAGCGCAATGCCCCACAGCTCCATCGGTACCTGTTGTACCAGACGGTCCATGGTCTCTTCGCGCTGACGGCCGAGCACCATAAAGTCAAACATGTTCTGTTCGATTTCACTCACCACATCTTCATCATGCAGTTTGAGCATTTCCATCAGTGTGGCGCGATCGCCTTCAAAGCGGTTAATGATATCCGCGACCTGCTTCACGCCGGACAGCGGCGCGCTTTGCGTCACCGAGACCTGTTCGATGCAACGTTCAATCAGCTCATTGAGATCATTCGCGACCTGATGGTCGATGTCCTGCAGACGCGCGATGCGGTACAGCAGCTCATCGTGATAATCCTGCGGCAGGCATTTCAGCACCGCTGAAGAGCTGTCCGGCGGCAGATAGGCGAGGAAAATCGCCTGCATCTGCGGGTGTTCGTTGCTGATAAAACGCGCCAGCATTTCCGCGTCCACCCATTGCAGACGCTGCATGTTGTTGCGAATCTCATCGCCATACAGATTGTTGAGCAGGCCTTTGGCCAGGTCATTGCCCAGCGCTTTGCGCAGCGTGTTGGACAAGTATTCTTTTGACGCGCCACGAATGCCACTGTGCTGACGAAAATCATCAAAGAACTGCTGAATGATGTTTTTCGCGTTGTCGCTTTTAATACCGCTGAGGCGCGCCATCGCTTTGGTCACGCGCTGCGTTTCATCACGGCTGAAATGGCGCAGCACTTTCGCCGCGGCATCTTCGCCCATTCCGAGCAGGACCAGTGCGGTCTGCTCGACATGATTAAGCTCTTGGTTCTGCGTTGACTGTGCTGTGTTCATTCACATTTACCCACTGTTTCAAGACTTCTGCGACGCGTTCTGGCTCTTCATTGGCAATCAGCTGCAGATGTTTCAGTTGAATTTCTAACGGCGATCCCGGCGGTGGCAACATGTCGCTGCTCACGTCCAGACCGCTGGATGCTTTGATGCCTTTCTCTTCCAAGCGGCGGTTAAGCGCCTCTTCACGTTCACGCTCTTCGCGGGTTTGAAGATTCTCGTAGTAAGGCTCTTCTGGCGGCGGCGCAAACTCCAGCTCTTGGCTGCGGCGATCCGCACCGGTGAGATGCATGATCAGCGGACGCAACACGAAGAAGATCATCGCCATGCCCAGCATGCCGCCAATCACGTAACGCAGAGGCTGCTGCACGGTCGGATCCTGCCACCATGGAATGCTTGGCGGCGCTTCAATCTCGATCGGCGTAAAGTTAAAGCTCATCAGGCTCAGGCTGTCACCGCGCGCGGCGCTGATGCCAACGGCATCCATCAGCATGGCGGAGATTTCTGTCTTCTCTTGGTCGCTCCACCCGGTGCCATTCGGCGCAGCCGCTGAGTTCAACAGCACAGAAACGTTGAGTTTTTTCACCTGACCTTGCTGGTACTGCGTGCGGCGTACACTGCTGCCCACGGCGTACTGGCGGTTGATTTCAGAGCGCGCGTTCGAGTTCTGGCTGTCCTGAGTCGGCTTCTCACCAGTCACTGGCGGCTGGTTGCTCAGCGACCCCGGAATGCCGAGCGCAATCTGGTCAATCGAGTTGTTCTGAACGGTGTGCTCGTTTTGCACCACGGGCGTGTTGTCGAGGATTTCCTGAGTCTCTTCCACACGGCTGAAATCCATGTCGGCTGCCACCTGCACGCGGAAGTTGCTTGGACCGACAATCGGCGTCAGCATGTCTGCCGCGCGCTGAATCACCTGCTTCTCCAGGTTCTTCTGGTAATCAAGGTATTTGGCGTTCACTTTGCCCGAATCGCCCGACGCCACGTCGGCGCTCAGCAAGCGGCCATATTGGTCAATCACCGAGACGAATTCCGGCTTCATGCCCGTCACACTGCCCACCACCAGATTGATGATCGCTTCCACCTGCTCCGGTTTGAGGTCTTCACCCGCTTTGAGTTCCAGCATGACGGACGCCGACGGCGCTTCGCCGTTCTGGCGCACAAACAGCGTTTGACGAGGAATGGCCAAATGCACACGCGCGTTCGATACCGCATTAAGCGCGATGATAGTGCGCACTAACTCACCTTCCAAACCGTGGCGGTAACGGGCGGTTTCCATAAACTGGCTGGTGCCAAGCGAACTGTCTTCTTGTAGTGAATCAAGCCCGGTCGGCAGCTTGGCTTTGATGCCTTTGGCGGCCAGCAGCATGCGTACGCGCGCCACTTCCCCTTCCGGCACCAGAACCTGGCCATTCTGCTCCTGCAGGCGATAGCTGATGCTTTCCGCTTCCAGCACCGAGACGATGTCGCCCACATCAAACTGCTCTTGCTGACCATACAGCGGACGGAAACTCTGCGAAGAACTCCACAGCGCGACCACAATCAGCGCCGCCACAATCGCCGCCAGCACCGCCGAGAGCACAAGATTGCGCTGACTGCTTGACCACAGCTGTTTCAATTTACGGCTGATATCGTCCATGCCCCTGACTGAAGAGCCATTCGGGCTGATGCCACTGGCACCCGCCACTTGAGTAGTAAGTTCAGACATGATTTACACCGGCATCTTCATAATGTCTTCAAACGACGCAACCACTTTGTTGCGCACCTGCATCAGCGCGTTAAACGACAGGCTGGCCTTCTGGCTGGCGATCATCGCCCCCACCAGATCGTCGCTCTTGCCGGTTTCCACCGCGGTCATTTTGCTGCTGGCGACCGCCTGATGCTGGTTCACCACATCCAGAACCTGCGTCATGGCCGATGAAAACGACAGAGGCGGATTGACCGCTTTGACGTCCAGCGGGTTCGCACTGACGACGAAATCCGGCGTCGCCTGTACGCGCATTGCGTCCATTTTGGTGAGCATTAACTGCTCGGCGGACATTGCATTACCGATAGGTTGATTTGCCATGTTTACCTCTCCTTTAGGCGGCTGAGCCTAGTACTGACTGAAGGTCGATGCCCTGTTCACGCATCGCCGCCAATTTGTAGCGCAGTGCGCGGGTCGATACGCCCAGAGCATTCGCCGTTTTCGTCCGGTTACCACCGAACTGACGAAGTTTGTCCAGAATGTATTGGTATTCCGCCTGTTTCTTTGCTTCGACGTGACCAAAGGCCGCATCAGATACCACAGGCTGTGAAGGTGACTGGAACTCCACCGGCAGCATCAGATCCTGCGCAGTGATGTAGTCGCCGTGACGCATCACCAGAGCACGCTGAATCACGTTCTCCAGCTCACGAATGTTGCCCGGCCAATGGTACTGGCTGAGCGCCACGCGCGCGTCCTGAGACAGATGGCATCTGCTGCCATCCTGATATTTGGTGATAAAAAACTGACTGATCGGCAGGATATCCTCTTTGCGCTCACGCAGCGGTGGCCAGTGCAAAGGCAACACATCCAGACGGTAATAGAGATCTTCACGGAACTGGCCTTTCTGTACCTCTTCGCGCAAGTCTTTGTTGGTGGCGGCAATCACACGAATATCGAGTTGAATCGCTTTGTGACTGCCCACCCGTTCCACTTCCCGCTCCTGCAAAACACGCAGCAACTTGGCCTGCACTGCCGGTGACATTTCGCCGATTTCATCGAGCAGAATGGTGCCGCCGTTGGCCTCTTCAAACTTACCGCTTTGCGACGCCAGTGCGCCGGTAAACGCGCCTTTGACGTGACCAAACAGCACCGCTTCCAGCATCGACTCCGGAATGGCGGCGCAGTTGACCGCCACAAACGGACCGTCTGCACGGTTAGATTGTTGGTGCACGTAACGCGCCAGCACTTCTTTACCTGTGCCGGACTCGCCGGTGATGAGTACGCTGGCGCTGGTGCAGGCGGCGCGATGCGCCAGTTGCAGCACCTGCTTACTGCGCCAGGATTCAGCGACGATGTTGGCCATCGGTTTACCAAGCGCTTCCACGCGGCGCAGCAGATTCAATAACTGGTTGGATTCAAACGGACGCAGCAGATAATCGGTCGCGCCCGCTTTCATGGTTTCTGCCGCCAGAATGCCCTGATCCTGATCGACAATCGCAATTGCCACCCCCGCGCCTGCTTGCTTCTGATGACACGCGACCCACTCACGCACGCCCATGTCCGGTAAGTTGGCACTCACCACAGTGATGGCGGCGGGCTCCTGTAATAACGCACTGCGGCCGGTACGTGCATGGCGCACGCGGTAGCCGGCTTCGATCAAAACATCGATGACGGGTTGAGCTAGAAGTTCGTTTGGCTCAACCAACAAAATATCTGACTTCGTCATTACTGAACCTTCATTGAGTCGTTGGTTGGAGGAGTGGCGGCCACCACGCTTTCGTCGTCACGGGCTAAGCGGATCACCACGCGGCGGTTTTGGGCACGGCCGGATTCGGTCTCGTTGCTGGCCACGGGATACCGCGAGCCGTGAGCGCGAATCTGAATTTTGTCAGCCGCGACCCCGAGCTTTTCCAGCACCGCGGCAACTTGATCAGCACGGCTGCGCGATACACTCAGGTTGGCTAAACGCGAACCGACATTGTCGGTGTGGCCGTCAATCAGCAGATGCGTCACCCGTTTGTCACGCTCAACATAAGAGAGCAGGTCACGCAGTGTGCGTTGCTGAGCAGCGCTCAGCGACTGCTGACCCGAAGCAAAATGGAGAGAAGTATCGCGCGCCTCGGTAAAGGTGATCGCCGGCAGTTGTTGCTGACAAGCTTTGAACTGAGTGATGACGTTGTGCACGCGAATGGAAGGCAGCGTGACCCGCTGCGACTCGGAAGGGGTGCTTCCGCTCAGCGACAGTTGTAGCCACTGCCCTTGGTCTATCGCGTGCAGTAACGCATCAATATTGGTCGAAAAAGAGAAGCGGTTGCCTTGGTGGCGAATCCCCTCACTAATCGGGGTCGCCTGCTGCGGCACAATCCACGGCGGAGTAAGCAAAGACAGGTCTGCCTGCTGCCAAGTTACCGGGCTATTATTAAAGCGAAATTCAAAGGATATTTTATTATTTGTGACTGAGCGGAAATAAAACTTCCCATGCGGAACTTCCGTATGCATCAAATTGCAATTAAATACATCACCTTTATATATCCAAGATGACAAATCCATAGGAACTTTTATCTCTTGCTCAGCAAAAGATGGCATAGTTAGAAATAAACCTAAAGCGCAAGAAGTGATTGAACATATTTTTAACACTTGGTGATAGAAATATTTTTTACCTTCTATTGACACTTTTCTGTCATTTAAATATGCCACCGAATTATCATAACTGGCATACATTTTCATATTGATGTCCCAATCTGATTCAATGTCCACCACGTTACAAGCCTTTGTAAATCAAGCAGTAAGCGCGCTGAGACTGATGAATAAACAACCAACTAATACAAAAAGTTATCTTCCGTGACGTCTTCTGCAGCGATTCATTCGCCGTCTTAAACACGAAAAAACAGCCTATAAATTAGGCTGATCATTTTTTATTCATTTATATCTATAATTATTTAGCGACCAACCTAACCGCTTTCGTATTTTTATTGAAGAACTAAATTGGCGGTTCAAATCAACATATGAACTAACGTCACAAAGTTATAATTAGGCACTAAAAATAAATAAAAAATTCTGTGTAGACTGTGCTCCACAAAGAAAACACTCTCTGTCAACGCACGGTAAAATATAAATGGAAAATCAAATCCAGACGCCTATTCCCGAGGTGAAGACCTTAAACGTGGAACTACTAGGAAAGCCGATTCATGTTATTCGGGAAAAACTGGACACCATTATCACCGACTCCTGTAACGGCCTGACCAGCGAGCTGCAGAACTGGCTGACCACGCACCATATCGATGTGGAGCTGGAATCGGTGGAACTGCACAGCCTCAAGCCTTCAGACATCGACAAGAGCTGTATGACCCAGTTTCGTCATCAGGACGGCGGCGCGCTGTTTGTGCGCCTTGAAAGCAGCATGCTGATCAAACTGGCCGATCGCTTTTACGGCGCCAACATTGAACGCAGCCAAAGTGTGCTGACCAGCAGCGACCGCCGACTGCAAGAGCGCATCGGCAAAGTGACCACTCAGTGGGTCGCGCCGCAAGAGATGTGGCAACTGCACGACGGCGACATCGGCAGCGGCGTCGGCCTGAAAGCCGAACTGTCACTTCGTTATGCTGACCAGCGCGGAGTGTTGACGCTGATTTTTGAAAGCCAGTTGGTGCAAACCCTGATTGACCAACTGGATCTGCAACCCAATGCCGAACTGAGTGAGCAATTTCACCGTTCGCTGCAACACGCCCCAGTACGTCTCAATGTACTGCTGAGCAAGAAAACCATGCCACTCAGCGATGTGCTGAATCTGGCACCCAATGACATTCTCCCCATCGACTTACTCTCCACTGTTCCGGTCAGTATCGGTAACGAGCGCCTGTTTTCAGGCCGGGTTGCTGAGCAGGAAGGACAACTGGTGTTGATTTTAAACCAAGATAAGGAATCCCTAAAATGAGTGACGCTCTAGACAATGCAAGCTTTGATGGCGAAGAGCTCAATTTCGATGATTTTCATCTGGAAGATTTGGAAACAGAAACCGTGGTTGAGGCAGCGCCAAAAGTGGAACGTGACCTGAGCTTCTTTCGCAATATTCCGGTCACCGTCACGCTGGAAGTCGCCAGCAAAGAGATCGCGCTCGGCGATCTGATGAAAGCGGGCGAAGGCAGCGTGATTGAACTGGACAAGCTCAACGGCGAGCCACTGGATGTGAAAGTGAACGGCTCGCTGCTGGGTCACGCCGAAGTGGTGGTGGTGAACGACAAGTACGGCCTGCGCCTGATTGACGTGCTCGACAGCGCCCTCACCGCTGTGGGCCAATAACAGGTTTTTGTCATGACTCAACCGCGTTCCCTGCGCTGGATTGGCGCGCTGGCGCTCGTGCTGATGCTGTTTGCATGGCCGTCGCTGGCGGCCGATAACGGCCTGACCCTTTTCACGGTGTCCGACGGCAGCACTCAGGAAGAGTACAGCGTCAAGCTGCAAATTCTGCTGCTGATGACGGCGCTGAGTTTTCTGCCGGCGTTCATTCTGATGGCCACCAGCTTTACCCGCATCATCGTGGTGCTGGCGATTTTGCGTCAGGCGCTCGGCCTGCAACAGAGCCCGCCCAACCGCGTCCTGGTCGGCATTGCGCTGGCGCTGTCGCTGCTCATTATGCGTCCGGTGTGGAGCGATGTGTATGAGCATGCCTTCAAACCGTATGACCAAGGCCAAATTACGCTGATGCAGGCGTTTTCCGTCGCGGAAAAACCGGTGCGCAATTTCATGCTGGCGCAGACACAGCAAAGCTCGCTGGAGCAGATGCTGCGTATCGCTAACGAACCGCTGGATCAGAACGTCGACGACATTTCCTTTGCCGTGGTACTGCCAGCGTTTGTCATCAGTGAGCTGAAAACCGCGTTTCAAATCGGCTTCATGCTGTTCATTCCGTTTCTCATCATCGATCTGGTGGTCGCCAGTGTGTTGATGGCGATGGGGATGATGATGCTCTCGCCACTGATCATCTCGCTGCCGTTCAAACTGGTGGTGTTTGTGCTGGTCGATGGCTGGGCGATGACGGTCGGCACCCTCTCGGCCAGCTTCGCGCAGTAGCGTGACTCGGCACATTTAAGGAACGCTGTATGACTCCAGAAACTGTCGTGACCCTGATTTCCAACGCCGTATGGATGGTGATCCTGATTGTCGGTGTGTTGGTGGTGCCGGGTCTGATTGTCGGCCTCGGCATTGCGATTTTTCAGGCCGCCACCCAGATCAACGAACAGACGCTGAGCTTTCTGCCACGCCTGATGGTGACGTTGCTGATGGTCATCTTTGCCGGTCACTGGATGCTACGCAAGTTCATGGAACTGTTTGATTTTCTGTTCCATAACATTCCGGGGATGATTGGCTGATGGAGCTGAGCTTTGCCGAGATTTCCAGCTGGTTAGGGCAACTGTGGTGGCCCTTTTTCCGTATCGGCGCCGTGTTTGTTTCGATGCCGTTTTTCGGTGACATGCTGATCCCGGTTTGGGTGCGCAGTCTGCTTGCCCTCTCCATCACCGTGATCACCGCGCCTTTGATGCCCGCGATGCCCGCGGTCGATTTGATGTCGATGACGTCGCTGTTTCTCGCGTTTGAACAGGCGGTGTGGGGGCTGATGTTCGGCCTGATTCTGCACATGCTGTTCACCGTATTTACCATGCTCGGCCAGATTGTTTCGCTGCAAATGGGTCTTGGCATGGCGATGATGAACGACCCGGTGAACGGCCTGTCCGTCGCCATTCTCGGCCGCATTTTTCTGGTGTTCACCACCCTGCTGTTTCTGGCATTGGAAGGGCACTTAGTGGTGATTGATGTACTGATCCAGAGCTTTACCGTGTGGCCGGTCGGCTCCGGGATCACCCTATTGTCGCTGCAAGGCATCGTCAATATTTTCAGTTGGATGTTCTCGGCAGCACTCGCGTTAGCGCTGCCAGCCATCGTCTCAATGCTGCTGGCCAACATCAGTTTTGGTGTCATGAACCGCGCCGCCCCCAGCCTGAACGTTTACGCACTCGGCTTTCCGATGACCATGTTACTCGGCCTGTTCAGCGTGTTGATTTCGGTTTCCGGTGTGCCGGGACGCTACGGCTCGCTGGTGCATGACACGCTGCGCTTTCTCCATCAGTTTATGGCGGGGGGCGCATGAGCGATCAAGCTTCGTCTCAGGACAAAACCGAGAAGGCCTCGCCGCAGAAAGTCAAAAAGGCGCGCGAGCAAGGCCAGATTCCCCGTGCCAAAGAGTTCACCACCGCGGTGATTTTTCTCGCCGTGGCCATCTACTTCTACGCCCAGCTGCCCGCCGTCTGGCAATCCATCGCGGGCGTGTTTCGCTATAACCTCTCGCTGACCCGCGCCGATCTCGACAATCCGATGCAGATGATTGAACAGTTGGGTCACAGCCTCGGTATGGTGATTGAGCTGTTGATGCCGATGTTTCTGGTCATCATCGTGGTGACTCTCGCCAGCAGCATGATTCTCGGTGGCTGGCTGTTCCGCCCGGCCAACCTGCTGCCAAAGCTGAGCAAACTCAATCCGATCAGCGGTATCAGCCGCATTTTTTCCACCCGCTCGCTGGTTGAACTGGTGAAATCAACGCTCAAAGTCAGCGTCATTTTCGCCGTGCTGTACGGCTATCTCGATAACCATCTGCAACCCATGCTGGGCATGCAGGGGCTGCCGCTCAATCAGGGCTTTATCCTGATCATGAAAATCCTGTTTGAAGGCTTACTGCTGATGGGCTTTGCCCTGTTGGTGTTTGGTGTGATTGACATTCCTTACCAGCGCTGGGAACACCTCAAAGAGCTCAAAATGACCAAGCAAGAGCTGAAAGAGGAATACAAAAACAACGAAGGCCGCCCGGAAATCAAACAGCGTATTCGCCAGATTCAGCAGCAGTTCGCCCGTCGCCGCATCGACAAAATGGTGCCCAAAGCCGACGTGGTGATCATCAACCCGACCCACTACGCCGTGGCGCTGAAATACGATCCGGCGCTGTCGGACGCGCCGTTTGTGGTCGCCAAAGGGGTGGATGAAACCGCGCTGCACATTCAGCGCCTCGCGCGCGACAACCAGGTGGAAATTATCCACTCGCCGCCGCTCACGCGTTCGATTTACTACACCACTGCCATCGAGCAGGCTGTGCCCAGCCAGCTGTATGTGGCGGTGGCCCATATTCTGACCTACGTCCTGCAGCTGAAAGCGTTTCGCAGTGGCAGCGGTGAACAACCGTTGCCACTGCCACACTTTTCGATTCCGAAACATCTGCAGCACTGATTTGCATTGAATGAAGGACTGATAACCATGCTCAACCGGTTAAAACAATGGCAAAACTCCGGCAAGGGATACCTCGGTATTCCGATTGTGCTGCTGATGGTACTGGCGATGGTCATTCTGCCACTGCCACCGCTCCTGTTGGACGCGCTGTTTACCTTTAACATCGTCCTGGCGATTCTGGTGCTGCTGGTCAGCACGACCGCCAAGCGCCCGCTCGATTTCTCCATCTTCCCGACCATCCTGCTGGTCGCAACGTTGCTGCGCCTGACGCTCAACGTTGCATCAACCCGTATCGTGCTCTTGGAAGGTCACAACGGCGGTGATGCCGCCGGTAAAGTGATTCAGGCGTTCGGTGAAGTGGTGATCGGCGGCAACTACGTAGTCGGTATGGTGGTGTTCATCATCCTGATGATCATCAACTTCGTGGTGATCACCAAAGGTGGCGAACGGATCTCCGAAGTCTCGGCGCGCTTTACACTCGATGCCCTGCCGGGCAAGCAGATGGCGATTGACGCCGACCTCAACGCCGGCCTGATTGACCAAGACACCGCGCGCGATCGTCGCCGCGAAGTGGCGAACGAAGCGGACTTCCACGGCTCGATGGACGGTGCGTCGAAATTTGTGCGCGGTGACGCGGTCGCCGGTTTGATGATTCTGTTCATCAACATCATCGGCGGGATCAGCATTGGCGTATTCGAACATGGCCTGCCTGCCTCAGAAGCGTTTAAAACCTACGCCCTGCTGACCATTGGTGATGGTCTGGTCGCGCAGATCCCATCCTTGCTGCTGGCGACGGCCGCGGCGATTATCGTGACGCGCATTAACGACAGCGACAACGACATGTCGCAGACCATGCACAAGCAACTGCTGGCCACGCCGGCCACGCTGTTTACCGTCGCGGGCATCATGGTGGTGATCGGTATTGTGCCGGGCATGCCACATCTGGCGTTTTTCACCTTTGCGGCGGCGCTGGCCTTTGCCGGTTGGCGGCAGGCCAAAAGCCCGGAGGTCGACACCTCGCTCGATGACGTCGAAGCGATTTCGCAAGCGATGCAAAACGAAGGCGACGCGCCACTCTGCTGGGAAGACATTCCCCACGTGCAGACCTTGTCGCTGGCGCTTGGCTATCGTCTGGTGCATCTGGTCAATAAAGATCACGGCGCGCCGCTGACGCAGCGCATTCGCGGTGTGCGGCGTAACCTCTCCGAGCAGGTTGGCTTTTTGCTGCCGGAAGTGGCGATTCGCGACAACCTGAGCCTCAAGCCCAACCAATACACCATTTCGCTCAATGGCGAACTGGTCGAACAGGGCTTTATCGAACCCGACCGCCTGATGGCGATCGCCGTGGGTGAAACCTATGGCGATATCGACGGCATTCTCGGCAGCGATCCGGCCTACAACCTGCCGGCGGTGTGGATTGAACACCCGCAGAAAGCACGCGCGCTGAACATGGGTTATCAGGTGGTGGATGATGCCACCGTAGTGGCGACCCACATCAGCAAAGTAATGAAAACCCATCTGGCGGAGCTGTTTAACCACGACGATGTCGATGCGATGAATCAGCGCCTGACTGCGCAAGCGCCGAAACTGGCGGAAGCGCTGGCCGCGGCGCTGCGCCCGGCGCAGCAGCTCAAAGTGTACCGTCAGCTGCTGCTCGATCAGGTGCCGCTGAAAGACATCCGCACCATCGCCAACACCATGCTTGAATCGTCGGAAAACACCAAAGACCCGATTCTGCTTGCCGCCGATGTGCGCTGCGCCTTGCGCCGCACGCTGATTAACCTGCTGGCAGGGCAGAAGAACGAGATTCCGGTGTATGCCTTGTCCGACGAACTGGAACAGATGCTGATGACCTCGCTGCATCAGGCGCAGGCGAGCGGCAGTGTGATGCTGGACAGCTTCCCGGTCGAACCGAATATTCTCGGCCAGTTCCAGCAAAACCTGCCGCTGATTAAGCAGCAGTTGAAACAGCAAGGCATGGCACCGATTCTGTTGGTGATGCCGCAACTGCGACCGCTGATTGCCCGCTACGCGCGTACTTTCTCGCACGGGCTGGCGGTACTGTCGTACAACGAAATTCCTGAAAACAAACAGATCAACGTGGTAGGAAACCTTGGCTAATCTCTCATCTCATCAAGCGCTGTACCATTATCTGCGCGACCTTATTGAGCAGCACATCGTCACGGAGGACGACGCGCTGGTGTTTGACGCATTTCAGCGCAACGACATTCGCCACGCCTGTCAGGCAATTCGCGAAGCGCAAAGTGGCGAGGTGGAATATCAGCACCTCACGTTGCGTTTTGGCAGTCAGGGCGAACAGAGCGTGTATCAGTTTGAGCTGTCGGAGCCGATGGCGTTCTGTCTCGATCTCTACAGCCTGTATCTGGCGCTGCGTCAGTCGCGTTTTCAGATGGAAACATTTCATCCGGATCTCATCAGCAACGTGGTCGTGCCGATTCGTGCCGATGCGTTGCTGTGGCCAGCGGGCGCGCTGTTTCTCGACCAGATATTGCAATTTCATCGCGCCGCATTTGCCCACGTGGTGCCATCGGTGCAGATCAACTTTGCCAACCCGCTGCACTCTGGGTTGGATGAACTGGTTGAGCAGGTACGCGAGAACGCGTACGCGCTGTGGTTTGAACTCTACACCGCGGCAGAAAACTTTGAGCAGATTGCGCGCTATAAGCTGGACATGCTCAAGCTCGCGGTGTCGCTGGAGAACAAAGAAGATCGCAGTGCCTTTCTGCCTATCGTGCGCTTTTTGCGTCAGCACCGCTTTAAATGGGTCGCCGGCCGCGTCGCCAGCCAGACCGAACTGAACCAGTACAAACTGCTCGGCGCGAGTTATTACTTCGGTTATTTCAGCGATATTCCGACGTCGCTGTCCTTTAAAACCTTCGATGAAGCGGATAACGACAGCTGGTAACGCCTTGTTGAACCCTCAAAATAGGGTGATTTCTGGAATAGACTTCACCTTATTCCTCCCTATTTCGCCCTTTTCTCAATTTTTTTAAATTTCTGATTAATTCTCGCCAGCAACCATCCGCCTCTAGTTAGTGAGCAGGGAATATCCCGAAGAGCCTGAAGATAGCGACAACCAAGGAGACTAAGATGGCTTTATCTATGCACACTAACTACGCATCGCTAGTTACGCAAAACACTCTGAACAGCACAAACAACCTGATGACTACTGCGATGGAACGTTTGAGCACTGGCCTTCGCATCAACTCTGCAGCGGATGACGCAGCGGGTCTGACTATCGCGAACAAACTGGAAGCACAAACTCGCGGTATGTCAGTAGCGATGCGTAACTCTCAGGACGCTATCTCTATGCTGCAAACAGCAGACGGCGCACTGGAAGAGCTGACTAACATCGCTTACCGCATGAAAGACCTAGCCACTCAAGGCGCGAACGGCACCAACGGTACCACTGAACTGGCAGCGCTGGATTCTGAATACCAAGAGCTGGAAGCAGAAGCAACACGTATCCTGACGCAAACCACTTACGGTGCAGGTCAGCAACTGCTACAAGGCGGCAAACTGGCTGCAGCAGTGGACTTCCAAATCGGTGCGTCAGCAGCAGAAACTCTGACTGTAGATATCTCAACTAACCTAGCGGCAGTTGACTTCACCACAACAGGTGCACTGACAACGAACGCGGCATCAAACGCTGAAATCACTGTGATTGACGGTCTGTTTGACACCATCAACACCGTACGTTCAACACTGGGTGCGAACATCAACCGTCTGGACCACACGATCAACAACCTGGCTAACGTGTCTGAAAACACCGCAGCAGCGAAAGGCCGTATCACTGATGCTGACTTCGCGGTTGAATCGTCAAACATGACGAAGAACCAGATGCTGATGCAAGCAGGTACAACCGTACTGTCTCAGACTAACCAGATTCCTGGCATGGCAATTTCACTGCTGCGCTAAGCACTTACGCCATACAATCTGTACGTTTGTATTTGCCTCCCGCTGGTCGGGAGGCTTTTTTCCGTTTACTTTTTCGTGGCGCCTGTCCTCTTCCTTCCGACAACATAGCCGGCGCCTTTTTTTCTTGCCTTCCCTGACTTAATTTCCTCGCCCAAATGGTCGCATTACCCCTTTGAGAAACCCTTATTTCCAAGGAATTGATTTCTGAGGAAAAGCGGAACTGCCGATGAGGAAACACCGCTTCCGTTTTTCGCCCATTAATTCACTAACCAATTGTTTTACAAACATTTAATCAGTGGCACACATCTTGCGAACTTAGCGACAGGTTTATCAAACCCGATCACGCTACCGCTACGTCAGGTGTGAGCGCAAAGGTAAGCAGACTGAGCAACAGGGAGCGCCCGAATGAGTTCATTAGATCCAATCACCATGGCAACACAGTTGGCTACATACGATGTGCAGCCATTTCAGCAGCGTTTGAACACGCAGTCGTCCCAGTACCAGTCACAATTGACCGCACTGGGCAAAGTGGAAACCGCACTGCGCGCTTTCCGCACGGCGATCACTGAAATGAACAGTTCCACCAGCAGCATCGTGAAAAACAGCGCCACCGTATCGCAAGAGGGTTACTTCTCCGCGACGGCCGACGCCAACGCGCTGGCGGGCAGCTATCAGGTGTTTGTTGAACAAGTTGCGACCGCGCATCAGGTGTCGGCCAGTATGCCTGCGAACCTGGATTCCACCACGCAAGTACCGACCACCGGCACCATGGATTTCACCATCAATGGCACCACGATGACGTTGGATCTCTCGACCCTCGATAGCGACGGTGATGGAATTGCGACGGTGGCGGATTTGGTGTCGGCCATTAACAACGACAGCAACAACCCGGGCGTGAACGCGACACTGGTGCGCTCGAACGGCCAAACCTATTTCATGCTGTCAAGCACCGAAACCGGTGTGGCCAACTCGGTCAACGTTTCCGTCTCCGGCACCGGTCAGACCTGGTTTGAAGATGCCTTTACCAACCTCAACGAGATCAGCGCGCCGCAAGATGCCGTGATTTGGCTTGGCGCCCAAGGCACCGGCCTGCAACTGACCAACAGCAGCAACACCTTTGAAGGCGTGATCAACGGCGTCGACCTGACCGTGACCAAAGCGCAAACCAGTGGCGAAGCGCCACTGAGCCTTTCCGTCGGTGCGGATCAGGAAGGCACCAAAGAGCAGATGAATAAGATCATCGAGGCCTACAACAGCCTGATGAAAACCATCGATTCTTACACCTCGATTGGCGGCGAAGATTCTCAACGCGGTGTGCTGGCGAGCGACCCGACAATTCGCTCAATTGAGAGCCAGCTGAAAACGTTAGTCCGTGGCGAGTTTGAAGGCATGCGCCTGAGCGATCTCGGCATCGAAATCAGCCGCGACGGCACGATGAAAATCGACGCCGACAAGTTTGAAGAAGCGCAGACCACCAATACCGCGGCGCTGGAATCTTTCTTCAACGGCGACGGCAACTTGCTCGACAGCCTGGATTCGCTGCTTGACCCGTACCTGCAATTTTCTAACGGCCTGTTTAAGTCACGTAAAGATGCGCTGCAACAGAACATCAGTCGCATTGAAGACAAACAGACGGCACTCGAGCGCAAATACGACATGGCGTATGACCGCTACCTGAAACAGTTCACTCAAATGAACCAATTAATTACCAAGATGAACCAGACAATGTCGATGTTCGGCTAGGTCTGGCGAGGAGAAGTTTTATGTTAATGGACTCGGGCTACGACTCTTATCAACAAGTCGATTTAGATGCACAAGCCGCCGCCGCGACCCCTCATCAGTTGGTGGTCATGCTCATTGACGGCCTGCTGAACGAGATTGAACGCATTCGCGGCCACATCAGCGTGGGCCGATTAGCAGAAAAAGGCGCGGGCATTAACAAGTGCATGAACATTCTGATCGGCCTCGACAGCGCGCTCGATATGGAGAGTGGTGGCGAGCTGGCGGCCAACCTGCACCAGTTGTACGACTTCTGCCAGGTTGAGCTGTATCAGGCCAGCGTGCAGAACGATGTGGAGCGCCTGAGCACCGTTGAAACAGTCATGGGCAACATAAAAGAAGGATGGATGAATTTTGGTCAATACGCATAAGGTTTCCCCTGAGCGATTCCGCCACCTTTCTCAGCGGATCACCATCGCGACAAAATTACAGGACTGGAGCGCGCTCGCCCGCTACGACAGCGAGCTGCGTGAACTGCTGCAATACCACAAGCCGTTTCTGCGCGACACTCAACTGGCGCCACAAATCGCCAAAGCAAAAGCGGCGCATCAGGCCGCTTTGGAAGCGCTGCAAGCCGCGACCTCTGAGCTGGAATCGGAAATGGCACAGGTCAGCGCGCAGCAAGAGCGCGCCCTTGCCTATCAGCTCGCCATGACCATGGAGGGTTAACATGCAAGCGATGACGTCTTCCTCTAATTACTCGGCAGCGAGCTATGCTTCACCCGGCAAAGCCTCACAGGCTGGTTCATCGTCCGCCAGCGGCAAATCGGATGCGGCGCCGGATATTCATCAGGCGCGTTCGTTTGGCGACGCGGATGCCAGCAGAGCGGCCAGCTTTACGCTTGGCCAGCCTGCCCGGTCGTTGCCGTCATTCAGCGACGAGCAGCCAGAGCCAGAGCTGACGGCTCAACACCAAGATGAACAAGACGAACTGACCGCGCTGGTCGCGCTGCTGAACGCCAATCAACCTATCCCAACGCAGGCTCAGTTGGTCAAAGGGTTTGCCGAGAGCCACAGCGTGAGCGGCATAAACACCGCAAATACTGTCGCGGCGCAGACCCCAAGTGCAAACTCTGCGGCGCCATCGGCAACAGGACAACAGGCAGCGGGGCTACTTAACGCGCAATCTGCCCCGTCCATCACCGAGAGCCAGCCCGTTGCGACCAAAGCGGCGGTCACTCTCGACAGCGCGTTAAACGCGGCGCTCAATCAGGTCATCAACCCGGCATCTGGTGCGGCCAGCAACGGTCAAGCGCAAACTCAGGTTAACGCGTCGAACGCCGCGACCACGGTGGTCAATGCGCCGGAATGGGCCAGCGTGCGCATTGATACCCAAGCGGGCAAATGGGGCGAACAGATGCTGCAAGTACTGCACGATCGCGTCACGCTGCAAGCGCAGCAGAATCTGCAGGAAGCCAAGATCCGCCTCGATCCACCTGATCTCGGCAAGCTGGATTTGGTGGTGCGCGTGGAAGGCGATCGCCTCAGCGTGCAGATCAACGCCAATGCCGCGGCGACCCGTGAAGCGCTGATGCAGGTGTCTGATCGCCTGCGCGCCGAACTGCAAAGCCAGAACTTTGTGCACGTCGATGTCAATGTCGGCTCCGATCAGGGCGGCCAGCGCCAATCATCGTCTCACGATGACGCCGCTGCCAGCACCATTTTCGCGGCGCGCGACTCTGCCGACGAGCCGTTTACCTCTTCTCTGTCTGAGCACTGGCTCAGCACTCACGCCTAAGGTTTCAACGAGGAATAAAGGTTATGACCAAACAGCAACTTATTACCGTGTTTATCATGATGATCATCACCAGCGCCCTCGTCTCTGCGGGAACCGTGTTTGGCGGCATCTGGTATCTCAAGCAGCAGAGCGCGCAGCAAGAGCAACCGTCCGGAGACTGGCTGGCGAACTCGCCGCTGGCGTTTTTAAGCGAAACCAACCAGTCACCGAAAGCGCCGAGCTTTCATTCGCTGGATAAAGTGGTGCTGAGCGTGAAAGGCAAAAATCAGAACCATTTTCTGATGCTGGAAATTGCGGTCGAAACCCGTCATCCGGAACGCATCGCCAACATCGGTGATTACATGCCGGTGGTGCGCAATTCGCTGATCAAACTGTTCAGCGACAAAACCTATGAAGATTTGCAGCAGGACGGCGCGATTGAGCACCTGCAAAACGAGGTCAAGCTGACCATTCTCAACGCCTTTGAGAAGACCGACATTCTGCGCGACATCGATGATGTGCTGCTGACCAAATACGTCGTGCAGTAGGGACGCGCTTATGTTGGATATGCAATACCAGGAAGGGTATGACGTGTCGGACGAGGTTGCCTCGCCGACACTGCCGATCGACGAAAACCGCCTGCTCAGCCAGTATCAACATCTGGTGAAGCGGGTTTCTAACCAACTGAGGGTGCACGCGACCACGCATTGCAGCATCGAAGATATGCAGCAAATTGGCCTGATTGGTCTGCTGGAAGCCGGGCGCCGTTACGGCAACATTGACGACCCGAACTTTCCCGCGTTTGCGGTGTGCCGTATTCGCGGTGCGATTCTCGATGAACTGCGCCGCCTGGACTGGCGGTCACGCAAAACCCGTCAGCAAGCGCACGAGCTCAACGACGTGACCCGCGACCTGACCCGTAAACTGGGCCGTCAGCCGAATGACAACGAAATCATCGCCGCCCTTGGCACCGATGAGCAGGACTACTACGCGCGCCTGAACGCATCACTCGCCGGGGAAATGCAGAGCCTGGATCAGCTGATTGAAAATGGCGTCGAGCAATTTGCCGACGGCCATTACGACGGCATGACGCAGGAGCATATACGCCGCAGTTTAGAACAGGCGCTCGGCCAGCTGTCAAAACGCGACCAACTGCTCCTGACCCTGTTCTATCAACACGAACTCAACTTACACGAAATCGCGCTCGTGCTCGATCTCACGCCGCCTCGCATCTGTCAGCTACACAAACAGGCGCTCAAACAACTCAACCAATATTTGTCCTCTTAGGAGCCACTTATGCAAAAGTTTCTTGGTGCCATCATTGTTCTGATGTGTGTATTCGGCGGTTACGTCTGGGCAGGCGGCAGCCTGACCGCAATTTGGCAACCGGCGGAGTTTCTCATTATCGCCGGGGCGGCGCTCGGCTCGCTGATCATCGGTAACCCGCCACAGGTGCTCAAAGAGATGCGCCGCCAACTGCGCATGATTCTGTCACAACCGAAAAATGAACAGGCGTATTACATGGAGCTGATGGCGGTGCTGCAAGTGCTGCTGGAAACCGTACGCAGCGGCGGATTTAAGTCGCTCGATAAGCACATTGAAAACCCGGAACAGAGCCCGATTTTTGCCCGCTACCCGCTGGTTGCGCGTGACTATCGTCTGGTTTCGTTCATTACCGACAACCTGCGCTTAATGGCGATGGGCCAGATGTCGCCTCATGAACTTGAGGGACTGCTGGAACAAGAAATCGACGCCATTCAGACCGACCTGCTACTGCCATCGCGTTCGATGCAACGCACCGCAGAAGCACTGCCGGGCTTTGGTATTCTGGCGGCGGTAGGCGGCATCATCATCACCATGCAAGCCATCGATGGTTCCATCGCCCTCATCGGCTACCACGTTGCCGCGGCACTGGTGGGCACCTTTATCGGCATCTTTGGCTGTTACTGCTGTCTTGATCCGGCGAGTAACGCCATGGCTCAGCGCGTCAAACGCGACATGTCGGCTTTTGAATGCGTGCGTGCCACTCTGGTGGCCTACGTGGCGAAGAAACCGACACTGCTGGCAATTGACGCAGGGCGTAAACATATTCAGCTAGACATTAAACCAACCTTCAACGACATGGAGAAATGGCTAGCGGAGCAGGAGGGATAATGCAAAAACAGGAGCATGTCGTATTCAAGCGCTCTACCCGCAGTCACGACGAGCCTCACCATGGCGGTGCCTGGAAAGTCGCCATGGCCGATTTTATGATTGCCCTGATGGCACTGTTTCTGGTGCTGTGGGTGATGCAGGTGGTGAATAAAGAAGAGCGTAAAGCGATTGTCGCGCATCTGCACAGCGCCAGCGTGTTCGATCGCAGCTACGGCAACCCGTTTGATACCTCGCAGAGCATCTCTCCTATCGATTTAGCTTCGGAATCGTCGGTACCGAGCAAGCACGATTCCAACCATACCGTGACTTCGTTCTATAACGGCAACGGCAATGGCCCGGAATCGGATGCGATCATTCCCGGTAACTTCGATACCCAGGAACAGCTGACTATTCTGGCCAAAGTGATTGAAGAGATGATGCGCCAGATCAGCGCGCAAGGGAACGTGCACGTTTCCGTGACACCGCAAGGGCTGCGCATTGTGCTGCAGGACGACTACAAACAGCACATGTTCAGTCGTGGCGGAACCGAGCTGACACCTTTTTTTGAAGATCTTCTGCTGGCTCTGGCCCCGGTCTTTCAGCGGGTGGAAAATCCGCTCATCATCAGCGGCCACACCGACTCCACCGCGTTTAAGCAGCGTTTCAGCAATCGGACGAACTGGGAGCTGTCGGCCAACCGTGCCAACATTGCGCGCCAGACGTTGGTGGCCGGCGGCATGCCGGAACAGCGCGTGTTGCAGGTTACCGGCATGTCGGACCGAGCCTTGCTCAACCCGGAAGAGCCGGATGGCAGTGAAAACCGCCGCATTGAACTGTTTGTCCTGACCACGCCAGCTGCGCAGGTGCTGGAGACCTTCTTTGGCAATCAGCAGGACGGTGAGCTGGACAAAGCGCGCGATAAAGCGCAGTTCAATCAGCCAGTGCTGCGTCAGGAAACCATTCAGTATTCAACCCCGGTCGAGACAAAAAAGCAGCCCGACCAACAGTTATAACGCGTACTCTGCCCGAAGCCTGAGCCTCGGGCAGCTTTCCCGGTTCCATGGACTTCTTTATTACCGAGCACGTTATGTATCAGCATCCCGGCGAACATGCCCACAAAGACGGACTGAAAAAAGCCTTTCTCTGGCTGATCGTCATTGATTACTGCCTGCTGGGGCTGTTTTTGCTGCAACTCACCAGCCTGACGCTGCACGCGGGCACCAGCATCAGTCTGCTGCTGATGGTGTACAACATTCTGCTCAGCTTTCTCTGCTTTCAGCGCACCAGCAAGCAGGAATCCTACATCATCTATCCGACGCTCTCGGCGACGCTGCTGGCGTTCATCTGCTTCCTGTATTTCTTTTTTCTGATTTAACCTACGGAGTTATAACCGCTTTCTGACAGCATCCCCCGAAAGTATGACGGCGGACTGACGTGTCTGACATTTCTCTGTTGAATAATACTCATCAACAACAACGTCCACACGAAAACTCGATAGATAAGGATAGATGATGAAAAAAGCGATGTTCGCCCTAAGTGCACTGACTTTCATTTTAGCGGGCTGTGACACGGCTGAGAAAGCGGCAACGCAAACAGAATCTCAACCCGCCGTGGATACACTGCCAACCGCAGTCAGCAACGCAGTTTCAACCGTGACCGACACCGTATCTGCTGCCGCTGGCACAGTTGCAGAAACGGTAGATGCTGGTCATAACGCCTTCAACAGCCTCGATTGGCAAGGTACCTACAAAGGCACGCTGCCTTGCGCCGATTGCGCAGGCATCGATTACACTCTGACGCTGAACGAAGATGAAACCTACACCCTGACTCAGGTGTATCAGGGTAAAGAAGACGGCGGTCAGTTCAGCTCTAACGGTAAATTCCACTGGGATACCAAAGGCAGCGTAATCACACTGGAAGATGGCTCAGAAACGCCTAACCAGTACTTCGTGGGTGAAAACATGCTGATGAAACTCGACATCAACGGCGAGAAAATCACAGGCGACATGGCCGCGTTGTATAACCTGCAAAAGCAGTAAGTCGTGACTGACTCACCTCCCCCTGAAACAACAACGCCAGCATGATGCTGGCGTTGCTTTTTTCTGATGCAGCGCGCTCAGCGCAGCTCGGCCAGATGATCGGCAATGTACTCATCCAGCGAACGCGGCGCTTTGCCGGTGAGAGTGGCAACCGCATCGCTCACGCCAGCCGTCCAGCCTTCGCGCACGGGATAGAAAATCGAGGTCAGAAATTCCGCGTAGTCGGCAGGGACACCCACCGATTTCAGCAGGTCACAGAACGCGCCCTCTTCCATCGCCTGATAAGCCACTGGCTTACCGAGCGCTTCACTGATTTTTTGCGCAGCTTGCGCATAGCTCAGCGCCTCTGGACCGGTCAGGTTGAACGCCTGATTGTCAAAACGATTTGTGGTTAATGCCGCCGCTGCGCTGCTGGCAATATCACGCACATCAATAAAGCTCGATTTGCCTTCCCCTGCCGGAACGCCAATTACGCCTTGGTCGATGCCCGCTTTCCAATAGGTATGGAAGTTATCGGCAAACCAGTTCGGACGCAGGATCACATACGGCACACCGGAGTTTTCCAGCGCGATTTCCACTTGGCGGTAAGGAATGGAATCATCGGCATCCACACCGAGTACGCTTTGGAATACCACCTTCACATTGCGCTCAGCCGCAGCCTGAATCACAGGCTCGAGCAGAGCTTTTGATTCCACATAACCGCCTGGCAGCATCACATAAGCGCGGTCAACGCCGTCGAACGCGGCGTCAAAGGTTGTTGGGTCAGCAATATCAAACACCACACCTTCAGCCGCACCAAACGTTTGACCACTGCGCGACGCAGCTTTGACTTGCTCCCCTTTTGCCAGCAGCTCTGCCACCAGCGGTTGACCAACGTGACCAGAGGCACCCAATACCAATACTTTGTTCATTCTGTTCTCCTAGGTATATTTTGGAAACTATGTAGTTGATAGAAACTTTGTAAACAATCTATACTCCCGAGCTGACGTTGTGAAGAAGGCACTTTTGGGTAACAAGGTGTCCTTGAGGTAACCACCCTGTGGTTTGAGCATAGAGGAAGAATGATGGATTTTGCGTATGACGTTTATGAGAACCGCTGCCCAACCCGCGCGGTATTGGATCGCATTGCCGACAAATGGGCACTGCTGATTTTAGACAAACTGCGCGGCGAACCGGTGCGCTTTAACCACCTCAAACGCGACATCAAAGGCATTTCGCAAAAGGTCTTGTCTCAAACCCTGAAAAAGCTCGAACGCGATGGGTTGGTCAGCCGCACCGTTTTTCCCACCGTACCAGTGACCGTGGAATACGCGTTGACGCCACTCGGCACGACGTTGACTGACGCCGTGGCTGCCCTCGCGCACTGGGCGGAAAGTAATATGGACGCGGTACTGAAGGCACAAAAGAGCTACGATGCCAAACTTGATGGCGAGTAGGATTTCCGCTGAAGGCAAACTCACACCAAACCGACGTTAACGCTTTCTGTGTAAAGGCTTAGAGTAAAGTTTATTTTGCTGTCAGTTGGTCAAACTTACTTTTCACCGCCTAGAATCAAAATGTGATCTCGATTAATAAACCACATAAAAAGTGAGAGTAATTTAACTTGGATTTACGTTTTTGGGGGAGTGACCATGACCGCATCGAAAATGTTTCTAAGAGATTTGCTTGGCCTGATTTTAATCGTTTCAACCGTATTGGCGCTGCTGAGCGTATTGCTGGATTTACTGGCCCTGTTGGCTTACGTCAATCACGAGACACAAGTCGCCACCCTGCTGTTCGATGAATCGTTCTACCTGCTGGTGTTTTTTATCCCGCCCTACTTTATCGCCAAATACATTAATCGTGCGGAGGTAGTGAAAGCGGTGGATGAGTATCAGTTGATGAAGAGTAAGAGTGATGTGATTTGAAGTATTGGTGTTGGTTAGAAAGGTATGTTGGGTTCAACGGGCTAGGTTTGAATTGGATTGAATGGTTTGCATTGAACTGTTTGACGCGTTTTAGCGTCATCGAATCACGAAGCTTGGTTTGTCACGCGCCAGTTACTCTTTGCTGGCACAAAGAGTAACCAGAAAATGCCTTTTGATTTTTGGTTGTGGGCCGGGACAGTTTTAGGCGTTCCCGACGCCGAAAACCTAAAAATTCATCCATGAATTTTTCCCTAGTGGAAAGAGATTCAATAGCAAAGCTGATTTCATTAAGGATACAAAAACAAACCTAGCGGCTGCACTGTAAAGAAAAATCCCAATGCATAGTTAAAATGCCAAGCGTTGGGAATTTCTCTTGAACAGTCTGTTATACGATATGCCACAAGTGAAGCTGCCTATCTTGAGATGATGTTGCAAGGTAGTTTGTTTTTACACCTAGTATCGATGCTATTAACTTCACATTAAAACTCGAAAAATCGATGTCATAATTTTCTTTTGGGTGGGCATATCCTATAGGTTCCCCAGCATATATTGCTTCGTGAGCCAAATCATTTCGTAACCGAGAGAGAAGACTTTTACCATCGATAACTTCAGCCCAAGTGGGTATTTGTATATTGTATTTTTCGGCCAATTTGTTGGGTCTTAAACCATGACTACAAACACTAATACCTGATAACTTAAACAAACCATCAAGAACTTTGTATTGTGCTTCAAATCGATCCCAAGGGTGATTATAGGATTGCCCAAGAAGAAACCAATGTATAACGGCAAACATTCCTTGCCGCTTTTTGGGGTTAGTATCATAAAAGCGAGACAGGTACTCTAAGGCTAGTTCTATGTCCCCATTACGAGGGCTGACCCCTGTTAATTTTCCGACCTTGTAGGCAACTCTGTCGATGTTGTAGTACTCCGCAGGAGACAAGTAAACGCCAAAGAAGAAACCGATCCCTAGAATAAGAAACCTTGCTTTTTGCTCACTATATGGTCGAAATATAATTGAGTGTGTAGCTGGTACAAGATGATAGCTCGATGGCAAAGAAAGCTTCTTTGAGTACTTCTCGCATGGAAGCTTTTTGGCTTCAACAATCGGAGGATATATCCAACCATCACTAATTTCAGCTTCCGTCTCCAACCAGTAAATTGATTCTTCAACATCCCAAAGAGGTCTAATTTCAATACTATCGGAAACATAACGATTACAAGACTTTAGAAAACCAAATTCCACCGTAACCTCCTATCGTATAACGCCCTGTTAAGGGGTGAGCAACGCAATAACGAAGCCACCGCATACCACCTTAAACACCAAACACAACACATAATAAAAATGCCACGCGTTGCGAATCACTCTTAAACAGATTGTTAAGTAACAATTTCTGACTCACCTAACAGGTTATAATTATTATTCTCTTCTAAAGTATCTAATATTTTGACCGTATCAATCTCCTCAAACAAAATCCAAGCATGAGGAAAGTCACTCTCTACATGATTCAACTTGTAAGCACGAATTATAACTTCATCTTTTACCACTAGACCCGATTCTGAAAACTCAAGTTTGAATTCTGAATATAAATTGCTGTCCGACACGAGTATCAGTTCATCGTAAATTATTCTTTCACCAGATATTGCTTTTACCTTGGCTTTTTTAGGTAGCTCCTCTGAATCAGAAACTAAGAACAACTCCCCGATAACATATTCCTCTATATTACTAGATAACTGAGAGATAGGTTTATATTTTCTATCATCTAAATCTCTTTCCATATAGTAAACTAACTGACACATTAAATTATCCTTGTTTTAATATTGACGTTTAAGCATTGCTTGTTCATAACACTTTCTGATCGCTTCGAATCAAACTTATATTGGGTAACACAAATGTATCTACCTTTTCGACCAACAACTGGACCAACTATATAATCATAATCTGGGGAAACACTATAAGAACATGTAGTTTTAGGTTTGGTAGATAATTTATCAAATAACCTTCGCCCCTGCTGTCGATCCAGTGCCTTTTCATTATAAAATTTCTCTAGGTCGAGAACATTTATCTTTACTTCCAGCGTGTTATTAAAATAGTGCATTGCATCATTAGCAGTTCCATAGACTCCTTTAGTCTTATGGTAAGCTCGCCGCTTAGCTAGACGTCGACTGTCTCCTAAGTAAAATCCTTTACCAAACTCACCTCCACCTATACTGACATCAACCTTACAGTTTTGTAAATCCTTTACAATATTAGGATCCGTACCGTGATATAAAGTAATTTCCATTTTATCCTCTTGTTGCTTAACGCCTAATTAAGGTGTGAAGAACGCGCCACAACACTTAATTTGACCACCGTAATCACTAAACTCAACCCAAACCAAAAATGCCAAGCGTGCTGAATCACTCTTAAATGTTTGTTATGCATTATTTATGTTGTCCGTAACCGAGCCATCCCTGTGAAGATAGTGGCAGTTGTTATCTACAATATCTTCAATTGCAGCTTTGGCTGAATGAGGTGACTCAACGACACCTTCAATCGGTGTACGCTGAGAGTAACTTACGTCAACCGAAATAGAATCAAGTTGTACTAAACCCAAACCTTCAACATCTAGGTGGAGATGCGAACAATCAACAACATTATGCCCCTCATGTAAAGAGAAGCTATTTATAATAGAATTTATCGTACCAATCGGATTACCGTCACCATCTAGTAAAGGATGCTCGCCCGAATATGTATACGCCACCTCGAACTTCTCGATGCTATTTCTTTCTAAAGAAGCCTTTCCGCTTTCTCGGTTAAAGTTGAAATCGACATTATCAAAATGTGTCTGCATAGGTAGAATTTTATAATGGATTGAGGTGAGCAGATTGTTAACGAGGACCAGTCTAATATTATTTGCTTGAGCGAGCAGTTTAGCCCCTTTTTGGTATGATGATGTTGTTGCGATTATGCCATTGGCATTGCCAATATCTCTCAATGTTTCCGCAAAATATGTTACTTGCGACTTTTTAATGGCGCTTCTGTAGTTTTTGCATTCAATACATGTCCTATACGTTACACCCGCCAACTTAAACTCCCAGTAAACATCTATCTGGTGCGTAGCGCCACTTTTGCCTGTAATCGTAACATCATGCTTTACGGCGATATTTTCAACACCATCAAACTGAAGCATTCCTTGATGTATTTGAGCTACCAGTAATTCATATTCTGTATTCTGATTCAAAATACCGTCCTTTTATAATGCATAACAGCCGTTATTAAAAAGACCGCACCTATATAACTCTCAAACAAAAACACAGAATCAGTCTATTTAACATCGGACAAAACTACGTACATCATCAACCACTAATACAAACCCGTCAAAATCCAAACCGCCAAAACGTGCCGCAAGTATCAAACCAATGCAACACCAAAGAAACTATCGACTCCACTATCTATAGGGAAAAATTCATGGATGAATTTTTAGGTTTTCGGCGTCGGGAACGCCTAAAACCGTCCCGGCCCACGACAACAAACCCAAGGCACTTTCTGGTTACTCTTTGTGCCAGCAAAGAGTGACTGGAGCGTCACACCGTAAGCCTCCTATTTCCCTAAACCCAAAACGCGACAAACCCCATCCCTACCACCAAACAACAAAACCAACCACCTTTCCCCAAAAACAAAAAAAGACCATCAACCGATGGCCTTCTCCCTTAAACACCCACAAAAAATCAGCAACTCACCGCAATAACGCCACCACCGTATGACGACGCACATTCGCCTGCGCGTTCAGCGCCTGATAAGTCGACGAAAACTGATCCGCTGCCGCATGAAACTGCGTCAGTTTCTCCGTGGTTTGCTCGCTCGACAGCAGACGCGTCTGGCTGCGCAGCGTCTGCATTTGGGTATTGAGTTCGCTGTGGTATTGGCGCGCCTGCTCCAGGCTGGTTTGCGCCTGTGCCAAATGCTGGTTGACCTTGGCAATGCCCTGTTTGATGCCATCACGCGAGCTTAAATCAAAACGCAGCTCGGCAATGCCGTCCGGTTCGGATTTCAGGTTGAGTGTGTTGGCTTGCCCGGCCGGGAAACGGTGGCCTTGCCCTGTCACCATCACCTTTTGCTTCATCTGTTTGTACGCCGACTCTTTGGCTTCAAACACAATGTTGCCATCTTGCGTCACGCTGGCGCGCATTCCGAGCGGGATCAGGCTGCGATCCAACATTTTGACCGTTTTACTGCCATCCGACTGACCATCGAACTGAATCATCACCGAATTGCCTTGCGGGAAATCGAGACGAATCTGCTCAGCTTTCTCTTTGAGGCGATTGACGTTCAGCCCCGGGATCGAAAAGCGACGAATATCAGCGCGGTCGAGTTTCAGATTCAGCTCGTTATCCACCACGCGTTGACCATCAAACTGCGCCTGATCCAGCACCGCTTCAATGGTCATTTTGGAACGAGTTAATGTCTCTTTCAGGTTCGGCACGTTGTCGGCGCCTTGCGTCATCGCCTGCGTCAGACCCCGTTTGATGGTGGTGAGTTCTTTGCCGACAAATTGCAGCGATTTAGAGGCGATTTGCACCGAAGTGGCTTGTTGTTGCCCTTGAGTCAGCAGGACGCCAGAAACAGAATAGGCTGACGTAGTGTCAGCCTGAAGCGCGCGGGTTTGTCTGGCCGGTAAACGGGCCGAATCGGAGGAGCGCGACGGCGTAATGCTGGCCTGCTCCTGTCCGGTCAATCGAATGCCGTGTGGACGAACTTCCACTGTGCTCATTGCCATACTGAAAATTCCTAAATTCGGTCAAACAGCGACAGGTCGTCGATTTTCACATAGCTCGCCTGCGTCGCTTGCAGCGCGGCCATGTAATTGCTCAAACGCACCGAGGCTTCGCCGTAATCCAGCGCCGACAGATCGCTGGTGACTTTGTCGACAAACAGTTTGTTGTCGCCGTGTGCGCTGTCGAGCAGGTCAAGGTTGTTGTGACGGCCACCGATTTCGGTCATCGCCGCCAACACGTTGTTGAGTGTGCTGTCGACGGCGGCTAACGTATTGTCGACTTCGGTACGAAAATTCGCGGTCGGAGCCTCAAACTCACTGATCAACGCATCCAACGTGTTGAGCACATTGCTGCCGCCGCCCAAATCAAGAATGTCCTGCGCGGTCATGTTCGATTCCATGGTCACGCCTTTGGCCACCGTCACCACGCGCTTGTCGCTGTTGCCTTGCAGCACATAGCTGCCGCCGGAGTTATCCAGCGCGGCGGTGCTGGTTGCGGTGCCAGAAAACAGAAAGTGGCCTTCTTCGTCCTGCGCATTGAATGATGACGCAATCGAATCGCGCAGGCTTTTCAGCTCCGTCACGATGCCTTCGCGATCGTCAGTGGTCATGGTACCGTTGGCGCCCCACAACACCCGTTCACGAATGCTTTTCAGGCTTTCGTTGACGGAATCTAAATACACTTCCTGACTCGACAATGTGGTTTTCACGTTGGCGATGTTGGCCTGATACTGCTCAATCGCACTGCCTTCACGGTCAAGGTTCAGCAGTTTGATCGACGCCATCGGATCGTCCGAAAGCTTGGTCAGGCGATCGCCTGTCGACATCTGCTGCATCACTTTGCCAAGGCCGGCGTTGTTGAGCTGCAAGCTTTGCAGCATCATCTGGCTAAATTGGGTATCGCTGATTCTCATGGCCTTTCCTTAGAATAATTGCAGTACGGAATCGAACAGCTGATTCGCGGTGCTGATTACTTTCATGTTGGCGTTGTGTGCGTTGGCAAACGTCATCAGGTTGGCCGCTTCTTCATCGCTGTTGACCGCGCTGATGTTGTCGCGCGCGGCGACCGCCTGTTCGTTCATGCTGTTTTTGGCCTGATAATCAGAATCGGCCTGACGCGCTTTGATGGCCACTTCACCGACCATGCCGGTAAACGCATCGTTGAGCGACAGCGACCCAAAACCGCTGATTGAGAACGCCTGATTACTGATCGCGATCAGCGCCGTCAGGTTGTCGCTGTTACCCGGATTGCCGTCGCCCGACAGTGCCAGTTCGTTCGGCGTGATGTCGGTGATGGTCAGGCTCGATGACGGGTTGGCCGGATCGTAGCTAAACAGCGCCTTACCCGGCAGGCCGTTGAGATCCAGACCCAGCGCCAGTTCGGTATTGAACGAATCGGCCATGGATTGCGCCATGTCGTTGAGCGCCGTCATGTACGGCTTGAGCACGTCGGTTTGATATTCGTTAATCGCGCCCAGCTCACCACCGAGATCGCCCGGAATGGCGAAGCTCTGCTTGCCAAATTCGACTTGCATGGTCGCGAGATAGGCATCGCTCGGATCGGGAATCGCTTTCAGCGTGCCGTGTTCACTGCCCATCACCAGCGGCTGGCCGGATGTCAGGGTCACTTGCATGCTGCCGTCGGCTTGATCGGTGGTTTTCACTTCGACGATCTTCGCCAGTTCGCCCACCAGCGCGTCACGGGTATCCATCAGTTGCGCCGGGTTACCGCCGGTGCCTTTCAGCTCGACGATTTGTTTGTTCACTTCGGCGATGTTGGCCATCACGCTGTTGGCCTGCGCGACGGCGGCCGTGCGCTGATCATTCATGTCTTTGTGTTGGTTGTACATCGACTCGGTCAGCGTGTTGAAACGGCGCGACAGCGCCTCCGCTTCATTGATGATTTGTTGGCGCAGCGGCACCGATTCCGGTTTGGACGTTGCATCGTGCAGCGCCGCAAACAGGTTATCCAGCCCGGCGGAGAGGCTAAAGCCGTCGGCGCCGAGCGTGTTTTCCAGATAACTCATGCTGCTGGTGTAACGCGACGCGTAAGACGCCACGCTGCCGGTCGACCAGGTTTGCTTCACCAAAAACTGATCGGTGACTCGGCGAATACTGGTCACTTCTACCCCCATGCCTGCACTCAGATTGTCGTATTTCGCACCACCGACTGAGGCCATCAGCGCCTGTTGGCGGCTGTATCCCGGCGTATTGATGTTGGCGACGTTCTGCGCCGTCACATCGAGTGCGACACGGTTGGCGTTGAGTCCGCTTAAGGCAATGTTGACGAGGTTCATGTCCGTTATCGCTCCAAAGGTCTAATCAGTGGCTGACTAAAAGCATTCGTCACCGCCACTTTGGTGGTTTCCTGAGAAAGAGAGGCGACCGCATTGGCGGCATTGTTAACTGCATTGGAGGCGGCGCTGCGATTGTGTGATGCCCGTTCCGCCGCCGCGGCCAGTTCAACCACATTGGAGCCCGCACCATCGACCACCGGACTGAGCTGTTTGACCAGCATATCGGCAATGCCGGAGCGCTGCTTTTTCGCCATCTCAATCGCTAACTGGCCGTCGTACATGTCGCGGAATACGCCCTGCTGCTTGCTGTTAAACGGGCTGTCTTCATCGGCCATCACATCGCTGGAACTGCGCATCTGGCGCAGCACCAGTTGAAGAAACATCGCCTCGAACTGACCCGCCACGGTTTCCAGCGCGGCGTGTTTGTCGGCGGCGTTCTTGATGTTCGCCAGCGCGTTGTTGTCGTGATACAGCACTGAATTTACTGAACTGCTGTCGCTTCCCGTATCAATCTTCATCTCAGCTCCTTAGATGACCACTAACTCTGCGTTGAGCGCCCCTGCTTCATGCAAGGCTTGTAAAATCGACATCAAATCGGTCGGTGTTGCCCCGAGGCTGTTGACCGCATTCACGATGGTGTTGAGTTCCGTGCCTTCCGGCCAGATCACCATCTGCGCGTTATCTTCGTTAATGTCGATTTGGGATTGATCGACCACTTGGGTATCACCACTGGCGAACGCGTTCGGCTGGCTGACCTGTTGCGATTCGGTGATACTCACCGTCAGGTTGCCGTGGCTGACCGCCGCCTGGCCGACTTTGACGTTCTTGCCAATCACCACCGTACCGGTGCGCGAGTTGAACACGATGCGGGCTGGCTTGCGGCCTTCCATCACGCTCATCTCTTCCAGCATCGACATCATGGTCACGCGTTGCTGAGTATCTTTCGGTGCGCGCATTTCGACGCGGCCTTTATTGATGGCGACCGCCACTTGCGGGCCAAAGGTGTCATTGATTTCACGCGCGATGTTTTTCGCGGTGGTAAAGCTTGGCTCGCGCAGGTTGAGCGTCACGGTGTCGCGATCGTTAAAGTCGGTCGGGATTTCACGCTCCAGCGTCGCACCATTCGGAATGCGGCCGGATGTCGGTGTGTTGACCGCAATTTTTGAGCCGCTGCGACCTTCGGCCGACACGCCGCCGACCACCACATTACCCTGCGCCACGGCGTACACTTCACCGTCGATACCGCGCAGTGGCGTCAGCAGCAGTGTGCCGCCACGCAGGCTTTTGGCATCACCGATTGAGGAGACCACGATGTTGAGCGTCTGACCCGGACCTGCCATCGGGTCGACGGTCGCGGTCACGCTGACCGAGGCCACGTTACGCAGTTTCGGGTCGGTGGATTCATCAATCTGCACCCCGAACTGGCGCAGCATGTTGGTGATGGATTGCGCGGTGAATTTGACCTGATTGCGATCGCCCTGACCGTCAAGGCCCACCACCAAACCGTAACCCACCAGTTGGTTTTCACGAATCCCCTGCACATCGACCAAATCCATGATCGGAATTTCCACTTCCGCCTTGGCGGTGGTTGCAAGCCCCAGCGTCAGCGCCAGCAAAACCGTGGTGAAGAAGGTGTTGCGTTGTTTCATCAAAATGGCATCCATGGACTGTTGAAGAATTGAGTGAGCCAGCCGGACGCATTGCTGTCTGCCAGTGCGCCGCGGCCTGAATAGGTAATGCGCGCATCGCCGATGCGCTGCGAAGAGACCTGATTGTTGCGGCTGATATCGTCCACCCGCACAATGCCGGTCAGGCGAATGAACTCATCGCCCTGATTGAGGCGAATCCATTTTTCGCCGCGAATACGAATCACGCCGTTGGGCAGCACTTCGCTGACCGTCACGGTGATCGCCCCCTCCAGCTTGTTGCCTTGTGAGCTGGACGCGCTGCCGTCAAAGCTGCGGTCGCCGTCAATCGAGGCCGCCAGTTTGTCAAAGGTTTTGCCGCCGACCACCGGCGCGCTCAGGCCGACACTGGACGTTTTGCCGTACTGGGTATCGGCGCTTTTCTTCGACTGGGTTTCTTCCGCCAACAACACCGTCAGAACATCGCCCACGCGGTAAGCGCGGCGATCCTGAAACAGGGTCATCGCGTATTGATGGCGATAAAGGCTGCCCGACTGGGCGGCAGGCAGAGAGTAGTCCAGCGTTGGCGGGCCGTATTTTTCTTCGTCCGGAGACGGCGGCGTGAATTCGTCCCGTCCGGCACATCCGGCCAGAATCAGCACGCTCAGAAGCCCGACTTTGCTCAACTTTGCCATCACTCTTTCCTTCATCGCTTGATTCATCCTTACACCGACTGCGCTACAAACTTGAGCATGTCATCGGCGGCCGAGACCACTTTGGCGTTCATTTCGTAGGCGCGCTGCGTGGTGATCATGTCGACCATCTCTTCCACCACCTGCACGTTGGAGCCTTCCAGCACACCTTGTTTGATGCTGCCGACGCCATCTTCACCGGCAATCAGCTCATCGGCTGCGCCACTGGCTTCGGTTTCACGGAACAAGTTACCGCCCAGCGCTTCCAGACCGGCCGGGTTGATGAACTTCGCCAGCGTGATCTGACCGAGTTCCTGCGGTGTGGAGTCAGCGGCCGTGGTGATCGTCACCGTGCCATCAACGCCGACTGACAGCGAAATCGCATCGTCCGGTACCTGAATCTGCGGTTGCAGCGGCAGGCCCTGGCTGTTCACCATCAAGCCTTCCGAGTTAACGTGGAACTGGCCGTTTCGGCTGTACATGATTTGGCCGTCTGAGTTTTCAATCTGGAAAAAGCCTTGCCCCATCACCGCCAGATCCAAGTCCTGACCGGTATTTTGCGTGTTGCCCTGAGTGAAGACTTTCTGGGTGCCGACCACGCGTACACCGCTCCCCAACTGAACACCGGTTGGCAGCTCGTTGACCTGATCGACCTGCGCGCCCGGCTGACGCTGAATGCTGTAGAACAGATCTTCAAACACCACGCGGTCACGCTTAAAGCCGACCGTGTTGACGTTCGCCAGGTTGTTGGAAATGGCGGTCATTTTTGTGTCTTGTGCCGCCATCCCGGTTTTGCTTACCCATAATGCTGAATGCATCGGAGTCTCTCCTTATTGGTCGAGCGCTTAACGCGCGCTCATTAATTTGTTTCCGGCTTGCGCCAACGTTTCTGCGGTTTTCATCATGCGGATCTGCATTTCAAAGTTGCGCGTCAGTGACATCACATTCAGCAGTTCATCAATCGCGGAAACGTTACTGCCTTCAATGTGTTCCGGTGCCAGTTGCACGCTGTTGTCCGCCGCGAGCGGTACGCCATCGACCGTATGCAGCAGGCTGTCGCTCTCTTTTTGCAGCTGGTTGTCGTTGGCTTTCACCAGCTTGAGCGTACCGACTTCAATTTCCGCGCCGCCGCCCGGCGGAATGACCGAAATGCGGCCGCGTTCACTCACTTCCACTTTCTGAAAATCCGGCAGAACCAACGCGCCGTTCTCGCCCATGACCGCAAAACCGTTGATGCTCAGCGCGCCGTTCACATCCACCGCGATGTTGCCCGCGCGGGTGTAGGCTTCGCCGCCTTCCGGGGTTTGCACCGTCAGGTAACCGTCGCCCATCACGGCCACATCGAGCGGACGTCCGGTTTTCACCACATCACCGCTGTCGAAACGGGTTGCGGCCGAGTTGGTGACCACCATGGTGCGGCCATCGAACCCCGAACCTTGCAGTGGCACGCTGCGCACGCGTTCCATATCCGCACGAAAACCGGCGGTATCGGCGTTCGATAAGTTGTTCGAACGCACGTGCTGCGCTTTGAGAACCCGGCTCGCGCCGGAGGTGGCGGTAAACAGCAAACTATCCATCGTCGGCTCCGTTAGATCGCGTTAAACAGCGCTTGAGTCAGCTTGTCTTCGGTCGAGATGGTTTTGGCATTGGCCTGATAGTTACGCTGCGCGGTCATCAGGCTCACCAGTTCGCTGGTCAGGTCAACGTTCGATCCTTCCAGTGCGCCCGGCGTCAAATCGCCCAGTGTGCCGGTACCCGGTACGCCGACCGTCGGCGAGCCAGAGCTGAAGCTTTGCGTCCACGCGGTGCCGCTCACTTTGGCCAGACCTTGTGGGTTGGCGAAGTTCGCCAGCACCACCTGACCTTGCAGCTGTGATTCACCGTTGGTGTAGGTGGCGTAAACCATGCCGTTGCCTTCCACTCGTACGCCTGCCAGCTCACCGGAGGTGTAACCGTTCGGGTTGTTGGTGCTGACGCCAAAATCGGCGCCAAACTGGGTACTGCCGGTCAGGCTGACATCAATGCTCATCGCATTGGCGCCTGCGGCCGGAAACGCGACGTTAAAACTGCCGGTGGGTGAGCTCAGTGTGCCGTCGGTATTGAACGTCACTGGCACCGTTGCGCTTGCCGTCGCCGCGCCGTCCACCTGCACGTTTACTTCCCAGGTGTTGTCCGCGGTTTTGGTGAAGTACTGCGTTACTGTGTGGCTGTTGCCCAGCGAATCGTACGCTTTGGAGGTGTAAGAGGAGTTGAATGAATTCGGATCGGCCGGATCAAACGGGTACACCGTTTGGTCAATCGCGTCCGCGCTGGCGTTAAAGTTGGCAACAAACTCCAGTGAGTCGGTCGCTTTGGCGGACAGCGATGAAGTGCTGATCTTGATGTCGCCCACCGAGCCGCTCAACAGATTGTTGTTACCATCCACGCTGTAACCTTGCAGTTTGGCGCCGGTGTTGCCGACCACGTAGTTGTCTTTATCCGTGCCAAACACGCCCGAACGGGTATACAGCGTTTGGCCCATGCTGTCTTTGGTGACGAAAAAGCCGCTGCCGTTGATCGCCAAATCCATGGCACGGCCTGTACCGGTCACGGAGCCATTCTTATCAAAGTTCTGCGAAATCGACGCCACTTCCACGCCGCCCGGCTGCATGCCGTTGTACACCGCAGAGAATTCGGTACGCGCGCCTTTAAAACCGTAAGTCGATGCGTTGGCAATGTTATGGCTGATGGTGTTCAGTTCGGTGTTGGTTGCATCCAAGCCGCTGAGAGCAATATTAAAACTCATAAATTAACCTCTGTTTCCTTGTTTGGGTTTAGGCGCCAAATTGGGTGATTTGATAGAAAGGCACGCTGCCGACACCGGCAATGTTCACCATGGCCGAACCGCCAGTGCTGGGAATGCGCACTTGTTCAACCGTGCCGGCCAGCAGAACATTCGGTGACGACTGACCGTCCTGCACTTCTACGCTGACGGTGTAGTTGCCGGGTTTCAGGCCCAGCGCTTCTGGATCGATGGTGAAATCGACATCGCCCGCCGGATGCGCGCCCAGTGGCAGCTTGGTGGTTTGACCGAACTCATCCGCAATGACCAGATTGACTTGGCTGGACGCATAATCGAGTTCCACTTTTCCGCTTTGCGGCGCGTCGGTGAGTTCAAATTCGTTCCCGGAGACGTAGACCGTCTGACCGACCAGACCCGCGGTCGACAGCACTTGCATGTTGTCGAGCAGCACCATGCTGTTTTGCATCAGGCTCGACATGTTCTCCATGCTCTGCACCTGAGAAAACTGCGCGAGCTGACCCACGTATTCGGTGCCATCCAGCGGGTTCAGCGGATCCTGGTTTTGAATCTGCGCCACCATCAACGAAATGAATTCGTTTTGCAGCGAGGTCGAATCGTTGGCATCTAAACCATTGCTGCTGATGCCCGTGTTGGTGGTGGTTGCGCTGCCGGACGTATCACCCGACAAGGCGGTGTATTGTGCAATGCTCATCAGCTACCCTGCCCCAGTTTGAGCAGCCCTTGCTGCATGCTTTTCACGTTGCTCAGCACTTCAACGTTGGTTTCAAAACTGCGCGTCGCGGACATCATGTCGGCCATTTCCGCCACCACGTCGATATCCGGGTAGTACACGTAGCCATCGCCATCGGCCAGCGGGTTGTGCGGCTCAAAACGCTTTTCCGCCTGACCCGCGCTCTGCACCACGTCGACGATGCGCACTTCCGCACTTGGATACACGTTATCGCCGGTTGCCAGTTGGCTTTTGTTGTACACCGTGGCGAAGACCGGTTTCAGCGCGCGGTAGGCGTCGTCCGGATTGGCCGACACGGCATCGGCGTTCGCCAGGTTACTCGCAACCGTGTTCAGACGAACGGTCTGCGCGGTCATCGCCGAACCGGCAATCGAATAAATATCAGTAAAAGGCATGATTAACGTCCCTCAATCGCTTTCGCTAAGCCGTTGAATTTCATATTGAGAAATGTCAGGCTGGTTTGAAAATCCATGTTGTTCTGCGTGAACTTGGCTTGCTCGACACCCAGCTCAACGGTGTTACCGTTTTTGCTGTTCTGGTAAGGAATCGAATATTGAGATTCCACCTGCCATTCCGGAATGCCCGGATTGACGCCACGGTTACCGGCCGTACTCATGACGGTTTTAAATGTCAGGTCTTTGGCCAGGTATCCCGGGGTGTCAACATTTGCTAGGTTGCTCGCGAGGACTTTGGTACGCTGAACGCGAAAATTCAGTGCCTCCGGGTGAACGCCTAACGCGGTTTCAAATGAAATGGCCATGTCTGTTCCTTACAAGTCGGCTCAAGGTGCGTTTAGACGAAACAAGATGCATGCCATAAAATTATTCAATTAAAAACAATGACTTATAAATCAGAAAGGAAACGCAACTTCCGCCTATCGGAAGCACGATTACGCCAAGGGGAAACGATTTTTTCCTCTGCGCGGAGGAACGTGATGCTGATGCTGGCGCTGCTGTTGGCACTGCCAGTCGCGGCGCAGGAAAATCGCTCAGAAATGCAGATTCGACACGCAGTGCAAGCTTCGCTCGACGAGGAAATCGCTCAGCTTGCCGCGCAGCGCGAATGGCCGCCCTACCAGGCGCAGTGGCAACTCTGGATTCCGGGCGCTGCCAGTCACCTGCCGGAATGTCAGGCGCCGCTGCTCGTCACCGGACGCGATAACCAACTGCTGCCCGTCGGCCATCTCAAACGCATGGTGCGTTGCGAGGAGGGCGATACCGCATGGCGCATTAACGTCACCATCAAAGCGTCGCTCACCCTGCCAGTGGTCGTCACACAAACGGCGCTGGCACGCAGCGGGCGCTTAGAGCCCTCCATGCTGACACTGGAAGACCGCACCCTCACCCGTCAGGATGATTTTTTCACCCGTATCGATGAAGCGAGTGGATTGGAAGTCAACCGCCGCCTGCGCGCCGGACAAATTCTCGATCCGACCTTAGTCAGCAAGCCACTGTTGGTCATCAAGGGCAATCAGGTGGTGATCATCGCCGCGAAAGACGGGGTGAATGCCAGCACCAAAGGCGTCGCCTTGGAAGATGGCGGGCGCGGGGATCAAATCGAAGTACAAAACAGCGCCTCGCAAAGCGTGGTGCACGCCGTGGTGACCGGGCTGAATCAGGTGCACACTCAGTTCTGATTCAGGCTGCAAATTTTGACTGAAGGTAACACTTTTTCATTGTGGCGCTCGAAATCCGCCCCGGATTTCGAGTACAAACTTTCAGTCATTCATTTTTTTGCACAAATTCGCTTTGTGCATTTAACTCTGCCCTGCTCTTGGTCGCCTGTTACCAGTGACGACGAAGATTGAGGACATCAAGCTTATGAAAATTGATAAGGTCTCGGGCGGCCACGTCCCACACACCACATTCCAGCAAGCAAGCAAAAAAACCGTTGCGCCAAGCCAAGCCACGTCTGTGAGCGAGCCCGCGCTGAATGCCAATACCGTGGCACTGGAAAAAGCACAGGCCGAACTGGCGGCACTGCCGGATGTCGATATGGCAAAAGTGGAACAAGTGCGCTCTGCACTGGCGCGCGGCGAGTTAAGCCTCGACAGTAAAGCGCTGTCTCAGGCGCTGATGCAATTCCACACCGGACACGAATAAACCGGCACGCAAGGAGCAGATCATGGCCTCAAACCGCGGACAGCTGATGCAAAGTTTTATGTTCACCATTAGTGAAGACCTGAAGCTTTATCGCCAGTTGCATACGCTGCTGACCGAGCAAAAAGCGCTGTATCTGCAATTTAACGGCGATGCGCTGGGCAAAAACATTCGCCAGCAAGTACCGGTGCTGAACCAACTGCACCGCAATGCGTCGCACCGAACGCAATGCTTACAACGCTTAGCGCTGCCCAACAACGACAAAGGCGTGTTACGCCTGTTCAGTGCGCTACCCGCCAGCTTACGCACACGAATTGAAAAACAATGGCAGGTGCTGAATGTATTGATTCAGCAATGTCAGCGCCTCAATCAGGATAACGGTCTGAGCTCCGCCACGTTCCATGAACTGCTGAGCGAGCTGACCCAACCGTCACCGACCTACGAAGAACGCATCGCCGACGCGATATGAAATTACGCTCCCTGTTACGCCATCAATCCCACTCCAAGTTGTACCGGCTGACAGGGAGCTTCCTTATACTGCTGTTTAGCGCCCACACTACCGCGCTCTCGTTGGATGACGCGATTGCCTCGCAGCGCGCCCTGCTGTCGCCCTATCAGCATCAGATTGAGTCACGTCTGGAGACCTATCAGCCGCTGCTGGCGCATATTTTCAATCAGTTAGACCATAAAAAGCTGCCACAGCAACTGGCGCTGCTGCCGATGCTGGAATCGTCGTTTGACCCGAATGCGATTTCTCACGCCGGCGCGCGCGGATTGTGGCAATTGATGCCGGCCACCGCCCAGCGTTACGGTTTGCAAACCGCCCCGAACGATCAGCGTTTGGATGTGTTCGCCAGCACTGACGCGGCGCTGAACTATCTGGCGTTTTTGCATCGCAAATTCGGCGGCGACTTGGCGTTAACCCTGGCCGCTTACAATGCTGGCGAAGGACGGGTCGCGCGCGCCATTCAACGCGCAGGCAGTCGTGAGTTTCATCGTCTGTCACTGCCCCAAGAAACCCGCCAGTATGTGCATCGCTTTTACGCTCTCACCCAGTTGATTGATGTCACGGCGCTCAACCAGTCCTCGTTCCAACCATTGATGCTGTTTAGCCGCCAACCGGCCATCACCCGTCAGGCACTGATCAATTTGCAACCGCTGCCGCCACTGGTTAAGTTGTAAGGCTTCAAGCAAGCTTGGCGCAAAGTGCGCAATTTCGGTCAGGATCTTCACAGCCCTGAATGCGACCATGGCTTTGTTTTCTCAAACAGGATTAGAAATGTGATGACCCATTCGCTGCATTCGCGCATACAAGGCGTGTGTGACTACATCGATCGCCATCTGGATGACGAGTTGTCGCTTGAACAACTGAGCGCGCTGGCGCACTGTTCCAAGTACCACTTTCACCGCATGTTCAAAGCGCAGATCGGCGTCGGCACCGCCAAGTACCTCACCTTGGCGCGGCTCAAGCGGGCGTCTTACCGACTGGCGTTTGAACCCGGCATCAGCGTACTGAATATCGCGCTGGAAGCTCAGTTCGACAGCCCTGAAGCGTTCGCCCGAGCCTTTGCACGCACGTTTGGTCAGTCTCCGTCCGGTTTTAGAAATCAGCCTGAGTGGCAGCAATGGCACTCGCAATTTCAATTTGAAATCCCCGCAAAAGGAGTCAACCTTGTGGACGTGAACATTATTCATTTTGCCGAAACCCGCATCGCCTACATCGAACATTGTGGTGCCCCCGAGCAGGTGCTCGATACCGCCGCGCAGTTTATTGCCTGGCGGCGCGCCAGTGGCGAATCGCCGGTGACCACCAGCGCTACATACGGCATTCCCTACAGTGATCCCAACGAAACCGAGCCAGCGCTGTTTCGCTTTGATATCGCAGGCAGCGTCAGCCAGCCCATCAAAGACAATGACTACGGCGTGAAAAATGGCGCTATTCCGGCCGGACGCTGCGCAGTGCTGCGCCATCACGGCAGCCATGATGCGATCAGTCAGAGTGTGTACGCGCTGTATCGCGACTGGTTACCGCAAAGCGGTGAAGAGCTACGTGATTACCCATGCTTCTTCCACTATCTGAATCTGATCCACGAAGTGGATGAGTGTGACTTGCAAACCGACATCTATCTGCCGTTGAAATAACTTACATTGAAGCGGCTGACGTTGAAGTGACTGATATTGAAACGAATGGTCAGTTGCTGCTGGATAGAAAAGAAAAAGCCGCCAGAAATGGCGGCTTTCGAATTACTTCTTCTGACGCGCTTCAAACGCAGCCAGTTGCTCGGGTGTCGCTTTCGGCTGATGGTTGGTTTTCCACTCATCGTACGTCATGCCGTACACACGCTCGCGTGCATCGTCGATGTTCAGCTCCAGCCCCATCTCTTTTGCTTCCGACTCATACCATTTGCAGAAACAGTTACGGCAGAAGCCCGCCAGTATCATCAGGTCGATGTTCTGCACATCTTTGTTGTCATCCAGATGCGCCAGCAGACGACGAAATACCGCCGCATCGATTTTGTCCTGTTCTTCCTGAGTCAGATTTTTGTAGTTGAATTCGGCCACGTGACTTTCCTTTCGTTCTTGCCCGGAAGCCCTGAATCAGCGCTGCCGGAGGATTAATATGTCGTTGAGTGCCTCTGTTATATCACGCAGATAGCAAAACGCCCAAGACAGGCTTGGGCGTTTTTGTTCACGTGAGTGGCCATTTAGCCTTGGATACCGACGATCAACCACGGTGCATTTGGTGTGGTCAGGTCGCGTTCCAGATGCCAGATATCTTCGATGTTCTCTTCGATACCTTCGCCTGCATCACGGTAACGACCGCTGAATTGCAGGCTCAGCTGAGCTTTGCTTGCGTCGTAGTCGGCACGCACAATCTCTGCATCGACGTACATCACGTCTGTTTGCGGATCGGTGTCGATCTTCGCGCGCTCGGCTTGCAGATCTTCAAACAAACTTGGTGACACATACTCTTCGATGGTCTCCAGTTGGTTGTGGTTCCACGCACCTTGCAGAATACGGTAGTGCTCACGCGCACCGTTGACAAACGCCACGCGGTCGAAACCTGCTGGGTAGTTGTGCGGAATGTCGCTCTGCATCTGACTGCCGAAACCGCCGCTGTTTTGTGGCTGTTCGAAGTTATGCACGTTCGGCTGCTCAAACGCGTTGCGGTTCATACCGCCAAACGCTGGCTGCTGTTGGTGCTGATTCATGCTGCCCTGCTTGGCGCCAAGCAGGCCGCGCATCAGTTTGAAGATCACAAACGCAATCAAACCGATGATCAGAATATCCATGAACTGGATGCCTTCAAAGGCACCGCCGAAGAAGGCTGCCAACAGGCCACCCGCCAGCAGACCGCCAAGCAGGCCGCCCATCAATCCTTTTTTGGTCGAGCTTTGCGCTGTTTTCGAAGTGTCTTGTTGTTTCAGTGTATTGGTGTTTTGGTTTTGCTGTGTTGGTGCTGGCGCCGTTTTGTAGCTTTTACCAAACGACTTACCACCACCAAATTTTTTGGCAGCGTCCGCCATCGGGGTAAACGCAACAGAAACCATGACCAGAGCAACAAGAGAAAACAGACGTTTCATACTTATCCTTAGCTACTTTACTTATTTGGGCCACACGGCCTACTTTAATACGGGGTCATCATAGCGGCTTCAATTTGACAATCAAACACTTTGCATTTGTCGACATGTATCAGAATATTGCAGGGTTCTGAGTTGACGCTCAATAGCCGGATAACTAGAATATCGAACATCGTTCATTAAGCACACATCATCATGGCAAGACGAAACGACCATACCCGCGAAGAATTGGTCTCTTTAACGCTGAAAACCGTGAAGGAATTTCTGGGTAGCCATTCCTACCACGAACTGAGTCTGCGTAAGATCGCAACCATGATTGGTTATGTTCCTAGCACTCTGGTCAACGTATTCGGCAATTACAATTTGTTACTACTTCATGTGGTCGCACAAACGCTCGACGAGCTTTCCAGCGAAGCCAAAGCGGTCGTCAGCCAGTGTAAAGATCCGGAGCAAGCGTTGTATCAGCTCGCTTACTGCTACCACGATTTCGCTCAGAAGAACCCATACCGTTGGCAGCTGATTTTCGAACACAACATGAACGGTGAAGTGCTGCCAGAATGGCAGGCCGAGCGTATCGACACGATGACCAGCATGCTGGAAGGATTGTTGAAAGTGATTGCGCCGCAACGTTCCGACAGTGAAATCCTGCGCTCCAGCCGCGTGTTGTGGTCGGGCGTACACGGCATTACTCTGCTGAGTGTGGACGACAAGTTCTTTGCCGCCGAACCGATTGATGGCAAAGCGCTGATTGAGGACCTACTCTCTAACTATCTGGCCAACTGGTAATTATTAAGGAAAGGCGATGCCGCAGTCTCAGACGTCGTTGTTAACTCAGCGCCGTTTTCTTCCCTATTTCATCACGCAGTTCTTCGGCGCCTTTAACGACAATATCTTCAAAAATGTATTGCTGCTGCTGGTCGCCTTTGCTGGCAGCGGCGCGCTGCCGGTATCAAGCGATCTGTTCATTAACCTGGCGGCGGGCCTGTTCATTCTTCCGTTTTTCCTGTTTTCCGCTTCCGCTGGTGTTTTGGCCGACAAATACGAAAAGTCGTGGTTTATTCGCCGCGTCAAGTTGCTCGAAATCGCCATTATGTGTATTGGCGCGATCGGTTTTATTACCGAAAGTTACAGCGTGTTACTGCTGATCCTGTTTTTGATGGGTACGCAGTCCGCCTTTTTCGGCCCGGTGAAATACGCCCTGCTGCCACAGCAACTCAAATCCAATGAATTGGTTCCCGGCAACGCGCTGGTGGAAACCGGTACGTTTCTGGCAATTTTGCTCGGCACGTTAGGCGCGGGCGTTATTGCCTCTGCTGACAACGCCCGCCACATCGCTGCTGCCGCAGTGATTATTTTTGCCCTGTGTGGTTACTGGGCAAGCCGTTCGATTCCTGAAGCACCAGCGAGCGCACCGGATCTGATCTTTCGCTGGCGTCCGGTCAGCCAAACTCGTCACACGCTGGCGATTGCGCGCAGCGACCGCATCATTTTTCAATCGATGATGGCGATCAGTTGGTTCTGGTTCCTTGGCGCGGCGTACCTGACACAGTTTCCCAACTTCACCAAAGTCTTTCTTAACGGCACCGAAAGTTCGGTCTCGTTCCTGCTGGCGCTGTTTTCCATCGGGATTGCGATCGGTTCGCTGGCGTGTGACAAGCTCTCCAATCACCGTATCGATGTCGGAATTGTGCCAATCGGCAGTTTTGGTATCAGCCTGTTTGGTTACCTGATGGCAACCAGCATTCCTGACCATTTGCCGATTTTCGGTCAGTTCTCAGAGTTTGTAGCTTACCAGCCGTTGTGGCCGCTGTTCACTTACCTGCTGCTGCTGGGCGCCTCAGGCGGTGTGTTCATCGTGCCGTTGTATGCGTTGATGCAGCAACGTGCAAAAGTCACCGAACGCGCGCAGGTGATTGCCGCGCTGAACATCTACAACTCGCTGTTTATGGTGTGCAGCGCGATTTTGGGCATCATCTGCCTGACGCTGCTCGACCTGACCATTCCTCAGTTGTTTGTGTTGCTCTCGGTCATGAACCTGTTGTTGGCGGCATATCTGTTCTTGCAGGTACCGATTTTTGTGGTGCGCTTTGTGGTGTGGGCCCTGACTCATACGCTCTATCGCGTACGACATAAAAACCTCAACAAGCTGCCAGAACATGGCGGTGCGCTGATAGTGTGCAACCACGTCAGTTATATGGACGCCCTGCTGCTGAGCGGTGCTTGCCCGCGCTTGATTCGCTTTGTGATGGAAGAAGATTACGCCAACCTGCCAGTGTTGCGCCGTTTCCTGAAACGCGCCGGAGTGATCCCCATTTCCGCCAGCAACCGTACTTCGATTCGCCGTGCGTTTGCGGAGGTTGAGCAAGCGCTGCAGGAAGGTCATTTGGTGTGCATTTTCCCGGAAGGCCGCCTGACCGCCGACGGTGAAATGAATGAATTTATGCGCGGGATCGATATCATTCTGCGCCGCAGTCCGGTGCCGGTCATCCCGATGGCGATTAAAGGCTTGTGGGGCAGTTTCTTCAGCCGCTACAACGGCCGAGCCTGTAAAGGCTTGCCACGCCGCTTCTGGTCTCAGATTGAGATAGAAGCCGGTGAAGCGGTCGTCGCTCGCGAAGCCAACACCGAACTAATGTTTGAGAAAGTCGCAGCGCTGCGCGGTGACTGGAAGTAGCCATCATTTAAACAGCTTGAACAAGCGTTCAGTTTTCCTGAACGCTTGTTCAAAACATTAAGACTTTCTGACCTCGAACCTTAGGCTACAATGACTGCCCCCGACTCCGAATAACGATCAAACCGCCACAACATCATGAATTTTCAAGCCAAACACATTCCGTTTGCTCTGGCTCTCGGTGCTTGCCTGACGCCTTTTATTTCTTCACCGACCGCACTGGTACTGGGCTTTTTCCTCGCCACATTAGGTTGGGTGCCAACGCAGTTACCGATCGGCAAAATCACCAAGAAGTTGTTGGCGTATTCCATTGTCGGTTTAGGTTTTGGCATTCCGCTACAGGAAGCGCTGGCAATAACGGGCCAGGGTATCGGCTTGATTCTGGCAACCATCACAGGCACTTTGATTTTCGGCACGTTGATCGCTAAAACGATGGGTCTCAACCGCACCGCCGGGCACTTGATTGCATCCGGTACTGCAATTTGCGGCGGTAGCGCCATCGCTGCGGTTGCACCGGCCATCAATGCCGATGACGATCAGACCGCGTTGGCTCTTGGTACGGTGTTTGTGCTCAATTCGGTGGCGCTGTTTCTGTTTCCGCTGATCGGCCACGCGCTCAATCTGGATCAACATACCTTCGGTACCTGGGCAGCGATTGCGATCCACGATACCTCATCGGTGGTGGGTGCGGCTTCAGCCTACGGTGAGGAAGCGCTGAAAACCGCAACCACACTCAAACTGGCGCGAGCATTATGGATAGTTCCGGTGGCGCTGGTCAGTGCATGGATGTTTCGCAGCCACTCCAAGAAAATCACGATTCCCTACTTCATTGTGTTTTATTGTGCCGCAATTGGTTTTAGCGATGCGCTGCCACAGTTTGATACGCAGTATCAGTTGATCTTCAGCGTCGCCAAGCAGGCATTGGTGGTGTGTCTGTTTCTGATTGGTTGCAGCATTTCGGTGGCGCGTCTGAAAGCGTCCGGCCCAAAGCCGCTGCTGTTTGGGGTGGTATTGTGGGTACTTATATCGACGACGTCTCTGAGTTGGTTACTGACCCGCTAGGCTGTTTAGCATTCCAGGCAAACGCGATAACCAGCAGAAACGCACTCAGCTCAGCAACATTACGCGGCCAACCTGTCAGCGTCAGCGCAAGCACAAGTTGCAGCACAATCGTGGCAATAAGCAGTCCTTTCTTCATCATCGATAGTCCTAAGCGGTTTAAATCTTAGGACTATTATGCCAAGCAGTTATAAGAAGCAAAATTCTGTTTTGGACTAACTCATAACCCGAAAGCGTGTTTGATGGTTCGCCAGCCACTGTTTGAGAGCCTGGCGCGACACTTTAATACCGCTTTCCGTCAGCGCATCGGGCATATCAAAATACGCCACCGGCCACTTAAACTTCTCCAGTTGCCCTTCGCACCATTCATTGCCTAGCTCATCGCTAAACGGCGCGCTGCTTTGCACCACTGCCACCGGACGAGCGCCAAACTCATCATCTTCGACCGGCACGACCATCGCTAGCTGCACATGCGGATGACGATTGAGCACACTCTCAATCTCTTCACAGTGAATGTTCTCGCCGCCGGAGATAAACAGGTTATCGGCACGGCCAATGATCACCAATTGGTCCTGGTCAAAGTAGCCGAGATCTTTACTGTCAAACCAGCCTTGATCGTCGGTAAAGGGATGTAAGAGACCCTTACGATAGTAGCCGCTGGCAAGGGTATCGCCAGCAATGTAAATGCGCTGGTCTTCGACACGTACCGCGCGATGCGCGAGAACGTGCCCGGCGCCCGCTTGACCATCGACCTGTTTCGCGGTCACTGTTGATGCCGCCTCGGTCATGCCATAGCCGAGCCAGGTTTCAATGCCGAGTGCGGCGGCTTGCTGCGCCAGCGTCAGGGGGATATGGCTACCACCGAGCAACACGTGTGTCAGCGTCAGCTTCTGCCCGCTATCGAGTAATCGTTTCAGTTGAGTGGGCACCAGCGACGCGTGCGTGACCCCTTCAATATCCTGCGCCAATTGGCCACCACCAATTTTGAGGCACGCCCCCGCCGCCAGCCAGCGATAAATAATCGCCAGCCCCGAGACATGATAGAGCGGCAAACTGAGCAGCCAGGTGTCATCGGATTGAAATTTAAATTCGGCCAGTAGCCCCTGTGCGGAAGCTAAATGCTGCGCATGAGTATGCGCGACCGCTTTGGGTATGCCGGTGGAACCGGAGGTAAAAATAAGCGTCGCGAGATTATCCCTGTAGTAGGCGCTCCCGGCATGGGTCGACGGGCTGGAAGGCAGTGACAACGCATTCACCTCACCCAACTCATCCAACGTCAGCCCCGCGCTTAGCGCGAGCCAAACATTGGCACGTTGCTCATCACGATACAGCGCCGACAATTTACTGCGCAGCTGCGCCGCTGGTTGTGGCATGGTCAGCGCGCACACCACGCCAAGCTGCATTGCACCCAGCAGCCAAAACAGGGTTTGCGGATGATTTTTCCCCACCAGCGTCAGCACATCGGAGTGCTTAAGACCACTCTCGACAATCGCATTGGCGTATTGCTGCACATGGTGGTTGAGTTCACGCCAAGTGAGCGTGCCCTCTTCAAGACAAAGCGCCACCCGCTCTGGGTGGCGCTGCTGCCAGTGTTGCCACGGGGTCATGCTGACTCCGATTGCCACAGCAGGCTTTGTTCGCTCAAGGTTTGCAGCGGCAATTCGCACTGCGGCCACGGCGTTTCCAGCTGCGCTTTAAACAGACCGATGGTATCCAGACCCGGAATCTCATTCGGCAGTTGCCAGTGTGAGAAACGCGCCAGTTGAGTCAGACCGAGGCTCGATTCAATACTGGAGCTGATGATCGCTTGCAGGCCAAGCGCTTTGGATTTCTCAATCAATGTCAGACAGCGCGACACTGAGCCTATCAGGGTCGGCTTGATGACGATGGTTTTCACCCCAATCAAATCTTCCAAACGGAACTCTTGGCTGCGCACCGCATGTTGCAGGGTTTCATCCCACGCAATGGCAATGCCGGTATCAATCGCAAACGCCAGACTGTCACTCGGTGACTGGCACGGCTCTTCCAGAAACGCGATTCGGCCGCGCAGTGACGGCGCGATATATTGCGCGAACTTAGCGGCTTTCTCTTTACTCCAGGCGCGATTGGCATCGAGACGCAGGTAAAGATCCGGCATCGATTCTAAGAACAGATTGACCAGCATGCCGTCACGAATCGGCTCATACAGGCCGACTTTGACTTTCGCCACTTTCTGTCCCGGCATCGCGTTAAGTTGCGGGATCAGTTCATCCGGGTCGCCGGTACACAGCGGAGCAGCCTGATACTGGCCCTGCTCCGGCAATTCACCCGCCAGCTCCAATTCCGCCATCGAGACGCCAAAAGCCACCGATGGGAACAGCGCATCGTAGTCCAATGCCTGACCTTGAACCCACAGCTCAAGCTGTTCTTTCGCCAGCGCTCCCGCTTCATCGAGCGATTCGAGACTAAAACCTTTTAGCGGCGCGACTTCACCACGCCCAATATTGCCATTTTCCTGAAGTTCAACGATAAAGCCTTCACGTTCCGTCATCTTCTCATCACGAAGAATGACGCCGCTATCCATTGGCAAGCGGTAGCGATACAGTTTTGCACTGCGCATATCTAACTTAACTCTGCTTGTTACTGAAATGCCCTTCCGGTCAAAGTCACCACATTAGTGGTCAATTTGGATTGATTGGGCTCGGAATACTTTTAAACAAAGAGCGGCACCAGACAACCGGGCCGCTCTTCATGATTATGGGTTACGAGGGAACTTGTTGAAGTCCGGTCTGCGTTTCTCGTTGAACGCGTTACGCCCTTCCTGACCTTCGTCAGTCATATAGAACAGCATAGTGGCATTACCCGCCAGTTCTTGCAGGCCAGCCTGACCATCACAGTCCGCGTTCAAGGCCGCTTTCAAGCAGCGCAGCGCCATTGGGCTGTGTTGCAGCACTTCACGGCACCAGCGCACGGTCTCTTTCTCCAGCTCTTCTAGTGGCACCACCGTGTTCACCAGGCCCATATCCAACGCTTCTTTCGCGTCGTAGAAACGGCACAGGAACCAGATTTCACGCGCTTTTTTCTGGCCAACGATACGCGCCATGTAAGAAGCGCCCCAGCCTCCATCAAACGAACCAACTTTAGGACCCGTCTGACCAAACTGCGCATTTTCTGCGGCAATCGTCAGGTCACACATCATATGCAGGACGTGGCCGCCGCCGACCGCCCAGCCAGCAACCGAGGCGATGACCGGTTTCGGACACGTACGGATTTGGCGTTGGAAGTCGAGCACGTTAAGGTGGTGAGTACCAGTTTCGTCTTTGTAACCGCCGTAATCGCCACGAATTTTCTGGTCACCACCAGAACAGAAAGCATCTTCACCGAGGCCGGTCAGAATGATCACGCCGACGCCTTCGTCATAACGTGCATCTGCCAGTGCATGGATCATCTCTTTGACGGTCTGCGGACGAAAAGCGTTGCGAACCTGCGGGCGCGCAATGGTGATTTTCGCAATACCATCTTCCGATTTGTGATAGTGAATATCTTCGTAACTGCCGCCGCAGTCTTGCCAGTTGACCGGAGCGTAAAGTTCTTCTTCTGAAATGCCTACTGTTTTAGCCATGGTGATTCCCATTGTTGTTGTCACCCGCCCGCAAACTGGGCGTGTGTATTAAATCTTGAATAATCCGGGCGAAGGCGGTGGGCTGTTCATGGTGAACATTGTGCCCGGCATCTTCGACCTGACGATAGTTCAGCCCGCTGTGCTCAGCAAGCTGACGAAATTTTTCATCCTTCGCACCGCACACATACCAGACAGGGGTCTGCAATTGCTTCAGGGTTGGCAACAAATACGGCTGTGTGGCCAGAGAAGTGGATAACAGCATATTTGCCACGGCGTGCCCAAGATTAGCACTTCGCTTTGTGATTAAGGTTTGTCTTTGCTCATGGTTTAGTGAACTAAATACCGCTTGCTGATACCAATCGCTCAATACCTGTTCAATCGGCTCTGAGCGAAAACGGGCTGCCCAGTGGCTGTCGTTGTGCCAGCGTGCTTCTCGTTCGACTGTCGATTGTAGGCCAAAGTTTCCACCTTCGATGATGAATCCCTGCACGTTGAGCGCAGCAAATGCGCCGCTCGCTGCGCCAGTCATGGCGAGACGACCACCCAGCGAATAGCCCACTAGCCAGATTGGAGTTTGCGGTGGAACATGAGAAAGAACGGCAGCGGTGATTTGCTGGCAGCAGTCGGCAAAATCGTGACAGGTTTGTTCTTGGCTATCGCCGTGTCCGGGCAGATCAAGCGTAATCCAATCCCAATCTGGCAATGCATTCAACACTGACTGCCAGTCGTCGCCGTTGCCGAGTAAGCCGTGCAGAAACACCAACACTGGCACATCTGCACGCTGTTTACGTGATGAAAAGTGAGAAAATGACGCGCGGCTACAAAGCATGAATCTGCGGCATCAGTTGTTTGATTTGCTGCGCGGCTTGCTGAGGCGGCGTGGTGATCTCCAGCAACAAAGTTCCATTGCCCTGCGCGAGATGGTCATCCACCAGGCTCTGATAGGCGGCCAACGTTTCCGGTCGTGCGTAACGCAACCCAAATTGGGCTGCGGCGTGTTCGAACTGCATGCCATGCGGCATCTGATACAGCGCTTCACGTTGTTGCGCCGGAACGGGCAGCAGATCAAAAATGGCGCCGCCATCGTTATTAGCGACCACAATCACCAGCGGCTGCGGCGTGCTGCGCACCAATGCGAGTGAGTTCATGTCATACAGAAGTGAAGTATCGCCCATCAGCATCAGCATTGGCTGGTTAATGGCACGTTGCACGCCGGCCGCGGTGGCCACCAGGCCATCAATACCGGACGCGCCGCGGTTGGAAAACACTTCCCGCCCGTCGACCGCGCTGAACATATCGACCAGACGCACAATCAAACTGTTTCCGACAAACAGTGCGGCGTGACGCGCACGTTCAGTCAGATCGAGCGCCAGCGCGATTTCCGTCATCGGTTCATTGCTTAAATGCAGTTTGGCGAGTTCCGCGGTGCTATCAGCGTAGCGTTTGAGTTCATCCGCCCAGCCTGCATGAGTGGCGCTGAGCGCACTCCACTTACTCAGTTTGGTTTCAATCCAGTCGGGAATATCACACACCCAATGCTGCTGGGGCAGATGCGACTGATTGTTGCGATCCGGCGCTGGCGAAACATAGCAGTAATGCGCATTGCTGCGGCGCACATGTTGTTCCAGCCAGTGATTGAGGCGCTTTGAAACAATGCGCGAACCAAACTGCACTACCTGTTCACACTCATCCAATAAGGCTTTCGCGGCGCTGTTTTGCAGCCACAAATCAAAATGCGCCCACTCACTGCTGATGCCCGATTGCGGGTCACACAGTAGCGGCCAGCCGAGCTTCTCTGCAAACTGCTGCGCGGCTTTGGCTTCAGCCAGACGCACTGACCCGACGATCACCAAGCCTTTACGGCTGAGCATTTGCGCGTCTTCCGGAAAAGCGTGCGCATCGCTGAATCGGCGTTCACTGTACGGCTGATTCGATTGCTGCCAGTGGCTTACACTGGCCAGATAATCCTGATACAGGCTGGCATCGTTGGCCGAATAAAGCGGTTCAGGGAACGGACAGTTAAACTGCACCGTGCCACCATGCTGCGCTTGTTGACTGAGCGCCTCATCGACCGTAGTCAGCAGCCAGTTCAGTGGCAAACGCACATTCGGGCTGGGCAGATTCACCGCCTGCGTCACGTGCGAAGAGTAAATGCCAATTTGATTGATCGCCTGATTGGCGCCGCAACCGACCAGTTCAACCGGGCGGTCAGCAGTCAGAACGATGAGTTTCTCGCCCGTCAGGCGCGATTCAGCAATCGCAGGCAGTAAGTTGGCAACCGCGGTGCCCGAGGTCACGATCACCGCCACCGGTTTGCCGCTCGCCTTCGCCATACCGAGCGCCATAAAACCCAGGCCGCGTTCGTCGTAGTGCGTGTGCAGCGTCAGGTTGTGATTGGCTGCCGCTTCCAGCGTTAAAGGCGTTGAACGCGAGCCCGGCGCAATACACACCTCGCTCACGCCAAATCGAGTCATCTCTTCCAGCAGTGTCTGACACCAGATGCGGTTCAATACCGCTTGATCCTGACTCATGAGGCCACGCCCAACGGCAGGCGGTCAGTGATGAGACTCAGCAGTGTCGACATTTTCTTGTCCAGCTCCTGCCATTCATGCTCGGCCACCGAGCCCGGTACAATGCCGGCACCGGCAAACAGCTGGACTTCTTTTTCCAGCACTAAGGCGCTGCGAATCGCAACGCAGAATTCCGCTTGTTGATGACTGAAATAACCCATAGAACCTGCATACCAGCCACGAGCGAACGGCTCGTGCTGAGTGATAAAATCGAATGCTGCTTTGCGTGGCAAACCCGCCACCGCCGCGGTCGGCTGAAGTGCACTCAACAGCTGCACGCCATTGATGCCTGTTGCAAGCTGCGCATGAATACGGCGTTTCAGATGCTGCACTTTGCGCAGGCGAACCAAATGCGCCTCCTGCTCCACCGTTACCGCTTCTGAGTAAGGCGTTAAACGCTCAACAATGTCGTCCACCACATACTGGTTTTCGTTGAGGTTTTTACTGTCCTGAGTCAGCCAGTTTGCCAGTTCCATATCCTGCGTCGCATTGTGACCACGACCGATGGTGCCTGCCAACGCTTCCGTTTGTAGCTCTTGCCCTTGACGGAAATAAAGCCGCTCCGGCGTGGAACCCATAAAGCTATGTTTGGTATCCAACGCCAACAGAAAGTGAAAACTGTGGTGATTCTGTTCGTAGCTGGCTTTGAGCAGTTGCGCGGCGCTGATCGGGCGATCGAGCGACAACTTTGTCTGACGCGCCAACACCACTTTCTTAAAGTCGTTGTGCTCAATGCCATCCAATACCTGTTCCACCAGCGTCGCCCAACCTGATTCGGTCGGGACATGCTGCACGTTGGTCACCTCACAGTTCATTACGCGCAGTGGCGCCACGTCCGTCAGCAGCTTATTCAGCGTGGCGAGCGTACGGTGACGTTCGTGACTGACGTTGGCTGCCAGCTTCCATGTCGTGTCAAAACGGATAAGCTCCACCTGAGGCAGAAAGAAAAACGACGACATGCAGCGGCGGTTTTTGTCTGTCTGACCATCAAATGAACGCCCGCCCCACACGCGTTGATCGTCACCCAAAATGGTGTACGCCGGCGCAGGATCGGAGAATGTGTAAAGCTGCCCCAATGCGACCACCTCTTCACGGGTATCACGGGACTGCCAATAGAATTTCGGGAAAACCGGTTGGGCTTCAAGCCAATCGATGAACGCGAATGGTGGCTTCTCTGCCAACTCTTGGGTGAAACGAACGTCGTTATCCCTCGCGTCGTTAATTTGCTCTATCAACCGAGCAATGGCTTGATGAAAGTTCGACAAAGCGACCTCGACTAAACTGAGATTCGATGTAACTGTAGCTACTCTATTGAGAGAACCCACGTAAATCAAGGTTATACCCCATCTTTTGCGTGCTTTTCCTGACCACCATCAGGGGACCTCATTTTTTCCTCTCTATAAACCCTTTCATCACTAGATTTATATTCTAAAAAAAGGCAATCTGTTGTACTTTAATAAAGAAATTCAATTATTTTCTGGGGTAACGCAATGCAAAATATCGGGATGTCGTCAAAACTCGATAATGTCTGCTACGACATTAGAGGACCAGTACTTAAACATGCTAAACGCATGGAAGAAGAAGGGCATAAAATACTAAAGCTCAATATCGGCAACCCGGCCCCATTTGGTTTCGACGCCCCGGACGAAATTCTGGTCGACGTGATCCGTAACCTGCCAACATCACAAGGTTATTGTGATTCCAAAGGTATCTACTCGGCACGTAAAGCTGTCGTTCAGCACTATCAGAAAAAAGGCATCCGCTCTCTGGATGTGGAAGACGTGTACGTGGGTAACGGCGTGTCTGAACTGATCGTGATGGCGATGCAAGCCCTGCTGAACAATGGCGATGAAATGCTGGTTCCGGCTCCGGACTACCCACTGTGGACAGCAGCCGTTGCACTGTCAGGCGGTAAAGCCGTGCACTACCTGTGTGACGAGCAAGCGGACTGGTATCCGGACATTGATGACATCAAGAAAAAGATCACCCCGAAAACCCGCGGCATCGTACTGATTAACCCGAACAACCCGACAGGTGCAGTGTACAGCCGTGATTTTCTGCTGGAAGTGATTGAAGTAGCGCGTCAGCACAAGCTGATCATTTTCGCCGATGAAATCTACGACAAAGTGTTGTACGACGGTGCAACGCATATTTCAGTCGCGACCCTGACCGAAGATGTATTGGTGATGACGTTTAACGGCTTGTCGAAAGCCTACCGCGTGTGCGGTTTCCGTGGCGGCTGGATGTTCCTGACTGGTCCGAAACATCAGGCGCAAGGTTACATCGCGGGTCTGGATATTCTGGCCTCTATGCGTCTGTGTGCCAACGTGCCGATGCAACATGCCATCCAGACAGCGCTGGGCGGCTACCAGAGTATTAATGAACTGATCCTACCGGGCGGTCGTCTGCTCGAGCAACGTGACCGTGCATGGGAAATGATTAACCAGATTCCGGGTGTATCATGCGTGAAGCCAAAAGGCGCGATGTATCTGTTCCCGAAAATTGATACCAAAAAATACAGTATTAAAGATGACCAGAAGATGGTGTTCGACTTCCTGGTTCAGGAAAAAGTGCTTCTGGTTCAAGGCAGTGGCTTCAACTGGCCGAAACCAGACCACTTCCGTATTGTGACCCTGCCACACGTGGAAGATCTGGAAATCGCCATCAGCCGCTTTGAACGATTCCTCAGCACCTACAGTCAATAACACTTTCATCGACTTCCGGTGATCAGTTAGGCTATTCAGGCTCTCTTTTATACACTAGAAGAGAGCCTGATTTTTAGATGAGGATTGCCGAGAGTTATGAAAGAAAGCCATTTTTTTGCCCATCTCGCCCGCATGAAGCTGATCCAGCGCTGGCCGCTGATGCGCTCTGTCTCCAAAGAAAATATCTCTGAACACAGCTTGCAGGTGGCATTTGTCGCCCACGCACTGGCGGTGATCAAAAACAAAAAGTTTGGCGGCACACTGAACCCGGAACGCATTGCCATTCTTGCCATGTACCACGACTCCAGTGAAGTATTGACCGGAGACTTACCGACCCCGGTGAAATACTACAATCCGGATATCGCCAAAGAATATAAGAAAATTGAAGCCGCGGCTGAGCGCCGTTTATTATCGATGTTGCCGGAAGAATTTCAGCAAGATTTCGCGCCATTTCTGGTTCACGAAGCGGCGTATGAAGAAGATGCGGCCATCGTCAAACAAGCCGACTGCATCTGTGCTTACCTCAAATGTCTGGAAGAACTCAGCGCCGGCAATCACGAATTTGCGCTGGCAAAAAAACGCCTCGATGTGACGCTGCAAGAGCGCCATACACCGGAAATGGCCTATTTTCTGGAAACCTTTGCGCCAAGCTTTGAATTAACACTGGACGAAATCAGTTAAGTCGCTGTAAGTTTTATAAAAATGGTCGAGTATCCTTAAGCTGTCTGGCGTTCCAGACAGCACGGAAATGGAACGGGAGCAGTGTATGCAGGTATCCATCAGTCCAGACTGGCAAGAACGCAACAACGACGAACACAAAATTCGCCGCAACGATCACCGCAGTCCGTTTCAACGCGACCGCGCACGCATCCTACACTCTGCGGCATTCCGCCGTCTGCAGGCCAAAACTCAGGTACACGGCACCAGCCTTAACGATTTCCACCGCACTCGCCTAACCCACTCCCTTGAAGCCGCCCAAATCGGTACCGGCATCGTGGCGCAAATCAAACTCAAGCAGCCGGAATTTCGCGACCTGATGCCTTCAGACAGCCTGATTGATTCTTTGTGTCTGGCGCACGACATCGGTCACCCACCTTATGGTCACGGGGGCGAAATCGCGCTGAACTACATGATGCGTGAACACGGCGGCTTTGAAGGCAATGCCCAGACGTTTCGTATCGTCACTTGTTTAGAGCCGTACACCGAGCATCACGGCATGAACCTGTCGCGCCGCACGCTGCTGGGCTTGTTGAAATACCCGGCGCTGTTGAGTCAGACCCGCGCCGAGAAAATACCCGAGTCGGTGCCGCATCAGCGTCAGCTCAAAGCCAAAGACTGGTCGCCAGCCAAAGGCGTGTATGATTGTGACCGCCAAATGTTTGAGTGGGTCTTAGCGCCGCTCACCCCGAACGATCGCGCGCTGCTGAGCCAGATGCGCGGCGAAGCGGAAACGCCGTATAAGCACCAGAAAACCCGCTTTAAATCGCTCGACTGCTCGATCATGGAGCTGGCGGATGACATTGCCTACGGGGTGCACGATCTGGAAGATGCAATAGTGTTGGGTATGGTCACGCAGACGCAATGGCAGCAAGCGGCCGCGAACCTGCTCGCCAACAGCGGTGAATGTTGGTTTGCCGAACACATTGATGAGCTGAGTGGAATGCTGTTTTCCGGCCAGCACCATGTGCGCAAAGACGCCATCGGGGGCATCGTCAATGCGCTGTTGACCAGTATCAGCGTACGTCCGGTGGATGCGCCGTTCGACAGTGATCTGCTGGCATTTAACGCCTATTTGGAACCGAACATGGCCGATGCGCTGGAGATTCTCAAGAACTTCGTCAATCAGTATGTCATTCAGGTGCCGCAAGTACAGCGCTTTGAATACAAGGGCCAGCAGATCATTATGGATTTGTTTGAAGCCCTGGCTGCCGATCCGGAGCGCTTACTGCCACAGGCGACCCGCGAGAAATGGCAAGCGGCGGAACATGCATCCGGCGATGGCATGCGAGTCATTTGTGATTACATCGCGGCGATGACCGATGCTTACGCCCAGCGTTTGCATCAGCAACTGTTCTCCGCGCATGTGCATTACTAAGTGGAGTGAGCGCGATTATTGGTCTTTATTGAGGTAGTTGCGCTCAAACACGCCCGGCGGCATATGTTGAATCTGATACTCGATCATGGCGTCAAAAGTGTTCATCAGCGGCGAAAAATCACTCTCTGGCTGCAAACTTTGCAACAGATGATAACCCGCTTCGACGGTTGAGAGCGCATTGTCACTCGGCGCTTTTCGGATGCGGTAATTGCCGGTGAGATCTTTGGGTAAGTGCAGCGAGGGCAACGCATGCAACTGCGTATTCACCTGCCACATTTTGAACGCTTTTTTCCACGTCCCATCCAGCAGAATCACGCGCAGCGTTTTCCCTGCTTCGGGCTCAAACTCGGCCGAGGATTGCGACTGCTCACTGGGGTACAACACGAAATGTTGCGCGTTTTCATCGGCCAACAGGCGGTTCAGTTCCTCGTGCTGACGAAAATCTTCCCCCACCAGCAAGCGGCTGTTGGGGAGCGACAGGCTCAGAATGCGCGCCGTTCCCATCGGGCGGTGTTCTTCTGTTGGGTGTTGAAGGATGATAAGCTCCACTCGCGAACTTAACGGCACAATCGCATCACAAATGCAGGCTTTGCGTGCTTTTCCACACTCTGAACAATAACGGGACATACTGTGAATCTTTACCTGTGGCTATTTTTAGTCAGTATCGTTTGTTTCGGGCTGCAATTCGAGCCGCTCGCCGGTTGGAGTGCGTGGCAGCTCAGCGGCATTCAACACGGCCAATGGTGGCGCATCCTAACAGGAAATTTCACCCACACCAACTTTGCCCACTTAGGCATGAACCTCGCCGGGTTGTGGATCATCAGTTTTATCTTTAAACCAGCGGCGCGTACGTTGCTGATTCTATTGCTCTCACTCAGCGTGTGGATTGGACTCTGCGTGCTGCTTACCGACATGCGCATCTACGTGGGTCTTTCCGGCACCTTACACGCTCTGTTTGCTTTCTTTGCCCTGCAAGAGGCGCTGCAAGGCCGTCGCAGCAGTTGGCTGTTGGTGCTTGGCGTGGTGGCGAAAGTGGTGTGGGAACAAGCGATTGGCAGCTCGATGGGGACTGAGCAACTGATTCATGCACGTGTGGCGACCGAAGCACATTTGGCGGGTGTGATTGGCGGAGGACTCCTCGCACTGACACTCAAACTATGCGGCTGCAATCGCCTTATAAGTCAGTGATGAGAATACCTAAGGGTGATGTTTAAGAAGAGAAGCGATTACACGATGCCATGTGCAAAAGAGCAGCCGCTTTATATTGCTGATTAATCAACTTAATAACGGCAAGGTTGCCTCCCTTGTCTGGATGATAAGCAGCACTGAGTAACTTGTAACGCTTTTTAAGCACTTCTCGGGTAGTCACATCCTCAAAGAAATTAAAGGAGGTCGTCTCTTGATGATTTGCCAATACAGACTTTAAGCACGCGATACGAAAATGAGCAGCATTAAGCATGACATTCGCTTCCTGAAGTTTGGTTCTTTCCATTTCATAAGCCTGCATCAGTTTTTCCATTCGAGATACATATATTTTTACCATTTGATAGGCTTCTGCTTTTTCGGTTCTAATGCGTGTATTTTTTCGATAATTAACAGATGAACCCACTTTATAAAACAAGAGTGCGATCATTATTATGGTCGGTATTATTAACATAAGGTAAATGCCAATCTGATTTTCCGTAAAATAAAAATTGCCTTCATTGTTGGCGGAAGATGAAAACACCAATAGAAAAATATCCAGCATTTTCATCTTTCAAACCCTTTTCTTATTTAAACAGATTAATACTTAGAAGCGATAACCTAAAGTCAGACGAGACTCTACAAAAACAACATCACTATCCAATTTCGTTGCATCAGTCGCCAGTGTTGCAAAAAGCTGTTTGTACATCAGTGACACACCCACCCCTAAATAAGGTTTGTTGAATGTTTTGTTCACGGAGAAATCTTTAACCTTGGCTTCGATAGTATTAAATCCGATTGTGCCAAACGGTTTAACGGCCCATTGTTCGCCTTCAAAACGGTAACCAATATTAGCCCCTGTGTAGAAACGTTCTGTTTTTAGATCCAATCCCCAATCATCCGAGCTAGTGTTCGTGTAACCACCCGTGATACCAAGAATCTTGTTCATACTGTAGTCAAACTGAATGCCGTAGCCTGTAAACTGGGTTGTATCATCATCGCGATTGTGATCGCTCGTATCGTTGTATGCTTGCCCGACCACTGAAGCGCCAACGCTCAAACCATCGAAGTCAACTTGTTCTGCTTGTGCCGCTCCTGATAGTAGAGTCGCAAGAGTTACAGTGATCAAAGTAAATTTCATCATTTTTATACCTTATCTATTGGTAAAAGCTCAAAGCTCTTAAACTGTGTTTTCATTCAAGTTCTTTACCGTCACGCCTCTATCCATAGCTCTCACTGTGAACACAAAAAACTTAGTTAATGCTGATTTGGCGACGTATCAATAGCTTCTAACCATCATTCCGTATCAGTGATGAAACCTTAACGCCATCACTAGAAAAGGTATTCTAATTAAAATTAATAATTATAATTTACTTAAAAATCAACCTGTTAAATAGATAATTAATTTGTAGTTTCAAAAACAAGTAGAGTGGATAAAGAAGACCTTCATATTTGAGTTAGCGTCACTCAATTTGTCATCAAGACGGTTTGTAGTACTATGGTTTCGTATCGCCATGCGAAAGTGAGAGACAAGCATAGAATGACTAGCAACTACATATATATTGACTTTAGTGAGGAAGGAGGGAGCTATTTTATTGCTGTCGATCAAGTGAGATATAAATGTTCCTATGCTGAATCAGCGATACTCGCTCACCTGCTAAATCACAAAGGTGAGTACTATAGTAAAGAGAACCTCGCATCAATTGGATGGCCAGGAAAACTGGTCTCGAAAAACTCAGTCCCAGTCTCTATTGCTAACCTTAGAAAGATCCTAAAAAATCACACTCAGCTGGATATCATCATCAATGAAAAAAATAAGGGATACGTTGTTGTAGACCCTAAAATTCTGCTTTCAGAAGCAGAAACAGAAACAGAAACAGAAACAGAAACAGAAACAGAAACAGAAACAGAAACAGAAACAGAAACAGAAACAGAAACAGAAACAGAAACAGAAACAGAAAGTATGGCCGAGGCCGCACAGGTCATCAATAAAAAGTCTCCTTTCCCATCGGTGCGCCTCCAACAGTTAACATCTCAATTCATCGGTTATCCTCTTTTGGTTGTTAATCTGATTCTTCTCGTGCTGTTTGTATTGCAAAGCAACAATCATATTGAAACATCACCCGTCAACATTGTTCAAACTAATAGTTATATTGCTGTATTACCAAATAACGACACCACGTTGTTTTCTAAACTAGTCTCCAACCAGCAGGGCTCTGATACCAAAGAAATCGCATTTAGCAGCTTGGATAAAATGATCAAACAGGCTCTTCAACAAAATAAACATGTTTTATTTATCAACTCTATAGGAAACAGGGTCGTTATTGACTGCTTAAGGCAAGAATCTTTGGTCTCCTACTCTGGTAATGACCTAGATGAAATTGTTCAAGAGCTGAAAATCCGCGGGTGTAATCTATGAAACACTTAAAAATAATTAACACATTGCTTTTTTTTATTCTTATTATTGCATTCATTTCAATAAACAGAAGAAGTGAGTTACCTGTTGATGGATACTATAAAAGAAATGAAGTCATCATCATGAATAATGAAGATAGAATTGAGTTAAAAACCAATGTCGACTTTTTGTCTAAAGAAGAAAAATACACATCCATCGTAAATATTTCCGACATTTACAATAAAAAACAATATAGCTCATTTTCTATCAATGGTGACATTTACATTAAAGATGGAATACTTTTCTCCAAGACCAAAAAAATTGAAGAAGTTGAACAAATTAACAAGCCAGTTGTGTTTATTGCTTCATCTTCACCTATTGTCAGTCAGATACAAAAATCTTTTTTAGGTGTCGATATCTACAAAGAAAGAAGATACCAATATTTGCTGGCTGATAAATACTTCTGCTACTACGATGTGGATAAAATCATTGTTCGATGCATGGAGTAATTAGCTAGGCTTCGGAAATAACGATTATTAATATTAATTATTTCTTATCTCTTTTGTCTAACACTATCTTTCGAATAAATGCACAAAAGAGATATGACTATGAGACTAGGAATTATTTTATCTGTTCTATTCTGGCTATCCATTATCATCACCTTCCAGGCTATTATTACCTTCATTTATTCTGGATAACCTATGTTACCTTACTAGCAGAAACTGAACGCTCCTCACTTGGACCTACTGAGATCAACATACTCACGGAGCTTGTGAGAACATTCATCACTGTCAATCAGCATTGCCGTCTATCTTACGATCATTGCAGGTTAAGACCAGTTCATATGGACGGCACGTTCCGATTCAAGTGTAACCAGAATGGCGAATGTATCGATCGATTTTTTCTTTATGTATAGCCTCACACAGGCGATTTTCCTGTTGCTATCAACAAAGTTTTCAAGTCAAGAGTCCACGGCTGAATGCTGCGTGCTTGCTCCGTGTGATGGTTGGATTGCTGAGATGAAGAAAGTGAATTGCCTATTAATCTCGTTGATTAAGGATGAATAATCTTTAATCCGAGTAAACCACTCTTTTCTTTTTAAATAGATGAGTCAGATCTAATCGGGATCAACGCATCTTAGGATGCTTGATTAGACTGTATTATTTTGTCGTTAGGCCCGGAGGGAGTTGTGAGCTCTGCCTATATACTCCCTACAGGTGGATTATGATGAATGTGATCGACATTGCTATATCACACATCAACAGTTCTGTGTTTAATTGCAGCTCAGGCCTCGTTTCTGCACTTCTGTTTTGTTCGCTTCAACGTAGTAAATATTGGTGTCTTCCTTGTAGTTTTTACATAGCTCCTCATCCGAGAACTTCGCAGCACGCTCTTGGCTCGCGTTAGCGGCTTTTTCTTTTAAGGCTGAACATCCAGTCATACTAAGAACTAGGATGGATAACGTAAGGGTAAACAGGTTCTTGTTCATTTTAGCTGTACTTAACATTCGTACCACTCTCTATTGTAAAGTTGTTTGATTGGGAAAAGATGTAACCGGAGTATGTACTCAAACCCACGGTCAGTCGTAAGGTCATTCGTTCAATTCGTTTTCATCACAGAACGTCGTTGACAAGCTGATTATCTGACCACATGAACTGAGTTCCCAATTATTAAATTTAATTAGGCAGAGCTAAGGCATCTGGATATCTTCAGGGCAACGAACAGAGAGAGGCTTATTGGCTTGCTATGCTTAAATGATTACATAGCTATGACCCATTAAACATTTTCAAACTCCTCCAGCTCCTAAAACCAAATGGAACACAGCGCTCCATTTATTCCTCATTTAGTGAGAAATTCGTGGATAAATATTTACGGTACCTGGAATAACTAAAGCCGTTCCGGCCTGCGCCAACGAAAAACAAAAAGGGCCGTCAGCATGACACCGGCGACCCTTTCCATTGCTTACGAACCAGCAATAAACTTACTGCTGCAACTTCGCCTTCGCTTCTTCAACTTTCGAGAAATCCAAGCCCAGCTCTTCCACGGCTTCTTTAATCAGCGCCGGATTTTGCATCACTTGGCCCATCAGTAGTTGCAGTTTTTCCTGCGGCAAACCCAGTTGGCTGATGGTCATCATCGCCGCCAGCGGGTTTTGCGTCAGCGCCTGAAACAGCTCACCAATTTGTTGGTCACTAATATTGTTCTCTTTCAACAGTGCGAGAATCGGGTTCATCACAGTACCTTTTTTAACTATGTCATCAAATGAACGAGGTCATCAAACGAAAGCGCCCATATTGGGGCGCTTGGGTGGTTCAATATGGATTATACAATCGGACGCTGGCCGCGGCTGATAAGCTTCAGCAACACGCTGTCGGCGGCTTCACTGGCCACACCCGCCAGCTTGGCGGTCAGTTTTTTCTTCTGCACGTAATGGAGCGCCAGTACAGTTTTGTTCTTACACGCGTCGACAATCAGGTCGTCTGAGGTTTTGATCTCATCCACCAGCCCCAGTGCTTTGGCTTGGGTACCGAACCAGTGCTCGCCAGTCGCCACTTTTTCCAAATCCAGATCCGGACGGTGTTCACGAATAAAGTCTTTGAATAGTACGTGCGTTTCTTCCAGCTCTTCTTTGAACTTTTCGCGTGCTTTATCGGTATTTTCACCGAACATCGTGAGCGTGCGTTTGTATTCACCCGCGGTCAGCTGTTCAAATTCAATGTCGTGTTTCTTCAGCAATTTGTTGAAGTTAGGCAGTTGCGCGACCACACCAATCGAACCGACAATCGCAAACGGCGCCGACACGATTTTATCGGCGATACATGCCATCATGTAACCACCACTGGCCGCCACTTTGTCGACCGCAATCGTCAGCGGCAGACCAGCTGCTTTCAGGCGATCCAACTGAGAAGATGCCAGGCCATAGCCGTGCACCATGCCGCCGCCCGTTTCCAGGCGCAGCAGCACTTCATCGCCCTGTTGTGCAACCGCCAAAATGGCCGTGACTTCTTCACGCAGCGAGGTGACTTCTTTGGCATCGATGCTGCCGTGGAAATCCAGCACGAACAGATGCGGATCGCGCTTCGTATCTAGTTCGCCGCTTTTCGCTGCTTTTTTGACTTCTTTTTCGCGAGATTTGTTCTTTTCCTTTTCGCTTTTCTTCTCCGCTTTGTCGCGGGCTTTCAGAAAAGCGTCATCATGGAGATGAGATTCAAGCTGTTCCACTGTCTGCTTGTGTTGCTCAGTCAGGTTGGTGACTTCCAGCTCGCCTTTGGCAGCGCTGTGTCTTCCGCCCACGGACTTCACAATGACTAATAACACCACGAGAGCGACGACGACAGTCGCAATCTTGGCCAAAAACAGGCCATAGTCCAACAAAAATTCCAATGTGTTCATCCTCTTCAATGCGAATTGGTGTATTGTAACCACCTTGTCACGAAGACTTAAAGCAAATCATAAGAATAAGGAAACGTAACGTGGATTATTCAGTTTCTAAAGATGCCCTGAAAGATAAAGTTATTCTGGTGACCGGTGCTGGTGATGGCATTGGTAAACAGGCAGCCATCTCTTACGCCGCGCACGGTGCTACCGTGATTCTGCTTGGCCGCACAGTGAAAAAACTGGAGCAGACCTACGACGAAATCGAAGCCGCGGGTTACCCGCAGCCGGCAATCGTTCCGCTGGACATGAAAGGCGCCACCAAACAGAACTACGTTGATATGGTTGATACTATTGAGGGCCAGTTTGGTCGTCTGGATGGTGTGTTACACAACGCAGGGATTCTGGGTGTATTAAGCCCATTCGATCAAATCGGCGAAGATACGTTTGATGATGTGATGCAGGTCAATGTGAAATCTCAGTTCTTGATGACACAAGCACTGCTGCCACTACTGCACAAATCTGACGATGCGCGCATTGTGTTCACCAGTTCAACGGTGGGTCACGTCGGTCGCGCGTTCTGGGGTACTTACTCGATCTCAAAGTTTGCTACCGAAGGCATGATGCAAGTGCTGGCAGACGAGCTGAGCGACAGCACCATTCGCGTCAACGCCATTAATCCTGGCGGCACCCGCACGGGCATGCGCGCCAAAGCGTTCCCGGCAGAAGATGCTGAATTGCTGAAAACGCCGCTGGATATCATGCCACTCTACGTCTATCTGATGGCGCCGGAAGGGAAAGCGGTCAACGGTCAGTGCATCGACGCACAACCCAAAAAATAAACGAAAGACTCGTTCTGAATTCAAAGCCTTGCTCAATCAGCAGGGCTTTGTACTTTCTGCCCCGCGACTTTTCTCTTGAATGTTCAACATAACGAAATATACTGTACAAATATACAGGTAAATTGTTATGTATGAACTGATCGAACACCTCAAAAATAAACACTGGTTATGGCAAGGCTCCGATACGCCGTGCGAGCCACCCTCTCATGCTACAGGCTTTGCCGAACTCGACAGCCAGCTGGCTGGCGGCTTTCCGGCACACGGCGTGATTGATATTCAGTCGGCATGCGGCATCGGTGAACTGCGTCTGTTGTTTCCTTATCTGCAGCAACATCATGAACGCCTGACCGTACTGATCAACCCGCCGGGACAAGTGCACGCCGAAAGCCTGCAACACGCTGGAATCCATCTCGATAACGTGTTGATTCTCACCCCGCCAACCGCCAAGGAAGCGTTGTGGTCAGCCGAGCAATGTGCTCGCAGCGGCGCTTGCAGCCAAGTGCTGTTGTGGCAGGAAAAACTGGAAGTGCATCACGCGCGCCGTCTGCAAGTGGCGTGTGAAACCGGTGACTGTTTGCAGTTCCTGTTCCGCTCGCGCCAAGACAGCCTGTTTTCTTTGCCCGTGACCATGACACTCGTCCTGAGCGCCCATCCTCAAGGCGTGGAAGTGAGTGTTCCCAAACGTCGTGGCGGCTGGCCATTGGGCGCTTTTTCTGTCTCGATGGCAGAGCGCTGGCAAGCGCTCACATTGCCCCGACCCGCGTCGGTGGTGGTGCCGTTTCCGCTGCGCAAGCAAGGCTGATGATGACGCTGTGGATCTACCTGCATTTTCCTGCGCTGCAACTCGATACCGTGTTTGCGCCGGCGGCAGAAACGGAGCCTGCAGTTCCGGTGGTGATTGTCGATGGGCGCGTGCATCAAGTGGTGCAAGCCAACGAACTGGCTTTCAACCAAGGCATCACACTGGACATGGGGCTTGGCAGCGCGGCCGCGTTGTGCGCGGAGCTGCAAGTACACCCTTACGATGCCGAGATTGAGCAACGAGCGGTGGAAGAAATTGCGCAGTGGCTCTATTTGGTCACCTCCGACATTGCCCTGTATCCGCCGCAAGGGCTTTTGCTACGCGCAACCAATATGCTATCGCTCTATGGTGGCCTAACCGCTTATTGGCGCACGCTCAGCCATCATCTGGATCAACGCGGCGTGCGTTACCACTACGGGTGTGGTTTTTCACCGTTGAGCGCCATGTTGCTCGCCAAAAGCGGTGCCAACCTGATTGAAGCGGATACGGCCATCTTGCGCCAAAAGGTCGGTCGCTTTCCGCTGACTGCCACCGAACTGGAAGGTAAACACACCGATAAACTGGCGCGCGTCGGCATTCGAGACATCGATAGCCTGCTCGCGCTACCCATGCAGGAGATCGCGCGCCGCTTTGACATCGATTTGGTCAACTATGTTGGCCGACTGCTGGGACAATTCAAACATCCGGTCAGTTTTTATCATCCACCGGAAGCGTTTCACAGCCATCTAGAACTGCTGTATGAAATCGACAACGTGCAGTGGTTGGAAAAACCGCTGCGCCGCCTGCTCACGCGGTTGGAGCTGTTTCTGACACTGCGCAATCAGGTTGCGTTCGATCTGAAACTCACGCTGACGCAGCGTGACAAAATTCAACACAGTGTGACATTCACCTCCGCACGCGGCGATTATCAGGCGGAAAAATGGGCGCAGTTGTGCCGCTTGAGCATGGAATCGCTGCTGCTGGAACATCCAGTCGTCAGCCTGACGCTAAGCGTGGTGCGGGCGGGGCTTGCCGAGCAGACTGCCGAAGATTTTTTCTCGGGCATCAAAGGCCAACAAAGCGCGTTGGAACTGATCACGCTTCTACAAGCCAAACTCGGCCCATCGCATGTGCACAAGCTGCAACTGGGTGATGACCCAAGGCCGGAAAAGCGCAGTCGCTATGTCCATCCAAATGTACATCCAGCCACGACAACAACCGAGCCACTGCGCCGCGCCGAATTGCGTCCCAGCCTGCTGTTACCACAGCCGCAGCCGCTGTGCGAAGCGGTCTCGTTGATTCATGGCCCGGAACGCATCGCGACCGGTTGGTGGGACGGCCACAACATGATTCGTGATTATTTTATCGCTCGCACCGAGCAAGGGCGCTGGCTGTGGGTGTTTCGCACTCCCGAGCAGCAATGGTTTATTCACGGCCAATTCAGCTGAGGCAATCATGGTTTATGCAGAACTGTTCTGTCAGAGTAATTTCTCGTTTCTGACCGGCGCATCCCACCCCGAAGAATTGGTCATTCAGGCTGACTTTCTGCGCTATCACGCCATCGCGATTACCGATGAGTGCTCGCTGGCTGGCGTGGTCCGCGCCCACACTGCCATAAAGCAGCAACAACTGGGCATCAAGCAGATTGTCGGCAGCCTGTTTCAGCTTAATGACGAGTGCCGCTTTGTGTTGCTGTGCCCGAATCAGGACGCGTATGCTGAACTGTGCCGCATCATCACCAATGCTCGGCGGCGCAGTGAGAAAGGCCAATACAAACTGTCGGAATGGGATGTGATGTCGGCGCGCCACTGCCTGGTGATTTGGCTGCCGAGCCACACCGAGCGCGACAGGCACTGGGGGCAATGGCTGCGTCAGCATCACCCCCATCGATTATGGCTGGGCGTGCAACGCCACCTCGGGCCGCAAGACAACGCTTACCTCAGCCACTGCCGCACGCTGGCACGAGAATTAGAGATGCCAATTACCGCCTGCGGCGGCGTGTTGATGCACAACGCAACCCGCCTGCCCCTGCAACACATTCTGACCGCTATTCAACGCGGCCAACCGGTAGAACACATTCAGGCCCATTTGGTGAGCAATACCGAGCGTGCGCTGCGCAGCCAGGCCAAGCTGAGTAAACTGTTTCCGCCCGAATGGCTGCAAGAAAGTGTGCGCATTGCTGAGCGCTGTGAATTCCAGTTGGGCTCGCTTCACTACCGCTACCCCAGTGAGTTGGTGCCCGATGGTCACACGCCGATGGCCTATCTGCGCCAGCTCGTCGAGCAAGGCAAAGCGCTGCGCTTTCCGCACGGCGTGCCCGCCGACATCAACGCCACAATTGAAAAAGAGCTGACGCTGATTGAAGAGCTCGATCTACCCTACTATTTTCTCACCATTCACGACATTGTGATGTTCGCCAAACGCAGCGGCATTCTTTATCAGGGGCGCGGTTCGGCGGCCAATTCCGTGGTGTGTTACTGCCTGGAAATCACTTCGGTGGACCCACGCCAGATCAGCGTGCTGTTTGAGCGCTTCATCAGTAAAGAGCGCCAAGAGCCGCCGGATATTGATGTCGATTTTGAACACGAACGGCGCGAAGAGGTGATTCAGTATCTGTATCGCAAGTATGGCCGTGAGCGAGCAGCCTTGGCGGCGACGGTGATCAGCTATCGCTTTAAAAGCGCCGTGCGCGATGTGGGTAAGGCGCTCGGCATCCATGAAGCGCAACTCGATTTTTTCATCAAGAACGTTAACCGCCGCGATCGCGGTTTGGGCTGGCAAGCGCAGCTCACTGAACTGGGCTTGGAACCGCAGTCGCTCAAAGGACAGCAGTTTATTGAGCTGGTCAACGAACTGATCGGCTTTCCACGTCATTTATCGCAGCACGTCGGCGGTTTCGTGATTTCCTCCGGCCCGCTGTACGAACTGGTGCCGGTTGAAAATGCCGCCATGCCGGAACGCACCATTATTCAGTGGGATAAGGACGATTTGGAGAGTCTCGGGCTGTTTAAAGTCGATGTGTTGGCGCTTGGCATGTTAACCGCCATTCGTAAGTGCTTTACCTGCATTGAGCAGCGCCATCAGCGCAAACTCAGCATTGCCGATATCACCCGCCTGCAGGATGATGCCAACGTGTATGGCATGATTCAGCGCGCCGACACCATTGGCGTGTTTCAGATTGAATCGCGCGCCCAGATGAGCATGCTGCCGCGCCTGAAACCGCGCAGCTACTACGACTTGGTGATTCAGATTGCGATTGTGCGTCCCGGTCCGATTCAGGGCGACATGGTGCACCCGTTTCTCAAGCGGCGCGATAGGATTGAAGACGTCACCTACCCGTCTAAAGAAGTGGAAGCCGTACTCCAACGCACCATGGGCGTGCCGATTTTCCAGGAACAGGTGATCAAAATAGCCATGGTCGCCGCCGGATTTTCGGGCGGGGAAGCCGATCAATTACGCCGCGCTATGGCGTCATGGAAAAAAACTGGTGAACTGGCGAAATTTCGCACCAAGCTGATTAACGGCATGCTGGCGCGGGGCTATGAACTGGCGTTTGCCGAGCGGATTTACGATCAAATCTGCGGTTTTGGCGAATACGGTTTTCCGGAAAGTCATTCGGCCTCGTTTGCGGTACTGGCGTACTGCTCTGCATGGCTGAAATACTACTATCCGGAAGCGTTTTATACCGCGCTGCTGAACAGCTTGCCGATGGGCTTTTACAGCGCCTCGCAACTGGTTCAGGATGCTCAGCGTCACGGCATCGCGGTGCTACCGGTGTGCGTGAACGCCTCGCAGTGGGATCATCAAGTGGTCGAGCATGATCAGCAATGGGCAATGCGCCTTGGCCTGCGACAGGTAAAAGGCTTCAGCGAACAAGGTGCGCAATTGCTGCTGAGCGCTCGTCCGGCGCAAGGATTTCAGCACCCGGCGCAGTTGAAACGTTGCGGGCTCACCCAAAAGGACATGGAGTCGCTCGCGTCAGCCAACGCGCTGCACAGCTTTGCGCATAATCGCTATTCGACCCGCTGGACAATGATGGATTCGCTCTCCGATTTGCCTCTGTTTGAGCAACTAGAAGAAGCTGCGCCTGCGCTTTATCAACAGCCCAGTGACATGGATACCTTGGTCGAAGACTACGCCTCGCTCGGTTTGTCTCTCACCCAGCACCCGGTGACCTTGCTCGATACCGCAGGCGAACTGGGGCGTTTTACCCGCATGCGAGATTTGATTCAGTTACCGCACAAGTCGCTGGTCACCGTGGCAGGAATCGTCACCGGACGCCAGTCCCCTGGCACGGCGGCGGGCGTGACCTTTTTTACTCTGGAAGATGATACCGGCAACATCAATGTGGTGGTATGGCAAGCCACTGCGCGGGCGCAAAAAAGCGCCTATATCAGCGCCAAGATGCTGATGGTGAAAGGAATTTTGGAACGCGAAGGCAACGTAATTCACGTCATCGCCGGCCGACTTATCGACCTGACGCCCAAACTCCACCAGTTACAAACTCAGTCGCGGGATTTTCATTAACGTTGCGCGGTGCGTTAGCTTCACCGACAAAAAAAGCGCTGACAATTCAGCGCTTTTGAATGCAAGTGTACTTGGCTGCGATTAGAGAATTTCACGCATGCGATCTTGCACCGCTTCCACCAATCGGTCCGGCTGGAACTTGGAAATAAAACGGTTACAACCGACTTTCTGAACCATGGCTTCGTTAAAGCTGCCACTCAGAGAAGTATTGAGGGTAATAAACAAGTCCGCCATGCGCGGGTCGTTGCGCACTTCATGCGTCAGTTTATAGCCATCCATTTCCGGCATTTCAGCATCGGTGATCATCATCAGCAGCTCTTTGTTGATGTCTTTGCCTTTATCACACCAGCTTTTTAGTAGCTTCAGCGCTTCCAAGCCATCGCGACATTCGATGATATTCAGACCAAGCTGTGACAGCGTGCCTTTCACCTGGTTACGTGCGGTTGATGAGTCATCCACGATCAGAATATTACGTCCGACCATTTCATCCACCAGCGCAGGATCCAGCACCTCTTGTGAGATCGACACATCGTAATCGATGATCTCTGCCAGCACTTTTTCAACGTCGATGATTTCAACGATTTTAGTTTGGTCCTGCTCTTTGATTTGAGTAATCGCCGTCAGATAGTTTGAACGTCCGGCCGATTTTGGTGGCGGCTGAATCTCGGTCCAAGCGGTATTGACGATATTACGCACCTGCCCGACCAGAAAGCCCTGCACTGTACGGTTATATTCGGTGATGATCAGATTTTGCTCGGGGTTTTCTAAACGCGAAGGCGGAAAACCAATCGCGCGGCGCAAATCGATAATCGGCACCGGATCACCACGTAACGACGCCACACCAGTAATGTTCGGGTGCGAACCCGGCATTTTGGTGGTTTTCGGCATCTTAATGACTTCCCGAACCTTAAATACGTTGATAGCAAAAATTTGGCGACTATTTAAGCTAAATAGCAACAATTCGAGGCGGTTTTCCCCCACCAGATTGGTACGCTGATCGACCGTATTTAAAATACCCGACATACAAAATCCCAAAAGTGAATAACGCTCTATAGCTAAACAGTATAGCTATCTTCGCGAATGGTAAATGTAACCTGAACGGCAAATGTAAACCGGAGAGAGAAAAAAACGAAGAAAAACTTACCCTTCAACCACTTTCATCAGCAACAAACCATCGTACAGAGCCTGTTTGATCAGTGCGGCACCGGGCATGGTCGCTTGCTTATAAAAACGTGATTCCACCAGTTGTAAATCCTGATGGTAAACCGGCAGGCTCTGCTCTTCGATGCAACGCTGAATCGCAGGATAGAGTACATTTTTCGCCTGATTGATGACGCCACCAATCAGCACTTTTTCCGGGTTGAACAGGTTAATCACAATCGCTATCGCCGAGCCGAGATAACGGCCCAGTGTTTCTACCACGTCGACCGCAAGCGGATCGCCTTCCGCGGCCGCGGCACAAATGTCTTCGATCGTAATGTCTTCGTGCGCTTTTTCGCTCAGCGACGAGGCTTCACCGGCAGCAAGGCGTTCTGCCACTTGTTCACGAATGGCCTGCGAACTGGCAACCGTTTCCAAACAGCCAATATTACCGCAATGGCAGCGTTTGCCATTCGGATCAATCTGAATGTGGCCCAGCTCCCCGATATTACCGTGACGACCTTGTAGCACGCGACCATCAAGAATAATCCCCGCCCCCAAACCGTGGTGAATTGAGATCAGTACCGAGTTGTCGACGTCTTGCGAATGACCAAACAGTTTTTCCGCCAGTGCCCAGGCACGAGTGTCGTTGGCCACAAAGACCGGTAGGCCGGTCGCCTTATAAATCTCCGGCCCTAAAGCCAAGTTTGCCACATTGTAGTGTGGCATTTGCAGCACAATGCCCTGATCGGAATTCACCAAGCCAGGGAGCGTAATGGCAATGCTGGTGACGCGATCAAGCTGTGCAGCGTAAGTCTGGAAAAATTCGTCAATTTCAAACAGCAGTCGCTCTAATACATCATCCTGATCGATTTCGTGTATATCGATTTTGGTATCAATCAGTACATCGCCACCTAACTCATGGAGCGCTATGGTCAGGTAGCCACGTCCGAGACGCATGGAGAGAAATTGCCAGCCTTCATTGTTAGTTTGTAGCCCCACCGCAGGACGGCCTCGGCTGATGGCTTCTTGGACGGTGGTTTCGTGTATCAGGTGAGCTTCAATCAATTCGCGGGTGATTTTGGTAATACTTGCTGGCGCAAGTTCACTTTCTTTCGACAGATCGATGCGGGATATGGGACCTTTTTGGTCTATGAGTTTATATACACGGCCAGCATTGACCTGTTTGATGTGATCAATATGGCCTGGTTGAGCCATGTACATGGGGCGCTCCAGAATTCAATAACCTGCCAATTTTTTTACTTTGCGAAGTAATTGTGAAGCAATTTGGTGAATAGCCGTGACAGGCATCACGCATATACGTGGAACTTTGTGTTTTCAGTCAAATAGTGATCCATCTATTCCCGGATTCAATACCAGCTGGTCAGTTATTTTTCGGCATTAATTATCTTGTTGCAAAGCGTAAATATCCTTCAGGGCTCCCAAACTCTTCAAATATCTTGCATATACTTAAGGAGTCTCAATTCCTCTGTCCGATCATTTCAGGAGATCAGAATGACCTCAGCATTAAGAAGAACAAAAATTGTCACGACTTTAGGGCCTTCAACAGACAAAGGAGAAACTCTGGAAGCGATCATCCGCGCGGGAGCCAACGTAGTACGTATGAACTTCTCGCACGGCTCAGCCGAAGATCACAAAGCCAGAGCGCAGAAAGTGCGCGAGATTGCCGCCAAGTTGGGAAAACACGTCGCGATTCTGGGCGACCTGCAAGGGCCGAAAATTCGTGTCTCGACCTTTAAAGAGGGCAAAATTGAACTTATCGAAGGTGAACGATTTGTACTGGATGCCGATCTGGCACCAGGCGAAGGGGATCAGGATGCTGTCGGTATTGATTACAAAAATCTGCCAAAAGATGTGCAACGTGAAGACATTCTGCTGCTGGACGACGGCCGCGTACAACTACTGGTGGTTGCAGTCGACGGCAGTAAAGTACACACCACCGTACTGGTTGGTGGTCCGTTATCAAATAACAAAGGCATCAACAAAAAAGGCGGCGGCCTGTCTGCCGATGCGCTGACAGAAAAAGACAAACGTGATATTCAGCTCGCCGCTGAAATCAAAGTGGATTATCTCGCCGTATCGTTCCCGCGCAACGGTGCGGATATGGATTATGCTCGCCGCCTGGCCCGCGATGCCGGCCTCGAAGCCCGACTGGTTGCCAAAGTCGAGCGTGCGGAAACGGTCTCCTGTGACGAAAACATCGATGATATCGTGCGAGCATCCGACGTAATCATGGTTGCTCGTGGTGATTTGGGGGTTGAAATCGGTGACCCGGAACTGATCGCCGTGCAGAAGAAACTGATTCACCGCGCCAAAGCGCTGAACCGCATTGTAATTACCGCAACACAGATGATGGAATCAATGATCGCAAACCCGATGCCGACGCGAGCCGAAGTGATGGACGTTGCCAACGCAGTATTGGATGGCACCGATGCCGTCATGCTGTCCGGTGAAACTGCGGCGGGTAAATACCCGGTTGAAACCGTCAAAGCAATGGCAGAAGTGTGCATCGGCGCAGAAAAGATGATTGAATCCAACCAACAAAACTATCGCATTGATCGCTCCTTTACCACCGCTGAAGAGACCGTAGCCATGTCAACCATCTACGCAGCCAACCATCTGGAAGGTGTTAAAGCGATGGTGACCCTGACCGAATCCGGGCGCACCTCACTGATGACTTCACGTCTCAACTCGGTGCTGCCGATTTTCGCGATGTCGCGGAATGAAAGTACCCTTAACCGCTGTGCACTCTATCGCGGGGTCATGCCGTTCTATTTTGACAGCAAAAATGGCACTGGCTTTGAAGTCGCACAAGCGGCGCTGGAAGCGCTGAAAGAGAAGAAACTCCTCGCCTTTGGCGATCTGGTGATCATCACCCAAGGTGACATTATGGAGGTGGAAGGTTCCACGAACTGTATGCGTATCTTACCTGTCCTCTGATTGCGAAACCGTAAAAGGCCCGTAAACCGGGCCTTTCTATTTATCGCTGTTGTCGCTTATTCACCATGATCCGGCATCGAAAGCGCATGTTGTTTCAACCGTTCCGACTTGAGCTCGCTGGCATCAAGATAGGTTTTAACAAAACGAAAACCGGCTTCCCGCCCAAGTTCATAATCGTGCATCAGGTCGTCTGTGCTGCTCAACAACGAACTGGATTTGAGCGGTTCACTGGGTGCTATCTGCACAATAAACGTATCATCCGGTGGCGTGCGCAGAAAATCACACGTCAACGAATACGTCTGGTAGTGCACCATCAGCATGTCTGCCAGACCGGAATCAAACTTATCGCCAATCAGGTGGCTTAAACGGTAGATATCATCAGCGCCAAACAGCCAACGACCACCGTTTAAAGTACCAAGATGTTTGTGCTCCATCTTCGCCAGCTTAGATTTCTCGATCTGCTGATAGAAGAAGCTGTTCCAGTCATCTTTCCATTGGACGAGTTTGTTTTGCCACTGATTCTGAATGGTATTAAACGAATCCCGAAACCACTTCACGGGCTCATGTTGGGGTTCTATACGAATTGGCAATTCCGATTCATCTTCCAGATTCTCAGTACGAATCACGGCAATGAAGCGTGCTTCGCGGCGCCAGGCCTCCTGAACCGGAATCGAAGCCGACACGCCACCATCAATATAATGTTGATGAGCCAGTTCCACTTCATGAGGATACAAACGTGGGATTGCACAAGTCGCAATCAGCACGTTGCGCCAGTCCGGGCCAAGAATCGGAAAATAGAAATCGCTCAATGTTCGGGTCGAGGTCACCGCTGCAAACGCTTTTCGCTGACCAAGCACCTGACGGCCCATGTCCAAATCCAATCGATACGGATAATCACAAATCTTATCCAGTGCCCAGTCGAGATTTAAATACTGCTTACGCCGAATGTAACTAAACAGGTGGAAAAACTGCGGGTCAGTGGTTAAGTCGACAATAAAAGACTTACCCAACTCAGGTTGACGACACAAAAACGAGCTGATGTTCAGCGCGCCCGCTGACGTGCCAAAGAATTCTTCGAATGGATCGAAATTGGACATCATAAAGGCATCAAACACACCGGCGGTAAAAATCCCTCGCTGCCCGCCACCTTGAGCGACCAACGCGTTTTTTCCGCCGATAAATTTGGAGAGCCGAGTTAAATCGACCCGAGAGTCCAATTCAGAAACAGTTCCACTATTAATCATAAGCAGAACCCTTATTGCTTAACTTGTAATGGCGATGAGTCCAAAGCCAATCAATACTGCAAACACGGTCACAACGACGCAAAGTGCAAATTTGAAATCGCGTTCCATACACCACCTCCTTCGTGATATCGAAGTAATAACAGTGGTGCGACCCATGTTCAAGAATTGCTGGTTTTTCGTGCACGATTATGAAGTTACTATCACAATTACTCAACTAGCCCAGAAAAATTTCGAGGTTTGTCATGCGTAATCGCTATTTTGTGCTTGTTGCTCTGTCGCTCGTTGCTCCAGTGAAAGCCGCCGTCTACCTTACACCGTTTGTTGGTTATACCGTCGGCGGCGAAGTGGAAGACAGCCAGGGCAATGCCTATGACGTTAAACCTTCGGCAAGCTTCGCGCTGGCAGCTGAGATCCCCTATCAAACGGGTCGTTTCGGCCTGCTTTATGCCACGCAGCAGACCGACATTGACAACATCAACCACAGCGCTGCGATGCACTACCTGCAATTTCAAAGCAGTTTGTACTACCCGATCGACGAGGCATTCTCGAGCTATCTGGGCTTAGGGGTTGGCGCATCGTATGCCGATGTCGACTGGGCAGAGAATAAATACGGATTTTCAGCCAGCATTTTTACCGGACTGGAATATCGCTTCACCTCCAACATTGCTCTCAACACTCAACTGCGCTGGTTGGGGACGGTTGTCGACAACGATACGAGTGCTGTCTGCACCTCGGGAGACTCCACCAGCAAATGTCTAATTCACTTTAAATCTGACTGGATGAATCAGTTTTCTGCCAATCTTGGGATGACGATTCACTTCTGATGACATTGCGCGAGGAAGGTCAAAAATTGGAGAGATTCACTGAGGAGTGTATATTTTTCAGTCATACGCACTTTCATTAAATACAGTTATATCAATTGCATTAAGAGTTCTGACCAGTCGATTAATTTATTGATTTAATAATTTAACAAATATATAACTAATTAAAGAGCAAAAAAACAACAAAGAGGCCAACAACGCAGAACAAAATCACGTTTACAATCTATTGCCTTGTGCGAAAGATCTCTGTAGTCTCGAAACCAATGCGTAGCTGATTATTTCAGATTTCGCAAACACACATCGTAAAACTAAGAACAATATTCTGAGTTTTCTGTCAGCTAATAATATTTAAAACTAACTTTTTGCTGATTCATGGATGATAGAGCAAATTTATAACAATCAGACCACATTCTGATTGGTTATCACCTATCATTATGAAACAAGCAGCATAAGCTACAGAAAAGCTTCATACCTCAGGGAGTTGTAAAGGAGTAATCTATGAAGCGAGAACAATGGGGATCCCGTGCCGGATTTATTCTGGCAGCAGTCGGATCTGCGATCGGTTTGGGTAACATCTGGCGTTTCCCATACATGGCCTACGAGAACGGCGGCGGCGCCTTTTTCATCCCTTACCTGTTTGCCATGATCACGGCAGGTATCCCGTTCATGATCCTAGAATTTTCTATGGGTCAGAAAAACCGCGGTTCTGCACCAGCCACTCTGGCACGCATCAATTCCAAGTTCGAATGGCTGGGTTGGTTCCAAGTGGGTGTTGCAGCGGTGATCGCCGTTTACTACGTGGCGGTTATCGGTTGGGCAATCTCTTATTTCGGCATGTCTTTCGACCAAAGCTGGGGTACAGACACTAACGCTTTCTTCTTTAGTGATTATCTGGGTCTGGGTGACAACTCACCAACGAATCTGGGTGGCATTCAGTGGAAAATTGCGATTGCGATGACCATTGCTTGGGCAATTACTTATGCTGCTATCGTCGGCGGCGTGAAGTCCGGTATCGAGCGTGCATCGAAAATCATGATGCCAATCCTGTTCGTGATGGTTCTTCTTCTGATCGCTCGTATGATTTTCCTACCAGGTGCTCTGGATGGTGTGAACTACATGTTCGAACCTGATTTCAGCAAAATCTGGGATGTGAAAGTTTGGGCAGCGGCATACGGCCAGATCTTCTTTACCCTGAGTATTGGTTTCGCGATCATGCTGGCTTACTCTAGCTACCTGCCAGAGAAATCAGACATCACCAATAACGCGTTCATGACGGTACTGATCAACTGTGGCTTCTCAATTCTGGCCGGTATCATGATCTTCTCGGTTCTGGGCTACATGGCACAGGAACAGGGCAAACCACTGACTGAAGTTGTATCTGCAGGTGTTGGTCTGGCGTTTGTGACTCTGCCAGCAGCAATCAACTTGCTGCCAGCGCCATACATCCTTGGCCCACTATTCTTCCTGGCACTAGTGGTTGCAGGCCTGAGCTCACACATCTCTATCATGGAAGCGGTAACTTCTGCGGTTATCGACAAACTGGGTTGGAGCCGTAAGAAAGCAGCAAACATCGTGATTGGCGTAGGTTTCATCGTCTCAATGGCGTTTGCAACCAACGGCGGCCTGCTGCTGCTTGACTTGGTTGACCACTTCGCCAACAACGTGGGCATCATGGCAAGTTGTCTGGTTGAACTGGTTCTGATGACTTGGCTGATGAAGATCTCTGATGCACGTAAATACGTGAACTCCATTTCTGACTTCAGTGTGGGTGTGTGGTTCGATATCTGTCTGCGCTTTATCTCTCCAGTGATTCTGGCGATCATCGTGGCAACCAAACTAAGAACACTATTGACTGAAGGCTACGGTGGCTACGACCTGACTCTGGGTTGGGTTATGATTGCAGCCCTGTTCGTCATTGGTGTGGCGATCAACCTAACCAGCCGTAAGGAGAACTACTAATGACGACGAGTGCTATCGTAATGATGATTATCGGTTTAGGCATTACTTGGGGTGGCGCAGCCATCTGCATCAAGAAAGCAATGAATAAACAGTAATTCCTGAAAAGGAATAAAAAAGCCGGCACGCATGCCGGCTTTTTTGTGTTCTGCGATTAGAAACGGTAGGTAATACCCAGCGCCGCTCCCAGTTGCAATTCTGGACCTGAGTGCAGGTTGAGCTCAGGGTGCACCTGACCATACAGATTGAAGTTTTGGTTGATCTGCCAGTCCAAGCCAAGTGGAACGCGCACACCAAAGTCATCATCCCATTCAGCCCAGCCGCCCGCGCCAACATACCAATCAAAAGGTACATTCGGGTTATTAAAGCTGCCGCGTTGAATAATGTAATCAAACGCTGCGCCATCATTTCCCAGAGTAAAACGGTATTGGTTGTTCACTTCCAGAACTGCGCTCAGTTGTTGGTCCACCGCCATGCCGACTTTCAGGCTGTTACCCTGCTGCGCAAAAGCCGTCAGCGGCAATCCCAAAAGCAGTGCCGTCATCCCTAATGTCTTCATATATTCATTTCCTGTATAGGTTTTGATGTCGGAACAAACTTTAGCCGAATGGCGTGGTCCCTATGTCAATCCAGAGTAAGGGGAAATCAAAGCTATTGTTGAAATGGCCAGACACCAGAAAAAATAAAAGGAGACTACAGAGTCTCCTTTTACTTGAGAATAATGAAAGAGTCGTGATTAACCGTGGTTACGGATCCACTCATCCATTTCGGTTTTCAGATTATCGGACTTAGTACCAAAAATGGCCTGCACGCCTCCTGAAACTACAACCACACCTGCGGCGCCGAGTTTTTTCAGTTTGTCCTGATCAACTTGCTCGGTATCCGCAACGGATACGCGCAGGCGAGTGATACAGGCATCCAGGTTAGTAATGTTGGCTTTACCACCGAATGCCGCTACCAACTCACCAGCCAGTTCCGTGCCTTGCGCGGAAGATTCGTCTGCCGCTTCGTCTTCACGACCCGGCGTTTTCAGATCCAACGCTCGAATAACAAAAGTAAACACCACGTAGTACAGCACAGCATAGGCAACACCCAAACCCACCAACATTGGCATGTTCTCGGCGCGTGGCGACTGAACAACAAAGTCAATGAAACCGTTCGAGAAGGTATGACCATGTACCACACCCAGCGAATTGGTTAGCACATAAGCCAGACCTGCCAACACCGCGTGAATACCGTACAGAACCGGCGCGATGAACAGGAACGAAAACTCGATAGGTTCAGTAATACCAGTCAGGAATGAAGTCAGCGCCGCTGATGCCATGATACCCATCACTTTGGCGCGGTTCTCTGGTTTGGCACAGTGCGCAATAGCAAACGCGGCAGCCGGCAGACCAAACATTTTGAACAGATAACCACCCGCAAGCTGACCAAAACCATTCCCTGCAGCGCGAGATGCATCGTCCGCCGTCAGGAAACACGTCATGATGCCATGTACGGTTTCACCTGCACCGTTGACACACGTGCCCGCTTCGTAGAAGAAAGGAACGTTCCAGATGTGATGAAGACCAAATGGGATAAGAGAACGTTCAACCACACCGTAAATACCAAACGCCAGAACCGGGTTCTGATGTGCAGCCCAATCTGAGAATGTCGCGATAGCGGCACCAATGGGTGGCCAGATAAAAGAAAGAATGACACCCAAAACAATCGACAGGAAACCCGTAATAATCGGCACGGCGCGTTTACCTGCGAAGAAACCGAGATACTCGGGTAATTGAATTTTATAGAAACGGTTAAATGCCCAGGCAGCGACGCCACCAGCAAGGATACCGCCCAGCACACCCGTATCGATTTTCTCGACACCCATCGCCATCGCCATCACTTTCAGTGTCGCGACCATGATGCCGTAACCTACGATGGCGGAAAGTCCGGATACACCGTCGTTATTGGTGAAACCTAATGCTACACCGACGGCAAACAACAATGCCATCTGCCCAAATACCGAGCCGCCCGCTTGCTCCATCAAATTCGAAACAATATCCGGCAGCCAGCTGAAATTGGCAGCACCGACCCCAAGCAAAATACCCGCAACTGGGAGCACCGATACTGGAAGCATCAGCGCCTTACCCACTTTTTGCAGGTTAGCAAAAGCGTTCTTAAACATGTTTATGCTCCTGATTAACTTATTGGAATAAATGGGTTCTAACGGCATACCCCCGTAGCCTAAATGTTAGCACCCAATAGAAATGTAACCACTCGGGGATTATATTTTTCGTCTCTAAATATAGTTTGATAACACTCAAACTTTATTCACTATGCCGAGCATTTGTTACAGAAATCTCTACCAGGTCTATTTAGGCGACGATATTAGGTTTAAAAGATGCGGAATAAGGACAATGGAATACAGGGGACATTCCTATTTAGGAACGAGAGTAACAGGGGCATAAAAAAGCCCGCATAAAATGCGGGCTTTTCATTCATTAGTGCTCTAGCCTTTTTCGTGCTCGGGTTTCATGCAGAGGCTCAACGTCATACATGTAGAGTTGAATGGCCGAATAGGCCGCATACAAACCCAGTGTGGCACAGAAAAAAACAATCTTCTCTTTTTCGCGAGATAGGTAAGTCGACAAATCCTTAGGCTTTATCCACTGACCACTGTCGACTCGCAGCAGATATTTTCCCAGAGACTTCCCTATCAGGTTAAAACAGATAGCACCGAAACCGAGATATATGCCGATAAAGACCAACAGCATCAGCAGTACAATCAGTAACAGGACAGGCAACGCCATCGTATCGTTTAGCGATAAACCTCCAGTTTTTTCACTGAAGAGCCCTGTTACGACTGCCAGCAGAACCGTCACCACCACCTGAGTGAACATCTTCGCCACCATGGCATCGATGATAAAGGCACCGGTTCTTCTGAATTTGTCACCAATACTCATTACTTACCAAGCAGAGAGTTGATTTGAGCTTTGTAACCTGCAGCTTCAGCGCCGTAGATTGCCTGGATACCAGTGTCGCCAACTTTAACCAGACCGCGAGCACCCAGCTCTTGAGTCCAGTAATCGTTACCTTTCACTTGTGCACCATCTTTAACAGTGATACGCAGACGAGTGATACATGCATCTACATCAACGATGTTTTCTGCGCCACCCAGGGCTTCGATCATGTCTTTTGCTTTCTGGTTGTCACCTGCTGAACCGCTTTTCGCTGCGTGGTAATCTTTCTTAGATACTACCGCTACTGCGCTGCCTTTACGACCTGGAGTTTTCACGTCGAACTTGATGATGAACCAACGGAATACGAAGAAGTAAACGAATGCGTAAGCGATACCCACTAGAGGGATGAAGTACCAGTGGTTTTCAACACCGGTTAGGCCTGGAAGCATACCGAACAGGGTAAAGTCGATGAAACCACCACTGAATGTCATACCAACTTTAACGTTCAGCATATCCATCAACATGAATGACAGACCAGCTAGAGGAACGTGAATCGCGTAGTAAAGTGCTGGAGCCAGGAACAGGAATGTGAATTCGATTGGCTCAGTAATACCAGTCAGGAATGCAGTCAGAGCAACAGAGAACAACAGACCACCTGCCGCTTTCTTGTTCTCATCATCAGCCAGTGTGTACATCGCGTACGCAGCTGCTGGCAGACCGAACATCATGAATGGGAATTTACCAGTCATGAAGTTAGTTGAAGTGAATTGCGAGAAGTCACCCGTTGCCAGAGAAGCAAAGAAGATGTTCTGAGTACCTTTAACCACTTCACCAGCGATTTGAGCAGTACCACCGATCTCTGTCTGCCATAGTGGCAGGTAGAATACGTGGTGCAGACCAACAGGAATCAGAGAACGTTCGATGATACCGAAGATCAGAGACGCAATGTAACCGTGACCAGATGCAGTCATTTCACCCAGAGCAGCACCGATTGCACCGAATGCAGCACCGAAGAAAGGCCAGATGAAAGTCAGTACGATACCGTAGAACAGCGCAGCAAATGCACTGATGATCGGAACGAAACGCGCGCCACCAAAGAAGCCTAGGTAATCAGGCAGTTTCGCATCGTGGTATTTGTTGTGAAGAACAACAGTAACTGCACCTGCAATCAGACCACCAAATACACCCATACTCAGAGTGTTGGAGATACCCAGCATATCTGCCAGTACGCCCGGGTATTCGCTACCCATCAGTACTACAGTGTTGGTATCCAGGTTGATCATGCTTGCTACAACCAGAGTCTTAGCAATCGCCACGTTCATTACTAGGTAAGAAATCAGCGCTGCCAGTGCCGCAGCACCTTTCTCTGCACGAGCGAAACCTACAGCAATCGCCAGAGCGAACATAACAGGAAGGTTAGCGAATACGATACCGCCCGCTGCTGTCATAATTTGTAGGAAGCTGTTCAGAACAGTTCCGTCTTGAAGCACACCGATGTTGTACGCTTCGATCATTGTAGGGTTGGTAAAGCTCCCCCCGATACCCAGCATGATACCCGCTGCAGGCAGCAGTGCGATGGGTAACATAATGGATTGTGAAAGTTTACTAAAGAAACCTTTCATACATTTATGCTCCTGATAAAGTTATTAGAATTGTTGAGTTCTGACGGCACACCCCCGTAGCCATAGTGTCAGTGCTCAATGAAAATGTAACACAATATGCATTATATTTTTCGGCTCTAAATATATATTGATGCCCCTCAAGCTTTCTAGTTTGGAATGAAATTTAGTTTCAAAGTAATAGACAGATCACAATCCCCCGGCTCCTTTGAAATCCTTTACATTTCATCTATCTATCTGTTTTTATTGATATAAAAATTACTAAACATTAATTTTGCTTAGTGAATAAATTCGATCGCATTGTTATTTTTCGTAACAAAATTACATAAGGATGAATTTGAGCCACATTTTCAACATTTTTCGTAAACAAGCGCAATTTTTAGCTTACTCAGAATAAATAATAGAAAAAAAGAGAGCCTGAGCTCTCTTTTTAGCCAAAGTTTTCTTTCTATCGCAAAAAAAGATTGTGGTAGTTTTGGGTGGTTTTTTCAGCAACTTCGCTTAATGAAACCCCTTTCAGTTGCGATATATACGCAGCAACCTCGACCACATAGGCTGGCTGATTCTGTTTTCCTCGGTGCGGAACCGGGGCAAGATACGGAGAATCCGTTTCGATCAACAGGCGATCCAACGGCAGTTGTTTAACCACGTCTTTCAGCTCTGTGGCTTGACGAAACGTCACGATCCCAGAGATCGAGATGTAAAAGCCAAGATCCATCGCCGCTTGTGCAAAAGGCAGATCTTCCGTAAAACAGTGAATCACGCCACCACATTGATCTGCACCACCTCTACGCAACATGTCCAGGGTATCTTGACGCGCATTACGGGTATGGATAATCAATGGTTTGTTTAGTGCAACCGCGGTGTCTATCTGCTGAGAAAAACGCAGCTTCTGAAGTTCTGCCGTTTCCGGTTGGTAGTGGTAGTCCAAGCCGGTTTCACCAATCGCGACTACTTTCGGGTGCTTGGCGTACTCGTGAAAACGATCCAGTTCAAAATCGCTCTCCACATCCAGCGGATGCACGCCACAAGAAGCGTGAACATTATCAAACGGAGTGATCATCTCCAGCATGTCCGGGAATGAGTCTAACGTCACACCCACTGACATCAGCTGCTTCACGTTAGCCTGACGTGCTTTTTCAATCACATCTTCAATGCCGTTGTGTAAATCCTGATAATCGAGTTTGTCCAGGTGACAGTGTGAATCTACAAACATGCTTCCTCATTAAATTTCAGTAACCAATCGGTGATCACCAGCTCGCTGTTTAAGCCGCTGAAAACACGCAGTTGTTCAGACAGTTTAGCCAATGCTTCGGTCTGCTGCTGCAAAAGCGCGAAGCTGCAAGCCTTGGCGACGGCCAGGCAACCTGGCGTCATATGGTTTTGTGCCAGACTAAAGTGCGCTTTCTGGGCATCCGTCATCAGATACCACAACCAGTTTAAGCGGCTCTGCGGCTCACTGGCCGCGAGTTTGGCACATTCTAGTTGGCTGAGTATGTCGCCTTGAATTGCCTGAATAAACTTCGTTTCCAGTTCCTGATATTGTTTCATACCACCGGACGCAATGAATTCTCGGGTCAGCAGCGGCGCATTGCCATGAATGTGTGAAGCAAACGCGGGCACATCTTGTTGCAGTTCTCCCGCCAACCACTCCGCTACCAACGATGCAAACGGTTCTGCCACTGTGATTTGCTGGCAGCGGCTGACAATCGTCGGCAACAAATGATTGATACGTGAGGTCAGCAGCACAAAAACACACTTTTCTGCCGGCTCTTCCAATGTTTTCAGCAATGCGTTCGCCGCCGATTCATTCATCGCTTCAGCGGGCTCAATCACAATCAGGCGATAACCTGACAACTGTGAGGATTCCTGCGCCAAGCGATTACATTGACGAATCTGGTCAACACTGATGGTTCGCCCCTCTTTTTCCGGGCGAACAAGATGATAGTCGGGATGACTCCCCGACTGCATCAGATCGCAGCCGTGACAAAAGCCGCAGGGCTCACTGCTGTGGGTCTGACACATCAGTGCGCGGGCAAATTGCTCCGCCATTTGAAATGTGCCAAGTCCAGCTGGCGCTGAAATCAGAGTGGCCGAAGCAAAGCTCTGCTCATTCAGACGCTGCTTCCAGCTTTGCCAAGCGTCCGCTAACCAAGGATAGATGTGTTGCATAGTGATTCCTTAAGCGCTCTGCAACCAGTTTTCCAGCGCTTGCTTGATGTCGTGCGTAACCTGCTCAATGGTCTGCTCTGCATTGATGGTCACCACGGCGTCATCAGCGGCGGCCAATTCCAAATAACGCTCACGAGTACGCTCAAAAAAACTGATGTCCATCTTTTCGATGCGATCGAGTTCACCACGGCCACGGGCACGTTCCAAGCCGACTTTCGGATCGATATCCAGATAGAGTGTAAAATCGGGCTTAAATGCGCCGAGTGTGGTTTGTTTGAGGCTTTGCATAGTTTCACGTGCGATCTGGCGACCACCGCCTTGATAAGCCTGAGAAGACATGTCATGGCGGTCACCCACCACCCACTGTCCCTGTTTTAACGCAGGTTTTATCACGTTCTCGACCAATTGAACGCGCGCCGCATACATCAGCAGCAGTTCGGTCATATCCTGCAGAACTTCACCTTCATGCTCTTCTTTCACCAGCGCGCGCATTTTTTCTGCCAGCACTGTGCCGCCCGGTTCACGCGTGCGTGTGATGTTCTCAATGCCATGGGCATGGAGTGTCTCAACGACCGCTTGAATAGCCGTACTCTTACCTGCGCCCTCAAGGCCTTCTACTACGATATATTTTGAATTCATTACTGTTGTCTGAGCTGTTTTAAGTAAGCGCGTACCGCGCGGTTATGTTCTGTAAGATTCTTTGAAAACACATGACCACCGTTTCCACTGGCGACGAAATAAAGATACGCGCTCTGCTCTGGGTTCAATGCGGCGCGAATCGACGCTTCGCCAGGCATCGCAATCGGCGTTGGCGGCAATCCATTGATCACGTAGGTGTTGTACGGTGTTGGTGCACGCAGATCCTTTTTACGAATGTTGCCGTCGTAATTATCGCCCATACCGTAAATCACGGTTGGGTCTGTCTGCAGGCGCATTCTTTTATTGAGGCGATTGACGAACACCGACGCAATGCGTTCACGCTCCGATTCCACCGCGGTCTCTTTCTCAATAATTGAAGCCAGAATCAGTGCTTGGTATGGGGACGTCAACGGCAGGTTTTCCTGACGGGTTTCCCAAGCACTATTGAGAATGCCTTCCAACTTGCGGTGGGCACGCTTGAGAATATCGAGATCGCTGACCCCTTTAGTGAAATGATAGGTTTCCGCCAGAAACAGCCCTTCGAGTTTTGACTGCTCGATGCCCAATTGTTTGGCAATGTCCGCTTCCGAACTTTCGGTTAACGTATGCTTGAGCTGTTCATTTTGTTCAAGGATCGCCATCCATTCGCTAAAGCGGCTGCCTTCTACAAACGTAATCGCGAACTGATGCTCTTTGCCCGAAACCAACAATTTCAGCGCTTGTGCCAGCTTCATATCAGGCATCAGCTGATAAGTACCCGCTTTAATCTGTGTCAGTTCCGGATGGAAACGACGAACCAGTTTTTCAGCAAACTGAGAGTCTATCCAGCCATGTTTGGTCATGAGGGACAGTGCGCCATTGAGGCTAGTGCCTGACGGGATCGTCACCAGTTGTTCGCTTTGAATATCGAGAGGTTGTGACAAGTAAACATCCACTTGTTTAGTCACATAGAAGTACCCCACGGCTGCCAGAGCCAATAAGGTAAATAGCAGTGAAACGAGTTTTTTAATCACGAATTAAAGCTCTCCTGAAATCGTCGTGTGTAAAAACCGATGGAATAGTGCTGCCCGGCAAGCGCCGTTACCGGTGCGACTTCCATAATCGCATTAGAAATAAATACTTCGTCGGCATTGTCGAGATGGTCGAGCTCAAACTCACCAATCACCACTTTCAAACCGAACTTCGGAGCATCCTGAATAATAAGCCGCCGCGCAATACCAGACACGCCAGCATTATCGAGACTCGGCGTATACAACGTTTCCCCTTTTATCCAGAACAAGTTTGCCATGGTGGTTTCCACCAGATGGCCGTGAATATCCAGACAAACACCATCAGCAAACCCTGCTCTGTCCATTTCCCCTTTCAACAATACCTGCTCCAGACGGTTGTTGTGTTTGTGTCCGGCCAATAATGGATTGATACCCATACGATGGTGACACACGCCAAGGTGAAGTCCGTGTTGCTGCCAATCAGCATAGTGACCAGGGAAAGCAAAGTTGCTAATAGTAACATTGGGCTGAGTTAAATGCGCGGGACTGTAACCACGTCCGCCTTCACCTCGGCTGATGTGTAATTTAAGACCGGCTCTTTCGTCACCCAGGGTTGCAGCGTCCAACCAGGAACGAATTTGTGCCCAATCAGGCAGAGGAATGTCTAACAAATTCAGGCAGGCTTCCATGCGCTCAATATGATATGGCCAATGCTGAATGTCGCCCTGCTTAGTTAGGATGGTGGTAAAGCAACCATCACCATATTGGAAAGAGCGGTCTGCGATTGCGACCGTGTCACGGGGTTCACCGTTGTGCCAGAACATTTTTCTTCTCCCTGAAAAAAGAAACGGCTTAATGCTAAGCATCAAGCCGTTTCAACTCAAGTAAAGTTCAATGAAAATGCGGTGATTATACGCGCTTGAAGATCAGTGAACCGTTTGTGCCACCAAAGCCAAACGAGTTACACATCGCGTATTCCATGCCTTCCACTTTACGTGCTGTGTGCGGAACCAGATCCACGCCCAGACCTTCTTCTGGATTATCCAGGTTGATGGTTGGCGGAACGATTTGGTCGACCAGCGACAACACCGTAATGATAGCTTCAACCGAACCGGCGGCACCCAATAGGTGACCCGTCATTGATTTGGTAGAAGAGATCAGAACTTGTTTTGCACCGTCTTCGCCCAGAGCGCGTTTGATACCTTTCACTTCCGCTACGTCACCCGCTGGAGTAGACGTACCGTGCGCGTTCACGTAGCCGATTTGAGTACCTGCTACTGCTGCATCACGCATCGCTGCTTCCATTGCCAGTGCGCCACCCGAACCATCTTCACTTGGTGAAGTCATGTGGTAAGCGTCACCAGACATACCGAAGCCTACGATTTCTGCGTAGATTTTCGCGCCACGCGCTTTCGCGTGTTCATATTCTTCCAGAACCATCACGCCTGCACCGTCACCCAAAACAAAACCATCACGGTCTTTGTCCCATGGACGAGAAGCTTTTGTTGGCTCATCATTGCGTGTAGACAGTGCTTTCGCCGCACCAAAGCCAGCCATACCCAGAGGGGTTGACGCTTTTTCGCTACCGCCTGCAACCATCGCTTCCGCATCACCGTATGCAATCATACGAGCTGCGTGACCGATGTTGTGTAAACCTGTAGTACATGCAGTTGAAATCGCGATGTTAGGACCACGAAGACCACGCATGATAGATAGGTTACCCGCAACCATGTTCACGATGGTTGAAGGTACAAAGAACGGGCTCACTTTACGTGGACCTTTCTCCATAAGCGCCTGATGACCTGTTTCGATCAAATCAAGACCACCGATACCAGAGCCGATTGCAACACCGACGCGTGGAGCGTTTTCTTCAGTGATTACCAGACCAGAATCGTCTAGCGCTTGGATACCCGCCGCAATACCGTACTGGATAAACAAATCCATTTTACGGGCATCTTTTTTAGACATGTACTCTTCGCAGTTAAAATCTTTTACCAGACCTGCGAAACGAGTTGAGAAATTTGTTGTATCAAAGTGTTCGATATTCACGATACCACTTTGACCAGCTAGCAGGGCTTTCCAAGAAGATTCTACAGTGTTGCCTACCGGTGACAACATACCCATGCCAGTGACAACGACACGACGCTTGGACACGATCATATTCTCCGGAAATGAAAATTCTATGAGAGATTATAGATGAGTGAGAAAAACTCAGGCGGCCAGAGGGCCGCCTGGGGAGAGACATTACTGAGCGCTGTTTACGTAATCGATCGCAGCTTGAACAGTAGTGATTTTCTCTGCTTCTTCATCAGGAATCTCAGTGTCGAATTCTTCTTCCAGAGCCATAACAAGCTCAACTGTGTCCAGAGAATCCGCACCTAGGTCTTCAACGAAAGAAGCTTCGTTTTTAACTTCTGCTTCGTCTACGCCTAGCTGTTCAACGATGATTTTCTTTACGCGTTCTTCGATGTTGCTCATTTTTCTTTTCCTTTACAGATTTCGCCTAATGCGATGATTCCGTAGTTTATTCGAACTAGTGAAAGTTGCAAGGGGGACCTTGCTGGTCAAACCACAAATTTGGCGATTTTAACCGAAATTCACACCATTTTTGACATATATCATGCACAAATCTTGCGCATTTCACTGACAAGTTTTGGACGAAGTCAACATTTTACTAAACCAGTTTCGTTCATTTCGCCCCAAACTTGGCCTTAAACCATGTACATTCCGCCGTTAACGTGCAGAGTTTCACCAGTAATGTACGCTGCTTCCGGAGATGCCAGGAATGCAACCGCGGATGCGATTTCACGTGGATCCCCCAAACGACCTGCTGGCACTTGTGCTAGTGTAGCAGTACGTTGGTCGTCATTCAGCGCTTTTGTCATATCCGTTTCGATGAAACCTGGAGCAACTGTGTTCACAGTCACGCCACGAGATGCAACTTCACGCGCCATTGACTTGGTAAAGCCAATTACGCCCGCTTTTGCTGCTGCGTAGTTCGTTTGACCAGCGTTGCCCATTGTACCGACAACAGAACCAACGTTGATGATACGACCTTGACGTTTTTTCATCATGCCACGTAGTACAGCTTTAGACAGACGGAAGATAGACGTCAAGTTAGTATCCAGGATATCCGTCCATTCGTCATCTTTCATGCGCATTAGCAGGTTATCACGAGTGATACCTGCGTTGTTCACCAGAATATCGATGCCGCCAAATTCGTCGTTGATGCTTTTCAGCACAGACTCGATAGAGTCTACGTCTGTCACGTTCAACGCCAAACCTTTACCGTTATCGCCTAGGTACGCGCTGATTGCATCTGCACCGCTTTCACTGGTTGCCGTACCGATTACTGTGGCACCACGTTCAACCAATAGTTCCGCGATCGCTTTACCGATACCACGGCTTGCGCCAGTTACCAGGGCAACTTTGCCTTCCAGGTTCATGAAATTATTCATGTTTATTTCCTATTCTTACTTAACCGCTTCCAGTGAAGCGATGTCGTTCACTGCAGCTGCGTCTAGCGTTTTCACAATACGTTTAGTCAGACCAGTCAACACCTTGCCTGGGCCAACTTCAATCAGTTTTTCAATGCCTTGTTCTGCCATCTTCTCAACGCCTTCGGTCCAGCGAACTGGGCTGTGCAATTGACGAACCAACGCATCTTTGATTTTCGCTGGATCAGTTTCAGCGACTACATCAACGTTGTTGATAACAGGAATTTGTGGAGTGTTGAATGTCAGCGCTTCTAGCGCAACAGCCAATTTTTCAGCCGCTGGTTTCATCAGAGCACAATGTGAAGGTACAGAAACTGGCAGAGGCAGAGCACGTTTAGCGCCCGCTTCTTTACACAGTGCGCCAGCGCGTTCTACCGCATCTTTCTGGCCTGCGATAACCACCTGACCTGGTGAGTTAAAGTTCACAGGAGACACTACATCACCTTGCGCAGCTTCTTCACACGCTTTGGCAATAGCCGCATCATCCAGACCGATGATCGCGTACATTGCGCCTGTCCCTGCTGGTACGGCTTCTTGCATCAGTTGACCACGCAGTTCAACCAGTTTGATCGCAGCTTTAAAATCAATCACACCAGCACAAACCAGTGCTGAGTATTCACCCAGGCTGTGGCCTGCCAGCACTTCTGGCTGCTCCAGGCCCAGCTCCTGCCATACACGCCAGATAGCAACAGAAGACGCCAGCAGTGCAGGTTGAGTACGGAAAGTCTGGTTGAGATCTTCTGCAGGACCATTCTGAACCAGAGCCCAGAGATCGTAACCCAGTGCGTCAGACGCTTCTGCAAAAGTTTGTTTAACTACATCATACTGTTCGCCAAGCTCGGCAAGCATACCAACTGCCTGAGAACCCTGACCTGGAAATACGATAGCAAACTTGCTCATTGTTTTTTTCCTTAACTAAGAATGAATAAGGAGTCTCGCGACTCCTTAAAGTCTAATTTATTATTGAGCGGGCGTTAGAACTTGACTAACGCAGAACCCCAGGTGAAACCACCACCAAAGGCTTCTAAAAGCAGAGTCTGACCACGTTTGATACGGCCATCACGTACCGCTTCATCCAGTGCCGTTGGCACCGTCGCAGCGGAAGTATTACCATGACGGTCAAGCGTGATCACCACTTGATCCAGCGACATTGATAGCTTTTTCGCTGTCGCAGAAATAATTCGGTAGTTCGCCTGATGTGGCACCAACCAGTCTAGTTCAGACTTATGCATGTTGTTGGCAGCCAGAGTGTCTTTGACCAGTTTTGAAAGCTGAGTCACAGCTACTTTGAATACTTCGTTGCCTGCCATGTACAACCATTTGTCGACATCACCACCGCGCTCTGGCACTTCCAGGCTCAGTAGATCACCGAATTCGCCATCGGCATAAATGTGGGTCGACAAAATACCTGGCTCTTCACTGGCACCAACCACCACGGCACCCGCACCATCACCAAAAAGAATGATAGTGGAACGATCCGTCGGGTCACAGGTTTTTGACAACGCATCAGAACCAATGACCAGCACGTTTTTGCACATGCCGGATTTGATATGCTGATCAGCCACCGACAAACCGTACATAAAGCCGGAACATGCCGCTGCAAGATCAAACGCCGGACAGCCTTTGATGCCCAGTTTCGCTTGAACCTGACAGGCTGAAGATGGAAACGTATGGCTGCTACTGGTTGTGGCAAGAATGATTAAGTCGATGTCGTTTTTATCAATGCCCGCCATTTCAATGGCGTTTTGCGCAGCATAAAAGCCCATATCGGCTACGGTTTCATTTTCTGCGGCAATACGACGCTCACGAATACCGGTGCGCGTGACAATCCACTCATCACTTGTATCTACCATTTTCTCCAAATCTGCGTTAGTACGCACCTGAGATGGCAGGTAGCTGCCTGTACCTAAAATTTTGCTATACATGAAGACTAATAATGCCTCTCGAGTAAAACCGCTTCCAAACGATCGCTTATACGGCTGGGTACTTGTCGTTTCACTTCATGTACCGCTTCTGAAATTGCATTCACGACAGCGGATACATCAGCACTTCCATGACTTTTAATGACAATGCCGCGCAATCCTAGCAAACTTGCGCCGTTATACTGGTCGGGGTTCAATGTTTTTAGTTCAGTAAATAGCTCAGAAAACAGTTTTCTGGCAATCCAACCCTTTATGGATGAGGCTAAAAACTTACTTTTTAACTTATCGATAAAGAGTTGCGCAGTTCCTTCACACGTTTTCAGACATACGTTGCCGACAAAACCGTCACACACCACGACATCGGCGGTGTCTAACAGCAGTTGGTTACCTTCAATATAACCAATAAAATTCACAGCTTGTGTCTGATGGAGCATTTCTGCACAACGTTTGACAAGATCATTGCCTTTTATTTCCTCAGCACCGATATTGAGAATCGCAACTCGTGGCGGACGAGACAAATGCTGTTCTGCCAAAGCTGAGCCCATGACAGCAAACTGAAACAGCGAATCTGCATCACTGGAAACATTCGCACCGAGGTCCAACATCCAGGTTCTGCCGCCGGACGCAGTAGGCAGCGCAGAAACTAACGCTGGTCTGTCGATACCTGGTAATAATTTAAGACGGAAACGAGAAAGCGCCATCAAGGCACCGGTATTGCCGGCGCTGACACAGGCATCAGCTTGCCCTTCTGCAACCAAATCGATCGCCATGCCCATAGAGCTGCCATGACTGTTGCGAAGCGCGAGAGAGGGTTTCTCTGAGTTAGAAATAACTCGGTCACTGTGCAAAATACTCAAACGAGTGTTTGCTTCGTAACCTAGAAGTGAAAGTTGACGGGCGATCATGGCCTGATCACCAACGAGGGTCACTTTTAGCTCTGGGAAATGCGACAGTGCCTGCACGGCGGCAGGCACTGTGACGCGAGGACCGAAATCCCCGCCCATTGCATCAAGTGCAACGGTTAAATTATGCAAAGGTCAACCTTACTTGTTGATAACCTTTTTGCCACGGTAGTAACCGTCAGCAGTCACGTTGTGACGTAGGTGAGTTTCACCTGAAGTCGCATCTACAGATAGAGCAGCTGTAGTAAGCGCATCGTGTGAACGACGCATACCACGGCGTGAACGTGTTTTACGGTTTTGTTGTACGGCCATTGACCCTACTCCTATGTTATTGCTTAAAGATTTACTTCTTTAAACTTTTTAAAACATCGAATGGATTCGGCTTGTCTTCCAACACTTCGTCTGGAAGTTCACCAAACACCATATTGTCTGAATTAACGCTACAATCCGCTTCGTCATGCATTGCTACCTGAGGCAGATTAATGATGAACTCGTCTTCAACTAGCTGAATCAGGTCAACCTCACCAAACTCGTTCAGATCTACCAAATCGTACTCGTCCGGGGCGTCTTCTTCACTTTTAGGCCCGAAATACGGGGTGTAAGTGAATTCGACCTCACACTCGTGTGTGAAAACCTCATTACAGCGTTGACACTCTAAATCGACTTCGATGTTAGCTTTACCAGAGATAACAACGAGTCGCTGTTCATCAAGCCCAAATGACAATGAAACTTGTGCGTCGCGTTTAACGCCTGCAGTTGATTCCTCTAAGCGCTTAAAAAGACTCATTTGGATGATGCCATCGTAGTCAAGTCGTTTTGAAGCTGCTTTCGCCGGATCAACTGATCGCGGTATTTTTACCTTTTGCATAGGGCGCGAATATTATCTTCCAAAATAGGTTTAGTCAAAGAAAAAGGCAAAAAAGTTAGTTTTTTTTCCCTTTCCGCTGAGAGCATTATGAACAGCCAGTTTACTTGAGATATGCTGCTGCCAAACTCGCGATAATTGTAAATTAAAATGCAAAATTACCAACTAGTTTTAGCGTCCACATCCCCATTTCGTCAGCAACTTCTGAGCAAACTACATCTGCCCTTTTCCACAGCGACACCAGATTGCGATGAAACTCCGCACGTCGGGGAATCCCCTCAGCGACTGGTGCAACGTCTGGCAGAAGAAAAAGCCCGTTCATGCTCTGTAACTGCACCGAGTTTAGTGATTGGCTCTGACCAGGTTTGCGTGATCAACGGTCAAATCGTCGGCAAGCCACACACTCGAGAAAAAGCGATTGAACAACTGCTCAGCCAGAGTGGTCAGGCGATCACTTTTTACACCGGATTAGCGCTGTACAACACTGAAACCGATCAGGCACAGGTTGTACTCGATACCTTTACTGTGCATTTTCGTCAGCTAAGCCGCGAAATGGCGACTCACTACGTCGATAGAGAACAACCTATCAACTGTGCGGGCAGTTTTAAAAGCGAGGGACTAGGTATCGCTTTATTCGAGCGTTTGGAGGGCGATGACCCCAATACACTGGTTGGGCTTCCGCTGATCCAATTAGTCAAATTGCTGGAGAACGAATCCGTCTACGTATTGTAAACACGCTTCAGACGAAAAGGCTTGTCGTGAGACAAGCCTTTTCGTTCATCCCGCCTGACGCATTTTCGCCAGTGCTTTTTCCAACTTGGCGTCGAGCGGTGCATTGATTTCCATCTTCTCACCGCTGGCAGGGTGAACAAACTGAATATTGGCCGCATGCAGGAATAAACGGTCTATGCCGAATTGCGCTGTGTAAGCATCAAAGCGGCGGTCACCATAACGGTCATCCCACGCAATCGGATGGCCAACATATTGAGTGTGAACACGAATCTGGTGGGTTCGGCCAGTGATTGGGCTTGCCTGGATCAGCGTTGCCTGAGGGAACTTTTCCAAAATTTTGAAGCGGGTTTCCGACGGCTTTCCATTCGGGTTGACGCGCACAATACTGTTGACTTCGTTCTTCAGTAGCGGAGCGTTGACCACTTTGCAGCTGTTTTTCCACTCGCCCATCACGAGTGCGAAGTAATACTTCTGTACGGTTTTCTCTCGAAACTGGCTCTGTAACTGACGCAGTGCTGAACGCTTTTTGGCAATCAACAGAATGCCGGACGTATCGCGGTCAATGCGATGCACCAGTTCAAGAAAACGCGCTTGCGGACGCAGAGCTCGCATCGCTTCAATCGCGCCAAATTTCAACCCGCTGCCGCCGTGCACCGCCGTGCCTGACGGTTTGTTCAGTACCAACATATGGTCATCTTCATAGAGGATGCAATGCTCGAGCTCCGCAACTTTATTAAGCTTGGTGCTCGGTGCTGGTGCTTCGTCCTCTTTGATTTCCATCGTCACTGGTGGAACGCGTACGATATCGCCCGCTTCGAGTTTGTATTCCGCTTTGACGCGCTTTTTGTTCACGCGTACTTCGCCCTTACGCAGAATCCGATAAACCACGCTTTTCGGGATAGTTTTTAATTGGTTGCGCAAAAAGTTATCAATGCGCTGACCAGCCATGTCTTCATCGATATCGATGAACTGGACTTCTGTTCTCATTTCGCTCATGGCGGCTATTCTAACCGTTATAGGATGAAATTCACATTTTTCTTCGTAACAAAAAAACGGCGTTTCAGCTTAAAATTCGCTCTAAATTGTTGAAAGTCACACCAATAGCACACTTTGCACCGACAAATCGGCGTTGTTTTACTGATAGATTTCAAAACTTGTTTGCAATTTTCTCTGCGAATAATCAGCGTTCACTGACATTTTTTGTACAGAGTCTTAAAATTTTAAGCGCTTTCTAATAAAGCCGATTGCTGAGTTTACCAGTCGCTGCTATAGTTCACAGCTGCAATAATCGAACAGGTGATAAATTATTTTAACCGTTCTTTTGGCGCAGTTTTATGAGTAGTCGGCCGAACATCAATGTGCAGCACGTGGCGTAAGACACCATTGGTTGAGGCTTTCTTGTTGCTCTACTCATCGTCATTTCATGTTGAGTACTCTCCGCCTCTATGCGGATCACAGGCGTGTTGCATGCTTGTGATGACTGACGTGCCCTCAGAGCATCCCCTCCAGCCGGGAGGCTGTAACGAATAAGCCATGGGATCAGGCACCGTGAAAACGAAACAAACGCAGCAAGAACAATAATCAAAATGAAAGAAAGAAAACGAGATTTTTAAATGAAAAGAATGTTAATTAACGCAACTCAGAAAGAAGAGTTGCGTGTCGCATTGGTGGATGGCCAGCGACTTTTCGATTTGGATATCGAAAGTCCTGGACATGAATCCAAAAAAGCAAATATCTACAAAGGTCGCATCACCCGCATTGAACCAAGTCTGGAAGCAGCATTCGTCGATTACGGCGCAGAAAGACACGGTTTCCTCCCTCTCAAAGAAATTGCCCGCGAATATTTCCCTGAAGGTTACAGCTACCAAGGCCGTCCAAGCATTAAAGAAGTGCTGACCGAAGGCCAGGAAGTGATCGTGCAAGTTGAGAAAGAGGAACGCGGCAGCAAAGGCGCAGCCCTGACCACCTTCATCTCCCTTGCAGGTAGCTACCTGGTTCTGATGCCTAACAACCCTCGTGCTGGCGGTATTTCTCGCCGTATCGAAGGTGACGAGCGCACTGAACTTAAGTCGGCGTTAAGCACGTTGGAACTGCCTCAGGGCATGGGCCTTATCGTGCGTACCGCTGGTGTAGGTAAAAGCGGCGAAGAGCTGGAGTGGGACCTGAATGTTCTGTTGAACCACTGGAGTGCGATCAAGCAAGCGTCGGATTCAAATCCTGCGCCATTCCTGATCCACCAGGAAAGTAACGTTATCGTACGTGCGATTCGTGACTACCTGCGCCGTGACATCGGTGAAATCCTGATCGACAGCAACACCATCTACGAACGTGCGCTTGAGCACATCCGTTTGGTGCGTCCTGATTTCGTTAATCGCGTGAAGAAGTATGACGGTGAAGTTCCACTGTTCAGCCACTTCCAGATTGAAAGCCAAATCGAATCTGCGTTCCAACGTGAAGTTCGTCTGCCATCTGGTGGTTCGATTGTTATCGACCCAACCGAAGCACTGACCTCTATCGATATCAACTCCGCCCGTGCAACCAAAGGTGGCGATATCGAAGAAACCGCTCTGAACACGAACTTGGAAGCTGCTGACGAAATCGCTCGCCAACTTCGTCTGCGTGACCTTGGTGGTTTGGTCGTCATCGACTTCATCGATATGACGCCAGTTCGCCATCAACGTGAAGTGGAAAACCGTCTGCGTGAAGCGGTACGTGTTGACCGAGCTCGCGTTCAAATTGGCCGTATTTCACGCTTTGGTCTGCTGGAAATGTCGCGTCAGCGTCTGAGCCCATCACTGGCTGAAGCAAGCCACCACATCTGTCCTCGTTGTACTGGTACAGGTGTCATTCGTGACAACGAATCTCTGGCTCTGTCTGTTCTGCGTTTGATCGAAGAAGAAGCCCTGAAAGACAACACCTCTCAGGTGCTGGCTGTCGTACCGGTTTCTATCGCATCTTACCTGTTGAACGAGAAGCGTCGTTCAGTGAACCACATTGAGCGCATTCAGGAAGTGAAAATCACGGTTGTGCCTAACTCAGATATGGAAACACCTCATTTTGAAGTGATTCGTGTCCGTGAAGGCGAAGAACAGAATATTCTGTCTTACCTGATTCCTCGCAAACTGGAAGCAATGAAAGAAGCTGAAGGTAAAGAGCCATCAGAATCTGAGATCAAACCAAAACGTATCGAAGAACCGGTACTGAAAGGTTTTGCTGCTCCAGCTCAAGCGGTTCCGGCACCTGCACCATCTCCGAAACCTCAGGTTGAAAAACCACAGGAAGTTAAGGAAGAAAAACCAGGTCTGTTTAGCCGCTTCTTGAAAGCCTTGTCGGGTCTGTTCGCAGCACCAGCACAAGAGCCGAAGAAGGAAGAGCAAGACAAACCTAAAGCGAAAGGCAACGATGACCGTAACAAGTCTTCTCAGCCACGTCGTGACCGTAATGATCGCCGTCGTAACTCACGAGATAAGAACAAGCGTAAGCCAAACGACGAAACGAAAGATAAAGCTGGCGAGAACAAAGCGTTCGAAGATAAAGACACGCAGACGACCCGCAAGCAAGAGCGTAAGCCAAAGCAAGATCGCGGTGAGCGTAATGACCGTGGTGAACGCGGTGAGCGCGGTGAGCGTAATGACCGAGGCGAGCGCAACGAGCGTAGTGATCGTAACGAGCCACGTCGCAACAAGCGTGACGATGCAAAATCAGCCAAGCTGATGGAGCAAGGTCGTCAGCTGGCCGCGGATGCTCAACAAGAGCCGACGGATGCTCCTCGCAACGAAGCGAAGGAAGAAAAAGCAGCCGTAGTGAAAGAGCGTCGTCAACGTCGCAAACTGACTAAGCAGATTCGCGTTAAAGATCAGCAGGCTGCCGAGGAAGAGATCCTCAATGATACAACTCCAGTGGTAGATGATGCGGTTGAGTCTGTGAAAGAGATCAACACCGAAGTTGCTGACACAGAAGGTCAAGAAGGCGATAACGATCAGAAACAGCGTCGTAACCGTCGTTCACCTCGCCACCTGCGTGCAAGTGGTCAGCGCCGCCGTCGCGGACGTGATCGCCGCCCTAATCCATTCCGCCTGCGTAAAGGTGGAGTTGCCTCTCCTGAGATGGCAATGGGTAAAGTCATGCCACGTTACGATTTGGCCAAACCTGCGCCAAAAGCACCGAAAGTTGAAGAGACTCCGGTAGCAGAAGTAAGCGTTGCTCTGGGTGGTGTTGCTTGTCCGGAAATGGCAATGGGTAAAGTGATCATTCGCCGTGAAACACCTGCTGTAGTCGCAGAAGCACCGATGGAAACACCTGTTGTTGAAGCGATCGCGGAAATCGTGGATCAACCTGAAGTGGTTGAAACAGTAGTCGCTCCGGTTGTCGTTGAAGCGCCAAGCGAAGAAACCGTTGCAGAACCAGAAGTGGTTGTTGAAGTTGCGGTAGCGGAACCAGTAGCTGCACCGATCGTCGAAGAAGCTCCGATTGTCGTCAGCAAACCAGTGGCTAAACCTGCTGTAACGTCTGGTCGCGCCTCGGCGCCAATGGCGAAAGCGCCTGGTACCAACGAACTGAAGGAAATCACTGTACTCGCAGCACCGTTCCGCAGTGAACGTTACCAATCTCGCGGTGCAGGTAGCCAAGCTGCCAGCAACCAAGCGAGCGCTACAATGACTAAGCCTCAGTTCTAACACCATCACGGTTAGATAATAAAAGCCCACCTCACGGTGGGCTTTTTATTGTTCAGAATGCATAATTCAAACTCAGCGTGCTGTAGATTTCATCGTGACTCTTACCTGCCGCGACCTGCGAGTTGTAGATGTACTCTGTATCGAGCACCAACGCTAATTTCTCCGCTAGCTTGTTTTTCAAAAAGGCATTCGCAGTTGTCGTGGTATTCGAATCGCCATAGTCGACCCGCAACCCACCGCCAACATTCATTGCCGCTGTTAGTTGGGTATTACCGTTGACGAATGCGTTCGCAATCACATCGTCCTGACTCTCGTTCGGGCGAGTTTTATCGTAAGACTGGCGCTTGGAATAACGAAAACCAGGACCGGAACCCATCTCAAGTTTTGATGTCTCATCGTCAATCAACGTCTTGCCTAAACCGGCCACAATCAGCGCTTGGTGACGGTAAGTCGCAAACTGATCGTGCTCGTATTTAGCGTTACTAAACCAAAACATATCGTCCGTCACGCTGTGTTTGATGTCGTAAATAATCCGATATTTGTTGGTCCCGTCGTCATCTGACTGATGAGAATAGTAAGTGGCTAATGATAACTGCTGCTTACGCTGTGCTTCATCGTACTTCAATGTCGTTCCCGAATTGACGGACATCGATGTGCTGTCGGTTTTAGAGAAAATAAAGCCTAACTTGGCATCGCCGCTCAATTTACTTGTTGATTTGCCACTGTCTGACTCTTGTGGTGCAGAAAAAGCGCCTGTTGAACCTACACAAAATAGCACCATCGCCGCAACAGTGTTTCCTTTGGCTGACATAACCTATCTCCAACTGAAAAAGCATAAAGCGGCCACTATATGACACCTGACACACTGCAACGTTAACTGACCGTCAAAAAAGGCAGAGGTAGGCCTGAAACACAGCCCGTTATCGGTTTACGTTATTACGGCTAGCGGGATATTTACCCGGTTAATTGTTGAACTTAATCACACTATTCAGTACCATCGCCGACTGAAAAACTGACACCCTTCTGCTGCTATTCTTTTTTTGTCACAATTTTGGCCTGTCGTCGGTGACTCATGTCATCGCACTTGCATTGGGCTTAGCGTCAGCACAGAGCATGTGTCTCCACTCATTTAACGACAGCGAAAAACTGAATACTCATGTTTGAATTCCCACAATTTTCTAAGCATTCGGTAAAAAATGACGTGCTATCGGGCTTAACCGTAGCGCTGGCATTGGTTCCCGAAGCCGTCGCATTTGCCTTCGTGGCGGGTGTGGATCCCATGGTTGGTCTTTACGCCGCCTTTATTGTCGGTCTGGTTACCTCAATTTTTGGCGGTCGTCCGGGCATGATCTCTGGCGCCACGGGTGCAATGGCCGTCGTCATGGTGAGTCTGGTCGCTTCACATGGCGTTCAGTACCTGTTTGCTGCCATCTTGTTTGCTGGCATGCTGCAGATTGCCGCAGGTCTGTTTAAGCTCGGTAAATTCATTCGTATGGTACCGCATCCGGTGATGATCGGTTTCGTTAATGGTCTGGCGATTGTGATTTTCCTCGCCCAACTTGGTCAGTTCAAGGCGCCAGATATCAACGGCATGCTGACCTGGTTACCACAAGACCAAATGATGCTGATGCTGGGTTTGGTTGCTCTGACGATGGCCATCATTTACTTCCTGCCTAAAATCACCACGGCCGTGCCATCTTCGCTGGCGGCGATCGTAACGATTACGCTCCTCGTTCAGGGATTGGGGCTGGAAACTCGCACGGTAGTGGATTTCCTGCGCGCGATGTCGGGCAATGAGGCGGCAACACTGGCGGGCAACCTGCCAAGCTTCTCGATTCCAAGTGTGCCAATGACACTGGAAACGCTGCAAATCATTCTGCCTTATTCTGTAATTCTGGCTGCGATCGGCCTGATTGAATCACTGCTGACCCTGACGGTGCTCGATGAGATGACCAACACTCGCGGTCAGTCTAACCGCGAGTGTATGGGCCAGGGCCTGGCAAACATCACGTGTTCAATGTTCGGTGCCATGGGCGGCTGTGCGATGATTGGCCAGTCAATGATCAACGTAAACTCAGGTGGCCGTGGTCGTCTTTCGGGTATTGTTGCCGCGGTGATGCTGCTGGTCTTTATTCTGTTTGCTTCTTCTCTGATTGAGATGATCCCTCTAGCCGCACTGGTTGGCGTGATGTTTATGGTGGTGATTGGTACCTTTGAATGGGCAACATTCAAACTGGCGCGCCGCGTACCTAAGCAAGACTTCTTCGTGATAGTACTGGTTACCGTCGTGACGGTCTTTACCGATTTGGCGATTGCAGTCGCAGTTGGCGTGATTGCTTCAGCGTTGATGTTTGCCTGGGAACACGCGAAACACATCTACGCCAGCAGCCACATCAATGATGAAGGCTCAAAGGTTTACCAGATCAACGGTCCGATTTTCTTTGGCTCCGCAGCCAACTTCCTCGAACTGTTCGACGCACAGAGCGATCCACAAGATGTGATTGTTGATTTCGCCCAGTCGCGTGTTGCCGATCACTCCGCCATTGAGGCGATTGAAACCATTGCTGAGCGTTACGCCAGTGTCGGCAAAACTCTGCATCTTCGCCATCTGAGTCAGGATTGTCGCGCCCTGCTACAAAAAGCAGGTAGCCTGGTTGAAATTAACGTTAAAGAAGACCCAAGCTACAAAGTGGCGACCGACGTGTTGGCTGGTTAAGCTGAGCGTTAGCCATGATCAGCATCCTAAAGCCTCTCTCTTGAGAGGCTTTTTTGTTTTTGCTGCTTTATTACCCATGAATTAACTTGCTGATACTCTATAGCTTTCATAGCATAGTGCCCTCGTTCTTTTCTCGGACACTTCATCATGACATGGATCTTCTTCACCTTTCTTGCCGCCTTCATGCAATCCTGGCGAAACGCCTTTCAAAGCCGTCTCTCCGGCGATGTGAAGACCGCAGGCGTTACCCTAGCACGCTTTCTCTGGTCAGGTCCTTTAGCGGCGCTTTATCTTGCCGTGCTCTATCAAGTTGAACCGATAGCCTTACCCACGTTTAACTCCTTGTTCGTTATCTTCATCGTGGGGGCATCATTGATGCAAATTCTCGCCACGGCATTGATGGTGAAACTGTTTAAATTCAATAATTACGCGGTCGGCGCCGGACTGGCCAAGAGCGAAGCGCTCGTGGCCGCTATTCTGGGGATGCTCTTCTTTGGGACCCACCTGAGCCTCCTTGGTTGGATCGGTGTACTGCTGGGTGGCATAGGCGTATTTATGTTGAGTGCTCAAGGTGGCTTTCGCCAACTGTCTCTGCCCACCATTTTGCTTGGCTTAGGAAGTGGCAGCGCGTTCGCCCTTACGTCGCTTTGGGTTCGTGAAGCTAGCCTCGCCCTTGGTCTGCCTTTTCCTCATAGTGCGGCCTGGGTGTTGCTGCTGGTGATTTCGCTACAAACCGTCCTCTTGGTCGGCTACTTGCTGGTACGAGATATCCACACTCTCAAAGTCCTGTGGTCGAAGCCCAAACTGACGCTTCTTACCAGCGTCAGCAGTTGTGTGGGTTCCATTGGCTGGTTCAGCGCCATGTCATTGCAGGCGGTGCCTTACGTCAAAACCCTCGGGCAGGTCGAAATATTTTTTACTATGTTGATTTCCGTATTCTGGCTCAAACAGCGGGTACGGATTAAAGATGGTTTGGGTCTGATTCTGGTGGCCTTAGCCGCAGTCATGGTGATGTGGACTTAGTCATCCCCCAAAAACGAAAAAGCCCCACCAAACGGTGGGGCTTGTCTTTTTCCCGATTATAAGTTTCGTGCTAGCGAAAACTTATCTCATTACGCTTCAGCTTTGTCTTTCTTCGCTTTAGGCGCAACTTTTGCTGCTTCTTGGTCTGCTTTTTTCTTGATTACAGTTGTACCTTCGAAAGTTTCACCTTCAACGAATGGTTTACCGTAGTAAGAAGCCAACAGTACTTCTTTCAGCTCGCTGATTAGAGGGTAACGTGGGTTCGCACCAGTACATTGGTCATCGAACGCTTCTACCGCTAGCTCATCAACTTTCGCCAGGAAGTCCGCTTCGTTCACACCTGCAGCCTGAATAGACGCTGGAATATCCAGAGCCAGTTTCAGCTCTTCCAACCAACCTAGCAGACGCTCAATTTTCTGAGCAGTGCGGTCGCCTGGTTGAGACAGCCCCAAGTGGTCAGCCACTTCAGCATAACGACGACGAGCTTGTGGACGGTCGTACTGAGAGAATGCAGTTTGTTTAGTTGGGTTGTCATTCGCGTTGTAACGAACTACGTTTGCCATCAGCAGTGAGTTTGCCAGACCGTGAGGTAGGTGGAACTCAGCACCGATTTTGTGCGCCATTGAGTGACATACACCCAGGAATGCGTTGGCAAATGCCACACCAGCAATAGTAGCTGCGTTGTGTACTTTCTCACGAGCGATTGGATCTTTCGCGCCGTTTGCGTAGCTTGAAGGCAGGTATTCTTTCAGCAGTTTCAGTGCTTGCAGAGCCTGACCGTCAGAGTATTCGTTCGCCAGTACAGATACGTAAGCTTCCAGAGCGTGAACCACTGCATCGTAACCACCGAAGGCAGTCAGAGACTTAGGCATGTTCATGACCAGGTTCGCGTCTACGATCGCCATGTTTGGAGTCAGTTCGTAGTCAGCCAGTGGGTATTTCGCACCAGTCTGATCGTCTGTCACTACCGCGAATGGCGTTACTTCTGAACCAGTACCTGAAGTGGTTGTGATACAAACCAGCTCAGCTTTTTGACCCATTTTAGGGAACTTGTAGATACGTTTACGGATGTCCATAAAGCGCATGGCCAGTTCTTCGAAGTGAGTTTCTGGGTGCTCGTACATTACCCACATGATCTTCGCAGCATCCATTGGTGAACCACCGCCCAGAGCCAGAATAACGTCTGGTTGGAAGCTACGCATTTGCTCTGCACCTTTCTTAACGATAGACAGAGTTGGATCCGCTTCTACTTCGTAGAATGTAGTCACTTCCATGCCTTGAGCTTTCAGCAGGCTCACTACTTCATCTGCGTAACCGTTATTGAATAGGAAACGGTCAGTTACCAGGAATGCGCGTTTCTTACCTTCTAGGTCGCCCAGAGCGACTGGAAGGCTACCGCGACGGAAGTAGATTGATTTAGGTAGTTTGTGCCACAACATGTTTTCAGCTCGCTTCGCAACAATTTTCTTGTTGATTAGGTGTTTAGGACCTACGTTCTCAGAGATAGAGTTACCACCCCAAGAACCACAACCTAGCGTCAGAGATGGCGCAACGTTGAAGTTGTACAGGTCACCGATACCACCGTGAGTAGTCGGGATGTTCACCAGAATACGAGCTGTTTTCAGACGGTCGCCGAAGTAACGGATACGGTCTGCGTTCACGTCTTGGTCAGTGTATAGGCCTGAAGTATGACCGATACCGCCGATTTCAACCATTTTCACTGCCTGGTCAACCGCGTTTTCGAAAGAAGAAGCACGGAACATACCCAGTGTTGGAGACAGTTTCTCATGAGCGAACTCATCGTCGTAAGACACTTCACCGATACCTTCACCCACTAGGATCTTAGTATCCGCTGGTACTTTAACGCCGGCCATTTCAGCAATCTTAGTTGCAGGCTGACCTACGATTTTCGCGTTCAGAGCACCATCAATCAGAAGCACTTTACGCACTTTGTCTGCGTCTGCTTTGCTCAGTACGTGCGCTTTGTGAGTCGCGAAACGCTCTTTCACTTCGTCGTACACTTCGTCCATAACGATCACAGCCTGCTCAGAAGCACACACTACGCCGTTGTCGAAAGTTTTAGACATCAGAACTGATGCTACCGCACGCTTGATGTCAGCAGTTTCGTCGATAACTACAGGCACGTTACCCGCACCTACGCCGATCGCTGGTTTACCTGAAGAGTATGCCGCTTTCACCATGCCTGGACCGCCAGTTGCAAGGATCAGTGCAATACCTTCATGTTTCATCAGTGCGTTAGACAGTTCGACAGATGGTTGGTCAATCCAACCGATGATGTCTTTTGGAGCACCAGCAGCAACCGCTGCATCCAGAACCAGTTTCGCCGCATCGTTAGTTGAGTTCTTCGCACGTGGGTGTGGTGAGAAGATGATACCGTTACGAGTTTTCAGAGAAATCAGTGATTTGAAAATCGCAGTTGAAGTTGGGTTAGTGGTTGGGACAATACCACAGATGATACCTACAGGCTCAGCGATGGTCATGGTGCCCATGCTGTCGTCTTCTTCAAGAATGCCGCAAGTTTTTTCATCTTTGTACTTGTTGTAGATGTACTCAGATGCAAAGTGGTTCTTGATTACTTTATCCTCAACGATACCCATGCCTGATTCTGCTACCGCTTGTTGCGCTAGAGGAATACGAGCTTGGTTAGCTGCTAGAGATGCTGCACGGAAGATTTTGTCTACTTGCTCTTGAGAGTAAGTAGCAAATTCAGCTTGTGCTGCTTTTACGCGAGCCACAAGAGCATCAAGTTCAGCCAGGTTAGTTACAGGCATAATGAATCTCCTAAAATAGAAAAACGTTAAAAACTCTTTATTAAATATGCGTCCTTGAGTTTTTTCTCATTTGGTCAACGATTTATCTAACGACAGACTTAGTAAATTGCTTTCATGGCTGAGTATAATATTTCAGTGTGTGAAAAAAATTGACTCAGATCAGTAATGAAAAAGTAATTACCCCTCAAGGGGTATAAGCCTATAGAAAAAACACCTAAGCGACTGATAATAAAAATAAATAAAAACCATCGCCCGGTGATAAAAAACTTCACCCTTGGGCCAACAAAACTAAAAAAACTACAATACTTTGTAAAAAAGTTTCATTTTTAAACAACAACGCTACGTGTAACCGAGGTTTAATGTGCTACTAAGAGTATATCTTGCTCCGTATCCCCCTCCACCACCACCCACTTTTTTTACAAAAAATGTGCTGATGTTAACAAACTGCGCGGAACACATACGCAATAAACACAATAGTGAAACAAAGCCTTTGCAACATTTGACCATAATTAGTTTTTTTTAATCATCAGACCAAAAACGCGATACTTTTTTTCATTCGTCCTTTTGCTATCTTTGACTTACATTACGCTTGCTTCATTTCAATCCCGTGATCGCCAAGAGACCCCTTAATGCATTTTGAGTTTGCTATCTTTCTACAGTTCTTTTTAGGTCTGGTTGCTGCTGTTAACCCGGTCGGTATCATGCCGATTTTCGTTTCTCTCACCGGTCACATGACGCCGGATGAAAAGAAAAAGACCGCGCGCACCGCTAACGTAGCCGTCGCAGTGATTCTGATTACCGCACTTCTGGGTGGTCAGATGCTGCTGGATATGTTCAGTATTTCTCTGGACTCATTTCGCGTAGCAGGTGGTCTGCTGTTACTGAGTATCGCCTTTTCGATGATGAGCGGTAAGCTGGGTGAAGATAAGCAAAACAAGCAGGAAAAATCGGAATACATCAGCCGCGAGCAAATTGGCGTCGTGCCCCTTGCCATGCCTTTAATGGCTGGCCCTGGTGCCATCAGTTCGACTATTGTTTACGGATCACGTTATCCGGCTATGATGGATACCGCAGGCATCATTCTGACTATTTTGGTGTTCAGTGTAGCGTCCTGGCTGCTGTTTCGCTCTGCGCCATACATCGTCCGCCTGCTGGGTCAAACCGGCATCAACGTCATTACTCGTATTATGGGCCTGATCCTTGGCGCACTGGGTATCGAATTCATTACCAATGGTTTGCGCAGCCTGTTCCCAGGGTTAGCGTAAACGCTGGCGAGACGTTATGATATTGCAACGGATGAAAAAGGTTGTAATATCATGCCCAACAACACACTCAGACATCAGCTTTACGTCATCATTTTCGGCACTCATACACGTGCTGGTCGACTGTTCGACATTGCACTGATTGTCGCCATTCTGACTTCTATTTTTACCCTGATTCTGGAGTCGATTCCTGAAGTTTCAGCAGTATGGAAAACTGAAATTCGTTATATCGAATATTTCTTTACCGCTCTGTTTACTATCGAGTATTTGCTGCGCCTTTACTGCTCGCCAAAGCCAACGGCTTACGCGAAAAGCTTTTATGGTGTGATTGATTTGTTGTCGATCCTCCCCACCTATTTCGCCCTGCTGTTCCCATCAGCCACATTCATGGGCGCGATTCGCCTGCTAAGGGTGATGCGGATCTTCCGAATTCTCAAGCTGGTGCGCTACCTGCAAGACTCCAACATTTTGATGCGTTCGTTACTTGGTGCCCGGCGCAAAGTCCTGATTTTCTTTAGCACAGTAGCGGTGTTGGTCACGATCTTTGGCTCGTTGGTGTATGTCATTGAAGGGCCGGAAAACGGTTTTACCAGCATTCCACAAAGTATTTACTGGGCGATTGTGACCATTACGACGGTCGGTTATGGCGACGTGGCGCCGCAAACGCCACTGGGAAAAGCCGTCGCTTCGCTCACCATGTTGCTGGGCTATTCGATTCTGGCGGTGCCTACCGGGATCATCACCGCCGAACTGAATCAGGAAATGAGCTCCCATCGCTCCTTGGTCAAATGTCCGAACTGTTCGTTGTCAGGACACGAATCTGACGCGTTGTATTGCAAACATTGTGGCAGCGAGCTGGCCGACCCGGATAAGCGGGTGGTGCCGGTATTGAGTGGGCACGATGAATATGAGGAGTTTGATAAAAATAAAGCGCCATGAAGGCGCTTTATTTTTTAGGAGAGAGTGCTTACTGTTTTTCAGCCAGAATGATGCGCAGTGTACGACGCAGAGGTTCTGCCGCACCCCATAATAACTGGTCACCCACAGTGAAGGCGTTCAGGAAGTCATCGCCCATAGACATCTTACGCAGACGGCCTACTGGCACAGACAGAGTACCTGTGACTTTCGCTGGGCTCAATTCACGAGCGGTGATGTCGCGCTCATTCGGGATAACTTTTACCCAATCGTTGTGCGTTGCGATCATCTCTTCAATTTCATCCAGCGGTACATTTTGTTTCAGCTTGATGGTCAGCGCCTGAGAGTGGCAACGCATCGCACCGATGCGGACACAGGTACCGTCGATTGGTACTGGAGAGTTTTGCAGGCCCAGAATCTTGTTCGCTTCTACGCCAGCTTTCCACTCTTCTTTGCTCTGACCGTTGTCGCGTTTCACGTCGATCCAAGGGATCAGAGACCCTGCTAGCGGTACGCCAAACTGGTCTGTCGGGAAGCTTGAAGAGCGCATGGTTTCTGCCACTTTCTGGTCGATATCCAGAATAGAGCTTGATGGGTTTGCCAGCTCAGAGCTTACGGCATCATTGATCACGCCCATTTGAGAAATGAGTTCGCGCATGTTTTGTGCACCCGCGCCAGAAGCGGCTTGGTAGGTCATCGCGCTCATCCATTCCACCAGACCACGCTCAAACAGACCACCCAGGCCCATCAGCATCAGGCTAACGGTACAGTTACCGCCAACGAAAGTGTTGGTGCCACCGTGAATACCTTGTTGGATTTGAGTCAGGTTGACTGGATCCAGAGTAATAATGGAGTCTTTGTCCATGCGAAGTGTAGACGCTGCATCAATCCAGTAGCCTTTCCAGCCTGCCTGGCGAAGTGCCGGGTACACTTTCTCAGTGTAGCTGCCGCCCTGACATGTAATAACCGCATCCAACTGCTTCAGGCTATCAATATCAAACGCATCTTGAAGTAAACCTGCTTCTTTGCCGAAGTTTGGCGCAGGGATACCGATTTGTGACGTACTGTAGAAAACGGGCTCAATCAGGTCAAAATCACGCTCTTCAACCATACGTTGCATGAGTACAGAACCAACCATGCCACGCCAACCCACTAAACCTACTCTCATCGCACTAACTCTCCGTGTATTCCAGTTAAAAATTCAATCCACCATCTATAAGTGGTTCAGGATAAAATCTCAAGCCTTTCTTCAGAAAAGTCGTAACTTTTTCTTTCGTAGCCCCTGTATTTACGGTCGTTTAGCTTTCAAGCCGTTAAAACCATTATATTTCTCAATTGTTCAGCGTTTGGTAATCAAATTTTCACTTAATTACCGAGCTTTTGTTACACGTATTTTTCACATTACAAATTATTTTGTTTCAAATAGTTTTCTCAATAACAACATTTAATCTCATCAGTTAACGGCCATAACGACACAAATCACACCAATTGAGTTTAATGTCGATATATTATTCCAACTCATGTACAGTTCCGCCGAATTCGTAAGGATGTTTACCTCTCCTTAGTATAACTACCCGATAAGAGGTTCCAATAATGACTCAAGCCCCCAAACGCTTACCTAGTCTGTTACAAGTGATTGTATCGCTGGGTCTGTTTTTACTCCTGGCTTTTTCGTTTACTGCTAAGCTCGATCTGCCTATTCAACTGGCTTTGTACATTGGCTGGTTCATCATTATTACGCTGGGCATCCGCCTTGGTCACAAGTACCAAGATTTGGAAAAAGCAGCACTCAACGGCATTTCTAACGGTTTAGGTGCTGTTTTAATACTTTTAGCGGTTGGCGCGCTGGTCGGCACCTGGATTTCCGGCGGTATTGTACCAACGATCATTTACTACGGTCTGAAAGCTATCCATCCTTCCATCTTTTTGCTGGCGACCATGGTGATCTGTTCTCTGACGGCGCTGGCAACCGGCACCTCTTGGGGAGCAGCAGGCACAGCAGGTATTGCGATGATGGGTATCGGCCAGGGTCTCGGCGTTCCGGCACCAATCACCGCAGGCGCGGTGCTGTCCGGCTGTTACTTTGGTGACAAAATGTCCCCACTGTCTGACTCCGTGATTCTGGCATCTTCGATGTCTAACGTTGAGGTTGTGGAACACATCAAAGGCATGTTGCCGATCGCACTGATCAGCTACGTAATTACTGGCATCATGTTTACCCTGTTCGGCTTCCACTACGCGGGCAACGTGGACATGTCACAGGTTCAATCTGTGATTAATGCGATGGAAACGCAGTTCTACATTACGCCTTACTCGTTCATTCCGGTGTTGATCGTACTGGGCCTGCTGGCGATGCGTATGCCTTCATTCCCGGTGATCAGTTTTGGTTCTCTGCTTGGCATTATCTGGGCGGTGATGATTCAGGATGTCGACTTCCTGCAAGCATTCAATACTGCATGGGCACCGTTCAGCATCCAGTCAGGTGTCGATTTCATTGACGCAATTCTCAACCGCGGTGGTATGTCTTCCATGCTGGGTTCTGTCGCGGTTATCGTGTTCGGCCTGGGCTTTGGTGGCCTGCTGGACAAAGTGGGTGTGCTGGAAACCATCGCCAAACTGTTTGAGCGTCGCGTCACCAGTCCTGGCTCGCTAGCGACCAGCACCATCGGAACAGCATTCATGGGCAACGTGTTTGGTTCTGCGATGTACGTCTCTCTGATCCTGACACCGAAAATCTGCGCCAAAAACTACGACCGTCTGGGCTACAAGCGTAAAAACCTGTCTCGTAATGCCGAGTTTGGCGGCACGCTGACATCAGGTATGGTGCCTTGGAGTGACAACGGTATCTACATGGCGAGTATTCTTGGTGTGGCAACGCTATCGTATGCACCGTTCATGTGGCTGAGCTTCGTGTGTATCCTTGTGACAATTTTCACCTCTTACATGGGTTGGTTTGTTGACAAGTGCGAGCCCACCGCCGAAGTGGCAGATGAAGCCGAACCGGAAGCGGTGCTGCAAAAGCAGTCTGCTTAAAGCAAAAAAAAAGAGCGCGATATTCGCGCTCTTTTTTTATCCGTGGTTGTCTGATTTCAACTGGCCCGCTTATTGAGAAAATAGCGGGCACTTTCAATGGCCAGTTTGAGCTGAGATGTCAGTTGCTGCAGTTCAGGCTCAGAAGGCATGGTGTCCTGCTTTAGTTTCATTTCTATCGCCATGGCAATTTCACGCAGTCCATCAGCCCCTAAATTTCCAGCCACACCTTTCAGACTGTGTGCTTTGCGCAGCGCAGCTTGCGGATCGGTGGTTAACAATTGCCGTAAACTCTGGTCATCGTTGCGATGATCTTCAACAAACACTTCAAGCAACATATTCACCGAATCATGATCATCATTGAGCGATGACAGCATGCGCCCAATGTCGATGGCCGTCCCTTCTTCCGGCTGGGGAATCGGCTGAGGCTTAGTCATTATCGGCGTGACAATGTTGTGTTCCTTTTCCACCATTGTGACTACAGCGCTCGTTTCTTTGGCCGCCTCTTTTTTGCCCGCAGAATCGGCGGTGCGGCCGCTGCGCATCATCAAGCCAACCAACAGTAACATTGCGATGGCGCTGCCGCCCATGCTCACAATCGTCAGGGTTTTAAACCGATCCTCATACTGAGCATTCACCGACATGATTTCATTGTGCACCCGATGACGCAGCAGCTTATCTACCAGATTGTCACCTTCGGCATAATGGCTGAGCAGCGTCGAGACCTTCGCAAGCGTATGTTGCAGATCATTTTTCGCGTCTTGTGGCAATGTCTCGGACAATTTCAATAAAGCATCAAAGGTACGATAGAGCTCAGGACTGCGCGCGCCCTCTGTGTAGAGCGCCTGCAACACATAAGCGCCAATCTTGAGATAATCCGCCTGAATATCCGGCTGCGATGCGTAACGCTCGCGCAGAGTCTGCAACCGCTCAACCAAATCGTTCACCGACAGTTCCACCGCCAGAAAACTTTGTGTTTGTTCGATAAAACGATCTGTTACGTAGAGAGTTTGCGTTAAATCGGGTTGAAACCAGTCGGAGGTCGAGTCTGCTTCCAATTGCAGCCGTAAGGAGTAGATCAACTGAATGTTGAGCGCCAAATCGTTGGCTCGCGTGGTTCGATAGGGCGCACTGAAATAGATGGTATTGCGCAGACCTTCCACGCTGTTTTCCAGTTCGTTGAGATTACGACTGGTGGTTTCCAGAGCGCGGTATTGCAACAAAACGAACAGCATCACCGCTCCCCATACGGCAATAACGGCGAGATACGACTTGTCCCTGAATAGCCCACTAACGCTGTTTGCACTCATCCCTGCTCTCTGCATTACGATTTATTATTAAATACAAGCATATACTGAAATACAAAACCTGTCGTGACGCCACCAAAAAAGCCGAAAAAAAGAGCGCGATTGCGCTCTCTTTGACTTACTGCTTACGAGTCAGTTGATCACGTAAGTTTGGCGGTGTGCCTTTAATGGTCAGCGTGTCCGTTTCTGGATCGTAGAACACACGCTCACCCATCAACAGGCTGTCAAAGCTGATATTGAGGCCGCCACCAGCCCCCACGTATTTGGTCAGCTTGCGCACGGTGCTGCGATCACCCGGGAAACTTTCTTCCAGCTCGTAACCATGTTCGCGTGTGAAATCGAAGAAGCTGGTGCCATCAGTGCTGGCTGGCAACTCACCCGACAGTTCTTGAATCTGTACCTCTTCGCCCGCTTTAATCTGGTCGCTACAGTAATCGTAAACCTGCTTTTTGTAGCTGATCGCTTCGTCTTTTTCGAGCTTAGAATCGGTACAGAAATCTTCCACCGCCTGCATCAGCAGTTGGTTTTGTTGTTTTGGATCCAAACCGATATCCGCTTGTAGGAAGTCGAGGAAGAAATCCGCCACTTTACGCCCCACACGGCCTTTGATGTAAGACAGGTAACGGTTGGAATCGCGATCCGTCTCGTAGCTCGACAAATCGATACGCGCGGCGATATCCATCTTGTTAATGTCGAGGTAATCAGTCGCGCTGATGTCGAGACCTTCGGTCACTTTCAAGCTTTGGTTCATTGGCAAAATGCCGATAAACAGATAATCAGTAGCCAGCGACTGATATTCCGCCATCACCAGAATACCTTCGTCAGCAAACGGGTATTTCGCCAATTCATCTTTCAGACGCTGTGCGCTCAGTTGCGAAAATTCGTAAAAGTTTCGCTCACCTTTACGTAATTCCTGCAACCAGCTTTGAAAATCACTGTCAGACTTAAACGAACCGAACCCCTTACCCGCTTTCGCGTTGAACACGCGATGCAGTTCGGCCACTAGGTTTTCGGTTGAAGTATCATTATCGAGAGACTGAGCGCGGTAGTTAACCATCAACTCGTCATTATCGTTTTTGCGCAGTTGATGCAAAATGACATTGGAAAGGTGCAAACTCATAGTGAAATATTCATCGTACTGGTTTCAGTTGTAAGGCATAGTAGGTTATCATAAGCCGCTTTTACTATCATCATTAGAGTCTTTATGCCAATTACATCGAAATACAGTGACGAAAAAGTTGAAACTATCCTGACTGAAATCGCTGCCGTTCTTGATAAACATGATGCTTCTCCAGAGCTTACCCTGATGATTGCAGGAAACGTGGCGACCAACGTGTTGAACCAAAACGTTGCCTCAGCACAGCGCAAAGCGATTGCGGAGAAGTTTGCTCAAGCGTTAATGTCTTCGTTACAAGACTAATTTTATATACAACACCGGATAAATAGAAAAATACATGGTAGATAGCGGAAACACATACGGCGAACGTGTGTCTCGTCTGGTTGGGTGGGGGCATTGGTTTGCCTTCTTCAACATTATCGCAGCAATGCTTATTGGCACACGCTACATTGCTCAGTCGCCGTGGCCGGATACGTTTCTGGGCCAATTTTACCTGACAATGTCTTGGGTCGGTCATTTCGGCTTCCTGGTTTTTGCCATCTATCTGTTAATTCTGTTTCCTCTCACGTTCCTGATACCGTCACGAACGTTGTTTCGGTTTATTGCCGTCTGTTTCGCCACATTCGGCTTAACCGTTCTGCTGATTGATACGCAGACCTATCAAACGATTAATCTTCACCTCACCCCGGTGGTGTGGGAATTGTTATTCAGCGACGACAGCAATGTCAGCGCCGATTTGCAACATCTGTTCGTGGTGCTGCCACTGATTTTCTTGTTACAGCTCGGACTGTCGGAATGGGTCTGGCGCAAGCAGCGTAAATTGTCACATAAGCGCATCGGCCGCCCGATGGCTGCCGTGTTCTTCATCAGTTTCATTGGTAGTCATCTGATTTATGTTTGGTCGGATGCGTACCTTTACACGCCGGTAACCAGCCAGAAGTCAAATTTCCCACTCTCCTACCCGATGACCGCGAAGTCCTTCATGGAAAAACATGGCTTGTTGGATCGTGAGGAATACCTCAAGCGTCTGGAAGAGAAGAACCGCAGCAACGTGGATCTGGTCAGCTACCCGCTGGAAAAAATTCAGTTCGGCCGCCGCGCGAACAATCTCAACATTCTGATCGTGAGTGTGGATAATCTGCGTGCAGACGTGCTCACTAAAGACATGATGCCGAACATGACTCAGTTTGCGGAAAACAACCTGAACTTCACTAACCATTACAGCTCAAGCAACGATGCGTTTGGTATGTTCGGCCTGTTTTATGGCTTACCGAGCAGCTATGCCAGCAGCATCACAGTGCAAGGTACCGCACCTGTACTGGTCGATGTGCTCAAATCGCAGTCCTACCAGTTTGGCCTGTTCAGCGGTGATAACTTCAGTGACAGCCTTTACCAGGAAACCATTTTCCGCGGTATGCCGCTGTCTAAAGCACCGTTCGACCCTGACACCACATCTGACGAACAGACCATTCAACGCTGGGCCAACTGGGTCAGCGATAAAAGTGGCTCGCCATGGTTTGGCTTCCTGGAACTCACGACCGTCGATAATTTCAGTAACTACGCAGACAGCAATTCCAAAGCCTCAGCGACCGAAAAGCTACGTAATAACTATCACCATTCAGTGAATGTCGCAGACCAGGAACTCGGGTTGCTGTTTGCCAAACTGCAAGAGATGGAACTGCTGGATAAAACCGTGGTGGTGATTACGTCTAATCACGGGACTGAATTCAACGAAACCAAAACCAACAGCTGGGGCGCGAACAGCAACTACAGCCGTTACCAGTTACAGGTGCCAATGGTGATTCACTGGCCGGGTAAAATTGCGGCGACCTTTACGCATCGCTCCAGCCATCTCGATCTGAGTGTGACGCTGTTGCAGGATCTATTGGGCGTTTCATCGAATCCGAATGATTTCAGCAGCGGCCGTAACCTGTTTAATGAAAACAAAAGAAAATGGATTCTGGCTGGCGATTCTCGTGAGCTGGCATTAATTACCGATAAAGACACCACGGTGATCGATAAGTTTGGTAACTTCAAACTGTTCGACGACAATTACCAACGTTTGAAAGACGCTAACCCAACTCTGCCAATTCTGATGCAAGGCCTGACCGAGTTGCAGCGTTTTTATTCAAAGGATAATTAAATCAGCGCGTTATCCAGCTTTCCAGTTGACGCACGGAATGAAAATGATTAGATTAATCCCATCGGACTGTAGCGCAGCTTGGTAGCGCACCGTCATGGGGTGTCGGGGGTCGGAGGTTCAAATCCTCTCAGTCCGACCATACACCTAGAGCCCGTAATTCAAAGAGTTACGGGCTTTTTTACGCCTATAAAAAACCGCCTGAAAATGAGGCGGTTTGAATATGGTTTGAAAACTGTTTGAATACTAGTGCACAGAGCGACAGAATTATTGCACCAAGTCTTTGATCGCAGCCTGAAGCTTAGCCTGCTTTTCTTCATCAAGATAAGGCATAACTTGAGGTCCTACAGTTACTATCAAATCCTTCAACTGCTCATCACGCTCGGCGCCATCAAACATCAATGCCGTAACCAAACCGGACAACACTGAAAATGACGGACTACCATCTGGATGCTTCAGTTCTTCAATGATGTTATCGGCATGAATCGATGCAACGTCTTCGCTGATACCTTGCTGTTTTGATTTTTCGATTATCAAAGTCTTAATATTCGCTAATGCTTCTTTATCCATGATGTTCCCTTAGTGTTCTAATTCCCAACTCTGCAGGTGGCACTTTAACCCATTGAATATGCCCTGCCTTATAGATTTCTGTGCTTCTAGCATCAGAGTGCGCCGCCCGAATTTGTGGGTCATAACCTGACTCATCGTAAAGATGAATGCTCAAACTCCGAATTTCGTGAAATGTTGGGCGCTGTGTACTTGGTACGTCTTTTTTTACGTTGGCCATATCCCTGTAATTAGAAAACTGGCGGCTTAAATACTTACGGTTGACTTGGGTTATATGGTCGCAGTTCTGGCTAATATCGTTCGAAAGCCGTTGTGGTTGCCTGTGAACAATGTACGGCGAATCGATACCATCTTTCTTGCTATCTTCGATAATATTTAAAAGAGACGTTGTCACTGGAATGATGACGCGACTCGATTCATGCTTCTGCACTTTTTGGCGATGGATCTTAATGTACCCATAGACCTTCCAATCACCTTCAATAACTGGTTCAGGTAAGTACTCAACATCGGAGTATTTCAAAGCACAAATTTCATTAACTGCGTGAGTTGTCTCTAAAGACAAATCCATAGCTATCTTCAACCAGCTAGGCGCGATGGCTCTTATCCGATGATACTCTTCCAGCTTGAGCCTTTTACGTTGCTTATTATCCTTTGGCTTTCGTTTCTTACGCTTTGCAGGGTTATCGATCATGACGGATTCATCGACTGCATACGAAAAAACTTTTTCTAGGAATGAAAGCCAACGGTTATACACATTATTTGATTTATTCGTGGCGACTTCGTTAAGGACAAGGTTTACTTCATCCAAACCAATAGCCGCACCGACATATCCACCTAGAATCAACCTTAGCTTTATCAATTTATTATTGAAGTCATTTAGCGTTCCCTGAGTGGGGCTTTCCTCACTCTCATATCTTGAGCTAATCCTATCAAGAAATTCAGAGAATAAAGTTTGCTTTCGCATGTAAGCCGGTGAAGGTGTTTCTTCAATGTGGGTAATGTCCTTGGCTACTCTGAAAGTGGCGTTATAACGCTTGGCCATAGACACAGCTTTCGACTTGTCATGTCCAAGCGATTTCCAAGTCGCATCGATGCGTCGAAATACATAACCTTTGTTGTTGTAGTAATAGAGACCTTCTGGAAGGTCTCTATATTTTTTACTTCTAGGACGTGGCACGGTCACCTCATAAATGAATAATTAATGCGTCATCAAATCATCCAATAAAGGATCCCCGAATGACTGCTTTTCTCTATCTATATCCACATAATAAGTGCGACCTATTCGCTTACCTGGCAACGTACCTAAATCGATTTCCCTACGACAGATTCGAACGTCTGGAGCACAACCTTCTGAAAAACGTGTTTTTCTCCAAGTGCTGAGTTTCACTAACATAAAAGATCTCCACCCACAGGGACGAACAAAAAAACCTGTGAACCTATGGGATGAAATGAACAGACTTAATTAATTCAGATAGTTAAATGACTTCTGGTTAATTCTTAGCCCTCAAGTTGCCGCAAGAGGGCTTTGAAAACCTATGGGACGATCCATGGAATCCCATAGGTTGTGTTTGAGCCATGAGCATAGTTTTGCGGACCTATGCTGCCTGTGTTTGCTCCTCTAATGTCATTGTATTTAATACATTAGTTACCCAATGATGTTCAGCCATCAAACGCTCACATTCTCGATTGGTAACTAATGACGACAAAACATCACCTTGCTGAAGTTTGGCTTCATTCTCTTTGACAGCGTTTTCTAACTGTTGAAGCAATAACGAATCCAGTTGCTCGAAGTAGTAGCGATTAGCGAGAAATAAATGAACCAATGCTTCATCCTGGGGGCGCTGGACTGACGGTTCGATATCCAAAGCATTCGTTAACAAATTCTTTCCCGTTTCGTTCAACAAGTAGAGTTTCTTATCAGGTTTACCTGACTGAGGAATTTCTTCCAATGACACAACACCCTGTTTATGGAGTTTGGCCAAATCGCGATAAATCTGTTGGTGAGACGCTTTCCAACCCTTATCAAGTAATGACTTCGATAAGTCATAGCCGGTTGATGCTTCCTGGCTAATTTCAGCCATCATTACGAGTTGTAAATTTGATAGATACATATTCATTTCCTTTTGATCAGTTGATTCGGTTGCTAGCTTCAAATGTGGCAACTTCAAGCTTTGATAGTAATCGTCCGGTTTCCTTCAGTTCGCTTGGCAAGTCGTTCACTCGGTTTTGATTCATTCTCAAGTTCACAGACTGAGATACACATTCAAGATTGGATAATTTGCAGTTCAACTTATCTCCATCAATGAAGCGCAAGATCATTCCTTTAGGTACTTCACCGTTCTCTTTTTCCCAAATGACATAGTGCTTAGGGCGATAGCGAGTATCCGCGCCTGTATATGGATTTCGTTCCGCTACGTTGATTAGGATGTAACCATCTTTTGAGCAAATGCGTTCATGGCCAACAGGCTTTTTGTTGTGTGGTACCTGACCTGATTGGAAGCTTCCTGAGTTTGGTTTACATAATCCTTTGGTTCCGGTGTTCCATGGCAACTCACCTTTTTCAAAGCAACCGTTTCGCCCCGTCAACCAACCATGACGCTTGCAGTATGCTGCGATCGCTTTCTGACTTTGTTCAAGTCCGAACGTAGAATTGAATTGTTCAGTGAGTTCTTTTCGTGGAAGTAACGAATTGTCTTTTAAAAACTTCTTCTGGTCTTCCGTATATTGGTGACAAACTCCTTTAGGCATTGCGCTTGTCCTCCATCATAGGTACCTGGTATTTCCCTGCGTACTCAGCTTTAAATTTTGCTCCTTCAAGGACAAGTTGAGCATTATTGACTATCTGTTGAGAGACAGAAGTTATAGCTTTGGTACGTACAACTTCCATCTCCAACGCTTGACCTTTTAAATCCTCATCACTCAAACGTTCAATCTGAGCGAATAAGTGGTTATTCAAATCTGTTAATTGATTTTTCATATGCTTTACCTTCTGCGGTTTATACAGTTTGTATTAACAGTGATGATTGAGAACTTTCACGGTCACATCTAAGTGCAATGATGTGATACCTAGCTTTGCTGCTAAGCGTTTACGATTGCCTGCATCGAGATTGATGGCGCTGGCCAACGTTTCATACTTGTTCTCGTGGTTGCTCATATCGTGCTTTTTGCCTTCGATATATGGCTTGTCCATACCGGCTTCTTCGTAGACTTCAGCAATGAGTTTTGCAATATGGTTAAGCGGTTTTGTTTTTGGCATTTTCAACTGCCTCCTTGTTTAGTTTTTCGAACTCTTGTTCGTTACAAATAAGAAAGCCTCCAAAACCTGCGTCTCGATGTAGTACACCGTTACCGATAATGTGGCTTTCCAATAGATCACACGCCGATTCAACAGCCTTCTCAAAGCTTGAAAACGAACCAAGCTCCATCTTGATGACTTCGTCAGATTTCTTGCATACCGAAAGCGCGCCGTTGTCATTGAGAAAAGCTGCGATGTAGTTATTCAATTAAAGTCCCTCAGTTCAGCGAAGCTCATCGGTACCCAACCAACAGCCATACTGTTGTCTTCTCCTATTACTTTTCCGCCGCTGATCCAATCGAAGGAAAAAACAATGTAGCCATCTTGTTGGGCGTAGCTAGTGATGTACTTGATGCGAATAGTCAGATAACGATTACCTTCTTCTTCGATTAGCGTTACTCGATCGCCTACTTTGAAATCCCTGTCGTTCTTGCGAATTTCAAAGGTCTTGTCGCCCAAAATGATGGAATTTAAGTGCTCTGTTTTAATTTTGAGTTGATGGTTTTTCATCCCTCCTCCTTACTGGTTAGTTTCTTTCTCTTGAACGTCGTCTGGAACGGCTGGGAACAGGCCGAACTCTCGCAAGTTCTCAACGCCCAGGGCGACAAAGTTGGCGATGCGTTTGCCGTTGATAGATTTCTCATGGCCATCTTTCAAAACTACTTTGGCTTCTTTCAATTGCTTCTTGAGGATGCGATCGCTCTTCACTGGCAAACTATCGAATTTGGCTTTTAATGCTGGGCTTTGGCTGATGTGCTGCATGATGTGGCTAGTACGAACTAACAAGCACAACTCACCTTCCACCCAGTCAAATGCGTATGGATGACGGAAGTGACCAGCATCCATTTCGCCTAGAATCAGCTCCATGATCCAAACCCATGGCTCACGCTCGGCTTCTGTCTCACGAATATGGGTGTTCATCTCAGTAACGATGTCTTTTACAAAATCACCGTAGTTACTCGCTACACCTGTGAATTCACATAGAAGGCGCCAAGTCAGCATTAGGCATGCATAGTTATCACGCATACGGTTAGCACCGTTGTCATCTGGTTTTGCCATGCAATGCTTAGAGAGGTAATCCACACATTCTCGGTAGGCACGTTTCATTTGCGGACGAGTGTATGAAGTCAAATATTTGATCCAGTCTTTAACAGGGAAACGAGGTAATTCATCGGGAATCATGTCTCCCTTACGGCCTGTTAGATCTGAACGAACCAATTTGCCCAGTAGTGATTGCACCGGCACATCCTCACCAGCTAGTAGAACTGGCGCGATACTCAAGAACTCGGTCATATCGGTACCACGGCGAGTGATGGTGTATTGGTAACTTTCTTGAAGCATGGCAACGGCTTTATCGATTACACCCTGTCCCTGAGCTGAAAGCTCTTCCCAACCAACTGGATGAGAGGTGTGCGATATCGATGTCAGCAAACGGAACTCGGTTTTCAAACTCTGGCCAGAGAACATGGTAAACGCCAAAGTGCGTTCTAATGATTTAACCAAAGTTGATTTACCCGCCCCTTTACCAGCGTTAAGCATGTAGTGTGGCCAGAATCCTAAGAACGTTTTGGCATGAGCACCTAACCCCCAAACCAATAACATCAAAGCGGCATTGTTTTTGAAAGTTGCGTGGTAAGCCTCAATGACTCGACGGCCTTGTTCTGGTGTTCCTGAAGGGAATTGCAGGTTGTGATAAGGACACTGCTGAGTTGGGTCAGTGAAGAAAGAATCAGGTCCTTCATTTAAGATGGCTTTGCCATCATGCCAGGCTAAACCCACGAAGTTCACAGCGCTACGTTCACCGATGTGAGTAGCACGCTCTAGAATCGAGATCATACGGGTGAACTTTCCTGGGTTGAAAATACCACCGCCAACACGACGCCAAACGTCGATGTTGTACAATTGCTCGCGCTTAAGTACAAAACGAGTCAGTTCATTAGGTGAATCTGGCGTTTGGATAGTTGCAGAGTAAACTTTCGTTGGCTGTAAATCCGGTTCGCCAGTCATCGCAGAGCTGGCTGAAGAAATAGTAATTTTCGATAAGCCTGCAATGCGGAAAGAACAAACGTCCTGCGGAATTTTCTGCTCACTTTCCCCGTCGGTAACCACTTTCAGGTAACTGGTAAAGTCCGGTTTTACTCGGTAAGTCCAATAAAGATGTTGGTCATGATTGGGTAGTGGTAAACGCTTGTGATTAGCATGTTCAAATTCACCGTCTTGCCCAGTAACGAGCCACTGATCCAAGTTGTAGATAAGGTTATATTTGGTGAGTTTTGGTCCGTGCTGTTTCAAAAAGTCGTTAAGGTCATTAAGCCCTTCCCACTTACCATTTTTATGATCAACAAGGAAACAAGGGATGTTTAATGCGGTACATTTCTCATGAACTATCCAAGCGGCTTCTGGTCCAGGTCTGTGACCTTTCCTAGGTCCGTCCGCGATAGGTTCATCATTATCGAAGCAACAAATCACACGTTTGCCCGTTAAAAAGCGCCAATCAATTTCTTCGACCGCTAAACCGCGAGTTGCAATAGCTGTAAACAACCCTTTACCTTTCCCTTCAGGGTCAAAAGCTGCGATCGCAGAAATAGCATTGATAGCAGACTCAACCACAATCACTGTTTTTGCGCGCTTTAATGCAACCTTGTCAGGAATGTATGGATAACCGCGTTTCTCACCCATAGCTTTGGTTTTGTTGTCACCATTCAAAGCCGGATCAATAAAACGTAAATCAATCCCCATCACTTCGTTAGTAAACAAACAGCGACTAGGGAACGTCACCGCTGGGCCACCGTAACCAAGTTCACCAGGGTTCTTTTTCGGGCTATGCCAGTCACTAAAACCGATAGCACCACGTTTGATAAGCATCTCAACGACAGGAGCAGGAATGCCACGTTGATCAACCAAATACGCCTTTGCATCCGATGCAACAGCCAGCTGCTTATCTGCAACCCAAGAAAGCTGACTTTGCTGCTTAATTTGCTGAGGAGCATTATCAGTAGGAATATTGAATTCAGCATGAAGCCACTGCATAGCCTCGCTGGAATCTACCGCTTGGCCACAATAAATAACCAAATCAATACAGGAACCTTTTTCACCAGACGTATGGTCTTTCCACATCATGTAACCCGCTTGGGCGGCATCAAAAATGCTGACACTTGGATGTTTGTCCGGGCGATTAGGAGCCTTATAGTTTCCAGTAGGGTCTGGACGTTCCATACCCAAACGATCAGCCAACTCGTGTAAATCAATGATCTGTTTTAGTTGTTCTGCGGACGCCATAGAGCGTGCCTCCGATATCTTTTAAATCTACCCCAATCGCAACTGGGCCAAAGTACTGTTCTAAATTCTGTTTTACCTGTTGAAATTCCGATGACTTCAACAGGTTGGCAATGGGTTGGTGGTTTTGCTGAATATGCGCCCACACCATCTGCTTTTTATCTGGCTCTAATGTGGTTAACACCACGGAAGGCGCGGCCAGTCGGGTTAAAACAGGCGTGGAATACCAGAGGGGGCATTGCCACCCCCTGTAGCTATAAGTCACACGCATAAATCCGACGCAGACAAGCTGAAGCAATCCAAAGCTGTTCACTTAAATGGCAGCTATGAGTGAGTTGCTGTTGATCCACTTGCTCCTGAGGTAAATGTTTGAGTTCGTCTTCATCCAATTTGATGTGGCCTTCTTGCTCCCACTGAGTGAAAACTGCATCTTGTTCATCGATGAACACATGACGATTAATAAACCCTTGTTGGCGAACCATCTGTTGTTCCAGTTTGAACAAACAAGCTCGTTCCGGTGGCGAAAGCTTTGTCGCCGCTACTTGGTTAGGCATAACTCTTCTCCATGTAAGCTTCGACAAGCTTCTGTGATGGGCGAATCTGATGCTTGCGCCAAACAGAGTTCTCATTCAACAACGATAAAAACTCATCAACATAAGCTTCAGGAACTCCATCACCAGAGCACCAAAGACGAATATCGATAGGCCTTAACTTCATCCGTTCTGCCACGTACTCTTCCAAGCGCTTTGAATTCGCTCTTCCACCAAATACATGCAAGTTGATATTGCGTAGTGCCGCGGCAAGCGCCTTTCTACGCATATCCATTGCTGCTTCTTGTAACCTAGCCATAGCCTTATACATCCTTATCCCCTTATCGATACGAGCGAACTGAAACGACTCTGTCTTTACTAATCAGCAGAGGTTCTATACCCAAGCATTTCACAACCATATTTGCTCCCTGCTCTTCACATTTCTCAACCAACCAGAACGCATGACCTTCAATGTTGACGGCATCACCACGAACTAAAGACTCTGCACTTTGCTGCTTAAAATATGGAACTAACGCTCTTTCTATCGAAAACATGTGCTTGCCTCTCTCATCGCTGAATCCAGAGACTCACGGTCAGGAGTCGTATAGATCGAGGTTGTAGATAAGTTCGTGTGTCCAAGCACCGCTTGAACTCTGCGCAGCGCATCTGGTGACGTTGTGCGTTCTAGATAGCGTTTTGCCCATGAGTGGCGTAACCAGTGCGGTGTACCTGCAGGTACTTCGGCAAGTCGGCACCATTGTGTAAAACGGTGTTGGAAAGAACGGCGGCTCATCGCCTGATTGTTTCGGCTAAGAAAAAGAGGACGGTCTAATCGTGGCGTTTCCCAATCGATGCCTTCGCTCATTTCTTTATGAATTTTAAGTAAGTGTCTTAACGCTCTGGTTGCGGACTTGTTTAAAGCGATCGGGTGCTTCTTAAGGTTCTTAGCGTTCATGCTGTCGTAAACCAAATAGCCTTCTTGCAAACTACGTTCAGCGTCACCAACCGTTAGCCCAACCATAGGCAAATCGTGACGTTGTGCCTTACCTGCATCTGGGCCAGCTAACACTCCTAAACGAATCGCAGTTTCACGCATCAGTAGCATCCAGTAGTAATCCCTCTTCGCATAAATGCCCTGTGTTTCCTTCACCGTTTTGAATAACTTTTTCTCTTCCTGCTCAGTGAAGTAGTGCAGAAACAGATTGATTGAAGAACTTAGATTTTGAGTTGATAAAGTATTCATGGCATACCTCCGTTGGCTTCGCCGTTACTTAATTCACTACAACTAGTGCACGAAGACGTTCTAACAGCGCCAAAGCAGCCGTAAACGTTTCACGTAATTCACGTTCAATTCTTTCGAATTCATGTTGTTCGATATCACCGTCTTCTAATGCTTCAGCAATAGCGCGGTTTACATCGCCGATTTCGGCATGCCATTGGCTATAACTGTTCAGCAGCTCAACATCAGAAATGCCGGAATAATCACCGAGGAAATAAAGCGAGTAGCCAAGTTCGGAAGCGATAGAGCGGAGGATTTGAATGTCTCCCGTTAGCTTCATAAGGCGTAAAGCATCAAACAGCCCAAACTTGTGGCCATGTTGATTTGGGTTGATCTCATTAGGAAGAACGCCCGGGCGCTTACCCAGCAGACGTTCAAGTTCTGCAGTGTTGTTGAATTGTTTTAACGTGCTGTAGCTGGCATTCACTACCTGAGGGAATTCACAGGTAAGAGCCGCTTCAATAACTGATGTCATCGTAATCTCCTGATAAACGAATACGTTTTGTTTTTCAGAAGGCTGCGCTACAATCTACGGTAAGGATGAAATGGTGTTTGAGCCGTGAGCATAGAGGTTGCACCCTCGCTCTGAGTCCCTACAGATGACTGTTTTAACAGACCTCTGGCCGCTTACTGATTGCCGTTGGTAAGCGGTTTTTTATTATTTACGAACATATCAAGCCACCTTTTCCAAAGGTGCTAAACCAAGCTCCTTCTCTTTTTCTTCAATAGCTTTACGCAACATAATCCGAACCATTTGTGCGATATTGCGATCTTCAATTTCTACAATTCGCTGTAGACGATTTTTTAGGTCCTGATCTCGGGTACTGATGACACTGTCATCTGATTTTCGTTTGCTCATAGCTAGCAACCTCCTTCCTACGTCGTTTGTGTTGAACTAAAAACCTATAATCAAATCACTTTTTAGGCTGCAAGAGCCGTGATAGCATGTTGTTATAGTGTATACATTGTATAATTAAGTCACTTTTTAGTTTAACTGTATTCAATGTAGACGATATTAGATCACTTTTTAGTTTCACACAAGACCGGAAAACCGAAAATATGACCAATTCTTTTGTTGAGCGCCTCAATTTAGTTCTAGGTGACAGAAAACAAACACCTTGGGGAAAGTCGCTGGGTTTCACTGGCGGGTCTATTTCTTCAATTTTTGGTGGAAGAATTCCTGGTCCAGAAATACTCAACATCATTCGTCGTGTTGAAAATGTAAATCTCAACTGGTTACTGTCTGGAAGTGGCAGCCCATATAGTGTTGATTACATTCAGTCAGCAGAAAGACTGACCGACACTGTTGATCAGCTGCTTATGGACGAAGATTGGAAGGTTTACGTATGTAACTTAGGAGCTCGTACAGTACTGGTTCTATCACTACCAGGACAGTATGAATCTAAGGACAAATGGTATGATTACACTATATGCCAAGTACTCGTTGGTCCCGGAAGCGAGGAACTAGCGAGCGTTCTTAAGGCTAGCTTTAGTGAAAGAGAAATATATTTGGCAGAAATGCTAGCTGGTGACGTTTTGGACCAAATTGCAGAAGGTCTCCTAGGAACCTATTCGCTTCTTGTTCATGAAGACTCACATCTAATCAACTTTTCCAGCAGAGTTGTCGTTCCTGAACAAATCCAGTACTGCCCACGAGTATACATGGGCGAAGGAACTAGCTATGCGGTACCAATAGCAACAGACTTGATGCGTTCAGTCGTAAAACTGGTAGAGCAATGTGAAGAAGAAAGTAAGCAAAATTTAAGCGCAGACCAAAAAGCTCGTGTTATTACTGCTGTTTACCGTCAAGCGGAGAAGCTTGGTTTATCTGAAGAAGAAATATCTTCAGCCATAGAAACTTCTTTTGATGTACTCAAGGACTGAAACTCTTTAGAACGAGCAATACAAGCTAATTTTTCCAACGCCAGAGCAAGTACTATCTGCTCTGGCGTTTCTTTTTCTGTATCTCGAACCTGTTCCATTCTTACTCCGCGAACAATGCTGTATGCATGTACAGTATTATAAATTTATAGATTGAAAGCAAGACCTTACGCACTGGTATTGATATAATACTTGTTGCGCACATCGTAAAATCAATAAGGCTAATTTGATTCTATGGGTGTAAAGGCTAAGGAAAGGAGACTAAATGGATCAGGTAAAATCTTTTTCTCATTATTTTGAAGTAGAGAACCGTGAGGCATATAACCCAGATGCCTTTGTTACAATTACTAATTTTTCTAAACTTATCGGAGCATATGATTTTGATGATCAAGTCATATGCCAGGTTGAAAAAAATGGTGGTAAATGTGGACATCCACACAACAAAGGGTGGCTAGGTGTAACCACTGCTGGTGATGAAGTTCTTATCGGAGGCTTCTGTGCTAAAAAATATTTTAAAGCTGATAATAATTTCATTGCGGAAAGGAACCGTATAAATAGAGAGTTAGAATTAATCAGATACAACGGTATTATTGATAAATTCTTAGCTCAACGAGCTGATATTGAAAAAGAAGTAGACGAATTACATAAAAGTGTAAAAACAATTCGGTTGCTACAAACCAATATGCTCAATAGCCTGCCAAATGAAGTGTCCCGTTTCTTAGAAATTGCTGAGAAAACCAAAAATTACAGTGTATCCATTGACATCAAATACGTCGAAACTGACAAAGAAACAAATAAAACTTACACCTCGTGGGTTACACAGAACATTGGTAATATAAAAAACGCTGGTTTTATAGACCGCAAAAAAATTGCAAGTTACTACGAAAAACTTAGTGGTATAAAAACAGCCTTTACTCAAATAGACTCAACCTCAGATAAGAACTTACAGAAGCTTAAAAAGTGGGCTGAAACGTTTTCCAGTCTAGAGCTGCTACGCAAAGACATAACTGAATCAATCACTGAATATCAATCGTTTATCACTACAGATAACTTGAACCTTCTTCTGTTAACAACAACTAATCGCACCAGTCGAAAAACAATAGTTGAGTTAATCAGTGTAAATAATCCTTCCGAAACGATTAAATCTCCGACTCAATATGTTAGTGAATTTGAAGCAACGATTAGAGAAGAAGTCGGAGGAAGAGAGTTCAGGTTATCTCAATAGATGGCAACTTAACCATTACCTACCCCAGCCTCGGTATATCCCCAACATCCTGTTTGGGGATAACAAACTCGCCACTTAATACATGCCCGTTCTCATCCAGTACTTCCCTTACGCTTTGGCACATCCAGTAGGTGTTGAACTCTTTTCTGGTGTGTCCGGAAAGCAGAATGTTGCGCTCGGCCTGTATGCCAGAGACAAATGGCATTTCATCTAAGGTGAGTTTGTAATCACCACACTGCTCTCGATACAAAGCAGACTGAGCAGCTGCTTTCGCTGCCGCCTGTGTTGGATACACCTTGCTGAGCTTCTTCACTTTTCCAGAACTTTCCCCAACCCGCACCGCTTGTTTTTGCCCTTCGGCTACAGCTTGCCAGTATGCTTCTACCGCCTGAAACTTTCCGGTTCCTTCCAGAGTGATTTCTGCTTCGGTCTCATCGGTTAAATGCACTGCTACCGCAGGTAAGGTTTTACCGCTTACGCTTTGGTTATCTCCACGAGGAAAAAAGACGAGTTTTTTATTTGCCACTTTCATAGTGGCGCCATGCTCGGTAGCCAGTTCGGTAACCAAATCGGCATCGCTTTGGCCTGCCTGAATGTAGTGTTCAATTGTGGTATTGGCATATTCTGCAGACACCGAAGGCGTTAATCCGTTACGTTGTGCCACGGTTTCAACCAGCGTTTTCAGTGTGGTGGTTTGCCAGGTGTAATCACGCTGAGTTTTAAAACTGCCGCCTAGGTTCGCAGCATCGCCAGAGAGCACAATTTGTTTTTCAGGGCTGCGCAATTTTACCGAGTTAACGGTGTAACTACCCCTGAACACCAAGTGTTTATCATCTTTCCCTGTGTAGATTTGCATGGTGGCTTCATTACGTGGGAACGCTATTTTACCATCGTCGGCCAGTACCAGTTCGAAGCTATCGCTATCGATACCCGCGGCATCATTGATAACCAGACGAACAAAGAAATCGCGAATGGTTGGAGTTATGTCTTTACCGTTAGCGACGATTTTGTAGTTGTTCAATCCCATAAGCTGATCTCTTCTTCTTGTGCCGGTTGCTCGAGAGGAGGCAGTTCTATTTCTACGCCAGCCGCTAATGGATGTGGCAATGCCGAAAGCCCACGGTTGGCTTTTAGTACAGCTTCATATGCTCCTGGCATACCGTCGTAATAGCGGTATGCGATGTCATCGATTTGGTCACCTTCTTTTGTGATGTACTTGGTCATGGCTATTCCTTATCTGGATACTCTTTGATCTCGATGGTGAATTCGATTTTACGCGCCACGCCTTTGGTGAAGAGCTTGGTTTTGTTGACTTCCAGCGTTCGCATTGTCCATAAGCCCCAGTCTCGACCTAAACCATCAATCATGCGCAGCGGCTTGCCTTTGTCCCCTTCCGCTTTCATCTTATCGGTTTGCCCTAAGCCACCTCTGAAATGCGGATAAATGGTTCCTTCAAAACGCAGTGTGGCCAAGTCACCACCGATGAATTGTGAACGGGGTTTTCGACCAGCCAAATTCTTATCAGCCCAGCGCCAAGCGTAGGTTTCACTAATGCTTTGCAGAGCGGCGGTATCGATACTGAAGCGATATTCACCCAGTGCCATCATTACATCTGCCATGGGTTCTCCTTATGAATCTGCAAAGCGTACATTGCGACCGCCCACATTCAGTTTCTCCATCTGCTTGGCCACGCGAACAACCATCTTCTCTAGCTTATCGATTTGATCATCGCTGGCGTTGCCTTGAACATGGAAAACAGGGTTGAAGTTTATCTGTGCCGGTGCATTGCTATTTGACGAACTGTTGAGCGTTCTTGCCGTGCTATTTGCTGTTTGAGTTAATTGGAGAGCACTTTGCGCATTACCTTTTTTCACTGCGTCACCGGGTTTGGATCTATCTGAACCGAACAGACCACCAATCCAACTGCCTAGTGAATCACCACCCATACCACCAATTAATGCACCTGCTATACCGCCGATAGCGGTACCAATAACAGGCACAAACGAACCCATTGCAGCACCAAGAGACGCGCCAGCCATAGCGCCACCCATGCTTCCTACGGTTCCACCTACCTGCTGAGATTTCTCTTTGCTTGAGAGTGAATCATTCATCAGCGTTGAACCAATATCGAGAGCGCCAAGAGCCGCGCCGATATAAGGCAGCTTACGAGTTAAACCGCCCAACTTACCAAGCGTTCTTCCAGGCATAGAACGAGTACGTGGTTTACCGCGCTTGCGCGTTCTTCCTCCTTCCATTCCTCCGCCAAAGCCACCTGATGGCATGTTGGTAACATAAACATTAGACACTTCACCGCTTGGTAAACCTGGTACACCTGCACCGCCACCTTTGGGACCACGCACAAAATCAACCACGCTTTTACCCATTTTGTACGCTTTGCGCCCTGCCCATACTGCGCCAAGTGTTCCCGCTAATGCTGTTGCACCGGTTAATGCCTTATTGAGGTTTTCAGGTTCGATGCTGTTGATTGCATCGGCAAGGTCTGCGATCGGCTCTGCCAGTTTTTCATCGGCGAAGCTCATCCATGCGGTTTTCAATGTCATCATGGCTGCGTTCGCGGTTTGAGCTGCTCGAGCAGAGTCCTGCAGAACGGCAGTACCATCACCACTGATAGACAAGAAAGAATCGAACGAGGCTTTTCCGTCCTCACTAGAGAGCACTTTCATAAAACGCATGGCTTCATCACCAAACAGTTGGCTGTATTCGGTAATGTCGGAATTTGTGGCTTCCATGATCTCTTTGACGATTGAAGGCAGGTCGCGGAATTTCTTTTCTCCTCGCGCTAGTGCTTCTTCATCAAACACTTCGATGCCAAGCTTCTCGATGTCTTCATAGTTGGAAGTGATGTCTGCCAGAACAGATTCCATCGCACTGGCCGCTTCAGCTGCAGAACCGGAACCCATACGGGAGATCTGCAGCATGGCACCCATTTCTTGAACGGCTTTTGGCCCTGTTCTTCCCATGGCAGCATAAGCTGCAGATACAGAAGCACCTTCAGCCGCCAAGTTCTGCAATGTGAATGCACCGGCTTTACCTTGGACAACTAACGTATCGATCGCAGAAAGCACATCTTCGCTATTCTTCAGCCCGAACTTTTGCGACATATCGGCAAACATTTCACCAACATCGATACCCGCGGCACCTGTCGCCTGCATAACGCGACCAATGTTGGCCATATTCTCCTGAGCGAATTTGAGATTACCGGTTTTCTCTACAATCTTTTCGACTGCGGAAAGCATTTCGCTTTGGTCTACACGAACATCTGCTTGCTGAGAAGTGGCAAACATCTCGGCTCGCAGCGTCGCCATTTCATCTTTGGTTTTGCCCGCCTGAATACCTAAGCGTTCATAGCGTTCTTCTAAGCCCATAACCGCAACGGCTGAACCTGTCCCTGCAGCGCCCGTCGCTAGTGCAGTCCACTTGTTGCCGATGCTATCAAGGCCTTCATCCATCTTTTCGACACTGCGCCGCATGAGATCGCTCTTCTTAATTGCGGCACCAATGTCTTGGGTGTATTTGCGAACCTTCTTACCCGCATTGATGAAGCCATTACCAGTACGAGTAACGGCTCTGCCAGTACGTTGGTTTTCTCTACCGAGCTTAGTGGTCTCGTTTTTTAGTCGTTGATTGCTTTTGCCCAGGCGCTGATTCTGGCGCTCTAGATCGTCAAAAGCTCGGGAGACAGACCTGTCAACCCGAGCTTCTATACCAATCCCGACAGATGCTTTGTTGTCTGCCATTGTTAGTCCTCTTTTTCATCTTTCAACTCACTGAGCTTTTTGCACTCAGTGAGCCAGTCGAACAATTCCGCTATGGTTAATCGTCGGAGCTCTTCGAGTGAGATTCCGCCACAGAACTTGGAAATAGCAATGCAGACTGAGCGGCATGTCTCGGGAGTGGTAACAAAAAACAGTCATACGCCTTTTGCAGTTGCAAGTAGTCATATTGCGCTAAGCTACCAATGAACTCGCGGGTCGTGTTCGTCAGGTTGGCAAACAAGTGCGCTTCATGCTCTGCGTTATCATCATGAACTTCACCCTGATGCACAAAACGGCTGTTCTTCTGCGCCAGAATGACATCGTTGGTTGTTGGCGGTCGCATGGTTAAAACCGTTTGTTCCTGACCGTCGAGCTTCTGTGGTACCTGCAGAGCGATTTTAATTGGTTGATACATGGTTACTCCTAAATACCCAATGCTTTGTTGATACCAGCGCGCAGGTCTACGCCACCTACGCGCTCGATACCGCCAAGAATATCGATGTGTACTAGCTCAACTCCGTTAGAAAGAATGGTGTAAGTGTTCCAGGTGATTTTGCAATTCATCTCAGAGAGTTTTTTACGTTCAATCTCACCCATATCCAAGCCGTAAACTCGACCTGTTGCTTTAACTGTAAAACTTTCAACACCATTTTGACCTTGCAGCGCGGAACGGAAAACAAACGGCTTTTCATAGCCATTGGTTAAGCCATACATAGCAATGGTTTCTGCATTCAGTTCTGCGATGGTGATTTCGATATCTTCCGGTTCAACCGCAGCCATATCGATTTTGATTGAACCAGCCATACCGCCAGCAATGTATTCTTCCACCGCTCGGTTTAAAGCAGGCAGTTTTACTTTTGACACTAAGCCAAGTAAGCCAACGCCGTCCTGATACCAGGCATAATCGGCGAGCACTTTTGGTGGTCTGCGTTCCATGGGAATTCCTTACTCGAAGATTACGTCGGCGTAATCGTTAATAAAGTGGCTGGTGACCGTGATGTTTTGAGCGATACCAGGAGGAGTGAAGTCGTAATCCAGATAGAAATTACCCGCAATGATGGATTCCGGCGGGTTTAAATCTGGGTCGGCCCATGCGGTTGCGCCGTATAGATGACCACCACGAATTTCACCATCAAGGCCTTGCTGAACGGAATCAGTTACATCTTCTACAAAAGTGCGCAGGATTTTACGGTCACGCGCCCACTTAAGGCTGGTTGTGATCATGTCCAGAATCATGTCGTTGACACGCACATGCGAATTGAACTGCCATTTAGGATCATCACTACAGCTCAAGTTGCCCCAAGAACGGTAGCCGTCATCGAGAATCACGGTGGTGATTTGGTTTTCGTTCAGTAAGTGCGCCATGCAGTTGGTATCACCATCTGCATAATCAATTGGAATTTCAGTGCCCAACGTACCGTTGATTTTTAGGTTGGAGATTGAGGCGCTGTAGCCGTAGTTCGGGTCCTGGTCTTTTTGGATTTCCAAACCAAGCATGTACGAGCTCATCGGAACCAAACGACCTTCCGCATTTTTCATGCGTGGCCAGAATAACTCTAAGCGTTTGTCACCCCACAACTGACGATAAGCAACTGCTTCTTCGTAAGTGGTTCCCGGACATTCACCAAACACTTTGCAGCGCAATCGAGTGGCGATGGGTAGTAACTTGGTCAGTACTGATTGTTCTTTTAAGAAATCAGGCACATGCAATAAACGAGGACGTTTACCCGTAATGGATTGCACATCAAGAATGGCTTCAATGCCTGACTTTGCTCCCGTTACTGGGTCGACACCACCAATGATATTGAGGATGGTAGCCGCAGCATCCACGCCTTCTTCAACGCGAATAATCGCAATAGCACAGCGTTTTTGGTCGTAGACTGCTTCGAGTGCATCCGGCAGTGTGCCAGCGTTGTTACCCACCATATCGAGCTTAGCGATTTTGTGAATGTTACCTGCCACAAGAACGGGTTTGTTTAGAGGATAAGTTTCTGCATCTGCGTCTGGAGCGGTACCCACAACAACAGCAAAAGACGTGTCGGCCATTTGCATTGGTCGCACACCACTGTTGTCGGTTACTCCAAAGATGCCATGTTTAAAGGTCATGGTGTAGTTCCTTTGTTGTTAGAAACTCACCTTCAGCGGCACTGTTTTCTTAAGTTTATGGGTTAAAGACGTGAAAAGGAGGGGTTATTTAAACTGGCAGTTCAGGCCAAGGGTTATCAGCACGAATTTTCAGGTAGGCCGCATCCGCCTGCGCTTCGTATTCCGCCGCTTTGGTTTCATCCCCTTCAACACGGCGAATCATCTTCGCTTCGTTGTTAAGACGATCAACGATCTGCACATAGAGGCTTTCGCGAGTGTTGGTGACTTGCTGAACTTCGGCTTCATATTTAGCTTGAGTGTCTACTTGCCAATCGGCTAGTTCATCGCTCCAAGTTACGTATTGGTGTGATGGTTTGGTGAGTGTCCAACCGTCTTCAATATCACCCAAGTCTTTCACCTGTTTTGATTCAAGCGGTTTAGCTGTGTTGTAGATGGTTTTACCACGGTGGTCGGCAACGTACTCGGTAGCGGTTGGTCGTCCGTTTTCAAACTTACAAACACGAACCACTAAACCTTCTTTATCTGGTAGAGGTTTAATCAGCAATGCATCACGAGGGTATTCAGGAAGTGCCTGACGAAGTGTTGTAGAGATACCTTTCTGATTAACAACCAGAGTCTCTTTGTTATAGGTGTAATAAAAGTCAATCATAGTGCGTATCCTACCCATTCAATGTATGCCCGAGGCTGGTTTTCGTCGGTAGTTGGGACGACATTAGAAGCAGAGAACGTGGCGTTGATAGTTCCAACACCAGTTCCTGGCGCAGCTTGATTGATACCACTAGTTTCAGTAACAAATGTACTAGTAAAAACTCCAGCACTAGTCAGACCAGGGTAAAGCTGCAAATTTCCTATCACCCCGCTTATATTACGAATCCCATCTTCATGCGTTTCACCAGCCAACCAATTTGTACCATCAGCCGCACGAACAAAACGCCCTTGTCGGTCTGGAATATTGATTAATGTATTGTCTGTTTCATCAATCCATTCAGGCTTTGCAGTAGCCAGTGAGTGAAATACCGCTACAGGTAATTGCTGACCAATACCAAGTACCATGTTTTCTGGAATTGCATCGTTATCCCACGCCATAGTTTCACCTGGCACTTTGGAAGTGTTCGGTTTCCAGTAGAATGGCTTAGTCACATCTGTCCAGCCGACGCGGCGGTTTAATGGATCGCTTGGGTCTTTACCACTGAACGGCTCTAAGCTGTAGGCTTCCCACTGATAAGTTCTATCTGCTACTCGGGTGTAACAGGTGTCACCACAGTAGTAAGTTCGGTTAGGGTCGTATTCTAAACCTTGGGCTTTTGAAGATAGCGGGTACTGGGTGTGTGGGTCTGTGGCATCAGTATGTGCCTTGTCCTTATCATCCACATATTTACGTGTTGCCGTCACGATCGTTGGGTCAATCATGATAATAGGATCGAGTGATGTAACAGCGAACGTCATCTCAATGTAGATATCATTCACTTCTCCGCCATTGTTGACACCGGACAGAATTGGAATACGAACCGAGTTGCCAACAGCATGGAGATAGGAATTGCCATCATAAACCGCAATCGCTGCAAACTCCCGCACAGCGACATCAACGACATTATCTGGAATTTTTGCCCAAACTTTTAACTGAGGGATACCGCCCTCTTCTGATGGTTCAATTTTCTCCATCCCCGTAACTGGGATGCGAGTAATTTCATTGACCAATGTCGTTTGAGTTCGAGAAGGTTGAACATACTGGTCGTTACCATCACCAATCGCAATATGAGTAAAGGTAATCGACTTATTATTCAGTTTCCCGTTAACTTCTGCATTTTCACCTAGCAAGGTGAGAATTGAACCATAGTTCAGCGCAGATTCTGGAATACTCATTCTAACTCCAAGGGTAATGCGCCAGATCGAATGATCATACCAAGGCGAACAAAACTGACATGCTCAACGTTAACTGAGCTAACAATGTTTTCGGTTCGCCATGGGCCAGAGCGAATCGCTAAGCCCATTCGGCTCAATACACCAATATTGATAGGATTCTGGATTTGACTGGTAATAGAAATACTCTCTAAGTGAGAGCGGGTATTTTTGGCGTTATTCACTGCCGTATAGATTTGCGGTACCGTGTTTTCGTCGATATCGGAATTACGAGCCTCCAAGTTAACTCGGAAAAAACCAGGGGCTAAGTTCGCTTCGTCATCGAACCATTCTGTGACACTCAAACCATCATCTCGAATAGATTCGATGCTTTTATCCAGAGCGTAACGAGTCCCTTTTGTGGTGTGAATCGGGTTAGAAGCAGCAATAACATCGCGCTTGGTTTGCTCGCTCCAATTCTCATCCCAATAGTCAACGCTCATTTCCCAGGCTAAATACGGGAGTAAATCTACTCGGCACTGATATGGGTCGTAAAAGTTGCGAATGTCGCGTTCAATAAGAGCCAGTTCTTCCCAGAACACTTGCTCCATGACTCGTTCCATCTTTGAAGCAGATGGAGGCAACTTGCTAACGAATACCGATGCCATTACACAGCACCTGCCTGAGTAACGATGATCTCAGTGCAGTAAGGTGCTTCTGTCATAGCACACAGCACTGAAGCTGCTGGTTGAAGAATATTGACATCGATGACGGGCTGAAAACTCACATTGGAATCTGAGCCTTCACTTTGAACGTGAGCTGCAGCGTTAATCAAAGACAGAGAAACTTGCCCACCCAAAACGTGTGTTTCAGTGACTAAACTCTGTAGTCGTTTGGTTGCTTGGGTGATAGTTTCACTTTCACCTGGTCCATTCGGCAACGTAAGCTCAACTTCAATCACATAAGGTTTAATGACTGCCGATTTAACCGTGAGCTTATCGTTCAACGGTCTTAGGTTGTCCTTGCTAACATAGCTGTTTACCTTATCAAGCAAAGCTTGTGGTGCTGTGCCATCACCCGTTCTGCTAAGTATGTATAAATCGACGATGAAACCGTCTGGGCTATCAGGGTATGCATCCTGAACATCTTCATCTGCAGCTAAGGCATGGAAAATATAAGCGCCATCAGGGCCTGCGGTTGAGAAACTTTCTGGAGCCATTTGAACTCGACGGCGAAACTCATCATCCGTTTCGGTATCGAATTTTTCTACTGGGCGCCAATCCGCTAAGCGTTGCAAGTTGTTGCCTGTTGCGTAGGCCACCATGTTTTCTAATGAAATATCCTGGAACTCTTGGCGAGCTCGTGTGACTTCTTCCCCCATTGCCGAAAACGCAAAGTAAAGCGGATCCCCCGCTTTAGGTACATTGGTATCCATAAGCTCAGCAAAACGAGCCAACATGCGGTCACGAGGAATAGACGCATCCAACTGCTGCACAATTTCAGGTGGTGGTAGTTGTGATATTTCAATCTGGTTCACAAGCTTAACCCCGAAATCTCTTCGATGGAGCCGTCAAAAAGTAGCTCAACTTCCACAGATAACGTCACTTCATTTTCTCCGTACTCTAGCCAAGTTTTCACTAGTTTTAGCTCGTCAGTGAATCCGTTTGGAGGGTGAGCGATAGCGTCGGCCACGTCGGCATAAATATCGATAGCTAAATCGGGCGTGATATTTCTATCCACTCTTTCAGGCAAATTTGAACCATAAGCACGGTTAAGCGGTAAAGAACCTCTGCGAGTTTTAAAACAACGATTCAGACGTTGCTTACGTTCTGCTGCATCGGTTATCAGTAAGCCGGTATTTTCATTAATTCCTGTGGCCATCATTCACCTACTGTTTTTGGTTGGCTTTACCCGTGATTGGGTCACCGTGTTGATGATCATGGTCGTTGTAAATATCTCGGTCTTCAGCCATTGAACGGACACTGTCTGAAATATTTTGTCCGGCAGAAACGTTAACAACAGCTGAAATGCTGGCTTGCGATGCAATGTTACCCGTAGAGGTTTGCTTACCGTTATGCTCGATGTCGCCATCAAATATAAGCTTGGGAGCAGCTAAGCGAATTTCTGTTGCTGCAACGAGATTAACTTTGCCAACTACCGAACCAGACAGAACTTTGCTACCCATGTCGTACTGCAACCAAGTACCGTCTGGAAATTCCCGATAAAACAAGTTGAGGTCATCTTTCGGTTGGTCGTTTGAGTTCTGGTTCAGGCTGGCAACGATAACGCCACCTTGAGTATCGAACTCTTTAACAACTACAACCTGTTCTCCCACCTGTAGAGGAGCAAAATCTTTTACAGCGCCAGCATGACCAACATTCGCCGGTATCAAATCCGTTTCAAGTTCAGGTGTGTATTGCACAACATAACGTAATGGTTTGGCCTGAACCTCTTTTATGGTTCCAATTTGGATCATCTGAGATATTCGCCGCACCAATTGAGACTGAGTAAGCTCATGCATTCTCTTCTGGCTCCAAATCTGACAACGTAAAATAGTTCTCTTCATTGCCAATATCTGGCGAAAGCCCAACATGAATTTCAGCCGGTACTTCTTCTGGTCCTTCTGGCAACCAATCAATCTCACCGCCGAAGTCATACGGGCCAGCCACGCATTCACAGATAAACCAACCATCTGGTTTTTCTTGTTGCTGCGATGTCATCACTTTCTGGATAGAAATATTGCCTGCGGCCGACGAGGAACAAAACAATCGCCACTCTTTTAAGAAATTGAGTTCTGCATCTTCAACATCGATACCGTCAGCATCTTTTCCACAGTAAATGCGACCAATCACCATGAAGTTCATTCTGGTGTTGTACACATCCCCAAGTGGGCTTTCACCTGAATAAACCAGCGTTAATATGCCAAGCTTTAAGTCTTCGTTTTTGTATGCGGCTCTATCCTGCCAGTTGCGAGTTACTGTGCGTGTTGGGTTGCGAGTTTCAAAAGCACTTTTAATGCCTTCCAATATTTCATTGGGCATAGGTTGTGGCATGTTGCTCTCCTAGAGTTGAAAACCTGCAGCTCGCAAACCGTCATTCACCGAACGCTTGAGAATATCAGCGACTTGGTCTTGAGTTTGTTCTGCGGCACGGTCGTAGAAGTCATTGCCTTGGGTGCCGTTCTTGGCGATAGAGCGAGCAATCATAAAAGCCAAATCTCGTTGATCGGCTTTTGGGTGTTTGGGCTGAATGCGTTTGACTCGAACCCAATCAAGAACTGATTGAACAGGTGGCATTCCTTGGGCATCGGTTCCCTGTACAACAAAAGCGTTGTAACGCAGTGAGCTGGTGATCATGCGTTGCAGTTCACCTTTCATTTGGCTTTTGATGGAATGAGTTAGCGTCGTTTCACCTTTTGGGGCTTCTTCTCGAACAGTTTTGGAAACTAAAGAGCCAGCAGTACTAATGCCAGCTTTGAGACGCTTATTAATTATGTCTGGTGCGGTCCTTAAAGCTTCATCCAATATCGACGTTTGTAAATCAACACTTAACTCACGCATCTTTCACCTGTCGCTCAAACTGTGTCATCAACTGCTCATGAATAGCCGCTGGCGTTCCGTTCTTAGCTTCACCACCCACACTATTACGCACCGATACAGTTTTATTCAGTTGATGAACCGCAATGTATTTCACCGCTTCAGCAACGCAGCGAAGAAGCAGCAGAGATTCATCTTGAACATCTACAGAAATGGCATCGTTAACAATTTTACGGCTACCGTAGTAGGTGTATGAGAAGTCGCGACCACAGCTCATCACTACCGATTCAGACGGGTAATGAGAAAGTTGCACCCACTTCTGGTTTTCATCACTTTCAATCACAGACAAGCTCGGTAACTTTCGAGGGTATCCTTGTTCCCAAGGTTGCTTCGCCCTTTGGCTTTGGCCATACAGCACATTTCTAACTCGAATAATGTCACTCGGTGCCAAATAGAGCATTTGGTTTGTCATGAGAGAAAAGGTCGCGACCTTAGTATGTGGTCGATAGCGGCTGAAATCAGACAAGGCAGTTTCAACTATTTGTTGTTCAGTGCCTTCAATAAGTTCAGCGCTATCCATCATGGCTTTCTTTAGACGGTCTATTAACGTAGCTAATTGCATGGTTAACCCACCTGATTTTTAAATATAAAAGTACAGACGCTGCCGAGAATGCCTAGCAGTATCCAGATAAGATCACGGTTGTACTTGGTCTTTTCATTGGTACCACTCTGCCCTTGCTCTAAAGGTCTTACTCGTTCTTCCAATTTGTCGAAATCGCGATCTAAGCGCCCAAACTGGTTTTCCAAATTTGAGTGCTTGGTTTGTAGTTCAACCATCTGGCTCATTAGGTTAGTTTGCTGCTTCATGTAATCACGCATTTCAACACGGAAAGAGTGGAACTCGCCTTGTGATACAGGGCTATTTGACATTACTACCTCCGCGAATGGTCGAGGCGATACTCCCTAACACGCCTGCTGGCACCACACCTGCGGAGACTTGTTTATCTTGCGAACGTTTGTGAATGTTCAGCCCGAGAACGGTTAACGCCACACTGAATAAGCCCGTGAGTTTTGCAGCTCCGGTAAAGGCTTGCTCTGTGTATTCAGGGTGAATGATCATGAGCAGACAAATACCAAAGAACAATGATGACCAGGCTAAGCAAACGGCATAGCCAAATGTTGGGCGCCAACGACGAACATAAGCGTCGTCGCTCGCCAATTCGGCTTGCATGGTTTTATGCTGCTCGGTTAGCGCAAGTTTGCGCTCTGTACTTTCGAGTTCAGCTTGCTGGTAAGTTAATTCACGTAACCGAATACGCTCTTCACTTTCCATTTCCGTGATCTTGAGTAACGCGTCAGGATTGCGGCGGATTTCAGCTTCAATCGCTTCAGGTGTATGTTCCACCCCTAGAGCATTCGCCACCAAGGCACCAACACCGCCACCTACTGGACCACCTATCAAGCTACCAACCAAAGGCGCTGCATCTGCGATGAGTGATTTAACTTTATCCCACATAGAGACTCCTTAAGAAAAAAGCCCGAAGCTAGTCCGGGCTATGATTGGCGGGTTTACTGTTGCTCTTTAAGTTTGGACAAAGCTTCCTGGATAACTTTGAGCTTCATTTTATTGTCGCCCGCTGCGAGCAGTTCAACTTGCAGGTCGCTTTCGTCCTTACCTTCTAGCGTTTTGGCGAAAGCTTCAGGCGTTAAGTCTCGCTCAGCTTTTCGTGTGGCCAACTCTTCATCAATACCGCTGAGTAGTCCCTTACGTTTCTGGTCAGCCGCTTCAAGCTCTGATAAACGCGCCAGTTCTTCATCCGTCAACTCGGAAAAGAAAGGCTTAATTTCGTCGATCTTCTTCGTTAGGAGTTCTTCGAAAATCTTATCCTGGAATGCACCGGCATCCGCTTTGTTTGGATTTTCAAAATGGATAATTGGTAAACGTGCTGCAGCGTTTGGCTGCACGACTGTTTGACCAAAGTACTTAGGCGTAATGCTGAAGTTGATATAGAGAATAACGATCGCACGATTTACCTGAGCCGCAGCAGGAACAAAGCGCGCATCCACTTCACGAGTTTCACCAGGATGAACAGTGCGACCACCGATATTAACGGCTTGCTTGGTATTGTTTGTGTATGCAGTCATGATTGGCATGATTTATTACCTTAAATTGGTTAGCAAAAAGGCCCCGAAACTGTATTTACAGTAACGGGGCAATGGCTCGCTCTATCGACCTGAAGCTGAATAGAACAGTACGCTGGTAAAGCGGTTACGAATTGGTTTAGGACAGTGAATTGCGTTGTACTCTTCACCGTACGCTTCCTTACCACCTTTCAACTGACCATTAGCATCACGCGCTTCTTGCATGTCGCTCAGAGTGAATGGTTTCACCACTGAATAAGCCATCGCGCCTTTTTGGCCCATGATGATACGTTCATCACCCAGATGCGTTGCTGGAGCGTTAGTTGAATACGCAGGCAGCGCTTTCACCATTTCCAGATCACCTTGTGCATTGGTGTCAGTACCGTTGCGCTTCATCGATGCGACGAACTGCTCAGCGTTGGTACAGGTATCGTTCAAGGTGTGTGACATCAATAGGAAGTCAGGAGTGATAAAGCGATCATCTTTCATGATGGCTTTACGACGGCCAATCGCCTGCAACAGTTTGTTGTAGTGCTTCTCTGGCGTTACGCCATCTGGAATATCACTGTCCACTTTGACGATGTTGGTTGCGTAGCTATAGCTGATAGACGCAGCGCCAGCGGTGATAGACTTCAATGCACCAGATTCATCAACCAACACGAACTTGCCTAGGTTGTATGAGGTAACAATGTAGTAAGTACCTGCAGCCTGTGAGCCTGTTCCATCAAATGGCTTAATTTGCGTTGCATCGATGGTGAGCACCATTGGGTTTTCTGTTGTACCCACGGTGTTGCCTTGCAAATCGTATTGTTGATGCGGCGCTACTACTGGGAACTGTGCTGTTTTGAATTCATACGAATCTTGGAGCTGAGCAGTGATTACTTCACCGTTCACCTCTGCAGCTAAGTACGAGTCAGCGACGCGTTGCATCGCATTGACGATGCGACGTGCAACCATCTCTTTGATGATGCGGCTAGCTGTTGCTACGTTACGACCCCAAGCATCCCAGTTAATGGCTGATGACTTGGAAAAATGCATGAGCTCGTTCGAGACTTCAAACGCGACTTTCATTGGCAATACGTAAGCCAAATCCATGCGCTGTGAGTTTTTCACTTTTGGAATGGTACCGTGCTCAAACACAATGCCATCACCCATAATGGCGGAAACATCACGGCTTTCGTATGGAATTTGAGTGGTTGCTGACGCGCTGAAATCTGTCAGTGTTTGCACCAGCTGCAGAACATTGAGATCAGATAGAGCTTCACGAATGACTTCACGTTGAACTGATACTGGCAATTCCGAATCAGACATAACGTTAGCGCCACCTTGCCCCGCAAGTACCAGACGTTCAGCATGAATACGGCGGTGGTTTTGGCGGTCAAACTCTGCAAGTACCTGACGACAGAACGCAGGCAGGTTTTTCTCTTCAGTAAGGTGTAACTGACCTAACGCATAAGTATTGGTGTTACGTAGGTTAGCGTGAATTTGTTCTTGTAGCTGTAAGCTTTCGCGTTGTTGGTCTGGAGTTTGAACCACTGAACCAGTTGGTGAGCCCATAAAGCCCATTCCGCTTAACTGAATAGAAACCATTTTTTGGTTGCCATGAGCAATTTGGTTTTCAGCCAGTTTGGTCACTTGCTCATCAGACATTTCAACCGTGATCAGGTCTTGAGTTTCTTTTAGTTCTTTCTTCACTTCGTCGCTAAGGCCTTCGGCTTTATCGATCGCATCAGTAAAGATTTTCACTTTGGCACCGAGCTTTTGCTTTTTCTCGGCTTGAGCTTGGGCTGTTTTAGTGGCTTGTTCGCCAAGAATACGCACGACATCATCTTCGCTTAACGTACCGCCAGTAAGCTTGATCACCGGCACAGATGAACTGCCCGATTCAGACAGCTGCTTGGCAATGCCTTCGATTTGTTCACTGAGTGCTTTTGCTTGAGTTTCTTCACTGATACCTGTCAGTGAATCAGTAAGTAGTTTAACCATCGCTGTGTGTTGCTCAGCCGACAGCTTTAAACCTTTCAGCTGCTTTTCAAACAGCGCAATTAGTTGGGTCCACATGGTTTGACGTTCCTCAGAAAATTTATTAGCTAGAGACTCGGAAAGATAGGTTGGGCACTCGTGAAGGCTGGCTTCACTAAGTTCGATTTTGTCCAGGTTCTTAATGCATGGTCGGGTGACCAAACCTGCCCCTAAGAGCGTTGGACCAAATTCTGGATACTGGCCGTTCTCTCCGGCTTCGTTGCTGACATAATTAGGATGTATTTCGGCAGACAAGTATTTGAAACCGTCTTTGGTGACTTTATTGATGCCGAGTTCGTACCACTCCACCTCTGCTCGTAAACGTCCACGGTCGGTAAATAAACGTCTTACCACCGCCCCAGCGCCATCTTCTGGCTTGTGTGCAATATCGATATTGATTTCTTGGCCATAAACTCCAGCGTTGAAGTTTTTGATCATGGAATCGAACATCTGCTGGGTCAGTTCAAACTCACCGTATCGTGGGTCACAAAATTTTCCGGTTCGGGTAATGGTGACGACACTGCGTTTATTTGAGGTATCCACCTTTACAGCGTCAGAAAGTAGATGAATCACACCATGGGGTGCTGAAGATGAAAGCGCCAGTACAACACTAGCCGTGAGGTGAGACTTAATCATGAGATTTCCTTTGCCTATAAACGAAAAAAGCCCCTGAAAGTTCAGGGGCTCGGTCGCCATTTATGGACAGTTTGGAATGAGCATCTAACCGTTTGGAGGGGTTAAACTTCTTTTGCCTCGTTGCTGCCTAAATACTGATAAAGATCCGACAATGAATTTATCGCCTTCTCATAAAGTTCTTTCGCTGCACTATCACCTTTAATTACCGGATGCTCTCCAAGTGCAGACTCTAATTGCTCCAATTGAATATAGGTACGGTCCATCGCTTCATGCTGATGGAAAGGATCTAATGTTTTACTCATATTCTCACCTCAACTAATTAACTGGAACGTTAACCCAGTTCTTACACCGACACAATGCCCTGCCTGTTCTAACATCTACACATCGCGATCGAATCATTCCTTTGTGAGTAAAGATAACATGCCCGCATTCACAGACTACTGCTCGGTACGGTTTGTTTAACAATGCGTCAAGTGCTACGTCAAACGACGAATCTGGTTGTTTATGTACTGGTGAGAGACTACCCATTAGTGCGCCTCCATACTGATCAAAGCAGCATCGAGCTTTTCACCGAGAGCTTGGAAAAGAAAGAAAAGTTGTTCAGCGGTTAAGGTTTCAACCGTGCCTTCGCCAGCACCAGCCATAGCAGATAAACCGCCGACCATTTGGCGTGCTTCATAAACAAGTGAATGGGAATCTTTTGTAGAATGAGTTTGTGCAGACATAGCTATGTCTCCTGTGTAATAGCTTCAGTTGCTACCACAAAGAGAACGCTAATACTCAAAGGGTGGTAGCTCGGACAAGGTTAGCGTTACCAGCTACACAGGTACTGGCGAGACCAAAGTCTCCCCTGCCCGAGCCACCATAGAATACTGCTTTTTTAGGTGTGCGCGAACACCGCCCACAAAAAAAGACGCTGAGCGCATCTTATTTGGGCTCTGTGTAAATTTTCTGGACGCTAACCCAGTTAACAGATTTTGCTGTTATGACAATGAGACTAACTGCGCATTTTCTAAAAGTCAAGGTTATACATTAGGTTGTATATCTATACGATAAATAAAACTTTATATAAACGGAGTTGTTATGAAAAAGGTCATTTACATGGTTTGCTTACCCGTAGCATTTCTACTCGCTGGTTGCGGCAGCGATGATAATGGACTAGCAAAGCCAACCTTTGAAGGAAAGACCGAAATTGTATCCATCGTGAATTCAAACTGGGAAAAACTGATAACTCAGTGCCCTGCTTTAAACAAGTATAGTAAAGATCTTTCTTATGATGGTTTAAGCGACTGGACTGATTTAGACGGTGCAATGAGCCGCGTAGAAATAAAATTCAAAGTATCAAAAGAACCTAAAAGCATTCCTAACTCGTTCAATGCATGGGGACACACCTGCTCTTTCGGTATTTCACCAGACGGCAAAACATTACGTATTCAAAAAGAGCTATGTGTTTCTGTTTGCCAAGGTAAGAAGTACCAAGGGAATGGGAACGATTACGTTACTTCACTATAAACAAGGAAATTTACATGGCTAATTTTTTGACATTCAAGTCACTAAACACAGAAGAACCAATTACCATTAACGCAAACCATATAGTCAGTGTTGAGCCTGCTGATGATGGTGAGTGCATCGTACGTTTATCATCTGACAAAGTGATAACAATTGAAGCTGAATTCGACAAGTTGGCTATAACTTTAGAAGGCCTTTAAACATTGAAGCTAAAAAAGCCTGACAACTCAGGCTTTTTTAACAACTGGCACTTTTACCCAACGCTTACAACGGCACAATGCTGTACCTTCATGAAGCTTCACGCATCGAGAACGGATGATACCTTCACTATCACAAATGCAGTGGCCACAAATACAAGTGACCTTACTGACTAGCTGAGTGGTTTGGTTTAGCTGATGACTTTGATTTGGTGCAACACTCATTGTAATCCCCTAGCAACTGACTGATTGTCTCTAACTTTTTGGCTGACGTAAGCATTATAAGGAAATCTACGTGGAAAACAGGGGGCAAGTTATTCACAGGCTGTCAGTATCAATACCCTTACGTTTCAAAGCTGGTTCTAAGTGCTTCCAAGGCGTAGCTATCATATTTTGAGACAGGATATCCCGATGTAATGCGGATACCTTTTTATCATGGCCAAGCACCGCTTTTTGTGTGTCTCTGCTCTGCCCTTTTAACCAATCAATGCGATTTGATGTATTAGTTCTATCGTCTTCTGTGATTTCATCGATGAACACCACTTGTTCATAACTCAATGTATTTGGATGCGCTGGCCATGGGCTCTTTCCTTTGGGATAAACACCTTTTCCCAAGCCATACAAATTAACCCTGGCGTGCATATCGCAAATATCCCGCCTTGGGTGATTAGGGCTAAGTTTGAATTTGGTACCAACAACAAACTCATCCTCAAAGGCTGAATTCTGAAAAGCCATGCCATGAGCTCGGTTGATTTCAGTACGCATCACTCGCTTAATTTGGTGATACGGTGCGCCTTGATCATCAATCAAGACATCTTTCATTTTTTTATTGAGTGCTGAATTGCTTGCCATGTTTGCCTGTTGAGAAATCTCAGAAGGTACCGCCTCAGCTCTTCGTTGATATTCCTGAGCAGCATCAGCTGCAGAGTTACCCAAAATAACCGCACGTTCTACAGCCTGAATTAACTGTTCTTTTGCATTGCGATGAACACGCCAGAGACGATCGCTAAGCTGTAAACCATCTTTTTGCTTCATAGTTCGCACAGCTAAAACAGCTGAATCAATAGACTGCGAAACTCGCTCTGCAGGGATAGTGGTTGAAAACGTATTACCACCGTTCTTGGCCGCTTCAACGATATAACCATCAACCATGTTCGATTGAGTTAGATTTATCTGATTAAGGATGCCTTCAATCTGAGTGGTAAGAGCCTGTAACTGGGAAAGTCGAACCATGCCTAGTTCATCTGCAGCATTGGTAATGAGATATTGAATTTCGACTAGTGCAGACTGATACAGAGTTGCCAGCTCCCTCATCGCCTGCGCATCGAGTTCATTGGTTGCCCGTTCTGCTGCCTGCATCGCTCTACGAATGGTGGCTTTTACCTGAGTACGTTCATTCTCGGCCATTGCATTCACCCGTTACTGATTGAAGTTGCGCTTTCGCCTTTCGGCTGGTTGTTTGGCGTGATGCTAACTTTCGGTTTTCCGTCTTCCTCCTCTTCCAGTTCGTTATGCTCTGGATAAGGGTCATTGCTGTTTGCCTCTTCTTCTCGCATTGCCTCAGCTCGTTGAGTATCAACACCAGCTGCTTCCCAAGCAAGTTTACGCGGCATACCCAAAGCCTGATATTTAAGAGCCAAATCTGCACGTTGGTTTTTGCTGTCAGTCATACGTTCAGCGAATTGGATCTGGAACTGATAAGAATCTGGGTTAATGCCAGCTAACAATAACTGCAGCTTAAAACCATCTTCATAGGCATAAGCCAATGCGTCCTGCAATGAATCTATTTCTTCGTAATAATCACGCTTCAAGTCTTCGAGAACATCACGAGCTAAGTCATCCACATAACCAAACAAACCTTTTGGCGCTGGAGCACCAGAGAAGAAAGCATCAATCAGCAAGGTGATATCTGCGATTTGTTCCAGGTTAGCATCACCACCAACCGCGGTAACACTGAGTTTGTTACCGTAAAAGTCGGTAGCAATTTCACCAGATTCACCTTCTACTCGCTCTCGATATTCATCCAGAGCCTTTTGGTCAGCGCCATCTAATGAGTGAGCTAGCTTCTGCGGTGCTCGAGTACGCCGGCGAATGACCAAGTCTTCCTCTGTCATCTTCAGCTTCTGCCAAATACTACGGGAAGCATCCATATATGGGCGCCCCATACACCCCATATCATCGAAGTTGTCAGGGTCCAAACGACTAACTGTTAGCTGCCACAGTGGAAAGGTACACAGCTCTTGCATAGTCACTGGGTGAACCTGACGAAACGCTTTCTTGGTATCTTTAAAACGCCCTGTTTGGTCAACGATTGGAATAATGGTCTCTGTAGGCATACGCAGTGAGCCTGTTACCTGACGCAATTCATTGACGATCCATTGCAGAGGAAGGTTGCCCTCTTTAGCCAAGCCTGCTGCATCACTCATCAGCTTCATACGGTTGTTTATCTGCAGACGTAAAACAAACTGCTGCCATAGTTTGTTAATTCGTGGGCTTTCTTTGCCAATCCAATGCAACTTCAAACCACCTTTAGTGGCATCACGAGCTATACGACGGTGGATTTTCTTCACCCTTGGATCAACCTTATCCATATATCGAATAGTTACGATGGCCGCTCTTAATTGAGGGTCGATTTGCATTTGGTCATAGAGGTACTGCACCGAACGTTCAGGATCAGCAATATGACCTTTCTCTGTTGTTGCCTCTCCATGATGGTTACCTGATGTATTAGGCGCGGAAGGAAGAGGTCTATTTCTCAAGATGGCCCAAATTTGGGAGAACTTGCTCATCGTAAATTCCTTAGCTGATCGAATGCGCTTGGGGCGCCTAGAAGTTGTTCGCGTGTTTTATGGTGAATAGTGATGATGCTTGGTACTGGCGCAGCGCCTTGAGTGACGAGTGCCCAATGTGAAGCCATATGCGCGTCAAATAAGTCATCACCCAACGCTTTCTTCACCATCTGATAACTGCTGTAACTACCCGCTTTCACAGGTGATGGTTTGATGTTTTTGAGCTGCCTTGGCAGGCTGACGTAATCTTCTAATGCAGGGTCAGAGTCTCGGTCATCAACATAAGGAAGTACCATTTGGCGGTTGTGGTATGCGCTACGTAATGACTGAGCCATTTGATGTTTAGCCATACCTTCAAAACGTAAAGGGGAAAACGCCCATTCTGGCCATGTAGTCGCCGTGCTCTCACCGCCACCAATACTTTTGCGGTCGATTTGCGTTAAGCCTTCAGCAAATAGATCATCGTTAACCTGCGTTATAAGCCCGATACCAAAGGCATCACCGATGGCGTAATCAGGGCGAAAGTAACGCCAGAATCCGACCAAATCTTTACGAATAACGCTTTCATCCGTTCCCGGGTGCCAAGTTTTAGCGAAGATAACGACCGAAAAATTACCGATTTGTTCTTCGACAATCAGCGAAGATCGAGAGGAAGCTAGGTTTTCACCGTGACCTGTATGGTCATAGCCAAAAGAGAGTACGCCACGTTTTTTGTAAACGGTGTAAGGTTCCGGCTCTACTGGTTCCAAACCAATGCGAACGCCAACCTGAATGGCATAGCGAATGTACTTTTCCCAAATCAAGTTTTTAGCGGCAACGTTAATGCACAGCAGCTGACGAATGTATTCATCTTCCGGCAACTGCTTACGCATCGACATGATGAATTCTTCATTCAGAATCCCGAGCTCAATACCAAGGTAGCAATCAACGGTTGGCAGGCAGCTATATTCGCCAGAATCTATCAACCCGCTGAGAGTATCAGCGCCTTTGAATACTCCAGTGATGCGGATTTGTGGTTTGTTGATGGCTGTTTTACTGGCTCCTAAGCGACGATTGGAGCCCATCATCAATAGGAATCGACCGTAAAGACGATCAGAATCCATATCATCAACTTCTTCTAATGATGCCCAGGTTAAATCACCACCATCGACGTTGGCCATGATGCCGTAAGCTCGCGCTTTTGAACGGTTAGCGAATTCGTAGTAGGTGTCTGCCAGCTGCTTACGCCCCGATTTATAAGCGATAAATCCGTTCAAAATGTCAGAGCGGCGAATCGCATCCAGATGATAACTAAGATTCACCAATGACTGGGCTTCACGAGGCGCAACAATACCGCCCTCCTGATCGCCATTGATGGCGTTGTACTCCAAAAAGTACATTTCTTTGACGGCAGTTTTACCAGTACGACGGCAACTGTAATCAACCGTGTTTTGGTGCGTATCCATTTCTTCCATTTTGAGCAACTGGACTGGGTCAAGCTCTACGTTGTGAACATGTTTGTGCCACATGCCGTGATTTCCGGCATATCGCATAATCTCAGTTTCAGCTCTGCTCTGGATTTCAACCCGCTCTTTCGCTGTGACGCGTTCAGCCATTATTTACCTCGCTATCAATGACATCCGCGTCTTCTGCAGAATATTCCTGATTGTGTTCCAGCAAAATGTCGTCACTTCTCACTCGTTGCTTAGAACGGGAGATCATGTCGCGTAATCCGTCCATCTGTTCTGACATCTTGCGTTGATACTCAAGTGCGGATTCACGTTCATCTTCATGTTCCCGCGTTTTGCCCATCTCGATGCCGTGGTCAATTTGGACTTTTGGCGTCATGTTGAGGTCAGCCATCGACATATTGTTTTTGCTTAGCATCTCAAGCATTGGCTTGAGCAATGGGTGCGCTTTCACTTCCTCAATAGTTTCCATCACGCCATGATCATTTTTGTACTGACCAATATGGAAACCACCTTCTTTATCGAAGTCATAAACGGGATTACGCAAAGCTACACCATCAGAGACGATGGTTTGCATCATGTCCTGAAATATCGCGGCCAAGTTCGCCTGGTTGATAGCATGCAGTTCAGTGAGTTTTGTTGGGTCATTGGACTGAAAGGCGATTAGGTGCTGCATCATCAGTTCGGTTCGTTTGATACAAGCAGGCTGCGTCGCGCAATAGGCATGGTCAACATCGCAGGTTTTACACTGCGGGTATTTGCCAGGGCGAGCAGGGAAAAACAAGGCTGTTTTTGCGTTGGCGCCGTGCTTAAGTGCGTTGAATCGACTGACTCCCCTGTTGCTTACTTCTTGCAAATTTGCTGATGATTTGGCTTTACCTTCCGTTGTTCTTGGTCCTGTCGCTGCCAGTACTGCACAGAACTGACCGACCTCCCAAGGAACTTGCTGCACTTCGCGCCGACAGCTGTCGCAAATAGCGAAATATCGATACGGATGCGCTCGGTTTGGTTCTTCTTCAATGCGTGATGCTTCGCTCTTGAATGTGTAATCACAAGAGGCGCACTTGAATGTAATCATGGACTTTGGCTGTTTATGCTCGTTCATCACACCATTTCGCCAGATTTTTGATTGTGATTGGAGGGATTAAAATCAGTAATCATCTTTGAAGCTAAGTTGATGCGTGATTGCGACGCGGTTTGGCCAGTCCAAAATAAAAGGTGTTGTGAAACTTTGTACTTAGGGACGCCTGCATTAAGAAGGCTGAACATTAGGATGTGTTTTAAATGCGTATTCCAGGTATTAAAAAGAGGGACGTAAACTCGCAGCGTTCTTCTCCCCGGATAGAAAGCAACGTCGTAAAGAGTTTTCCATATAAAGCGATATTGTTCCGGAGATGTCGAATAGTAGACTTCAAACCAAGGCTTAGATAAACGCTGAGCATCAAGCCAAAGTTCAAACTCATCAGTGGTCATCTGCAGGTGTTTGTCCTTCAACTTACCAATTTGAATGCGTAACCGATGACCAGTCCGGAGTTCTTCTAAACCTCGCCACAACTCTAAAAACTTTAATGCACCGATATGGTTCTGGATTTCAGCCCAATGGCTTGGAAGAGGTAAACAGCTAAATGCTTTTTCTAACTCAAGGTCACTTAATGAAAGTTCTAATTTGGTGTAGTTATCTAGGTACCTACCCCCCTCTATTGGCAGGGGTAAATCTTTATGCCGAGCCCCCACCCCATGAGCAGTGACCTGATGATCCTTAAGTACATCTAGATATTTTTGAATTGAACTGCACATTACCTAGTCCTTTATGAAAACTGTATCCAGTAAACACAAAGGCTCGGTCACCACAGTAAGCTGATGAACTGCGCATTCTGTTAGTATGTGCAGCTAGTGATACATGTCACATTTCAGAGTTTGGTCGTTTCGAAGGTGAGTTCTCAGAGGTCCCGCAATCGTCCGACAACATCCAGTATACCTGAGTTTAGAAAATAAGTTAAAGACGGGTTATATAAGTTCTAAGACGTTAAAGTGCAGTAAGGAAGTCTGTGTAGAGCTCTCAAATATTCTAAGATTGAATTGGTACTAACTAAGCAAAGCTATCAACAATTTCAAGGAAAGACAGATGGATTAAGAAAATGAAGTTTGCCACGTATGTGGTGGGTCTGGAGTAGGTAAAGCGACTGGACGTACACAACAAGAGTGGGAAGAAGAAGGTTGTCCTTATGACCCCATTCAATGTCAGCATTGCAACGGTTCAGGAGTGGAACCAAGCTGATATAACTAACGGGGAGTAATTAAACTCCCCCACAATTAATGAACGATATCTCTGCTTCGTTAATAAACAACCAGGTTTGGCCATTACATGCTACTTCTAATCCTGAATAAGGATTGAATTGGACCTGATGGCCAACATTAACCTCTTTAACTTTTGGCCCTGTAGCTGTAACGGTACCTCTGTTCACAGGAATGTCCGGAATCCAAAGTAAACCTTCAACCGGCTTATCACGCTCAATGACTACCCAATCGTGCAATGGTCTTAACTTCATACCAATTTACCTTTCTTGAATTCGTTCAATAATGCCGTAACTGGAGTGTCCATCTTACTTAATGGATTTCCTTTATCGAGAACATTAGTCATCTTACGCATCGAGATATGAGTGTAAATTTCTGAGGTCTTCGGGTCAGCATGTCCCATTAGCGCTTGGATTTGCAGTGTAGAGGAATCGGACTCGGCCAGCTCGGTACCAAACAGGTGGCGAATAGCATGAGCATGTGCCTGGTCTTCTGGAACTCCGGCATCAATAGCGTATCGTTTTATCATTCTATCGACTGCTCGAGTAGATAAACGACGCAACTCGCCTCGATGTTCCCATTCAGGAACATGGCGATTACGCAAATTAACAAACAATACTTGATCACCGTTCTCGAGTAAGCGGTCAACATTTCTTAAGTCTTGGTGACCAAGATATGCTTGGACTAAAAGCATGGCTTCAAGTGGTACCGGCACTAAACGCTCACGTTCACCTTTCTCTAATGTTCTTATGGCCAAACGCTCAACTTCACCATACTGATACCAGATTAACTGTGATTCATTCAACCCACACAAACCAGCAACCCGAAAGCCACAACCAATGAGTAATGCCAACATAGCACTATCTCGAACACCAGATAATGACGATAAGTCAGGCTGAAACAATAATGCCTCGGCACTTTTAAGCCCCATGAACCTTGGAAGCCTGCGTCCCATCCGGGGGTAAACCAAATCTTGAGCCGGGTTTTTAGAAACCATACGGCGTTTGGCAAGAAAAGAATAAAACCCTCGAATAGCAGCAACAGCAACTTTTCTCGATGCTGCTGAATAACCAGCTCGATGCAACCAGCCGCCAGAGAACTGCTCCAAAATTTTAAGCTCAGCGTTAGCAAAGTTTCCGTTCAGAAACTTCCCCAACTGGTTAAGCAAACCTCGATATTTTCTCACTGTCCTAGCGCTGCAATTCTCATTCTCCTGCTTCCAGGTAAGAAATTGATCAATTAGATCAGATTGGGTTGATGAAGCTTTCATTTCTTTGGCAGGGGCAGAAAAATCCATGGACTTGTGGGCTCGCTAAGTGAGAACTAACTGAAGCTAGTATTTACAAGGCTTTCAGCAATTTGGAGGGCTTTAAATAATCCATGGAAAAACATATGGAGCTTAAAAAAACATATGGGATAAAAAATGAACAATAAAAATTATCTATGGGGACCTATTTGCGCGCATTTCTCTTTTCCTAGTTATCTATCTCTCTCTTTTTATTAAATAAAGAAAGAAAAGAAAGAAGAGCAGCGCAAAATTGATCAATTTGCCAATACATGGAAAAACAAAGCGAATGCATGTGAAAAATAGACTAATGCATGGGCGTAAATTTATTACAAAACCAGTAGAAATGCGGCATTGAGAAAGATACTCCATATATTCACAGGTTTTGACTAAGTATGCGTGACATCGGAATTGACAGAGCAGACTCAGGCCACCATCTTATTTTTCATGTCCAGAGCCCTGTCTGCGCGCCCATATTCTCTAAGGGGGTGCGGGGGACAGAACAATTAGGAAGTCGAAGCGCCTTTTTATGATGGGCGTTCTTTATATGGGGTAAGAGACCGTACGTTAGCGTATCGACACCTTAAAGAACGCCCTCTTAAGGGTTTTCCAACAAGATAAGAATGCACATGGCAACCAAAGGAGAACGCTATGTGTATACCTAAACCAAGAACTATTAATGAAATCATCCTTGAAGCTATGAAAAAGGAAGGATTCAGATCAAACCACGTTGATGACCTGGGCGGAGATACTACTTACGGCATAACAGAAGCTACGGCTCGTCGCTTAGGCTACAAAGACTCAATGGCTAACTTGACGCCGGAGATAGCCTATTCACTCTATCTAAACGAATACGTGCAACGGGTTAACTTTGACGACATACACGCCGTTAGTGCAATTGTTGGTGAAGAGGTTATTGATACCGGAATTAACATGGGTCAGAACACCGCAGCTGTATTCCTGCAGCGTTGGTTAAATGTATTCAACAACAAGCAGTCTTATTACAAAGATTTGGTCATCGATGGCCAAGTTGGTCCAGCAACAATCTCTGCTCTGAAGGCGTTCTTAAGCAAACGTGGCCAAGAGGGTGAAGTGGTATTGTGGAAATCGCTCAACTGCAGCCAAGGCGGCCGTTATTTGGATATCACGCAAGCCAGGGAAAACAACGAAAGCTTCGTCTATGGATGGATGAGAAATCGAGTTGGATTGGTTTGAAAACTACCTGCTAACTCATTGATTTAAATGTATGTGTTTGCACTAAAATGCACTATCCACCATAGCTATAAAACAAGCATTAACATTAAAAATCAACAGGTTAACAAATAAGATAAACCGTCATGGGGTGTCGGGGGTCGGAGGTTCAAATCCTCTCAGTCCGACCATACACCTAGAGGGGAGTTTCCACATGGAAACTCCCCTTTTTCGTGTCACAAACTCCCAAAAATCCTACTCAGAACAACTTTTTGCGTTTAAACGCGCACAAATGCAGCAAACAGTTCAATTGGGGCTTTACAAGATTTCCAGAGGCCGATAATATGCGCCTCAACAACGGAGAGATGGCTGAGTGGTTGAAAGCACCGGTCTTGAAAACCGGCGTACGTTAATAGCGTACCTAGGGTTCAAATCCCTATCTCTCCGCCACATTCGAAAAAGCCGCTGAGTCATCAGCGGCTTTTTTCATTTCTGCTTTGCCATTCTTTTCGTATCAATGCACTGAGCATTACCGTTTCCAAATATCAGCGACGCAAAGTTCATATCGCTGGCGAACTTCTCTTCACAACAAAAAACACTCACCGCGCAGTTGAGAGTTGACGTCACAATCCTGTTGGTGTCATTGTCGGTCATCGGGCTGCATGACCTCGGCCTGTTTATTTTTGTCGAACTGACGCTGAACCTGATTAACACCTTCAAACGCAGCTCAGACAGTTATCAGGTCAAATACAATAAGGAGAAAATACTGTGCTCAACCACGTTACTGCCTACGCCGGAGACCCTATCCTCTCGTTGATGGAAAAATTCATGGCGGACAGCCGCGAAGATAAAGTCAATCTGAGCATCGGCCTGTATTACGATGAAAACGGCAAGATTCCCACTCTGGACTCGGTGGCTGCCTCGCAGGAACAACTGGCTCAGGCTGAGAAACAACCGTGCGTGTATCTGCCCATGGAAGGTTTGGCACCTTATCGTGCTGCCGTGCAATCGCTGGTATTTGGCACTCACCATCCGGCACTGGAAACCGAGCGCGTTGCCACCATTCAGACTTTAGGCGGCTCAGGCGCACTGATGATTGGCGCAGATTTTCTCCATCACTACTTTCCACAATCGAAAGTATGGGTCAGCAACCCGACGTGGGAAAACCACAACGCAATTTTCGCCGGGGCTGGTTTCAACGTCGGCACTTACCCTTACTTCAACCCACAAAACAAAATGCTCGATTTCGACGGCATGATTGCCGCGCTGCGCCAACTGCCTGCGCAAGACATCGTGCTGCTTCACCCGTGCTGCCATAACCCAACGGGCGTAGATCTGACCACAGCACAATGGGACGAAGTGATTGACGTCATCAAGCAGCAGCAGTTGATCCCGTTCTTTGATATGGCTTATCAGGGTTACGGCGAAAGCATGGCCGACGATGCGTATGTGATTCGTAAGATTGCCCATGAAGAAGGCGTGGTGAGTTTTGTCTCCAACTCGTTCTCGAAGATTTTCTCACTCTACGGAGAACGTGTCGGTGGTTTGTCTGTGGTGTGTGGCAATGCTGAAGAAGCCTCGCGCGTATTGGGTCAACTAAAAGCGACTGTGCGCCGCAACTACTCCAGCCCGGCTAAATACGGCGCGACAGTGGTCTCTGGCGTGCTGTGCAGTGAAGCACTCAAAGCGCAATGGCTGAATGAAGTGGAAGGCATGCGCAGCCGCATTCTGACCATGCGTGAAGCATTGCACGACAAACTGAAGCAACTGCGTCCGGATCAAGATTTCAGCTTCCTGATTAAACAAAAAGGCATGTTCAGCTACACAGGCTTTAGTTCGGCGCAAGTCGATACGTTGCGCGAAACCCACGGCATCTACCTGATTGCGAGCGGCCGTATGTGTCTGGCTGGCTTAAATGCCGCGAACGTAGACAAAGTCGCCGCCGCGTTTGCTGCGCTGTAAGCACAACATCATCTCTGATCGGGCACGTCTGATCAGAGATGATTCACCTCTTCAGCATTACCCTGAATGTAACTGCCAAGGTGCGTGCTGAACCGCCCCTGTTGCACCAGTTCAATCAGTGGGCCTTGCAGCTCTTTAGGGTACATACGCATGGTCGGCAGCTTATCCAGCGGCACCCACTCCACCGACTGAATCGCTTCTTCATCATTCAGTCCTTTGAGATTTTCGATGTGCGGCGTGCCCCGGTAACTATCGATGACATAGAAAAACTCGGCATGATAACGCTGCGGGTTGCGTTCAAGAAACTCGCGCACGCAAATCAGCTCACCCACTTCAACATCAATACCCGCTTCCTCACGAAACTCACGCTGAACACACGCTTTGGTGCTGCGGTCACCCACTTCAAACCCACCGCCGGGAGGAATCCAATATTCACCGGTAAAATCATGAATTTTCACCAACAAAATGGCGTCGTTTTCAATTAACAGGCCCGCGCCGCGAATACGATGTTCCATGGGTTACTCCTTGTGAACGTGAAATGCGGCTTTAAAAAGCTGCATGTGAATCGGCACCAGTGTCTGATGGTCGCTGCGATAGCCACCACCAACCACACACGCCATCGGCAACTGATGCTGTCTGGCAAGGCGCATCATAAAGCAGTCGCGCTGAAAAATAGCATTGGTGGACACATTAAAGTAACCCAGTTCGTCATCCTGATGAATGTCGATGCCGGCGTCATAAATAATGAGGTCGGGGCGATGCAGATTGACGGCCATCTCCACTACCGCTTGAAAATGGCTTAGGAACTCGTCATCGCCCGCTTCACGGCTTAGCGCAATGTCGATGTCGGATTCGGGCTTGCGCGCCGGAAAGTTTTTGTCGCAATGAAACGACAGCGTAATGATGTCGTCGCGCGCCGCACATAACGTCGCGGTGCCGTCGCCATGGTGCACATCACTGTCAACGATCAACACTTTGTCAATTCCGTCCAGCATCAAGGCCTGATGCGCTGCCAAGACCAAATCGTTGTACAGGCAAAAGCCGCTACCAAAATCGCGGTGCGCATGGTGATAACCGCCGCTAAGGTGAATCGCCACGCCATGTTCCACGGCCAGTTTAGCCGTCAGACAAGTGCCGCCCGCTGAAGTCAGCGTACGTTCAATCAGTGTTTCACTCCACGGAAAGCCGATACGGCGCATTTTCGCCGCAGGCAGCGAGCCGGAAGTCAGCGCATCGACGTATTCGCTGTCGTGAACCTGTTTGATCTCCTCGCACGTCAGCGCAGTGGGCGAGAAAAATTCAAAAGCGTGCGACCAGTCCGAGTCAGCCTGCATGCCGAGCAGTGCTTCATACAACAGGCGGTACTTGTTTATCGGATAGCGATGCCCTTGCGGCAGAGGCAACTGAGAATAAATAGAGTGGTAGACCAGAGGGATCATAGCCGTGCCAGTACAATTTCGAATAAGCGAATGTTAACAGCTTGCAGTTAAAAAATCACAGCAACGCTTATCCAGATAACGTTACATAGCAGCCAGCCACCAGTGCGCAATACTCAGCATCAACGGAATGGTCACCAGTGACGCAGCCGTCGTGGTCAGTTGCGCTGTCGCGCAGAAGGCGCGCCGACCATACAGCTCACCCACAATCGCGTAGATACTCATCATCGGTACGGCAGTGATCACCACTAGCGTCATGGTCAATTCCGGTTCACCGGGCAGCAACCAACTCATCAACATCAGCGCCACCAAAGGGTGGATAATCAGTTTGCCAAGCATGGTCAGCGACAACGGTACCCAGCGGGTTTGTTTCATCATCACTCCGGCTAACGAGCCGCCGATAACAAACAGCGCAACCGATACGGCCGACGGTGCCAGCAGCGTCAGCGTCTGACGAATTACATCCGGGATCGGCACGGACAACACGTTCCCACACACACCAACCACAATGGCGATCAGCAACGGGTTTTTCACCGTACGCCTGGCGACGCCAAGCAAGCGCTGACGCAATCCGGTTTGGGTGGTAATCGAGTGATAATCCATCAGCACAAAACAGACGGGCATGATGCACAGGTTCTCAATAATCAGCGCCATCGCAAAGCCGCTTACTGGTGGCGTATCCATCAATTGCAGCATGATGGGATAACCAACGAACGCACTGTTGGGGACCACCATGCCCGTCATCATCACCGCACTGTCGAGTTTGCTCTGCGCGCCAGCTTTATTCAGCAGCCAATAGCCAAGTACCATTACGCTGACAGAGGTCAGCAGATACGCGAGCAGATAACGCAGATTGAACAGGTCATCCAAAGGCAGATCAATCAGGGTTTTGACGATGACCGCCGGCAGCGCAAGATACATAACATAGCGCCCCATCTCGGCAACAGATGTCGCAGAAATCAAGCGGCGACGAACACATAAATAGCCAAGGAAGATGACTAGAAAGATGGGAAACACGACCGACAAAACGTTCAAAACTGCTTTCCTTATCGTTATAGAAACCTAGCGCGATGACGCGACACCGACCGAACTGACAGCGCAAAGACGCAGAGGGTGACACCGTGCGGCATCACCCTCAATTCATGATCACATTGCGTGGGCGAACGCTTAGTTACTACGTTGCTGCTCGCGAGCCTGAGCGGCTAAGCGAATATGCGCATTCGGCTCACCATAGCCCTGATAATTTACCCGTTGCACCACTTCAAAGAACACACCGAAATGCTCTTTGGTGTAGAAGTGGAAAAAATGGCCATCGTCATTTTCATCGTACAGCACATTGTACTCCTGCATCGTGGTTAATAATTCAGGGTCAAGCTGAAAACGCGCATCCAAATCACGATAGTAGTTCGCCGGAATCGGCAAAATGCACTCTCTGGCGACCTTTTTCACCGTAGCAAAAATGTCTTCGCAGTTGAATGCAATTTGCTGTACGCCCGCTCCCTGCGAACGGTTCACAAATCGTTGCGCTGCGGAGTTACGTGCCGATGACGAGTTGAACGGAATGCGGATTTTTCCGTCCGGACTTTTTGCGACACGACTGGTGACCAGACCATTAATGTCGGTCAGATCCTGACTTGGTTCGATATCAAAGCCAAACAATGCCTTAAAGAAAAAGGTCGCTGAAAGCATATCGGTATCGAGAACCGTCTGACCAACGTGGTCGAATGCCTGCAAGCCGACCTGTTCGGTTTGCTCCTGATCGTGAGCCACCGGCACAAAATCGATATCAAAGAACTCCGGTTGCGATTGGCTGTCGACAAAGTAAATCAGTTGATCGCCGACACCTTTGATAGCCGGAATATTGAGCTCACCCGGCCCGGCCTGATTGTTAAAACGCGCGCAGCCGTAGTGCTTAGTGCGTTTGATCATCTGAGCGACGCTGCTGGTCCCTAATCCGAGAGCACACACCGAAACACCGTGAGACAAAAAGTACTGGTGCGCCTGACTCTTCGGCTCATGATTGAGTACCAAATTAATGTTGCCTTGGCGCATCAAATCGACATTTTTAGAGCGGTGACGATGAGTGACCGAAAAACCAAGCTGTTTAAACAAATCCACCAGTTGCTGGCCATCTTCCCCTTCAATTGCAAACTCGATAAACGCCAGTTCATCAATGGTCGGTTTAGGCACTTCTGGCTCTTTGAGCTGCTCACCAAGCCAAATCAGCGAACGCATGCCATCAATCGCTTTTTCAGTCGCCTGCGATGCACGAAAGCCATCGTTAAAAATCTCATGCGAGATATAGTCGTGATAGCCTTTTTCCTTCAGACACTGCATGAACTCCAGAATCGGCATATCGCCCTGCCCCGGAAAACAACGGAAATGGCGGCTAAAATTGAGCACATCCATTTGCAGACTTGGCGCATCCGCCAGTTGCACCAACGCGATTTTGTCGGCGGTGATTTCGTTGCGCAGCGTATCGAGCGTGTTGTTGCGCGCGTACATATGGAAAGTATCGAGCAGAATACCCAAGTGGCTGTGGTCTGCTCGCTTGACGATGTCCCATGCCTGGTCGTAATCGTGCACGAAGCGTCCCCACGCCAGCGCTTCATAGCCAATCATGAAGTGCTCTTTTTGCGCCAGTTCGGCCAGTTCATGTAAATCCGCCGCGGCACGGGCAGGATCGTCAATCACGTGTGGCGAGACGTTAGAACAGATCATCAGTTTCGACGTGCCCAGCTCATGCATCAGCTCAAACTTTTTCCGTGCCTGATAGAAGTTCTGCTTACGCAGCGGTTCCGGCATGGCTTCAAAATTACGCAGCGGTTGCAGGGCAATGATTTCAAGCCCGAGACTTTCCGCCAACTGTCTGACCTGACGCGGCGTGAGCTCTGATTGCGTCAAATCGTTTTCGAAAATTTCCACGCCATCAAAGCCGGCATTCGCCGCCGCGTGCAGCTTCTCCACCAGCGAACCGGAAATACTGACCGTTGCAATTCCTGTTTTCATTTCTTTATCCTTAATTGGCGAGCCTGAAGGTATTACTCGGCGCTGATTTCACCACGTAGCGTATCGCTGTCGACCGGACAGTCAGCAAAACACTCATACGCATCCACGCCTTGGTGGATAAAGAGTTCAAAGCCGCTGATCACACTCATGCCTTGTTGCTGAGCCAGCGCGATAAACTCGGTTCTGACCGGGGTATACACCGCATCAAACACCCAGCGTTGCGACTGAACCTGCTCCTCAGTAAACGCTGCGCCCGGCGTGGTGTAGTGCCCCACCGGCGTCGCATTCACTAAGCCATCACACTCCAACGCGCAGGCAGTCAGTGCATCGCGGCTCACGGCGCTGCACGAAATACCCGCCTGCTGCAAATCATCGATCAGTGCCTGCAAACTGGTGGGTTGTTCGTCGTAAATGTAAAGATGTTCCACCGCAAGCTGACCTAAACCAAAAGCAATCGCGCGGCCGACACCGCCGGCACCTTTCATCAGCACTTTGCCAGGGCTCTGCTCCGGGCACTCTTTGCGGTAAGAGCGGACAAAACCGCTGCAGTCAGTATTGGTGCCACGCAGCGTGTCGCCATCGATCAACAGCGTATTCAGCGCCCCCAGACGCTCACTGGTTTTGAATTTGCTTTGCACGATATTCCACGCCCACACTTTATAGGGATGAGTGATATTCACTCCGCGGTAGCCGCGCTGCTTGAGATCATTCAGCAACGCAAACAGCGCTTGCTCGTTTTCCAGTTCGCAGTCAAACAGTTCATACGTGGTGTTAATGTTGAGTTTTTTACCCAGTAATTCATGAAGTTGAGGGGACTTACTTTTTTGAATGTGTTGACCAATGAGTCCGAGTTTCATACGACGTTCCTCTTCTGTTTTCTCTGACACGCGGCAGCAGCTACCCGCAACACGGCCACATAAAGGCTGTGCTGGGGTCATTACCGTTGTCTTAATAATGTATTCGGCGACGAGTTAGGTTATTTGGCGACGGATTTGCTATACAGGCATCGCCCTTTGTATTTCTTCCAAATCGGAGTTTGCGACAGATAGATGAGGGCAATCATCACCGCCAGCACGCTTGAAATCGGGCTGGTGAAAATTCCCTGAATCAAACCAATCACGCTGTCCTGCTCCGCCAGCATGGCACGGCGCCAGTTCTGATCCATCAAGCTACTGAGGATCACGCCGAGAATGACGGGAGCAATCGGGTAATTGTACTGACGCATGAAGTAGCCCAGAATCCCGAAGGCCATCATCCACCACACATCCGTGATCGAGTTGTTGATGGCGTACGCCCCGACCACCGACAACACCACAATCAGCGGCATCAGGATGCCTTTCGGGCAACTGACCAGTTTGCTGAACACCTTGATGCCCGTCAGGCCAAAAATCAGCACGAAGATATTGGCCAGCGTCAGGTTACCGACGGTAAACCAGAAGATGCTTGGGTTCTCAGCCAGCAACAGCGGGCCAGGGTTCAGACCATGGATAAACAGCGCGCCGATAAAGACCGCCGTCACCGCATCGCCCGGAATACCCAGCGTCAGCATCGGAATGTAAGCGCCACCGACGGCCGCGTTGTTGGCAGACTCCGGTGCCACCAGACCTTCCTTCGCGCCCTGACCAAACGGCACTTCCGGATTTTTGGTGGTACGTTTTGCGTAGTCGTAGGCCATCAGCGAAGCAATGTCCCCACCGGTGCCCGGCAGTGCGCCGACAATCACCCCCATCAGGGACGATTTGATACTCAGTGGCAGATAACGACGCACGTCCATCCAACCGGGAATGATTTTAGTCAGCTTCTGTTTAATCACGGTTTTATCGATGTTGTGCAGTTGGCTCAGCACTTCCGACAAACCGAACATGCCGATCATCACCGCAATCGGGTTGATGCCATCCCACAACTCGACAATACCGAACGTGAAGCGCTCTTCCGCCGTCATCGGGTCAAGACCAACCGTCCCGACCAGGATCCCCAGCGCGCCAGTAAACATGCCTTTGGCGAAACTGCCGTTGGAGAGCGAACTGATGAGCATAATGCCCAGCATGCCGATCATCAGGTAATCACGTGGCTGAAACTGAATGGCAAACGTGCTGACCAGCGGCGCCGCAAACGAGAGCACCAGAATGCCGACAAAGCCGCCAATCACCGACATAATGGTGGTCAGGCCGATTGCGCGTCCGGCTTCGCCTTTTTCCGCCAGCGGATAGCCGTCCAGTGCAGTCGCAATCGCAGATGGCGCGCCCGGAATATTAAGCAGGATTGCCGTTCGCGACCCGCCGTACACACCGCCCATGTATACGCCCACCATCAGGCACAGCGCATTATTAAGATCCCACGGGAAGGTAAACGAAATCAGGATCGAGACGGCCATGGTCACTGACAGTCCCGGAATCGCGCCGATATAAATGCCGAGAAACGTACCGAGCGCGGTGAGCGCCAGTAAGTTGAACGATGTCCAGGACATCAAGAAATAGTTGAGAGATTCCAACATGTTATGCGCCTCCCTTCATCAGTTGTGACAGATAAGAAAGCAGTTCTGCTTCAGGGAAAACCCCTTCTGGCAGAATAACCAGAAACACTAAACGAAAGACGATGTAGATCACCACCAACGCGACCAATGCCATACCGATGGCACTGGTTAAGCGGCGCTTGTGCAGGAAATAGAGCGCGACAGTGAGAAAAATCAGCGCTGAAACAATAAAGCCAACGCTCTCAAGGCAGAGTGAAAATACGCCGATCAGCGCCATCATAAAGACGACATTACCCGGTAAGACATGTTTGAAAAACTGCGTCACCGCGGCTGGAACCGCCGCCTTCTTCCAGCTTTCCCACAGCGTGAGCGCTGAAAACACTAACATGATTGCAGCCGCACTCAGCGGAAATGAACCCGGTGAACTGAGTGTGTACAAATCAGAAATAAAAAAGGCTTGATACAGCAACACAAGGCTCAATACGACCATTAACGCGTTAAATACCAATTCACCCGGCTTTCTGGATTTAACATCCATGGCAAATCTCCTCGATAGTCCTTTTTATAAAGTGTGCGAAGCCACTGGCATGCTCCGGCATGCCAGGGTCGCAGTAACACTGTTACTTGCTGATCTTTTTAATATTGAATTCTTCAGGCGAGTGTTTGGCGATGCCAGAATCGTAGACAATCCACGAAGCGACAGAGCGGAACCGTTCCAGATAGTCGTTCGCCGCGTCTCCGGACAGCCCCAGGAAGGTAAAGCCACGTTTCGTGACCAGATCTTTAAAATCTGCGCTGGCCGCAGATTGGTTGAAGGCTTGCGACAGCTTTTGCACAGCCTCATCTGGCGTGCCTTTTTTCACAAAGATGCCAAAGAATGAACTGTATGGTAGCTGCGAGGCGAGTTCCGGATAGAAGTCCGTCACCGGCTTAACCCCCGGCAGTTCCGGATTAGCGGTTTTGTCCATCAGACCGATGATCTTCATCTGCCCCGCACGCAGGTACTCTTTCGCCGGGCCATAAGAGGTCGGCATCACATCAATGGCGTTGCCCAGCAGCGCCGTCATCCCCGGACCATCGCCGTTGTATGGAATATTGGTGACTTCAAAGTGTTCCTGGTTTTGCAGAATCGCCAACAGAATCGATGGCAGACCGCCCGGCCCGGTTGAACCGACTTTGATCTCTTTCGGATGCGCTTTCGCGTAGTCGATGAACTCTTTCACGTTGTCGTAAGGCGCATCATTGCGCGCCACGATAATCGAAATACCCTGAGCCAGAATCGAAATCGGCACCATATCGCTGTAGTCGATATCAGCCAGTCCCATCACTTTATACAGCTGAGGGTTTTCAGCGCCCATCAGCAGTGTGTAGCCATCGGCGCCACGCGCGTTAACGTATTTGGTCGCAATCGCCCCGACCCCGCCGCTACGGTTGGTCAGAATCACATCGGTACCCAGCAGCTTTTCTGCTTCCGGCGTCACCGAGCGCATGATGCTGTCCGTTGCACCGCCTGCGCCCCATTGAATGATGCCCTGAATGTTCTTGTTCGGGTAATCCGCGGCCATCGCCAGCGTCGACCCCATCATCATCGCGCCAACGGCAAGGCGCTTGAAGTAAGAGTGTTTCATAATCTCGTCCTGTATTTATATTTTAATGAAATTAATGATTTAACTACTCAAGTAACAACAATCCGGCTCCCGTGTTGGAAATCGGTATATGGTAGTTGCTGTGTTTCACGGTCAGCTGCGGGTTGAGCACGCCGCGCATTCCGAGCCACATGATCAGCTCAGGTCCCTGAGAACCGGCCTGTTCAACCAAATCACGAATGGTCAGTTTGGTTAACGCTTCGGGTTCGTTAACAATCTTATCCATGCAATAAAGGTCAAATTCCTTGTTGATGAAGCCGGCACGCTCGCCATCCAGCTGATGCGATAAACCGCCGGTACCCAGCACCACCACTTTCAGATCTTTGTCGAAGCTGCGAATCGCATCGCCCATCGCTTTGCCAAGGTCGTAACAACGTTTTGGCGAAGGCATCGGATGTTGTTCAACGTTGATGCACACCGGAATCACTTTGATGTGGTCGTATTGGTAACCGGGCCACATCAGTTGCATCGGTACCGTCAGGCCATGATCGACTTTCATCTCCTGACAGATAGTGATGTCAAATTCCTTATCGACCAGTTCATTACAGATGTGCCACGCCAGTTCCGATTCACCACGAATGGTCGGAATCGGCTTTATCCCCCAGCCTTCATCCGCATTGTGGTACTCTTCCGCCACGCCGATAGCAAACGTCGGTTTACGGTCAATGAAAAATTCCAGACCGTGGTCGTTATAAAAAATCACTGCGACATCCGGTTGCTTTTCTGCCAGCCATTCACGCACGGGTGGATAAGCAGCAAAAAATGATTTCCAGTACGGCGTGTCTTGTAGGCCTTCATCGATCGCTTTGCCGATTGCCGGAATATGTGATGTGGTGATCCCACCTAAAACTTGAGCCATCTGCTTATCTCCCTGCATCCACCAGCTTCTGTTTAAACGCTTCGACACTCATGCCTGTCTGCAATGCGCCGATATCCTGCATGTTCATGCCCAACGCTCCGGCGAACTTCGCCAGATAGTAAATGTTGCCACCCAGCTCAATCATGCGCAGCAGGTCGCGCTCGCGAACCGCCTGCTTCTGTTCGTCAGTCAGACCAAAGCGGTCGCAATAAGCCATTTCATCGCTGAAAAACGCTTCACGCGCAGACGCTTCGTTAAGCGAGTAACACATTTTGTTGAGGCCATAACCCTTGCGCGCCATGTGACCATCGAAAAACGTGGTACCAAAAATGGGCACTTCATTTTTTACATACGCCATGCTCAGTTCCTCATTTCCAGTACAGTTTCATAGGGTTGGTCACCAGCAACGTCTGTTGCAGCGCTTCGGTTGGGGCAATGCGCGGAATCACATCCACCAGATGGCCATCATCCGGCATGTGCGATTTCATGTTCGGATGCGGCCAGTCAGTGCCCCACAACACTTGATTAGGGAAGTGTTCCACCAGATAGCGGGCAAATGGCACCACATCGCTGTAATCCGGCGGCGTTTGTGTCAGGCGCTCTGGGCAGCTCACTTTAGTCCAGATGTGTGGATTGTCTGCCAACAGCTGGGCGAATTTCTGGAAGTTCGGATGATCGACACCCAGTGCAACGTCCGGGCGGCCCATGTGGTCGATGACGATTTGTGTGTCCAGCTCAAGCAGGAATGGGGCGATGTCGTCAAAATCCTGCGCTTCGAAATAGACCACAATGTGCCAGCCAAACGGGCGGATTTTTTCTGCGATACCGAGGAACACCTCTTTAGGCGTCGCATCGACCAGACGTTTCACAAAATTAAAGCGCACGCCGCGCACACCCAGATCATGCATGTGTTGCAGCTCTTGTTCGGTGATGTCGGGAGAAACCACCGCCACACCACGCGCTAAATCCCCCGCGGTTTCCAGTGCGTCCAGCAGTGCGGCGTTATCGGTGCCGTGGCATGACGCCTGCACAATCACATTGCGTGCAAAACCGAGATGATCGCGCAGTGCAAACAGCTGATCTTTTGACGCATCACACGGCGTGTATTTGCGCTTCGGCGAATACGGGAACTGATCGCCCGGGCCAAACACGTGGCAATGCGCGTCGACCGCCCCGGCTGGCGCAACGTAATGCGGCTTACTTGGGCTGGGATGAAAGGGTAAGTAGTCTTTATCCATGTTTCTCGTCCTTATTATTCTAATCTTTCGTCAGTTTCACGCGGATGTGGGGGTTAACGGCCAAACACCACACCATCAAACAGTTTGCGAGCGGTTCGCAGAATGGCAGCGCTCTTGACGTTGTCGTTTCCATCCAGCGTTACCACCACACTGAGCTCTCCGCTCGGATGCTCAATGCTGAGTGTCATACGCTCACTCTTGTGTACCTTCGCGACTCGGGTCGCAGGCGACCCCGGCAGCAAACACGCGGTGGCCACGCTCACTGCTCCCAGGACACCAATCGCGTCATGGCAGCGGTGAGGAATAAAAGTGCGCGTATTGATGGCACCACCCGCTGAAGGCGCGCTCACGATACTCATTTTGGGCACGGACAATTCCGTCACATCACCCAGATTCATCAAGGCTCCGGCTTTGAGCCGCAGCTGTTCCAGTTGTTGGCGCAGCTCTTGATTGCTTTCCAGCTCCTGCGGCGTTTCGCAGCCTGATAATCCGAGTTCTTCCGCCAGAACCACCACCACCGGCATGCCGTTGTCGATCAAGGTGACCTGCAGCCCGTTGATCTCATCGACGGGATTACCCGTTGGCAGCAGCGCACCACAACTTGAGCCTGCCGTGTCCTGAAACTCAATCTCGACAGGGCTTGCCATGCCGGGCACGCCATCAATACGGGCTTCTCCCCGGTAACTTACCTGACCTTGCGGAGTTGGAATACGGCATACGGCAATTTGCTCCGTGTTTTCCATAAACACAGTGACATCCGTCACTCCGTCTTGCGCGGCGACCAGACCATGCTCAATGGCAAACGGTCCAACACCCGCCAGAATGTTGCCGCAGTTCTGCTTATCGGTGACCAGAGCCTGGTCAACGAACACTTGCAGAAACAGGTAATCCACATCCACGCCGGTACGTTCAGAAGGCTTTACCACCGCCACTTTCGAGGTCAGTGGATTCGCGCCGCCCATGCCGTCGATCTGTTTGGCATCCGGAGAACCCATGACATCCAGCAGAAAAGCGTCACGCGCTACGCGCTCCTGCGGCAGATCCGACGCAAGAAAATAGCCGCCTTTTGACGTTCCGCCGCGCATCCACATGCAGGGTGCACAAAGTGGCTGCTCAGACATACTTGAGGCCTTCTTTTTCCAAACGGCCGCGCATCTCATAGATATCCAGCCCCAGTTCGCCATTGGCTAAACGCACGCGTTTGGCTTCTTCACGCGCTTCACGGGCACGGGCTTCTTCCAGAACCCAGGCCGCTTCTTCGCGGCGCACCACACAGACGCCATCGTCATCGGCAACAATCACATCGCCCGGGTTGATCACTTCATCGGCACACACAATCGGTACGTTGACCGACCCCAGAGTGGCTTTGATGGTGCCCTGCGCGAAAATGTGTTTTGACCACACCGGGAAATTCATCTGCTTGAGTGTGCGGACATCGCGAACACCGCCATCAATAATGAGGCCAACCACGCCACGCGACTGCGCAGAGGTTGCCAGCAAGTCACCAAAGAAACCGTGGTTAGACGGCGACGTGGGCGCAAACACCAGAATGTCACCGGCCTTGGCTTGTTCCATGGCCACGTGCATCATCCAGTTGTCCCCTGCCGCGCCAGAGATAGTCAGTGCCGAACCTGCCACTGAGACATCGCTGTAGATTGGGCGCATATAATCGGCCAGCAGGCCTTTGCGGCCCTGCGCTTCATGCACCGTTGCCACACCACATTTCGCCAGCCCGGCAATGATCTCCGGGTCAACACGTTCAATATTCTGCACTACGACGTTATTACTCATCGTTCTTACTCCTTGGTTACGCTTTGCTTAGCTGCGCGTCTAAGCGGCTGAAAACACGGCGCGCGTTGCCTTCGAAAATCTGCGATTTCTCTTCGGCACTCAGCTTGGTGTTGGCGTCGATATAACGTTTGGTGTCATCGAAGTAGTGGCCGGTTTCCGGGTCGATACCACGCACGGCACCAATCATTTCTGAGGCAAACAGAATGTTTTTGGTCGGAATCAGATCCAGCAGCAGGTCGATGCCTTTCTGGTGATAGACACAGGTATCGAAATAGATGTTGTTCAATACCGACTCTTCCAGCGGTGGCAGGCCCATGTCCTGCGCGATACCGCGGAAACGACCCCAGTGGTAAGGCACGGCGCCACCGCCATGAGGAATGATGATTTTGAGTTCCGGGAAATCTTTGAAGACATCCGACATCAGCAGTTGGCTGAATGCGGTGGTATCGGCACCCAGATAGTGTGAACTGGTGGTGTGGAAACAGTGGTTACAGGCGGCGCTGACGTGAATCATGGCCGGCACATCCAGCTCGACTAATTTCTCATAAAGCGGGTAAAAGCTGCGGTCAGCCAGTGAGGCATCTTGCCAGAAGCCGCCCGTGGTGTCGGGGTTGAGGTTACAGCCGATAAATCCCATCTCTTCCACACAACGCACCAGCTCAGGAATCGATTTGCTTGGCGTCACGCCCGGTGATTGTGGCAACTGTGCGACTGGCGCGAAGTTTGCCGGGTAAAGGTCACAGACACGGCGAATCAAGTCATTCTGATGCTCGGTCCAGTAACGGCTGGTGTATTCATTACCGATGTGGTGTCCCATCCAGCTGGCGCGAGGTGAGAAAATCGTTAAATCGGTACCGCGCTCACGCTGCAGGCGCAGCTGGTTGTTCTCGATACTTTCACGAATCTCATCATCGCTGATGTGAATGGCCCCTTTCTCGCCACGATAGGCCGGGTCTTGTTTCAGCGCCGCCTTTTGCGACTCACGGTAATCCGCCACCTGAGGCGGCGTGGTGGTGTAATGTCCATGACAATCAATGATCATACTTAGTCTGCTCCCTGGTCACTAAGCAATTGGGCTTACTCAATGCGTGGATCACAGTATTTACATCTTGATTACCTTTTGCCATTTCAATTTACACCAACGGTATTGGTTTTTGATATAGTGAGTTCATACAGGATAAAAACATTACGCATGATATGGACAAGATTCCCAACCTACGACACCTGGTCGCGTTTGTGGCGGTGGTCAAACATGGCAGCATCAGCAAAGCCTCGGAAAGCATCTTTCTCTCCCAGCCCGCCATCACCCAGGCACTGGCCAAAATTGAGAAGGAGCTCAAAGCTTCGTTGTTTGAAAGAAAGACGGATGGCATGAATCTCACGCCGGAGGGAGAACTGTTCAGCTTTCGAATTGAACGCGCGTTGGAAATGCTCAATCAGGCGATCAAAAAGAACTATCGGCTGGATAAAACCTCCGGCAGCCCCGGTTCTCCAAGCCTGTTTGCCGTCACCACCACTCAGCTTCGGGCGCTGGTTGCGGTCTCAGAAGCGCAGAACTACTCGGCCGCCGGACGCAATATTGGTGTGTCGCAATCGTCACTCTATCGGGCGTGCAAAGATCTGGAAGAGTACATGGGCACCGTGCTGTTTGAAAAAACCAGCCTTGGCGTCAGCCCGAGTAAAGCGGCGCAAAGCCTCAGCCGTGCTATCAAGCTGGCTTTTAACGAGATTAATCAGGGCATTGCCGAGATTGATGCCAACAACAACATCAGCTCCGGCAGCATCATCGTTGGTAGTCTTCCGCTGGCCAGAACCTGTATTTTACCCAATGCAATCAATGAATTTACTGAGATTCGTCCAGATTTTAACGTCAGTGTGCTCGATGGTTTGTATGAAGACTTACTTGAGCATTTACGCCGCGGCGAACTGGACGTTATCGTCGGCGCGCTGCGCTTTCCGATGCCCTCTTATGACGTGCACCAAGAGACGCTGTTTTTCACCTCGAACGTCATTCTGGCACGCAAAGGCCATCCGCTTGGCCAACTGAAAAAGCCGGTGACACTGGATGATTTGTGCCGTTACGGCTGGGTGGTATCACGCAAAAACACCCCTGGCAGAACCATGTTCGAACAGCTCTTTACCACTAAGGAGCACGTGCTGCCGCAGCAAATCATTGAAGCCAGTTCGCAGATGCTGGTGCGCGAAATTGTGGTCGGCAGCGACAAACTGACCATGCTGCCCAAGCATCAGGTGCACCGTGAACTGAGCGACGGTGCGTTTGAAATCATCCCGTATGATACCGAGCAGCAAAAGCGCGCCATCGGCATCACGATTCGTAAAAGCTGGCGCGGCACGACAGCGCAAGAAGCCTTCATTGATACCATTCGGAAAATCGGTCTTTCCCTGATTAAGCTATAAGAAATTGATATAGGCTATCCACTATTGGCTATTCAAAATTTGAATAGCCAATACTAAATTCTAATTATCCCCCTTCTTAACAGTTTGCTAACTTTTCTATCAACGAAAAGTTTTCAATACACTCCATTAACATAATTTTGATTCAAGGACTGTGTATGCCAAAGATATCGCGACTGGCCTTCATCGGTTTTGGTCACACCGCAGAACGCATGCTGAAGCTTGGGCTCAATCGCCCCGACCGCATCATTACCGCCTTCGACCCGAATGCGTTGCAGGACGACACCTGCAAAGCCCAGTTGGAACGGTTTATTTTCTGTGGCGTCCAGGGCTGCTTTTCTGTCGCCGATGCCATGCACAGCGCCCATCTGGTACTGCTTTCAGACAGTGAGCAAGACTTATCGCCTTGGCTGAAGGAGCTGAAAAGCCACATTCAACCCGGTCAGATCGTCGCGGATTTACGCACTCACAACGACGATAAGTCTCAGCTCAAACAGGGGGTCGAGGCCTCGCAGGCCATTTACCTCGACGGCCAGCTGCAAGTCGATGGCAGTGAACTGGCGATTGCCAGCCCCCAGACCGAAGCGATGCTGGATATGCTGAAATCACTGGAAGTCTCACCCCATCAGATTGCGGTCAGCCGCCGTGTTTAAACCACATTATAAAAAGGAAGAAGTATGAATATTTGTGTCGTTGGTGCCTCTGGAGCTTTTGGAACCAAACACCTTGAAGCACTCAGCCAGATTGATGATGTTCAGGTCACCGCGCTGGTGGGTAGCGAAGTTGATAAAATGACGGCGCTCGGCAAACAATATCCACACGCGGTGATCAGCGACAGCCTGAGCGAAGCGCTTAAACTCGACAATGTGGATGCGGTGATTCTGGCAACGCCAACCCATCTGCATGCCAGTCAGGCGATTGAATGTCTCGAAGCAGGCAAACACGTACTGGTTGAGATTCCGATGGCCGACAACATCGAAGATGCACGCCGTTTGGTGGAAACTCAGCAGCGCACCGGTCTGGTGGCCGTGGCCGGTCACACTCGCCGCTTCAATCCGAGCCATCAGTGGATTCACAATAAAATTGCCGCGGGTGAACTCCACATTCAGCAAATGGATGTTCAGACTTATTTCTTCCGCCGCACCAACACCAACGCCAAAGGCGAAGCGCGTACCTGGACGGATCACCTGTTGTGGCACCACGCTTGCCATACGGTCGACCTGTTCCAGTATCAGACCGGCGAATCTGCCAGCCAGCTACAAGCCATGCAGGGACCGATTCATCCGCAACTCGGTATCGCGATGGACATGAGCATCGGCATGAAAGTGCCATCCGGCGCGTTGTGTACGTTGTCGCTGTCTTTCAACAACGACGGCCCGTTCGGCACGTTTTTCCGCTACATCTGTGAAGAAGGCACCTATCTGGCGCGCTACGACGACCTGTATGACGGCTACGAAAACCCGATTGACCTGTCAGGCGTTGCGGTATCCAACAACGGTATCGAACTGATTGACCGTGAATTCATCGCCGCCATCCGTGAAAAGCGCGAGCCAAACTCGTCTGTGCTGCAATGCCTGAGCGCGATGGAAACGCTGCACAAACTCGAACAGCTGCTGGAAAACAACGGGTAAGGTTATGAAACGCATCGGACAACTCACCAGTCGCGCCGTCGGATTAGGCTGTATGAATCTCTCGCATGCCTACGGTCCGGCGACACCGGAAAAACAGGCAGCGCAGCTTCTTAATCAGGCGCTGGATTTAGGGTACGACCATCTCGATACCGCGACGTTGTACGGTGCGGGTGCCAACGAGTCGTTGCTTGGCCGCGCAGTCATGCACCGTCGCCGCGAGTTTCTGCTCGCCAGTAAGTGCGGCATGTATATGGATGCGCAGGGCAAAAAACGCATCAGCGGCGATCCGGCGCTGATTCGCCAGCAGTGTGAAGCGAGCTTGCGCCGCCTCAACACCGATGTGATCGATCTGTACTACCTGCACCGCTGGGACAAAGTGACTCCGATTGAAGAGACCGTCGGTGAGCTGAGTCGCTTGGTGGACGAAGGTAAGATTCGCGAAATCGGTCTGTCTGAAGTCTCGGCGCAGACGCTGCGTAAAGCGCACTCGGTGCATCCGATTGCCGCGGTGCAGTCCGAATACTCACTCTGGACGCGCAATCCGGAAATTGCCCTGCTCGATGCCTGCCGCGAACTCGGCACCACACTGGTGGCGTTCAGCCCGCTTGGCCGCGGCATGCTCACCGGCACGCTGAAAAGCACCGACGCGTTCACAGAGAAAGACATTCGCCGCGCCATGCCACGCTTTGATGAGAGCAATTTCGCTCACAATCTGACACTGATTGAAGGGCTGCAAACGCAGCTTGAGGAATGGCAACAGGCCGGTTTATTGGAGATGAACCTGGCCCAGTTGTCACTGAGCTGGCTGAACAGCCAGCCCGTGGAACTGGTTTCGATTCCGGGCACCACCAATCTGGCGCATCTGGCTGAGAACATCGCGGCCAGCGAGCAGTCGCTCAACGCTGAGATTGTGTCGGCGCTGAGCGAGATGATTCACTCCGCCAATGTTGCCGGCCCGCGTTACAACGCCGCGACACAAAAGGAAATTGATACCGAAGAATTCTGAGTAATACAGAACACTCGCAAGGAGGCGAACGACGGACATTCTGTCAGTCCGTCGGTGCCCATCACCACGCCTGCTGCGAATCACCGGATTTACCACCGGACAAACGTGAAAACAAACAAAAGTATGGATGCGAATAATGAAAAAGATAACAACTCTTACCTACGCTTGTGCACTGGGCACTCTTATCGCTGCTTCATCCGCTCAGGCTGCTGACGTTACGCTGCGCTTTGGCCATTTCTGGCCTGCCGTCTCGGCGACGCAGAAAGACATCTTTCAGGCTTGGGCGGATCAGGTGAAACAAGATTCCGACGGTCGCATCAAAGTCGATATCTATGCCAGCTCCATGCTTGCCAAGCCGCCTGCACAGTACGATGCCGTAAGCCACCAAATCATCGATGTGACGGCAACCGTTCAGGGCTACACCGCGAACCGTTTCCCGCTGACCCAAGTAGTGGAACTACCGGGCGTGGTCAAAACCGCAGTGCAGGGTTCGTGTGTGATTCAGAGTTTGTATAACGAAGGTTTGATCGCCTCAGAATACAAAGACACCAAGCCTCTGTTCCTGTTTACGCACGGTCCGGGCATGCTGCATACCAAAGATAAGAAGGTCGAAAAACCGGAAGATCTGGCTAACCTGCGCATCCGCCGCCCAACCTCCGTGGTGGCCAGTTTCCTGGGAAAAGTCAAAGCGCTGCCGGTCGGCATGCCTGCCCCAGACTCTTACCAATCGCTGCAACGCGGCGTGATTGACGGTGTGGCGCTGCCTTGGGAAGGCGCGACAGTATTCAAAATCAATGAACTGGCGAACAACCACACCGACATCGGTGGTCTCTACTCGCTGGCGTTTATCGTCACCATGAACAAAGACGTCTACAACCGCCTCGACCCGCAACTGAAAGCGGTAATCGACAAAAACTCCGGCATGTCCTGGTCACTGAAATCCGGCGAATCATTTGATGCACTGGACAGCAAGGGGATGGCGGAAGCGAAGAAGATGGGTGACAACATTTACACCGTGAGCGACAGCGACATGCAGAGCGAATGGAAACCGGTACTCGATTCCGTGACTCAGGATTACCTCGACGCTCTGGAAGCCAAAGGTCTGCCAGCGAAAGCGGTCTACAAACGTGCGATGGAACTGTCTTCGGGCAGTTGTGCGAATCCGGCCTGATGGCCGGACTCCGGGAGTTATCTCATGACTGTACTCAAGAATTTTATTAACCGGGTGTCCCAAGTGATGCATGTGTTCAGCGGTGTGTTCCTGATCGGAATGATGCTGGTAACGCTGCTCGATGTGGTGACACGCACGCTTTACGGTTTGAGTGATGGCGGTATCGAGTTGACCTTCGTCGGTGGTGTGGAACTGATTAAATACGGCTTGCTGTTTACCGTGCTGTTTACGCTGCCACAGTCGGTGGGTGACTCTCAGGTGGTAGTCGACCTGTTTACTGAGCAGATGTCTGACCGCAGCAAAACGTATCTGGAATCTTTCTATCTGCTTGGTTTTGCCCTGTTGGGGGCTGGTATGACCTACCGCTTCTATTTAGCAATTGAAGGCGCGGTGATGAGCGGCGAAACCACTCAGGATCTGATGATTCCGATGCCGTGGATCTACCGCATCGTGGTGTTCGCAACGACTGTGCTGACCCTGCGCTGCCTGATCCTGACCTGGGACATGATTCGTCATCATCAGCCTAAACAGACCAGCGGAGAGCCGCAGTCGTCTTCGGCTTCACACTCCAATCATCAGCATAAAGAGGTGTTGTAATGGATGCGTCAATGATAGGTTTTATCTGCATCGCAATCATGCTGATTATGATCGCTTTTCGTGCCCCCATCGCGCTGTCGATGGCGGTGACCGGCTTCGTCGGCTTCGCGTCCATCGTCGCGTTTCAGCCAGCGGTGGCGATACTCGACAGCGCGCCGTTTGATGCGCTCTCGAACTACAGCTTCAGCCCGATTCCGATGTTCATTCTGATGGGGGTCTTTGCCTCTAAAGCCCGCATGTCGCAAGAGCTGTTCAATGGCGCAAAAACGCTGTTCGGTTCGTGGCGCGGCGGTATGGCACTGGCGGCCGTCACGTCGTGCGGTATCTTCTCGGCAATTTCCGGGTCTTCGCTCGCCACCGCGGCCAGTATGTCGCGCGTCGCACTGCCGGAAATGAAACGCAACGGCTACTCAGTCTCACTGGCGACGGGCACACTGGCCGCCGGCGGCACACTGGGCATCATGATCCCACCGTCGATCGCGCTGCTGCTGTACGCGCTGATCACCGAACAATCGGTCGGTGACATGTTCATCGCAGGCGTGATTCCAGGTCTGCTGGGTTTGGCGCTCTATTACCTGGCCGTTGCTGTCACGGTGTGGATTTTCCCGAACCTGGCGACGCCGGGCGAGAAAACCACATTGATGCAGAAGATCATCGGTCTGAAAGGTCTGCTGCCATTTACCGCCATCTTTGCGTTTATCATTGCTGGTATCTACGCAGGTTTCTTTACGCCGACCGAAGCGGCGGCCATTGGTGCTGCGCTGACACTGGTCATCGCGTTGATTCGCGGCATGACCTGGGCGATGTTCCTCGAAGCAGTGAATGAAACGCTGTCTATTTCGGCGATGATTTTCTTCATGATCATCGGCGCAGAAATCTTCGGTTTCTTCCTGTCGGTGTCACGTATCTCCTACTCACTGGTCGACTATGTACAGAGCCTCAATCTGTCACCTTACATGGTGCTGTTTGCCGTGCTGATGCTGTTCATTCTGCTGGGTTGTGTGATGGACAGTATTGCAATGCTGCTGCTTACCGTGCCGGTCGTTTTTCCGCTGATTCAAGCGGCAGGTTTTGACCCTATCTGGTTCGGTATCGTCGCAGTCATTACGGTGGAGGTAGGCCTTATCACTCCCCCGGTCGGCATGAACGTGTTTGTCATCAAATCGCTCGATAAAGACCTCAACATCACTGACATCTTTAAAGGCGTGATTCCGTTTGTCCTCTCCGACGTGGTTCGTCTCGGATTACTGATCGTGTTTCCATCACTGGCACTGGCGCTGTTACCTCATTAAAGGAGCTGAAAATGAAAACCTTAAAGACTCAAGTTGCCATTATCGGCTCCGGACCATCGGGGTTGCTGCTTGGCCAGTTGCTCAATAAACAAGGCATTGACAATGTCATCGTTGAACGCAGCTCTGCGCCGCATGTGCTGGGTCGTATTCGCGCCGGCATTCTCGAACAGGGCTTTGTCGACCTGTTGCGTGAAGCGGACTGTCACCAGCGATTGGATGAAGAGGGCCTCGTTCATCATGGTTTCTTCATCAGTGTGGAAGGCAGAAAGCAGCACGTTGATCTCACTCGCCTGACGCAAGGCAAAGTGGTGACCTGTTACGGCCAGACCGAAGTCACCCGCGATCTGATGCAGGCGCGCGAGCAATCCGGCCAACGCAGTTTTTATTCCTCGCCGGTGACCAAGCTGCACAACCCGGAACACGGCCTCGCCAGCGTCGAGTTTGAAGCGGACGGCGAAACCTATCAGATCGAATGTGATTTTATTGCGGGCTGTGACGGCTACCACGGCATCTCCCGCCCGAGCATCCCCGATGAAATTCGTACTGAGTACGAGCGCATCTATCCGTTCGGCTGGCTTGGCCTGCTGACTGATACACCGCCGGTGTGCGACGAGCTGATTTACTGCAAACATTCTCGCGGCTTTGCGCTGGCGAGTCAGCGTTCTGAAACCCGCTCACGCTACTACCTGCAGGTGCCCAACAGCGAGAAAGTGGAAGACTGGAGCGATGAGCGTTTCTGGGAAGAGCTGAAACGCCGCCTACCCGCCGCAGAAGTAGAGAAACTTCAGACCGGGCCGAGCATTGAAAAAAGCATCGCGCCGCTGCGCTCATTTGTGTGTGAACCGATGCAGCACCGTAATCTGTTTCTGGTCGGCGATGCTGCGCATATCGTGCCGCCAACGGGCGCGAAAGGCCTGAACCTTGCCGCTTCCGATGTCGCTGCGCTTTATCAGGTGCTGAGCGCTTACTACGCCGGTGAACCGCGCAAGGTCGTCGAGCAATATTCGGATGTGTGCCTGCGCCGCGTGTGGAACGCCGAACGCTTCTCCTGGTGGATGACCAGCATGTTGCATCATTTTGACAGTGAGTTGCAGGACCAACGCTCATTCGTCGAGAAGATGGCTGATTGTGAACTGGAATTTTACTTACACAGCGAAGCTGGCATGAAGCTCATCGCTGAACAGTACGTCGGTTTACCGTATGAACAGATTCAGCACTGCGACACAAAAAAGCCTCAGGCTGAGGCAGTCTGCAACTCTCGCTAACACTGATTACAAGGAAAAGACAACATGGCCAGAATTATTGGCGGTATTGGCGCCTCTCATTCACCGACCATTGGTTATGCAAAAGACACCAACAAGGACAACGATCCGGGTTGGAAGCCCATTTTCACTGGCTTCAAAGTGGTGCAGGAATGGGTAGAGCAACAGCAAATCGATGTGCTGTTCATGATTTTCAATGACCACATTACGTCGTTCTTTTTCGACCATTACTCCCCGTTTGCACTGGGAGTCGACGATGAGTACCGCACTGCGGACGAGGGCGGCGGCGCACGCCAGTACCCGGCCGTCAAAGGCCATCTGGAACTGTCGCGTCACATCGCCAACTCACTGGTCGCAGATGAGTTCGATCTGTCTGTGTTTCAGAAAAAGCCGCTCGACCATGGCTGCTTTTCACCGCTGTCGATGATTTCGCCGCAGGCCAGTGGTTGGTCAGGCACCATCGTGCCGCTTCAGGTGGGCGTTTTGCAGTTCCCCATTCCAAACGCCAAACGCTGTTATAAGCTGGGTAAGAGCCTGCGCAAAGCGATTGATAGTTTTCCGGATCCCGATCTGCGCGTAGCCATCGTTGCGACAGGCGGCCTGTCGCATCAGGTGCATGGCGAGCGCTGCGGATTCAACAACACCGATTGGGATCAGCGTTTTCTGGATATGCTGGAAGAGACGCCAGAAGCATTAGCCGACATGCGCCTGGCGGAATACGCCGAACTGGGTGGTATGGAAGGTGCAGAAGTCATCATGTGGCTCATCATGCGTGGCGCATTGTCCGACAAGGTAAAGAAGGTGCACAGCGCTACCTATCTGCCTTCGATGACCAACATCGCCACGGTGATCTTTGAAGATCTCGGCAACAGTTTTGACGACGCGCAGGCCGAGCAATACCGTCAGTACATTCAACATGAAATTGCGGGGGTAGAAAAACTGCCCGGCACCTACCCGTTTGGGCTGGAGAGTGCACATCGCGCCTATCGTCTGAATGACTTTCTGCATCGCCTGATTGAGCCTGCGCACCGCGAGCGCTTTAAACAAGAACCCAAAGCTCTGTTTACAGAATTCGGTTTAACCGAACAGGAACAGACCATGGTGGCGGAAAAACAGTGGATTGACATGATTCGCTACGGCGTGAGTTTCTTCCTGCTGGAGAAACTGGGCGCAGTGGTGGGCGTGCCGAATCCGCATATCTACGCGTCTATGCGCGGCGAGGACATCGACACATTCCAGAAATCGCGTAACGTGTCGATGAACTACTCCGTCTCGGGCGGCAAATAATTTGCTCAAGGCTCACTCGACTCTCCCCTGAGTGGGCCTTTCTTCATCTCTTATCGTCACGCTAGGTGCGACTTTGTCCTTTCGGCTGACTTCGGTTGCTGCTGGGACGGCGTTTACGCTTAAACGCAGGACGTTCTACTTTCGGCAGTGAACGCAGTGATTCCGGTACTGGCCCTGTTTTGACCTGCGCCATCAGTTGATCAATACGTTGTTGTAGCGCCTGCATAAACGGCTGATAGGCCTGACCACGTTCGGCCATGGCTTGCAACTGATGCTCCCAGTGCGCCGTCATATCCGGATAGGTCGCATCCGATGGTAGCGCATGAATCAGGCCACGTCCGGCCGCCGAGCTTTTAATCAGCTTACCTTCGCGTATGAGTAGCTGACGCTTGAACAGCGTATCGAGAATGCCCGCGCGGGTTGCTTCCGTCCCCAAACCATCGGTTTCACGCAGAATTTTTTTCAGCTCTTTGTCTGCAACAAAACGGGCAATGCCCGTCATCGCCTGAAGTAACGTTGCCTCAGTAAAATGACGCGGCGGCTCGGTTTTGCGATCTTTGATTTCACCTTCACGGCACGTCAGCACCGTTCCTACCGGTAGCGGCGGTACGGTATCCACACCCTCTTCCTGCTCTTCTTTCTGACCCGTCAGGGTTTTCCAGCCAGCCGACAGCAGTTGGCGCCCTTTAGCGACAAACGTGCCGCCAGCGATGTCAAACACCAACTTGGCTTCGGCATACACCGCTGGCGGATAAAACTGCATCAGATACTGACGAGCAATCAGCTGATACACCTTCATTTCATAGCTGGAAAGCGTATTGACCGAGGCCTGCTTGGGCGTGGGAATAATGGCATGGTGCGCGTCGACTTTGGCATCGTTCCACGCTTTGGATTTACGCAACAAATCGGCGTTAGCCACTGCGCTTGCCAGTTCGTTGGCATTATTGGCGATGGCCGCCGTCACGGAAGGCGCCTGCGCGAAATGTTCTTTGGGCAGGTAACGACAATCGGAACGCGGATAGGTAATCAGTTTGTGTTTTTCATACAGCGACTGACAGGTATCGAGCACCTGTTGCGCACTCATGTTAAAACGCTTCGCCGCATCAATCTGCAACGCCGACAATGAATAGGGCAGCGGCGCAGACTGCTTGGTCTGGTTCTGCTCCGATTCCACCACTTTGGCGGGTTGTCCGGCGATGCGACTGGCCACGTTCTCCACCAGTTTTCGGTTGAACACGCGGCCTTCTTCATCCTGCCAGGGCTTGCAGGCGTCACTGGGCTTCCAGCGCGCGCGAATATCAAATGCGCCATTGGCATCCTGATAAGGGATCAGCGCATCCAGCGTGAAGTAATCGCGTGGCACGAAGTTTTCGATCTCTTCATCACGGCGCACCACCAACCCCAGCACCGGTGTCTGCACACGCCCGACCGAGAGCACACCCTGATAACCCGCTTTCTGGCCGAGCAACGTGTAAGCACGCGACATGTTCATGCCATACAACCAATCGGCCCGTGAGCGTGCCAGCGCAGATACTGAGAGCGGAATAAAATCGCGGTTGCTGCGCATCGAGGTTAATGCACGCTTCACCGCTGGCAGGTTCAAGTCACTGATCAGCAGCCGCTCCATCGACTCTTTTTTGCTTTTGGCCACTTTGCAGTAGTCAATCACTTCATCCACCAGCAGTTGCCCTTCACGATCCGGGTCTCCGGCATGAACGATGTGATTGGCTTCTTTCAGCAGTTTGCGCACCACGCTGAGCTGCTTACTGGCCGATTTACGCGCACGCAGTTGCCACTGCTCAGGCACAATAGGTAGGTCTGACAGATTCCACTTTTTGTAACGCTCGTCGTAAGCATCCGGTTCCACCTGCTCAAGCAGATGGCCGATGCACCACGTCACCACGTCACCATTGGCGCAGCGGATAAATCCTTGATCTTTCTTGTGCGGTTTTGGTAACGCATCGGCAATCGCGCGGCCAAGGCTGGGTTTTTCTGCAATGAAGAGACGAGTCATAGCGTTCAGTGTCTGACGACCAAAAAATTAAGGCCACATTATCGAATGTGGCCTTAATAAATCAAGTAAAACTGTGATTTTATACAGTATTTTTACTGTTCAGAATCACTCTTCGCTGCTTGCTGCGCGAGCGGCGGCTTCTTTGATCAGTGTCTGAAGTTCGCCTTTTTGGAACATCTCGATGATGATGTCACAACCGCCAATCAGTTCACCTTCAACCCAAAGTTGTGGGAACGTTGGCCATTGAGCGTACACTGGCAGTTCAGCACGGATATCCGGGTTTTGCAGGATATCAACGTAAGCAAATTTTTCACCACAAGCCATCAGTGCTTGTGAAGCTTGAGAAGAGAAACCACAGCTAGGCAGTTTTGGTGAGCCTTTCATGTACAGAAGGATCGCGTTCTCTTCAATTTGCTGTTTGATTTTGTCGATGGTTTCCATTGCTTCCTCTTAATGGATTTCAAGTTTCATGGCGCCCATTCTAAATCATTAGTAGAGAATAAAAAGCACATTATCATTATGGTTATAGCATCCGTTTCGCGGAATCGGCAAATTTACACAGTGCGCCTTGCCTTTCGCGTCTCATCGGCCTAATTTGCCTAGAGTCGCTTTCACTATCTTCGGATGGATAAACGATTTTTCTCAAGATTGGGGTTTTAATAAAGTAAAAACTTGCTAAAATAGATCACAAGTCAGTCGTATCGACGAATATAAAATAACACTGGAAGCAATCGAAAGAGGTAACTCTTTCATCTATATGGAGAATCGAGCAATGGCATTTGAATTACCAGCTCTTCCTTACGCTAAAGACGCACTGGAACCACACATCTCTGCAGAGACTCTTGATTACCACCACGGTAAGCACCACAACACTTACGTTGTTAAGCTGAACGGTCTGATCCCTGGTACTGAGTTTGAAGGTAAAACTCTGGAAGAGATCATCAAGACTTCAACTGGCGGTGTATTCAACAACGCAGCGCAAATCTGGAACCACACGTTCTACTGGCACTGTCTGTCTCCAAACGGCGGCGGCGAACCAACTGGCGCAGTAGCGGATGCAATCAACGCAGCATTCGGTTCTTTCGAAGAGTTCAAAGCAAAATTCACTGACTCAGCAATCAACAACTTCGGTTCATCTTGGACTTGGCTTGTGAAGAAAGCGGATGGCTCTCTGGCTATCACTAACACTTCTAACGCAGGTACTCCACTGACTGAAGAAGGCGTCACTCCACTGCTGACTGTTGACCTGTGGGAACACGCGTACTACATCGATTACCGTAACGTACGTCCAGATTACATGAACGGTTTCTGGGCTCTGGTTAACTGGGAATTCGTTGCAGCTAACCTGGCTAAATAATCCTGTATAGGATAAAAAAGCAATCGATACTAAGCCTGCAATTTTGCAGGCTTTTTTTATTACTTTTCTCCGTCAACGCCCTAAAGCTTTCGCCACTTTGGCCGTTAAAGGGACATCAAACGGAGAACACCATGCAAGTACACACTTTAGATAAAGCTGGCCTGATTAACGAACTGCAGATCGGCACTGGCATCAGCCAGGCTGTTTTGCATGGGCGTCGTGCCGACTTTTCTTTATTGCTGGCTCTGTTCTCTAACGACGTACGTGATACCACTCCGGTTGAACACATCGAGCAAGTCGACACTACGGATTCACTGCTGCGCCAGCGTTTTGAACTGCAAGAGCCGCAGGCATTGCGTAATGACCAAAGTTCCTACCAGATTTCAGCTCGTCAGGCTGACTTGTTTCATCAGGGTGGATTGGCGAGCGCCAAACTGTCTCACTACCTCAAACCTGAAGCTCTGACCTATCTCCCTGAAGATACTCAAGATTTTCCAGAAGAGATCTATCTCAATCTGTCAGGTCATGATCGCCGTCATCTGGCACAGAAAACACCGAAAACCCTGTTGCCATCAGACTTATACCCGCAACTGAACATGGCTTGGCGTCACGATCAACTGCGCGCGCAAGTCTAGTCACTCATCTTTGCAATTGTTTTCTCTGACTTTGCGTCAGAGTGTGAATGAGTGCAAAAAATCGTCACCCTTCTGCCAGTCAGACCAAGTTATTTGAAGTTATTCACATCGTACTCACAGCTATTCAACCATCCTATCCGGACCTGTTTCATAACGAAACAAGAGAGAAACATGGAAAAGGTGGGCACAAAATGAATATAGAAAGTGCACTGGTTCTGATTACTTCAGCAAGCTCATTGCTTGGTAGTACGCTGGCCATCCATTTTGCGCGACTGGGTGCAAGAGTCATATTGTGTGACACCAACCAGCAAGGATTGCTCGAGACCTTTAAACGTTGTCGGGATATCTCCCATGAGGTCGAGCAGTACCATTTAGCCGATTACTCATTACACAGCATTCACAATATGCTCGATCACATTGAGCATACCTACCAGAGCGTGCCCGACGTACTGATCAATAACTGGCCCAATGCCCCGTTACCATCCGTGGTGGATGAACATCCGGCTGAGCTGTTTATTCAGAAGTTGGCGTTGATGGCCTCATCGCTGTTTACCTTTGGTCAGGCCTGCTCAGAACGTATGCGTCATCGCTCCGCTAAAGGTGTGATTGTCAATGTACTGTCTTACAACTCACCGCAGGATATGCCGGGCATTGAAAATGCGACATCCATGGTTTCCGGCTTTACCCAAAGCTGGGCCAAAGAGTTGACGCCATTCAACATTCGAGTCGGTGGTGTGGTGCCGATGATTTCCGCTAATGACGAGAGCGTGCACTGGGCAGCGGTGAATGATGAGTTGATTCGCAACACAGAATACATTGTTGCCAATGAATACTTCAGTGGACGGGTGATGTCGGCTTAACCGCTATGGGTTAAGCCGACTATCCGTTAGAAGTTTTCTTCCATGTAGTTGTCGAGGTAGTCTTCCTCGGCATCGTTGTAATCGTTTTTCTCTATCTCAGCGGTAAAATCACGGTGCTGCAGATAGACTTCACGTGTCAATGCATAAGGGTCTGGCGAATTGTCGAGCATCGCCTCTTGCGACACTAACGACGCACGGGTTTCCATGCCTTCCAATGCCCACTTACCGATGCTAGCCCAGATGTTGAGATACGACAGTGGTACATACAAACCATCAACGACATCGGTAGTTTCACGCACGGTAAACGGCCCGTAACCCGGCACCATCACGTATGGCCCGTTGCCGACCCCATAATGCCCTGCAGCATCACTGAACGCTTTTTCATCGTGTTTGGTAATGCCCGCTTCCGATGCAATATCAATAAGACCCAAGAGACCAAAAGTGCTGTTAATCCAGAAACGGTTGAAGTGGTCGAGAGCTTTAGTGCCATTGCCCATCAGCAAGTTGTTCACCATGCTGGAAGGTTCGTCCAGGTTGGCCAGGAAGTTGGCGATGCCATGACGTATCGGTTGCGGTACGTAGTCGACGTAAGCCAGTGAGACAGGACGCACCAGATACGGGTCGAGATAATCATAGTTAACGGTCCACATGGCACGGTTAAAACCTTCCAGTGGATCGTTCGAAGTAGTATCACTCGATGTGGTATTGGGTGTTGAGCTACAACCGACTAATACCAACATCAATATTGGGGATAGAATCCGTGCTAAGCGGCTAATCATTATTATTATCCATACGTAAAGGCCGATGCATTCATCGGCCTTTATTTTAATTTAAAACAAACAGCTAGCGCTAATTAATACTGTTTATTAATCACAACTTCAACCGGTTCGCCCAAATTCACTGGCTGACTTTCACCAAACCAGTCGCCGTCTTTAGTCGACACGTTGCCATCAGTATCAATACGAACGCGTACCATGAGTGTAGACAGATCTGACAGTTTACGCCCTTGCATCATGCTGTTGTTATCGTCCAATACCACCGTACGCGGGAAACTGCTCAACGGATAACGGGCAGCCGCAATCGGCATTGGCGCGCCATCGGCACTGTGTACCGAGACGATAAGTACCGCGTTTTGTGGCAGGACAACATTGTCAGCCAGAGAAATGGTCACTGAGACCGATTTACCCTCGACAACGCCTTCACCCATTTTACGTTTGGCACTGTCAATACTGCGCGTCAGCATTTCGTAGCGACTGTCATTCGGGCCAATCATTTTTTGCATCAGGTCCCAGTATTGAATGGCTGACGGGTAATCGGCACGTTCGAACGCATCAAAGGCAAGCAGTGAGTAGACACGCAGGTCGACGTAATCGCGTTTAGCGAGACGTTGTAGAATCGAGCGAGCCTGAGTCTGGTCCATCTCATCATCTGACAACATCAGCGCCTGAGCGTACCCCAACTGAATGTCACCATCCTGAGGCTCCAGCGCATAGGCGTGTTTCATTGCACCAATTGCGGTCTGCATGTCACGGTTTGCCATCGCAATACGCCCTAGCAGCAGCCAGCCAGTCGAGTCTTCCGGTTGGTAATACAAGCGCGTGCGCAGAGAGAGCGTCAAGTCTTCCATTTCCTGATCCGTTAGCTCAACACCCTGACCTTGCGGCGCCATCAGCTTACGAGTCAACTGCGGTAAGTCGGCACTCACTTGTTGCCAGTGCTCCACTTTATCGTAGTTACCAAATTTGGCGTACATACCGTAGCTGAGCAGCACGACGAGCAAGACTGACGGTACCAGTACTGCTAACGTCGAGACCTGGCTCTGCTGCGTCGCCTGCTTGTCGGCCGGAATATCGTCCAGCAGAGATTGTTTCAGGTCGGCAATCAGGTCCTGCTGGTTGTCCACCAGGCCCTCTGCCGTCTCTTCCTGCAGCTCATTTAAGCGGTCTTTATAGAAAGCTTTGTTGAGCTCATCGCGCAGTACGGTGTCGTTGTTGGCCTTTTTCTGAATCAGCGGAATGGCAATGAAGACGCAGGCAATAGCCACCAGGATAAGCGTCGAAATCCAAAATAACGTCATTATTGCTTATCTCCGTCTTTATCTTCTTCCAGCAGCGCCTTCAGACGCGCTTCTTTGTCCCTATCCCATTGAGCGTTATTGTTTGTTGCAGCCGTTTTGCTGCGGCGGCTGCGAATGACAATCACGCCAAAACCGATCAACAGCACGGATACCGGGCCGAGCCACAAAATCGCCGTACTGAGCGTAAACGGCGGGTTGTACGTGACGAAGTTACCGTAGCGGGCAATCATGTAATCGACGATTTCGTCTTTGGATTTGCCCTCTTTTGTCATTTCATACACTTTATGACGCAGGTCTTTCGCGAGTTCAGCGTTGGAATCCGCGATTGAATTGTTCTGACATTTCGGACAGCGCAGCGTATTGCTCAGCTCCTGAAACTGAGTTTCCTGCTCCGGCGTGTCGAAATCGTACACATCAATCGCGGCCAGAGCAGTTAAGGAAACCATTAGTGCTGCCGCAGCAGCCAGTATCCAACGTTTCATCATTTGGCCTCCTGCAACAGCTGGTTGTACATCGGTTCCAGCGTCTCTTTCCAGTTGCGAGGATTCACATCCCCCACATGGCGATAGCGGATGACGCCATTGGCATCAATCAGGAAGGTCTCCGGCGCACCATAAACGCCTAAATCAAGCCCCAGCATACCATTACCGTCAAACAAACTAATCAGATAAGGATTGCCTAGATCGTTCAGCCATTTCACGGCTTTATCGCGCTGATCTTTGTAGTTCATACCGATAATTTTTACGCCTTTACCTGCCAACTGGTTGAGGTATTGGTGTTCGGCATAACAGGTGGGACACCATGTGGCCCACACGTTGAGCAGTAACGGCTCGCCTTTGAAAATCGATTGGTCATAAAGTTTGCCGGGTTCGACTAAATCTTCCAGACGAAACTGCGGCACAGCCTGCCCCACCAGCACTGATTCCAGTTTGGTTGGGTCATCACCTTCGGAGTTTTTGACCAGTTGGGTAGCGAACACTGCAACTAACGCCAGAAATGCTGCCAGCGGAATAAACAAAATCTTCTTATTCATCAATCAAGCCTCCTGCTGAGCGTTTTTTCTGAAACGGTAGCGTTTGTCACTGATGGCCAACGCACCACCCAGCGCCATCAGCAAAGCACCAGCCCAAATCCAGCGAACAAATGGTTTGTAGTAAATTCGTACTGCCCATGCGTTGTTGTCATCCAGACGCTCGCCCATTGCGATATAGAGATCGCGGGTCAGACCGCGGTCAATGGCCGCCTCTGTCATCATCGAACGCGCAGTGCGGTAGAAACGTTTCTCAGCATGCAATGTATTGAGGTATTTACCATTTTGAGTGATTTCAAAATCGGCAATGTAACCGTCGTAGTTCGGACCATCTTTATCGCGCAGGCCTTTGAAGAAGAACTCATACTCTTGCAGTTTGAAATGCTCGCCAGGTGCCAGACGGACATCACGTTCGATACTGTAGTTCTGGACCATCGCGATACCGATGATGGTCACAGCAAGACCGAGGTGACCCAACATCATCGACCAGTGACTGCGTTGCAATTTACCGATACCCGCCAAGAAGGTGTGACGATGCGTCGCACGCTCATACAGTTCTACTGCGTGCAGGCACACAATCCACAGCGCCATCACCCACCCCATGAATGCCATTGAGCTGAAGTGTTCTGTCGTCAGTTGCACGATCAACGCACCGAACAGCAGCGCAATGACGCCGGAAATCAGCATCGGTTTAATCAGTTTCGACAGGTTGTCACGCTTCCAGCGAATGAGAGGGCCGATGCCCAACAGGAAGGCAAACGGCACCATCAGCCAGGCGAACAAGGTGTTGAAGAACGGTGCACCAATCGATACCGAGCCTAAACCCAACTGTTTATGCACCAGCGGCAACAACGTACCAATCAGCACGACAACCAGAGCAGCGATCAACAGCACGTTGTTAGCCAACAGAGCGTTTTCACGCGACACAAGTTCGAAATTACCACGCACACGTACCGATGAGCCTTTCAGCGCGAACAACAGCAGTGAACCGCCGATGACGAACACCAGGAAGCCAAGAATGAACATGCCGCGCGCCGGATCGGACGCAAACGCGTGTACCGAAACCAGAATACCGGAGCGCACCAGGAAGGTACCCAAAAGGCTGAGCGAGAACGCGGAGATAGCCAACAGCACAGTCCATGCTTTAAAGGTGCCACGTTTTTCAGTAACCGCCAGCGAATGCATCAGCGCGGTACCAGCCAACCAAGGCATGAATGACGCGTTCTCTACCGGATCCCAGAACCACCAGCCACCCCAGCCAAGTTCGTAGTATGCCCACCAGGAACCCAGCGCAATACCTACGGTCAGAAACAGCCACGCAGCGGTTGTCCACGGACGTGACCAACGAGCCCAAGCGGTATCTAAGCGGCCGGTCATCAAAGACGCAATCGCAAATGAGAACGCAACCGAGAATCCCACATAACCCATGTAGAGCATTGGCGGGTGAATGATCAGACCAGGGTCCTGCAACAGCGGGTTGAGGTCGCGGCCGTCAATCGGAAAATGCGGTAAGGTGCGGGTGAACGGGTTCGATGTCACGATGATAAACAGCAGGAAACCGACACTGATTAAGCCCATCACGGCCAATACCCTCGCCACCGACTCCTGAGGCATACCTCGGCTCAACGTCGCCACCGCAAGTGTCCAGCCGGCCTGAATCAGCACCCACAGCAACAGTGAACCTTCATGCGCGCCCCACACCGCCGTCAGACGGTAATACCACGGCAATTGGCTGTTGGAGTTGCTGGCCACGTACTGCAACGTGAAATCGTTGGTGTAAAACGCCCACAGCAGAATACCGAACGACAACGCCAGCATCATAAACATGCCAATCGACAGCGGTCGCGCCGCATTCATCAGCACATGGTTGTTTTTGGACGCTCCGACCAGAGGAAGTACGCTGAGCAGCACGGCTAGCGCCAGCGCCAGAATCAGCGCAAAGTGACCGATTTCCGCAATCATTTGGTACTTCCTTGCATTTGATCTTGTGAGTAGCTCATGGGTGAATGGTTTTTCTGCATCGCTTCAGCAATTTCAGGTGGTATGTACTCTTCGTCGTGCTTAGCCAGCACTTCAAATGCTTCTACGGTCGTTGCGTCTTTCAGCACGCCCTGAGCCACAATGCCCTGACCTTCACGGAACAGGTCCGGCAGGATACCTTCGTAGATCACCGTCACTGAAGGACCTTTGTCATGCAGTAAAAAGCTCACTTTAAGCGAGCTAGGATCGCGTTTAACAGACCCGACTTCGACCATTCCACCGATGCGCAGGCGCTGGCCCACTTCCGGCTTTTTGCCATCTTTACCGTTCACCAGTTCACTAGGGGTGTAAAACAGGTCCATATTTTGATTCAGTGCGTACAGAACGAGACCGATGGTGGCACCTAGGCCGATGAAAATCGCCAGCACAATACCGAGGCGCTTTTTGCGTCTTGGATTCATAGTGTGTTCTCCATATTTTTCGCTGCATCGATTCGTGCCTGACGCGCTACTTTAGCCTGGACTTCATTCAGTAGCGTTTGACCGCGGCGAACACTCGCCACCCACAAAATCAACATTGATAAGAAAGTAATACCAAAGGAACTCCACACGTAAGCCGCGTAGCCTCCCATTGCCCAGAAATCGCTCATAGATTCAAAGTGCATCTTATTTCCCTCTCTGTGACTGCGTTGCGGCCAGTTGAATCACCCACGGGCGGTGACTCTCTTTGCTGATGATTTCATTGCGCAGGCGAATCATGGTCAACGCGCCAAAGAAGAACGCGAAGCCGAATATGTTCAGCAGCAGCGGCCACAGCATATCGCTCGAAATCGAAGGTTTATCGAATTTGGTGATGGTGGCGCCCTGATGCAGGGTATTCCACCACTCCACGGAATAGTGAATGATTGGCAGGTTGATCACACCGACAATCGCCAGAATACCCGCCGCTTTGGCTGCGGTTTTCTGATCATCAAACGCGTGATAAAGCGCAATCACACCGAGATAGAGAAACAGAAGAATAAGTTCTGAGGTCAGACGCGCGTCCCACACCCACCAGGTACCCCACATCGGCTTACCCCACACAGCGCCCGTAATCAGTGCGATGAAGGTGTAGACTGCGCCGATGGGTGCCATCGCGGATGCAGCCATGTCCGACAGTTTTACCTGCCACACAATGCCGACAAAGGCAGCAATCGCCATCGACATGTAAACGCCCATCGACCAGATAGCAGCAGGCACGTGGATATAAATGATACGAAAACTGTCTCCCTGCTGATAATCAGAAGGCGCGTAGGCCAGTCCCCAGACTGTACCTGCGGATAAACACAACAGAGCTAAAATCGCAAACCAAGGCAGAAACTTACCGCACAGGCGATAGGCCGACTCTGGTTTGGCGTAGGGATGTAGCCATTTCCACATTGTTTACTCTCACTTTTACTTCAAGTACCGAATCTGAATTGTTCGGTTTGCAATTTATCTAACGGGAATTTTTCGTGCTTGATCGAGAACAACTAATTGACACTTACTCGCAACGCAGCACTGATCGCAAACGGTGTCAGGGTCAATGCGCCCATAAACATCGCCGCCAGAATCGCCAATTGTCCGTTGTACGCCATTCCCAATGACGCCGCATCTATGGCTGATGTGGCGAAGATCAAAATTGGGATGTAGAGCGGTAAAACCAGCAAACTGAGCAGCACGCCGCCTTTTTGCAGCCCGACCGTCAAAGCCACACCGATTGCACCAATAAAACTGAGGGTTGGCGTTCCGAGCAGTAACGTCAGCACCACTGAAATCCAAGTATTCATATCCAATGACAACAGAATGGCCAGCAGCGGACTGATTAAAATCAACGGCACCCCCGTCAGCAGCCAATGTGCCAATACTTTTGAAATCACCACCACAGGTAATGGGACTGGCATCAGCATCATTTGTTCCAGTGAGCCGTCCTGATAATCATCGCGAAACAGGCGCTCAAGCGAAAGCAATGCCGACAGCAATGCGGCAACCCAAACGATGCCAGGCGCAATACGGGACAATAAACTTGGATCAGGGCCGATGCTAAGAGGGAACAGCGTAATCACGATGATGAAAAACCACAGCGGGTTGAAAATGTCAGCCTGACGGCGAAACGCGATCAGCAGTTCACGACGAATGATGGTGGTCATGGTCGATAGCATCAGGCGTCTCCTAACTTAATTTTGCGCAGTTTCGGATTGTCAGCGAACATATCCTGGTGAGTGGTCAGCACCACGATCCCACCTTGTTCGGCATGCTGCAAAAAGAGGGCTTCCAATACTTTCACCCCTTGTTTATCAATCGCCGTCAGAGGTTCATCAAGGATCCACAACTTCTGGCGGCTGAGCCACAAGCGAGCCAACGCCACGCGGCGCTGCTGCCCGGCAGACAGCTGTGCCACCGGCACGTCTTCACGCCCGGCAAGCCCAACCTGAGTCAGCGCCTGGTACAAATCCTCTTCCTGCGTGCCAACAGCGTGTACCGCTTGATAAAAACGCAGGTTTTCTAATGCGGTCAGCTCTCGTTTTACACCCGTTTGATGGCCAAGAAACAGCAGTTCCTGATGGTAGCTGTCTCGATCCGCTTCGATGTTGACGTTATTCCAATGGATCTCGCCATCATCGCGGTCACCCAAGCCGGTCACAATGCGTAGCAACGTGGTTTTGCCAGTGCCATTACGGCCTTCAATTTGGACCAGTTCGCCAGATTGAATGGTGAAAGACAAGCCTTCAAACAGCACTCTTTCATCACGAATCGCAGTGAGATTTTTTACTTCCAGCATGGGCTTCTGAATCAATAAATTGGGGCGCCCATATTACCACACCACGGAAGAGACTAAATAGAGTAAGGGTATTACGAGTCACGAAACTAAGTAAGAAACTGTTAATTTTTAATTATTTTCTGAAGCAATTAACCCTTTTTGGTTACATGCTTTCATAAATCCCAGCCAACAAAAAAGGAAGTCTCACGACTTCCTTTTTATCTGTTCACATCAGGCTAACGAGAAGGTTTGCGTACCGGTCTTTTGTCTCCCGGCGCAGCCATCTTTCTTTCCGGATGACTGCTCAGCGGCGGAATCGCCTCTTTACCGGAGAGTTTCTTCTGTAACGAGAGCATCAGCTCCGCTTCGGCTTTTGGCAGTTCGCACTCTTCGATCAGCTCATTGATATCAGCACCCAGCTTGACCATCTTCGATGCGCGGCTGTACAAACGGCCATCCGTGTCGGCGTTTTCCAGCTCTTTGAGGCGTTCATTGAGGTGCAAGATAATGTCCTGCTGTTCTGAGACTTTCTGCCCCAGCCCGACCATCACTGAGCGCACTTCCAGAACCTGCTTATTGGATTTCTGAAGCTCTTTATCCAGATGGCGTAGCTGTTGGCGGAAATAGTCCGCCTGTTTTGACGAACTGCGGCGCAGGCGAAGCAGTGCCAAGAGCAGCAGCAAAACAATCAGTACACTGCCTCCTGCAATAACAGGAGGCGTTAACCAAGCCAGATCAGCCATTACAGATGAGCCATTTCATCCCATTCTTCATCGGTAAGCAGCTTGTTCAGGTCTACCAGAATCAGTAGTTTACCGTCACGGTTGCTTACACCCTGAATAAACTTCGAGCTTTCATCGGTGCCAACGCTTGGTGTGGTGTCAATTTCAGAAGAACGTAGGTAAACCACTTCGGCCACGCTGTCGACCAGAATACCAATCACTTGGCGCTCAGATTCGATGACGATGATACGGGTGTTATCGGTGATCTCACCTTGCATCAAACCAAAACGAGAACGAGTGTCGATAACGGTTACCACGTTACCACGCAAGTTAATGATACCCAGCACGTAATCTGGTGCACCTGGTACTGGCGCGATTTCGGTATAACGCAGCACTTCACGTACTTGCATTACATTGATGCCGTACGTTTCTTCTTCTAGCTGGAACGTCACCCACTGCAGCACTTCGTCGTTAGAGTGTTCTTTTCTCACTTCAACTTCGTTAGTTTGAGACATACCTTTTCCTCTCTAAGTCGTTTCCGACAAAAATGTATTATTTATCGAGTGCTTTTACATCAAGTCCTGCATTAAGCATAGCGATCAATGCTTCAACATGAACCAGAGCACACATTTTTTCTTTAACCATTCCAGCAAGCCAAGGGCGCTTACCCACTTGTTCCCGCCAGCGAACTTTTTCACTATTCAGCAGCTCGGTGCCTAATAGTTTAGTGCATGCCAACCCCCACATACTTTCGCCGAGCATGACGATGTACTGGTAGTCTGCTTTATAACTGTCATCGCGTAGCTTTTCCGCCATCACCCACTTCGCCGTATCCACCACATCCAGCTGTGCATCACGGTTAGTTTGGAGGCCAAGATACCAGCCAGGACGACCAATCAGGTGATTGAGAGAGCCTTTACGGTGAATACCTCCCAGCTCATCCAGCGGTACAGCAAAAGTCACCCCGTTGACGTCGAAGTAGAGTACTTGAAAGTTGTCGGCACGTACGGCGTTATCCCAACGACTGAGATCAAAACGGCCTGCCTGAGTTTGTGGTGTTTCATCAACCTCAATCTCCGCAGTCAGCTCTTGTTCTAAGCTGGTGCCGTTCAGTGCTTCGACTTCTTCCAACGTTTCGACGTCAGATTCGGCCACCAACGCTTGAGGTTCAACAACGACCTCGGGTTCGATGCTCCATTCCTGAATCTCTTCCACCGCAGCAGGCGCTTCAGCCTGAGCGATCTGAATGGTGTTCTGCTCCATCACCTCTTCAAGATCCAGCTCAGCAACCGGGTTGCTGTTTTCTAACTGGCTCAGCAGACGCTGGACATCATCCAAGTTGGGTAAATCAATTTCTTCGAGCTCTTCTTCGAAGTAACTCTTTTCCGCCACCGATTGCATCATCGGCTCCAGTGCGGGTTCTGGCTCAGGCTGACTCTGCGGCGCAAGATCCTGTTCACCCAGCTCTTCATCTAGCAGAGCAGTGAAGTAATCATCCAGCGCTTGTTCACTCGACAGCAACGGGCTACTCATTGATAGACAGCCTCTCTAAAAACAGAAGTAATTGCTTGTACGCAAAAACACCCCGGCTACCTTCAGCAAAATGGGATGCCGGTAAACGTTTCAGGCTGGCATCGCGGAACTTGGTGTCAATAGGCACCGCCGACGTCCATACCTGATCCGGGTAATCTTTCTTGAGCTGGTTCAGTGTCTGCAATGAGGCGCGCGTACGTTTGTCGTACATGGTTGGTACGATGGTGACCTTAAATTCACGATTGCGCGACTTTTGCATAATTGCCAACGTACGCACCATGCGCTCCAAGCCTTTCATCGCCAGAAACTCTGTCTGTACCGGGATCAAAATACGATCGCTGGCCGCCAGTGCGTTAACCATCATCACGCCAAGAATGGGCGGACAGTCGATCAACACATAGTCATAACGTTGACGCAGCGCCAGCAAGGCACGTTTGAGAATCAATCCCATACCGCTGCGGTTTCCCATCACCCGATCCAGTGTCGCCAGCGACATGTGTGCAGGGATCAGGTCTATTCCTTCCACATCGGTACGCAGAATCAGAGGCTCAACCGTATGCTCGGTGTACTCGCGCAGCTGAAACAGGTCAAACAGGCTGGCCGGAACACCATCAGAGTCATAACCCAGATAAGTCGTCAGTGAAGCGTGCGGGTCCGTATCAACCAGCAAAACACGCTTACCTTGTTTGCTCAGCAAGCCAGCAAGCGTGATGGTTGTGGTCGTTTTACCGACGCCGCCTTTTTGGTTTGCAACACTCCAAACAATCATTGCGCTTCCTTAGGCCAAACCGACTTCGACCAGCATGCGCTCTGCAATGCGATCCAGAGGTAAATCTTCACTCGAAATACCGGCTTTCGCGACGGCTTGCGGCATGCCATACACCACACAACTGTCTTCATCCTGTGCCCAGATGGTCGCGCCTGCATTCTTGAGCATACGCGCACCTTCGCGGCCATCAGCGCCCATTCCGGTCAGCACCATCGACAAGACTTTGTCGCCGTAGACTTTGGACGCGGAGCCAAAGGTGACATCCACACACGGCTTATAATTCATGCGCTCACCGCCATCTATAATGCGCAGCTTAGCCGCGCCTGGACGACCTTCCAGCATCATTTGTTTACCGCCCGGCGCCAGATAAGCGACACCAGGACGCAGCACATCACCATCTTCAGCTTCTTTCACTTCAATCTTGCATAGTGAGTTCAGACGGCTGGCAAATGCGGCGGTAAAGGTCGCAGGCATGTGCTGAATCAGCACAATCGGATGCGGATAATTTGCGGGTAGCTTGGTGAGAATTTTTTGCAATGCGACCGGGCCACCGGTCGAAGTACCGATAGCCGTAAGCTGATATTTCTTACCGGAGGCTTTGAAACGCGTTGCCGCCGCAACGGGTCTGCTTGAACTCAATGACGGTGTCGTCGGCTGAGTGCGGTTAAGCAAACTTGAGCCAGAAGTTGGCGCAGGTGATGACACAGCCGGACGAGATACGACCGGTCGGCGCATAAACGCTTTCTTAGCGGCAATTTGCAACACGCGTTGTTGCAGCAACGCAACCGCTTCGTCACGGTTACGCGCGATATCTTCAAATTTCTTCGGTAAGAAATCCAGCGCACCGGCATCCAGCGCATCCAGTGTCGCTTTCGCGCCATCGTGCGTCAGCGATGAAAACATCAGAATTGGCGTCGGATTGGATGCCATGATCTCACGGACGGCAGTGATACCGTCCATGACTGGCATTTCAATATCCATCGTAATGACATCGGGTTTAAGACGCTGTGCTTTGTCCACCGCCTCTCTGCCGTTAGTCGCGACATCAATCACTTCTAAGCGCGATTCGGAGTTGATGATTTCACTCACACGACGTCGGAAGAAGCTTGAATCATCAACAACTAATACTCTAATCGCCATAGTTATCCTTATCTTAGGTGGTCAACTAGATTCGAGAAGCAGCAGCGTACTGTTTCAGCAAATCCGGCACATCAAGAATCAGTGCGATATGACCATCACTGGTGATGGTTGCGCCCGCCATACCCGGCGTACCTTGCAGCAGTTTGTCCAGTGGCTTAATCACCACCTCTTCCTGCCCAATCAGAGCGTCAACCACGAAACCAACGCGTTGGCTGCCAATCTGGACGATCACCACATGGCCATGCCCTTTACGAGCTTGCACTTTACCTGCTTTTGGCGCTAGCCAGTTTTGCAGATAGAACAGTGGAATCGATTTATCACGAACGATGATGGTTAGCTGACCATCAACCACGTTGGTTCGGCTCAAATCCAGATGGAAAATTTCATTGACGCTCGCCAATGGCAGCGCGAATGGGTGACCAGCGACACCAACCATCAGCGTTGGAAGAATCGCCAGAGTCAGTGGCACTTTAATCGTGATCTTGGTGCCTTTGCCCATCTCAGAATCGATATCAATCGAACCGTTCAGTGTGTTGATGGCGGTTTTCACCACATCCATTCCTACACCACGACCCGAGATATCCGAAATTTGCTCTTTACTTGAGAAGCCCGGCATAAAGATCAGGTTGAAACACTCTTTGTCGGACAGACGCGAAGCCGCATCTTCGTCCATCATGCCGCGCTTCACGGCGATACTGCGCAGTTTATTCGGATCCATACCGCCGCCGTCGTCGACGATCGCCAGCTCAATATGGTCCCCTTCCTGCGACGCAGAAAGAATCACTTTACCAGTACGTGGTTTACCCGCTTTAACACGAGCGTCCGGCATTTCGATACCGTGGTCAACCGAGTTGCGCACCAAGTGAATCAATGGATCCGCCAGGGCTTCAACCAGGTTTTTATCCAGATCGGTCTCTTCACCGCGCATTTCCAGCACGATGTCTTTATTCAGGTTACGCGCCAAATCACGCACAACGCGAGGGAAGCGGCCAAAGACTTTCTTGATTGGCTGCATGCGGGTTTTCATCACCGCGCCTTGCAAGTCAGCAGTCACCACATCTAGGTTTGCGACCGCTTTCGACATCTCTTCGTCGTTGCTGTTGAGGCCCAGGCTCAGCAGACGGTTGCGAACCAGTACCAGTTCACCAACCATGTTCATGATGGTATCCAGCGTTGACGTATCCACACGCACCGTGGCTTCTGCCTGAGCTTTCTTCGCGCCACCCGCAGCGACTTCGCGTTTCTCGCTTGAATCATCAATCACTTTTGGCGCAGGTGCCGCTTTGGCCGCAGCCACTTTTGGTGTTGTCTGAGCAGCCGGTGCTGGTTTCGCAGCTGGAGCTTTAGGCGCTGGCGCAGGAGCTGGCTTTGGATTCTCGCTTACCGGGCGAGTCGCCATTTCCAGCTCTTCGATAGATGGGCCTTTACCCACACCGTGCAACTCATCCAGCAGCTTTTCAAACTCTTCGTCTGTCATCAAGTCGCTGTCTGAAGACGACTTAGGCGTTGACGCTTTGGTCGTTGGCGCAGGTGCTTTTGGCTTTTCAGGTTCTGCCGGAGTATTGACAGACGGGCCTTTACCTTTGCCGTGCAGTTCATCCAGAAGACGTTCGAACTCGTCATCGGTGATATCGCCACCAGCATCGCTACTGGCAGGCGTCGGAGCGGGTGTTTGGGGTGCCTGAGCGGCAGGTTCCACTTGTTGAGTGTCAGCACCTGGCGCACGGCCTTTGCCATGCAACTCGTCCAACAATTTCTCAAATTCGTCTTCTGTGATGTCGTCGATAGACTCAGCCGCGACGGCGCTCACCGGAGCACTGGCAACAATTTCAGGTTCAACAATCTCTTCGACCACATCTTCGATTACAGGCTCTTCAACCTCTGCATGAGCTTCATCTTCAGACTCAGGACGGCACAAGTGGTGCAGCTCGTCGAGCAGTTGCGGATCGGCAGGTTCAAGAGGTTCATGATCTTGCACAGCACGGAACTGTTCGTTGACGGTGTCCAGCGCGCGCAACATGGTATCCATCAGGCTCGGTGACACACTGCGCTGACCGTTTCGAAGAATATCGAACACGTTTTCAGCACCGTGACACGTTTCAACCAGTTCGGTCAGGGATAAGAAACCCGCACCACCTTTAACGGTATGAAAGCCGCGGAAAATAGCGTTTAAAAGATCTCGGTCTTCCGGATTGTTCTCTAGCTCAACCAGCTGTTCTGAGAGCAATTCGAGAATCTCACCCGCTTCAACCAAAAAGTCCTGAAGAATATCTTCGTCTAAATCGTAGCTCATACGTTACCCCTAAAATCCAAGACTCGATAGCAAGTCATCTACTTCGTCTTGAGATGAAACCGCGTCACTGCGTTCGTGAGGGTTGAGAATTGGTCCCTCAGGCTCAGTTGATGCTTTCTTGGCTTTATCTTGTTGTTCTATTTGATTGGTACCAAAGACTGTCAAAATATCGACCAGACGTTTTTCAACTTCATTCACCAGCGTGATCACGCGACGAATGATTTGTCCGGTTAGGTCCTGGAAGTCTTGAGCCATCAGAATTTCGGTCAATTGCCCGCGCAATTCACTGCTGTCACCTTCTATTTGAGAAAGAATATTGTCGATTCGGTGACACAATGCTTTGAACTCACTCAGTTCAATTTTTCCATGCATAAGTTCGTTCCATTGAGGACGAACCAACAGTAGGCTTTCGTGCAAACTGTCTGCAATCGGCATACAACGATCCACGGCATCCATGGTTTTGTTCGCTGCGACTTCGGTTTTTTCAATGACGTAATGCAATCTGTCTCGGGCATCAGGAATTTCGTCATTGGCTATCTGACTCATTCGCTCATCGATATGGAATTGATTCAGGGAATCGTGCAGATCGCGTGTCAAGGCACCGATCTCTTGCAACATTGGGTTGCGTTCCGATTCATACAGCTGCTTAACCAGAAGGTTCGCGCTGTCCTGCTGTCCATTCTCAAGCAATTGAACGAGTTCTTTGGCTTGTTCTAATGAAATCATCCTGTAATTAGCCTTTCACGCGTTTGAATAGAGCAAACTTTTGTCTAAACGAAAGTTTTAGAGACGCTCGAAGATTTTTTCTAGTTTTTCTTTCAGAGTCGCCGCTGTGAATGGCTTAACGATGTAACCGTTAACGCCCGCTTGAGCTGCTTCGATGATCTGCTCACGTTTCGCTTCAGCTGTGATCATCAGGACAGGAAGATGTTTCAACTCTTCATCCGCACGAATGTTTCTCAGAAGATCAATGCCTTGCATACCAGGCATATTCCAATCTGTCACCACGAAATCAAATTCACCCTTTTTAAGCATAGGCAAAGCCGTCAAGCCGTCGTCCGCTTCCTGAGTGTTGTTGAAACCCAGGTCACGAAGAAGGTTTTTTACAATACGGCGCATTGTTGAAAAATCGTCAACAATAAGGATTTTCATGTTTTTATTCAAAATTGCCTCCACTGAGTTCGAAATCAGTGATATTTAGTCGTTTTGTGTCCAGGAACTCAACTTGGTTCGCAGACGTTGCATTGCTTGGCTCAGTATTTGGCTCACGCGGGACTCACTCACGCCAAGTACTTCCCCAATTTCTTTCAAGTTTAGTTCTTCATCATAATAGAGCGAAAGTACTAAGGCTTCACGCTCAGGAAGCGATTTTATTGACTCAACCAATGCTTTACGGAACGATTCGTCGGCAACCCCTTTGAAAGGAGAGTTGTCTTCATCATCGTCCACAGGCGAAATGGCGTCATCCGTCACTCCCAGATCTTCAATTCCGACAATTCGTGAACAGTTTATGTCGGTTAACACGCTATGGTATTGATCTAACGACATACCTAGGTGTTTTGCGACTTCTGTATCGGACGGGTCACGATTTAGGATCCCTTCCAGTTCTGCAATTGCCTGACTGATTTCCCGGTTGTGTTTATGTACCGAGCGTGGCACCCAGTCACCTCGCCGAATATCGTCGAGCATCGCGCCTCGAATACGAATACCGGCATAGGTTTCAAAACTCGCACCTTTACTTCCGTCGTAGTTCTTTTGCGCTTCAAGTAAGCCGACCATGCCGGCTTGTATTAAATCTTCAATGAGTACACTAGGAGGTAAACGCCCGATTAAGTGATGAGCTATACGCTTAACCAATACGGAATATTTTTCCAGAAACAATTTCTGGCTATTGATATTGCCGTATTGATCATAAGTAAGCGCTTTATTCACCGAATGGTTCCCCTACTATTTCTGACCGGTTAAGCAGCCTTTCGACGAAAAATTCCAGATGCCCACTCGGGGTTCTCGGGATCGGCCAGGTTAAGGCCTTGTTCGCCAAAGAGCTGATCGCCAGCGATGCGGGTGAACGCGGGAAGGCATCCACCACGATTTTCTGTCTTTTTACTGCCTGACGCACGTTGTCGTCCAGAGGAATACAGGCGACCAGTTCAAGGCTTACATTCAAGAAGCGCTCGGTGACCAGTGTCAGTTTCGCGAACAACTCTCGTCCTTCACGATAGCTTCTGACCATGTTGGCAACAATCTTAAATCGCTGAACCTGATGTTCTCTGCTCAAAAGTTTGATCAGTGCATATGCATCTGTGATAGAAGTGGGTTCATCGCACACCACCAGCACAACATCTTGCGCAGCACGCGAGAAGCTGACCACCATGTCAGAGATACCTGCTGCAGTATCCACCAGCAGAATGTCCATCTCATCTTCCAACGAACCGAAGGCACGAATCAACCCCACGTGCTGAGCGTGTGACAGCTCAGTCATGGATTGCGTACCAGAAGTCGCCGGGATGATTTTAATCCCATGTGGTCCTTCTACGATAGCATCTTTCAGCTCACATTCACCGGCCAACACATGGCCTAAGTTGCGCTTAGGACGAATGCCGAGCATCACGTCCACGTTCGCTAATCCCAGGTCGGCATCCAGCACCATGACTTTTTTGCCCTGGCGTGCCATGCAAATGGCCATACCCAGAGTCACATTTGATTTGCCCACACCGCCTTTACCACCAGTCACCGCGATGACTTTGGTTACAGAGGGTTGGGTTAAACGACGTAAGCCGCTTGCTTGGTCATATATCATTTTGTTTGTCATATCTGTCCGCCGCCTAGAATCTTTCTGAATCACTGTTCCAGTAGTGAGGTTCATTCTCTGTCGACTTCTCTAGCAACTCGTTTGCTTTCGCAACCATATATTTGGGCTGAGCAATCACTATATCTTCGGGTACACGCTGACCATTGGCGATGTACGCCACAGGCAACGAATTTTGAACTACAACACTAACAAATTCACCTAAGCTCAGACATTCGTCGAGCTTGGTCATAATGCACCCTGAAAGAGGAATTCTTCTAAAGTGCTCAATGGTTTCCTGCAACACTTTGCGTTGCGCCGTGGCAGGTAACACCAGATAGCTGTGGATGACTTCTCCACTCTCTTGCATGAGGGTATCGAGTTGCTCAGACAGGCGCACATCGCGCTGTCCCATGCCAGCTGTATCCACCAAAATCAGGCGACGATTACGTAGCTGATATATTACATCGGCTAACTCTTTGGAATCTTTAGCTACTCTTACAGGACAACCCATAATTCTTCCATAAATGGATAATTGCTCATGGGCGCCGATACGGTAAGTGTCGGTTGTCACTAGGGCAACGTTGTCCGAACCGTATTCCATCGCCGCGCGTGCCGCCAGCTTCGCCACCGTGGTCGTTTTACCAACACCGGTAGGTCCAAGCAGCGCCACCACGCCGCCACGTTTGAGAATATCTTGCTTCACCACTGGAATTTGGTCTGAAACCAGACCCAGCAGTGCTTTCCACGCTTTTTGCGGTTGTGTATCTTCCGGAATGTAGCAGGCCAGCTGGTCGGCCAGGTCCAGAGAAACACCCATACGTTCCAGACGTTTAATCAACATGGCACGCAGCGGTTCGCGACGTTCCACTTCCTGCCACATCAACCCCGAAACCTGATGTTCCAACAGGCGGCGAATAGAGGTCATCTCTTCACGCATATTTTCCAGCTCGTTGGCTGCCATTGGCGTTTCTTCTTCGCGCTGACGTTCGTAGCGCGACGGATCCAAACGCGGACGAGCCCGAGCCTCGGAACGTTCTTCAGCAATCAGTTTCGCCAGCGGAGAATCGTTGTTGAGCTGGCGGGCCAGCGAAGAGCGGCTCTCTGTCGTGCGAGTGTCGGTCTGACGCTTAAGTAACGCCGACAGCGAGTCTTCATTTTCGGCGCGATACTGCGACTCTTCCTCATGCGCGCCATTACTGTACTGCTTGAGCATGTTGGCAAAACGCTGAGTCATTGATGTACCGTTGCTTGAACCATTGTTCAGGCTTACCCGATCATCTTGCAGTTCGCGTCGGGAAGGCGTGCTTTGGAGCTTCGGTGACGCCTGAGTGCCGATGTGTCTTGGTTGTGAACCGTACTGTTTCGTCACCGCCGGAGCAACGGAGGTTGTTTCTCCATCCACCGCCGCCACGATTTCGACGCCACCCGCGACTTTTTTGTTTGACATGATCACCGCCTCCGCGCCCAGTTCTTCTTTAACCTGAAGCAGCGCTGTTCTCATGTCTTTGGCAAAAAATCGTTTAATTTTCAAAGCAGCTATCCATTATTTATGTGAGAAGGTCAGTTACCAACCGCCTGCACAATGCGAATTTGTTTTTCGTCTGGTATCTCTTGATACGACAGCACTCTCAGGTTTGGAATGGTGTTCTTGACGAACTTGGCCAATGTCGAACGCAGCACACCGGAAGTCAGCAGTACCGCAGGTTCGCCTTTCAGCTCTTGCTCCTGCGTTGCCTGGCTCAATGCCATCTGCAGCCGCTCCGCCAATCCAGGTTCAATACCTGCCGATTCTCCCCCTGAAGCTTGCATGGTCTGATGCAAAATTTGTTCCAGCTCAGGAATCAGGGTAATCACCGGCAGCTCAGGCTCTATACCATTGATTTCTTGGACGATTAGACGTTTCAACGCAATCCTTACCGCGGCCGTCAGAATGTCGGGTTCTTGACTCTTACTGGAATACTCAGACAGGGTTTGCACAATGGTTCGAATATCGCGAATCGGAATGGCTTCGTGCAACAAGTTCTGCAGTACTTTAACGACTACACCCAACGCCAGTTGATCCGGAACAAAACCATCGACCAAGCGCGGCGCAGAACGGCTCAGCATTTCCAGCAGATTCTGCACTTCTTCATGACCAATCAGCTGGGCAGCATTGTTGGTCAGCAGTTGACTCAAATGAGTCGCCAGCACGGTTGACGAGTCAACTACGGTGTATCCGAGCGCTTGCGCATGCTCACGTTGCTCTTCACGAATCCACACTGCTTCCAACCCAAATGCCGGGTCATAGGTGTGTTCACCGTCAATCATGCCGTATACCTGGCCCGGGTTAATCGCCAGTTCTTGATCCGGGCGAATCTCCGCTTCCCCCACGGCAACCCCCATCAAGGTGATGCGGTAACTGTTCGGCGTGAGTTCTAGGTTGTCACGAATGTGAACCGGCGGAATGAGGAAACCAAAATCTTGTGACAACTTCTTGCGCACGCCTTTTACCCGTTCAAGCAGTTCCCCGCCCTGATCGCGATCCACCAGAGGAATCAAACGATAACCCACTTCCAGACCAATCACATCGACAGGCTGCACATCATCCCACGACAACTCGCGTGGTGTCGGCGCTTCACCTTCAATTTTCGCGGGCAGTTTGGCATCGCTTTCGGCTTGTTTCTGTTTGCGCTGAATCATGTAGGCACTGCCCCCTGCCAAAATAGCCAGGGTCAGAAACGAAAAATGCGGCATGCCAGGTACAATCCCCATCACGCCAAGAATGGCGGAGGTAATCATCAGTGCTTTCGGATTGTCGAACAGCTGGAAAATGACCTGCTGGCCCATGTCTTCATCGGTATTTTGACGCGTTACCATGATCGCGGCACCAATGGAGAGCAGCAGCGACGGGATCTGAGCAACCAGACCGTCACCGATGGTCAGCAAGGTATAGATTTGAATCGCTTCGCCAAAGCCAAGACCGTATTGAATCATCCCGATAGTAAGGCCACCGATAATGTTGATAAACAGGATCAGAATACCGGCAATCGCGTCCCCTTTGACGAACTTGGACGCACCATCCATCGAACCGTAAAAGTCCGCTTCTTTGGTGACTTCAAAACGGCGAGTACGCGCTTGCTCTTGATCAATCAGACCAGCGTTGAGATCCGCATCAATCGCCATCTGTTTACCCGGCAAGGCATCCAATGTAAAGCGAGCGCTTACCTCAGAAATCCGGCCCGCACCTTTGGTGACCACCATAAAGTTGATGATCATCAGGATTAAGAACACCACCAGACCAACAGCGTAGTTGCCGCCAATCACTACGTTACCAAACGCTTCAATCACGTTACCCGCCGCGCCGGGGCCTTCATGACCATAGAGCAACACCACCCGAGTTGAGGCGACGTTGAGCGCCAGACGTAACAAGGTCGCAATCAGCAGTACAGTCGGGAATGCAGCGAAATCCAGTGGTCTGCGTGTGTAAACCGTTACCAGCAGCACCACCATCGATAAGGCAATGTTGAAAGTAAAAAAGAGGTCAAGCAGAAATGCGGGCATCGGCAGCACCACCATCGCCAACGTCGCCAGTACCATAACTGGCGCACCGATGGCAGGCATGCTGCGTTGAGGAATGTTGGGCAATTTGTCCGCAAATGGCAGTGTAAACTTCATAGGCCTGCAAGCTATTAGTGGTTGAGAATTCAGCGACGCAACAAGGCGTTAGCGCGATGATGCAATTTTTAGTCCATGAGAAACTGTCAAAAACTTGGCTGAGGGATAAATCTAAGGCCAGCGACCAATAAAAAAGGCTGCCCGCAGACAACCTTTTCTTTTCGCACCGTGCAAATTACGGGTGCACGTTCCACGCGACTTTGCCCTGACGCGATTGAGGGTCAAACTCAATGCACATCAAGCCCGAGGTCGGGAACATCGGCGGCACCATATCTGCTACAAATTCAGACGCCAAATAACCCACCAGCGGCAAGTGCGATACCAGCAGCAGCGTGTCTAATGCTTCCAGTTCAACCAGTGCCGATACATAGTCAAACACCTCATCGGCCGAACCATACGGCGTGATGTCCTCGCATATCTGTACTTGTCTTGCCGCAAAATAGCGAGAGATTTCCTGCCAGGTTTGCTGAGCACGTAGATAAGGGCTGACCAGAACTTTATCGAAATGATGTAGGTCTTGCTGCTCAATACAGGCACGAGCAACCGCGACCGACTCATTCCGACCTCGCTCCGTTAAAGCTCGCTCTGCATCACTGGCTGCATAGTGATGAGCCTCACCGTGACGCATGATAAAAATTTTCATTATGTATACCTATTTGCTCTTATACACACAGGCAGTCTGAGGCTGCTTTGCCGCTGATTATAACAGCACCGTTCGTAAAGACTTAGACCGGGGTAACAGTCTATTAAAAAGTCATCTTTGGGACTAGAATGACATTCTGCTCAAAAAATCACAGACTTGAATTTGCGCCGTATCGTTTCAACGCCATACTTAAATCAAAGCCCTACCGGAGAACTTCTGTGCACATTAGCCCAAATGATTCAAATAGCTACCGACATCTGACTCTGTCCAATTCGTTGCGTGTGCTGTTGATCCACAATGAAAGTGCCCAGAAATCTGCAGCAGCCTTAGCGGTCAAAGTTGGCCATTTTGACGATCCGACGGACCGTGAAGGTTTGGCACATTACCTTGAACACATGCTGTTTTTAGGCACGCGAAAATACCCTAAAGTGGGCGAATTTCAAAGCGTAATTAATCAGCACGGTGGTACCAATAATGCGTGGACAGGGACAGAACATACGTGCTTCTTCTTTGATGTCTCGCCGAACGTGTTTGAAAAGGCACTCGACCGCTTCAGTCAGTTCTTTACCGCGCCGTTGTTTAATGCTGAAGCGCTGGACAAAGAGCGTCAGGCGGTCGACTCCGAATACAAACTGAAACTGAACGACGATTCTCGCCGCTTGTATCAGGTACAGAAAGCCACCATCAACCCGCAGCACCCGTTTGCGAAGTTTTCGGTCGGTAATTTGGAAACATTGGGCGATCGTGAAGGCAGCAACATTCGCGACGAAATCATCGCGTTCCATGAGCAACATTATTCGTCTGACCTGATGACGTTAGTGATAATGGGCCCGCAAAGCCTCGATGAATTGGCTCAATGGGCGAACGACAAGTTTGCCGCCATTCCCAATCGCCATCTGGCGAACAAGACCATTACCGAGCCGTTTGTGACTCCGGAACAAACCGGCGTGATGATTCATGTCGAACCACTCAAAGAGATTCGTAAGCTCATCCTGAGCTTTCCGATGCCCAGCACCGACGCGTATTACCAGCGTAAGCCACTCTCCTATTTTGCCCATCTGATCGGCTATGAAGGTGAAGGCAGCCTGCTGCTGGCCTTGAAAGACAAAGGCTGGATTACCTCGTTGTCTGCCGGCGGCGGCGCCAGCGGCAGCAACTACCGTGAGTTTTCCATCAGTTGTACGCTCACTCCCCTCGGTCTGGAACATGTTGATGACATCATTCAAGCCATGTTTGAAACCTTAACGCTGATTCGTGAAAACGGCTTAGACGAATGGCGCTACATGGAAAAACGTGCGGTGTTGGAATCGGCATTTCGGTTTCAGGAAACCTCGCGCCCACTCGACATTGTCAGTCATCTGGTGATCAATATGCAGCATTACGCCGCGGAAGACACCATTTATGGCGACTACATGATGCAAGCGTACGATGAAGCTTTACTCAACGAAATTCTGAGCTATCTGGTGCCAGAAAATCTGCGCGCGACCCTGATCACGCAAGGACAGGATTACGACAGCGAAGCCGACTGGTATTTCACCCCATACGCTTTGCGCCCATTCAGTCCGGAGCAGATGGCGAAATTTAATCAGCAGAGTGCATCTCTGCCGTTGCTATTGCCACCAGAAAACCCGTTCATCTGCGATCAGCTCGACCCTCGGCCGCTGGAAAACGAACAAGAAACGCTACCGCAAATATTACAGGATCTGCCAGGTTTCCGTTTGTGGCACCTGCAAGATACCGAGTTTCGCGTCCCTAAGGGCGTGATTTATATTGCCATTGATAGCCCACATTCCGTCGCCAGCACTCGCAACATCGTCATCACTCGTTTGTGTGTCGAAATGTTCCTCGACACGCTGGCCAAAGAAACTTATCAGGCTGAAATTGCGGGTATGGGCTACAACATGTATGCCCATCAAGGCGGTGTCACGCTGACTATCTCGGGCTTCAGTCAGAAGCAGCCTCAGCTGATGAAGATGATTCTCGACAAATTTGCCCGTCGCGAGTTCAGCGAGAAGCGCTTCGAAACCATCAAGCAACAACTGTTGCGTAACTGGCGCAACGCTGCCCACGACCGGCCGATTTCACAGCTTTTCAATGCCATGACTGGCCTGCTGCAGCCCAATAACCCGCCATACGACCAGTTGCTGGACGCGTTGGAAACGATTGAAGTCAGTGAACTGGCCGAGTTCGTTGAGAAGATCATCGCTCAATTGCACATCGAGATGTTTGTTTACGGTGACTGGCAGAAGCAGGACGCTCATGCCATGGCCGAAGTACTGAAAGACGCGCTGCGCGTCAAGAATCAAACCTATGAAGAGTCACTACGTCCGCTGGTGATGCTGGGCCACAATGGTACCTTTCAGCGCGAAGTCAGTTGCGATCAGGACGACTCGGCGATTGTGGTGTATTACCAGTCCAAAGACACCGAGCCGCGCAGTATTGCGCTCTACTCACTGGCGAATCACCTGATGTCGGCCACCTTCTTCCACGAAATCCGCACTAAGCAGCAACTGGGTTACATGGTTGGCACTGGCAATATGCCGCTCAACCGTCATCCGGGTATGGTGCTGTATGTGCAGTCGCCGAATGCTGCCCCCGCCGATCTGATTCGCTCCATCGACGAATTCCTCAATGCTTTTTACATGGTGTTGCTGGAGCTTAACGAATATCAATGGCACAGCAGTAAACGCGGTTTGTGGAATCAGATAGCGACACCGGACCCGACGCTGCGCACACGGGCTCAACGTCTGTGGGTTGCCATCGGCAATAAAGACTGGACGTTTGATCAACGGGAAGTGGTATTAGAAGAGCTGAAGCAGCTCAGCCGCTCCGACATGATTCGCTTTGTGGTTAACGAGCTTAAACCGCGGACCGCCAACCGTCTGATTATGCATACTCAGGGCAATGCTCACGAAGAGGCAGAGCCGCTGAGTCTGGGACAGGAAATCGGGTCGATTGAAGAGTTTCAGTTGCGCCCGAAAGCCTACGATCTCGGTTAACGTTCTGATTCAACAATGGCTTTGAGGGTGTGGGGGTGCAGTTTGATACACACACCCTGCCATTTGAACGCCACCGTTGGGTTGTTCAAGCGTTCACCCTCACCTTTCGGGCTCGAAAGCTTGGTTTTCACACCAAGTTCAGCCAACTGTGACCACTGCTGCGCCAGAGCGGGATACTGCTGGTGCAGGTCAGCCAGAAAGTCATCAGCGGTCTGCGCTTCAGACGGCACCACAAACTCCACATGTTCCCAGCTCTGATCCGGATAAGTTTTCCCCGGTGCCGGATAAGGCAGTTCCAGGCATTCAATCGTCCATTGCGCCGCAGCCAATGGCTGGTCAAACGCAATGACAATAATTGGACGGCCGTTAATCTGCGCGCAGGAGATTTCCTCGCCCTCTTTTAGCCATTCCAGATGCGCCGCTTTGGCAAGATGCATTTCGTTGATTCTGAGTGCAATGTGGTCCAGCGTGTGGTTTGACAAATCGATATGCAAAAGCTCGGATAATTGCTGAATTTTATGCATGAATTCAGCGAGTTTGTCTTTCATTTGAACAGGATGAAGGCCTGATTCCATCAGCGACTGAAGCATTTTAACTACCCAAAATAATGATTTGTCGTCGATGTTACCAAGATTCAATCGAAAAGTAGAAAATTTCGTAATTTTGTCCCTATAAGCCCAGTAATAAAATTGCTATCATGTGCGCCAATTTATGAACAAAATCGAGATATGCATTCACTACTGCCCAGTGAATAAAATGCATACCCAACCAATTCCCAGAATTGAAGGACACGCGTGTGAATATCCAAGCACTGATTAATGACAAAGTATCTCAGGCTCTTGAAGCCGCTGGCGCACCTGCAGGCAGCCCTGCAGCTGTTCGCCAATCCGCAAAACCACAGTTTGGTGATTATCAGGCCAACGGCGTAATGGGCGTTGCAAAACAGTTAGGTACTAATCCGCGAGAATTCGCGCAAAAAGTCATCGACGTGCTTGATTTAGACGGTATCGCGAGCAAAACCGAAATCGCGGGCCCAGGTTTCATCAACATTTTCCTGAGTGAAGAGTTCCTGGCTAAACAAGCCGATGCGGCCCTTGCTGATGAGCGTCTGGGTGTAGCGCAAGAAGCACAACAAACTATCGTGGCTGACTACTCAGCGCCGAACGTAGCCAAAGAAATGCACGTAGGTCACCTGCGTTCAACCATCATCGGTGACGCGGTGGTTCGTACCCTGGAATTCCTGGGCCACAAAGTCATTCGCGCCAACCACATCGGCGACTGGGGTACTCAGTTCGGGATGCTGATCGCAAACCTTGAGCGTGTGCAGCAAGAGTCTGGCGAAGTGTCGATGGAACTGTCTGACCTGGAAGCCTTCTACCGTGAATCGAAAAAGCTGTACGACGAAGATGCAGAGTTTGCGGAAAGAGCACGTAACTACGTAGTGAAACTGCAAGGCGGTGACGCATTCTGTCTCGACATGTGGAAGAAACTGGTCGACGTGACCATGATTCAAAACCAACGCAACTACGATCGTCTGAACGTATCATTGACTCGTGATGACGTCATGGGCGAAAGCATGTACAACGACATGCTTCCAGGCATCGTAGCTGACCTCAAACAAAAAGGTCTGGCCCAAGAAGATGACGGCGCGCAAGTGGTCTTCCTCGAAGAGTTCAAAAACAAAGACGGCGAGCCTATGGGTGTGATCATCCAGAAGCGCGATGGCGGCTTCCTTTACACCACAACAGACATCGCATGTGCGAAATACCGTTACGAAACGCTGGGCGCGGATCGTGTGCTGTACTTCATCGACTCTCGTCAGCACCAGCACCTGATGCAAGCGTGGACTATTGTGCGTAAAGCCGGTTACGTGCCTGAAGCCGTGACTCTGGAACACCACGCATTCGGTATGATGCTGGGCAAAGATGGGCGTCCATTCAAGACACGTGCAGGCGGCACGGTACGTCTGGCAGATCTGCTGGATGAAGCCGAAGAACGTGCAAAAGCGCTGATCGAATCGAAAAACCCGGATTTAGACGCAGACGAGAAAGCAGAGATCGCCACCACGGTCGCGATGGCTGCGGTGAAATACGCAGACCTGTCTAAACACCGTACCACTGACTACGTGTTTGACTGGGACAACATGCTGGCGTTTGAAGGTAACACCGCACCATACATGCAGTACGCGTACACACGTGTTGCGTCTATCTTCGCAAAAGCAGGCGTTTCACCAGACAACCTGACGGGCGAAATCAAGATCACTGAAGAGAAAGAGAAAGCACTGATCGCCAAACTGCTGCAATTTGAAGAAGCGGTGCAATCTGTATCTCGTGAAGGTCAGCCGCACATTCTGTGTAGCTACCTGTTCGAATTGGCGGGCCAATTCTCTAGCTTCTACGAAGCTTGCCCGATCCTGATTGCCGAAGATGAGAGCGTGAAACAGAGCCGCCTGAAACTGGCTGCGCTGACCGCGAAGACCATCAAGCAAGGCCTGTCTCTACTGGGGATCAACACCCTAGAACGCATGTAATTGCAAAATTGAGAATATTCAAAGGCTGGCACATAGTGTCAGCCTTTTTTATTAGCGTATAATGGCCACTTCTGTCGCACTCCGACGGCATCAACCATTAACGGATCATCACCATGAGTTTCGAACTTCATCCTCAGTTAGCAAAAGATACCGATGTCATTGGCCATTTCCCTTTGTGTGTCGCTCTGCTGCATAAAGACGCAGCGGTGCCTTGGGTCATTCTGGTTCCGAAAAAGGCGAATCTGAAAGAGCTGCATCACCTACCGATGCATGAACAGCAGCAATTCCTGTTAGAGTCGCAAGCGGTGAACCAAGCGCTCGAAGCGCTATTTCAGCCGGACAAACTCAATCTGGGTGCGCTGGGTAACATGGTTCCACAACTGCATATCCACCACATCGCGCGCTTCCAGGATGACATTGCCTGGCCGGGCCCAGTGTGGGGCAACACCAAAGGTGAACGTCGCAGTGAAGCAGAGCAAGACGTGATGCTGACTAAACTGCGTAACGTGCTCTCGTTGAGCTCACTGTTCGTCAACGTTTAATCGCCATAAAAAAAGCCGCGCAAAGCGGCTTTTTTATTATCAACTACATGGTCACAGTCACGGATAACCCCTGGGCCTGATTGAGCGAATATCGAATCCGGGTAACCTGCTGCGCGGCATTGGTGTCAATAAAACGAGAAATGACACCTTTTTTGATCCACACTGCGAGCATCGCGTCCACACCGTCTTCACTGAGCGCAAAACGTTTCGCGAGCTCTTTGCGCGAAATACCGCTCTGCGCCTCAATCGCTTGTTTTAGCTCAGTCAAAATCATGCCATCTGTACCTCAAGACGTTGCTGTTTACGTCCAGCCCGTTTAAGCAGGCTGTAAACCAGTGCACACACCAGTAAAATACCGCCAATCCAGCTGGCACTGCTGACTGGCGATTCACTAAAGTGAGCAGCCTGGTTAAACAGCGCTGCGGATGCGTAAGCCAGCCCCATCGTCCACACCGCAATAAAGCGCGCATATCGCGTACCAAACTCACGCACATAAGCCCCCATCGCCGCCACACAAGGCGTGTAAAGCAGAATAAAGATCAGGTACGAGAACGCTGCATAGCCAGTGACAAAATGGTTGTTCAAGTTACCGAAGATGGAAGCATCCACTTGCTGATCTTGAGCCACCGATGCGCTGTCTGATAAATCACCGACTTCAATGCCTAATGGATCAGAGAAGTTCAGACCCATCAAGTTTTCAGGAATCGACATCACCGCATCTTTCAGGCTGCCCATCAGATCGTACTCGGCATCATCGCCTTGCGCTGAGGTGTAAAGGTTGTTCAGCGTCCCCACCACCGCTTCTTTGGCAAAAATGCCAGTAATGATACCCACAGTTGCCTGCCAGTTATCATGATTGATGCCAATCGGCTCGAACACTGGCGTCACAACTTGCGCCGCTTTAGAAAGCACAGAGTTGTCACTGTCTTCGTTGCCAAATGAGCCGTCGGTACCTACCGAGTTCAAAAAACTCAGAATCGCCACCACAATCACGATGGTTTTACCTGCGCCAAGAACAAAACGTTTCAGTTTCTGCCAGGTTTTGATCAGCACGTTTTGCAGCGTAGGCACTTCGTAATCCGGCATCTCCATCACCAAATTGTCACTCGAACCCGGGAACAACGTTTTCTTCAGTACCCAACCAGTAAAGACTGCCGCAACAATACCCAGCAAGTACAAGGCAAACACGACATTCTGGCCGCTTTCCGGGAAGAACGCTGCGGCAAAGAGTGCGTATACCGGCAGACGCGCACCACACGACATAAACGGAGCCATGGATGCGGCTAACTTGCGTTCACGCTCTTGATCAAGCGTTCGCGTTGCCATGATCGCAGGCACGTTACAGCCAAAGCCGAGAACCAGCGGGACAAATGCTTTGCCCGGCAGGCCGATTTTCTGCATCACTTTATCCAGCACAAACGCCGCGCGCGACATGTAACCTGAACTTTCTAACACCGCCAGGAACAGATACAAACAGGCGATCACCGGAATAAAGGTTGCCACGGTTTGAATACCACCGCCGATACCATCAGCCAGAATGGTGACCAGCCAGACCGGAAGATGCCCATCCAACAGATAGTGACCACCATCCACCAGCAGCGCACCAACCCCGATATCGAAGAAGTCGATAAAAGCACTGCCTATATTGATGGAGAACATAAACATCAGGTACATAACCACGAAGAAGAATGGCACACCAATCCACTTATTGAGGACAAAGCGATCCGCTTTTGCCGTAAAGCTGTGGCTCAATTTACCTTCGCTGCGACGCACTTTCTGGCAGAGTTGATGTAGATAGGTGTATTTACAATCGGCGACATGAAGGTCGATATCCATCGCACAAAGGCGTTGTTCGTTAGCGATCTGCTCGCGGTAAGTTTGCTCGAGGCTGTTGATCACCAACAGATCGTTTTCCAGTGAGCGAATCGCCAGAGCGCGAGCAGAAACTTCCTGATCCGAAAACAGCGGAGCGAGGCGAGCGATTGACGCTTCAAAGTCATCACCGTAATTCAAATCCAGTTGTTCAAGGGCAATGCCCTGCACCACAACTTTGTGAAGTTTCTCTTTAAATTGACGAACCTGACCTTTGTTATTGGCAGATAGTGTGAACACCGGACAACCAATCGCTTTCTCGAGCTTTTTCACATCAATGGTCTGACGCTCACGCTTGAGCGCATCCATTTTATTCAGTACCACCACCATCGGGCGGCCAAGCTCACGCAGTTGTAATGTCATATAAAGACTGCGTTCCAGACAAGTCACATCAACCACGTTGATAATCAGGTCGGCTGGATGGGTGAGCACCGCGCGTGACGCAATGGACTCATCAATACTGTTGCTGTCATTGCCACTGTCGAGTGCATAAATGCCCGGAAGATCGGTGAGCCGGAACTCATCACCAGAATGCTGGTAACGACCCGTCTTTTTTTCCACCGTCACACCAGCCCAGTTTCCGACTTGCTGCTTAGCACCAGTCAGGCCATTAAACAGGGTGGTTTTGCCACTGTTCGGGTTACCAACGGTTAAAACGTTATACTGCATCACGCTTTCTCCACATCAATCGCTGCGGCAATACTTTCACGTACCGCAATGGACACACCGCGCACTTCAACCTGTAATGGGTCACCCATCGGTGCACGGCGAATCAGTGTCACCTGAGTGTTTGGCAACAATCCCATCACCATGAGTTTTTTTCGTACATCGGTAGAAAGCCCATTGAGCGCCAGAATAAGGCCGGACTCTCCCGCATTTAAATCAGACAATTTCATCGTAGCCACACGCAATCGTATTGTTAATGAGAAATATTTTTATTAATGATGCGAATCATACGCCGCGAACTTACGTCTGTAATTGTGTGAAATCAAAGATTGCACGGATTGAACCGTTATTTTTGTTAATTACCTCCTCGTCAAAAACGTCAATCTTGTCTTCTACATTGACTCAGTCTCGTCTTGATGTGATCACCATCAAATCACACCGAAAAAATTATCCATAAAAATCAATAATTTAAATATAAAACAGAAATTGGCGGTTTTCTCCGGTCACGCTGGCGTTAATTTTATAAGTAAAAAAAGTCCAGGTGGTTATAGTGACTCTCGTCGACAGGGAATTGTCCCTGAGATAGAAATTCCAGAGGTGATATGGCTTAGACCATATCACTCCGGCAGCAAGCGAAGGTGTCGTTGACACCCGTGGTATAGTCCCCCCGGCTATACCACGACATTTTTTTCTTATCTTTTCACCCTGTCAGTTCAACACTTTCTCACTCCCGCAATACCCAATGTGCAACACCTGGATACCCTGAACCTTCGTACACAAAATGTCTCTGTTCACGTCTGCTTGAGCGTAACTAATAATCGTCGTTGAAGGAAATGCGGTTAGGAACAGCTTGAGCTACCCGTTTACCGCTCCAGTAACGGATAGCCTTTATCAGGAAGGTGAGTAGAAGCTAGTCTCAAACCAGCTCTTTATCCTCAATAAACTGCGTCGGCGATAAACCAAAATGATGCTTAAAACGCTGGCTGAAATAGGAAGGGTCATTGAATCCACAGTCAAAAGCCACTTGCGATATTTTCGCGCCCTCCAGCAGAAACTGGCAGGCTCTCTCCAAGCGATATTCTGTCAGGTATTCCTTAAAAGTTTTGTCTGTCACGGTTTTAAAGCGGCGCTGTAAGCTGCGTTCTGAGACAAACAACTGCTTGGCGGCTTCGGAGGTACTAAATTCGGCATCGGAATAATGCTTCGCGATCAACATGTCGACTTTAGCCAGCCACTGTTTGTCTTCCGAGTCTGAATTTGCCACAGTACCAAGCGCACTCTGCTCGGTTTGTTCTTCATCACAAGCCTGAGGCCAGGACAATTCCACCAGATTGCGTTCAGAAGAAGAAAAGACCACCAATTCTCCTCCGGAGACTGCTACCAACTGATTCAGAGAGGCCGTCTGGTTGTCGCCAGATGCCACCATGAGAGATGACAAATCAGCGCCAGCGTCACCGCAATCAATCAAAGCGATAACGATACGTTGTTCTCTGACCCGGCATTGAATTGTCAGAGTCTGATTACGATACAAGCGCTTAATGGCATGAGCAAAAAGCGTGTTGAATATAATATCCACGCCCCAATGTTTGAGCGCGGCAGCGGGAAGAGCTTCTGTGCAGTGGCGTTCAACTTTAATACCCGCCGCGGCAAACTCAGCCACCCATCCGGCCAACACCGTGTCAATCACATCCAGCATGTCGTGTTGCGCCAATTGAGGATGGTCATCTTTACCCAGCACATGCAGCTGCTCAAAATCAGCCAGCAACGTCTCTGCAGTCTGCTTAAGTTCCTGCGCCTGACCAGATTGCGCCTGACGAATCAATGCCATTAACGAAGGCTTCATGCCACGCAGCAATTTCTCCAGCCATAAATGGCGAACTTGGATCTGCTTGCGCAGCTGCTGATTGTTGCTTAATACCGCTTTGCTTTGGTGACGCATTTGGTTGGTTTTCAGCACCACCTGCTCTTTTAGCTCCCGGTTCATGGACGAAATGATACGTGAACGCCACCAACTGAACAGAATCACGATCGCAATAAAGCCCACTGCATAAATGGTAATAGCAAGATTCGACAGGTACCAAGGTTTAAGTACTGTGAACGAAAGGCTGTCGCTCTGAGGCGGCATAAGATAGGCGTTTGCACTGCGTATAGATAACAGGTACTCACCAGGCATCAGTTGATCGAGTGCCAACTGTGTACCTTCTAAAGGCTGCCACTGCTCATTGTTCAGGCGAAACTCCAGCATTTGACTGCGCGCCTCAGGCAAAGCACCAAACTGAAAACTGACCGGACTGCCATAAGTCAACGCGATTTGCTCGGCGTTGCGGCTTCCCACCCGCAATGGACGATAGTCGACACTGATCTGACTGAAAATGAGCGGCGATGATGGCAGCGTCGACTCGGCTAGCTCTTTGGCAGAGGCCTTGACTAAACCAAGCGTCGATGAAAACAGTAACGTTTCACTGACTGATGAACGGCCGGAAGTGCACACCCCGGTACGCAGCTCATTGCTCACCAACCCATAAGGTGTCCCGAAATGTTTTTTGATCGCCCCATTTGGATCGTAAAGCGTAATCCCCTTGGACGAGCCTAACCACATACCTTCACTGGTTTTAAGAATACATTTCAGACGGATGTTGTCATCAATCAGCGGCAGCGGTTCAATACCAGTCTCCGGATGAAGGAAATGACGTCGAAACGCGCCGTACGTGCTGATAAACCACACCTCCCCACTCGCGCTCTCTTCGATGTCGATATTGGCGCCGTAAGCCGCACTCGCTTTGTCATAGCTGATTTGCTGGTTTGCCAGCGTATAAATGCCGTGATCCGTGCCGATGAGTAAGCCTGAGCTTTTCGTCGCCTTTAACGCGGTTACCTTGGACGTTTTGGCTGCTGCGGACATCCAGTCTGAGCCATAATCGGTCACTTCTCCACTCTTCAAATTCAACGACCACAGCGAGTTGTCGCTGCTTCCCCAAAGGATACTGTTGCTATCGAGTTCCAGATGCTGGATAGGTTTACGCAACAAGTCATTTGAATTAACGGCAACCGCCCCTTCCAGCCGATTGAGGATGTATGAGTAAAGCCCTTGATTGGTCGCCAACCACAATTGTTCCGCCGTTTGGACCAAGTCATTGACACTATCCGGGTATATTCGCTGCTTGCGAAACCCTTTGAGGAAGTGAATCAGATACAGGCCATCTGAACGACTCATCAAAAACTGCCGCCCCTGATTGATCGAAAACAGATGCTTTATCTCTGTTTCCAAACTCGGCGCATCAATATCACGATTCAAAACACGGGTAAATTTCTGACTAAAACGAGAGAAATAGCGGATACCTTTATCCGTCGCAATCCAGATCCCCCCTTGCTTGTCGTTGACTAACGAGTAAATTCGCCCGCTCGATAAGCCGTAGTCGTCTGCATTGTTGCCTTCCAATTTAACTGTGTTGCCCGTTTCAACGGAGTGGACCAAGAGACCGTTGTCGGTGCCTATCCAATATTCATTCTCAGTTTCAACGATAGAAAATACCGGAGCATTCCCGACTTTTTGCGGCTCTTGTTCCGGATGATTAATATCGATTATCAATGCGCCATCGTCGGTTCCGACAACAAGCTGATCACGCCGGCGAGACATAAACATAGTCTCAACATAATCTTTTCCCGAACGTTGAACATGGGAAAAACTTTGCCCATTGGAAAGATAAACCCCGGCATTGGTCGCCAGTACCCATTTGGTGTAAATCATTTGTGCATCATTCACGACCACTTTACTGGCCTGATTGAGCTGAAAAAGCGTCATCAGAGAATAGGTTTGAAATTCCCCGGTTGTGATGTGGTAAGTGTAGAAATGGGTTTCGTCCGTGAGCCAGATGTAGCCTGCCGATGCCCCAATCTTTTCGATTGTTATCCCCGGTGTGAGGCTGAATACCAGTTCGGGTTCATCAGGAGGGACGGTGCGATAGAGTTCATTATCCATGAACGTCCAAAATGCATTCTGCGCATAGGCGAGTTGTTGTGGATTACCGGCAAGCAGAGAGCCTCGACGTGGCAGTACATTTTGGCCGTCATAGAAGACAACCCGGCCGTGCACGTCGTGAATCCAGATTCCACCCTCATCACCCAGGAACAGATCCTGAGCAATAAACACCTTGCCTTGCGACAACGTCGGCAACGGATAAAAGATAGATGGGCTTTTATCCTGCGCATTGATAGCGAATGTGAAGAGCGCTGACAGCAGGCTCAGGAGGAGCAATAATCGGGACAAAGCGGTTCCTTCAGCAACAAAAAGAAATGCCTGACGCCTTATTATTGAATAGTTAATTTGCGGCGCTAATTATAGCGTATTCTAGCCTTTCAGCGCCGCATGTGTACTTTCGTATTCATTAAATCTTGGTTTTTCTAGCTTGGATCACAGGAACAGATCAAAAAAAACCTTTCTTATATCCTCTACTGTGACAAGCATTGAGCGTAACTGTCACTCAGTTGGTGCAGGAACGCAAAATAGCTTCCGGCTTTCACCGGAACTTGAGTGCCGAGCGGATCCAGCACACCGATGTGCGCGTGACTGCCTCGCACAACCGTTTCAATCACAGCAGGTTGAAACTGAGGTTCAGAGAAGACACATTTTGCCTGATTCTCAGCCAGAGATTTACGGATCGCTATCAGTGTTTTAGCACCCGGTTTGCGATCCGGGCTAACGGTAAAGTGGCCCAAATTATTCAGGCCATAACGTTGCTCGAAATAGTCATACGCATCGTGAAATACGTAGTACGGCACCGACTTAACGTCAGCAAGTTGAGTACGTATCGCGCTGTCGGTTTCATCTGCTTGCTGAAGAAAGCGCTCTAAGTTGCTCGCATATTGCTTGGCATGTTCTGGATCCGTTTCACTCAGACGCTGCGCGATCGCGGCCGCCACCTGTTTGGCTTGTTCAATCCCCAGCCAGAAGTGCGGATCATGTGTGCCATGATGATGGTGGCCATCATCGTGCCCATGTTCGAGTTCTTCTGCACTGTAGGCGCGCAGATTGAGATCCGGAATACTGCTTAAGGTCAGCACGTTTGGATGACTACTCAACACTTTTTCCAGAAAAGGCTCTAAGTCCGGGCCAAACCAGATAACCAGCGAAGCCTGATGAATACGCTTTACATCTGATGGGCGAAGCGCATAATCATGCGGCGAAGCATTCGCAGACAACAACACATCAGGCTCAGACACTTCTGCCGTTAACTCATGGGTAATCATCTGAATTGGTTTTATGCTCGTGAGAATATCACTTGCCCAGGCCGAGCATGACGCGGTGACAAGTGCAGTTAGTAAAGCAAATCTGGTTAGCATGATGGAGTTTTCTCAAGCTGTAGCGTTCATCGTTCCGAAATGTTACATTATAACATTACTAAAATGCAAATGAGTTCCTTTCATGTCACCGCTTATTGAATTGCAAGATATCTGTGTTGAGTTTGATCAACGCAGAGTTCTGGATAATGTCAGCTTGTCGATTGCTCGAGGCAAGATAACAACGCTGATTGGCCCCAATGGAGCGGGTAAGTCTACGCTGGTTCGTGTATTACTGGGTCTGCATAGTCAGGATTCCGGCACGATTACCCGTGCGAAAAATCTCAAAATTGGTTACGTGCCGCAGAAGCTCAAGCTTAACGATACTTTACCGCTGACGGTAAAACGTTTTTTGCAGCTTGCTGGCAAATACAGCAAGCAGGAACTTAACGATGCCCTGCGTCTGGTTGGTGCTGAACATCTGCTCAACTTCGACATGCACAAGTTATCGGGTGGTGAAAACCAACGCATTCTGATTGCACGCGCACTGTTACAACGCCCTGATCTGCTGGTGCTCGACGAACCCGCGCAAGGCGTGGATGTGCAGGGTCAAATCGACCTGTACGATTTAATCAACACCATTCGTCTGCGTTTTGGTTGCGCGGTCTTCATGGTGTCGCACGATTTGCACCTGGTGATGGCAAAAACAGACGATGTTATCTGTCTGCATCACCATATTTGCTGTTCAGGCGCGCCCGCCGATATTACGCAGCACCCAAGTTACATCGCCCTGTTTGGTCATCGTAGTCGAGAGACACTGGCGTTTTATCATCATCATCACGATCACCATCATCATGATCTTGCGGGCCAGCCAGTAAAAGGCGACGCGCAACAATGTTCCCATCATTCACATGGTCACCATCAACATGATTGAGTTTTTGCTTCCTTCGGTGCTGGCTGGCATCGGTATTGCCTTAATTGCCGGGCCACTGGGTTCGTTTGTCGTCTGGCGCCGTATGGCCTATTTTGGCGACACGCTAGCTCACGCTTCTCTTTTAGGGTTGGCATTGGGTTTTCTGCTCGACATTAACCTTTATCTGGCACTGCTGGTCTGCTGTTTGGGCTTGGCTGTCATTCTGGTCACAATGCAGCGCCAACAACTGGTGGCAACCGACACTCTGCTGGGTATTCTGGCCCACAGTTCGTTATCTCTCGGCCTGATTGCGGTGAGTTTTCTCGACAATGTCCGTATCGACCTGATGAGCTACTTGTTTGGTGACTTACTGGCGGTGAGCCCTAGCGATCTAATCTTTATCTGGAGTGGGGTTATCGCTGTCGGTATCGCCGTCTATGTTTTTTGGCGCCCTTTGCTTTCGACCAGTGTTAACGAAGAGTTGGCACAAGTGGAAGGCATCAATACGGATTTAATGCGTCTGATTTTGATGCTGCTGATCGGTTTGGTGATTGCCGTAGGCATGAAGTTTGTCGGAGCACTGATCATGACTTCGCTGATGATTATCCCGGCTGCAACCGCTCGCCGTTTAGCCAGGACGCCAGAACAAATGGCGCTGTTTGCTTCCAGCATCGGTATTTTCTGTGTGCTGTCAGGCCTGACGCTGTCTTGGCAATTCGACACTCCGGCCGGGCCTTCGGTTGTCGTCAGCGCTACAGCGATGTTTATGCTCAGTCACTTCTTTAAACGCGCTTAACCGTCATCTCTGTTGATTCGCAGACAATAAAAAACCCGGGTTAAGCCCGGGTTTTTCTATCAAGCAGTCTTACTTACCAGCCAGTCACTTCACGCAGTGCTTTGCCGATGTCTGCCAGACTTTTTACAGTTTTCACGCCAGCTGATTCCAGCGCAGCAAATTTCTCATCTGCTGTACCTTTACCGCCAGAAATGATTGCGCCAGCGTGGCCCATGCGTTTACCTGGAGGAGCAGTTACACCTGCGATGTAAGAAACCACTGGTTTAGTTACGTTCGCTTTGATGAATGCCGCCGCTTCTTCTTCCGCAGTACCACCGATTTCGCCAATCATAACGATTGCTTCAGTTTCTGGGTCTTCCTGGAACAGTTTCAGGATATCGATGAAGTTTGAACCTGGGATTGGGTCGCCACCGATACCAACACATGTTGACTGGCCAAAGCCTTCGTCAGTGGTCTGTTTCACCGCTTCGTACGTCAGAGTACCAGAGCGAGAAACGATACCTACTTTACCTTTCTTGTGAATGTGACCAGGCATGATACCGATCTTACATTCATCAGGCGTAATCACACCCGGACAGTTAGGACCGATCATGCGAACGCCAGTTTCTTCCAGCTTCACTTTCACATCGATCATATCAGTCGTAGGAATACCTTCAGTGATTGTGACGATCAGTTGAATACCTGCATCGATCGCTTCCAGAATCGCATCTTTACAGAATGGTGCCGGAACGTAGATTACCGTTGCTGTCGCGCCAGTCGCTTCTACCGCTTCTCGTACGGTATTGAATACTGGTAGGCCCAAGTGAGTTTGACCACCTTTACCAGGAGAAACGCCACCAACCATTTGCGTGCCGTAAGCGATCGCTTGCTCAGAGTGGAATGTGCCTTGACCACCGGTGAAACCTTGACAGATTACTTTGGTGTCTTTGTTAATTAGTACAGACATTATTTGCCCTCCGCAGCAGCAACAACTTTCTGAGCTGCGTCAGTTAGCGACTCAGCTGCAATGATATCCAGACCTGACTTAGCCAGTACATCGCGACCCAAGTCAGCGTTAGTACCTTCAAGACGAACAACAACGGGTACAGTTACACCGACTTCTTTTACTGCGCCGATGATACCTTCTGCGATCATGTCACAACGTACAATACCGCCGAAGATGTTAACCAATACCGCTTTCACGTTGTCATCAGACAGGATGATCTTGAATGCTTCTGCAACGCGCTCTTTCGTTGCGCCGCCGCCTACATCCAGGAAGTTTGCAGGTTTGCCGCCGTGCAGGTTAACAATGTCCATGGTACCCATTGCCAGACCAGCACCGTTGACCATACAACCAACGTTGCCATCGAGTGCTACGTAGTTCAGTTCCCACTGAGCCGCGTGCGCTTCACGAGCATCTTCTTGTGAAGGATCGTGCATTTCACGCAGTTTTGGCTGACGGTACATCGCGTTTGAGTCGATGTTAATCTTACCATCCAGACACAGTAGGTTGCCTTCTGCGGTGATCACCAGTGGGTTGATTTCCAACAGTGCCAAGTCGTATTGAGCAAACATTTGGCCCAGACCCATGAAGATTTTCACGAACTGTTTGATCTGGTCGCCTTCAAGACCCAGTTTGAAAGCCAGTTCACGGCCTTGGTATGCCTGAGGGCCTACCAGTGGATCGATCGCCGCTTTGTGAATCAGTTCTGGCGTCTCTTCTGCCACTTTCTCGATTTCCACACCACCTTCAGTTGATGCCATGAAAACGATACGGCGAGTTGCACGGTCTACAACCGCACCTAGGTACAGTTCGTTCGCGATGTTTGATGCTTCTTCAACCAGAATTTTTGCTACAGGTTGACCGTTAGCATCTGTTTGGTATGTAACCAGGTTTTTACCCAGCCATTTTTGTGCAAACTCTTTAACACCTTCTTTGGTGTCGTGCAGTTCTACGCCGCCCGCTTTACCGCGGCCACCAGCGTGAACCTGACACTTTACAACTTTCTTAGCAGTGCTGATGCGGCCAGCAGCTTCGAAAGCTTCTTGTGGCGTATCACATGCGTAGCCTTCTGGTACAGGCAAACCGAATTCTGCAAACAGCTGTTTGGCTTGGTATTCATGCAAATTCATTGTTTTATTCCGTTTGTATATTTTTATTCCATAGAGCCCATTGAATGGCTGAGCTTTACGTATGTAGGGTTACTCTTGAGCGAGCAGCCAATTGGCCTAAACCGGGCCGGATGTTGAGCGAATCCGGCCCTTTAGCCTCAACGCTTAGTTCACTAAGCGCCTCAGCATTACACGTCTAACAGCAGACGTGTTGGATCTTCCAGCAGCTCTTTCACTGTGACCAGGAAGCCTACAGACTCACGGCCGTCAATCAGGCGGTGGTCGTAAGACAGTGCTAGGTACATCATCGGCAGAATTTCAATCTTGCCGTCAACAACCATCGCGCGATCCTGGATCTTGTGCATACCAAGAATAGCTGCTTGAGGTGGGTTGATGATTGGCGTTGACATCAGTGAGCCAAACACACCACCATTAGTGATAGTGAAGTTACCACCAGTCAGTTCTTCAACCGTCAGTTTACCGTCGCGACCTTTGATCGCCAGATCCTTGATACCTTTTTCAATCTGAGCCATACCCAGCGTATCGGAATCTTTCAGTACCGGCGTGACCAGACCACGTGGCGTTGATACCGCGATGCTGATATCAAAGAAGTTGTGGTAAACGATGTCGCTGCCGTCGATAGACGCGTTGACTTCAGGGTAACGTTTCAGCGCTTCGGTGACCGCTTTCACGTAGAAAGACATGAAACCAAGGCGGATACCGTGTTTTTTCTCAAACACATCCTGGTACTGCTTACGCAGATCCATGATTGGCTTCATGTTCACTTCGTTGAAGGTCGTCAGCATTGCCGTGCTGTTCTTCGCTTCCAACAGACGTTCAGCAACACGTTTACGCAGACGAGTCATCGGTACACGTTTTTCGCTGCGAGCAGCTACAGGAGCTTGCGCTGCAACTTCTTGTGCTGCCGCTGGCGCTGATTTACCAGCTGCCAGGTACGCTTCGATGTCTTCACGAGTAATGCGACCACCAACACCCGTGCCCTTCACTTGACCCGCTTCCAGATTGTGTTCAGCCAACAGACGGCGAACCGCTGGGCTTAGTGCATCGCTGGTTTCTTCAGTCAATGTCGCTTTGTGGCGTTTGTCTGGCGAAGATTCAGTTGCGCTTGTCGTGTCAGTCGTTGGTTCACCAGCTACCGCACCAGGTTTCAGGCGAGCCAGTAGCTGTTTAGACAGTACGGTTGCGCCTTCTTCTTCCAGAATCGCTTCCAGTACACCCGCTTCCGGTGCTGGAACTTCCAGAACTACTTTGTCGGTTTCGATTTCAACGATTACTTCGTCACGTGCAACAACGTCACCTGGTTGTTTATGCCATGTCGCTACGGTTGCGTCTGCTACTGATTCAGGTAAATCTGGAACCAGAATTTCAACTGTCATATCTGTGTCTTCCTTTTAGTTCTAGTTCTTAAGCTAGGGTCAGAGCGTCTTCAACCAACGCTTTCTGTTGTTTCAAGTGTACCGACATATAACCGACTGCTGGTGAAGCAGAAGCCGGGCGGCCCGCATATTTCAGTTCTGCACCCGCTGGGATAGCGGCACGGAAATTGTGTTGGCTACAGTACCAGGCGCCTTGGTTTTGAGGCTCTTCCTGACACCAAACGTAATCAACAGCATTCGTGTATTGTGCAATCGCAGCCTGTACTTCATCCATTGGGAATGGGTACAACTGTTCAACACGGACAATCGCGACATCGTCTTGCTCGTTGCTGCGGCGTTGTTCCAGCAGGTCGTAGTAAACCTTACCTGAACAGAATACAACACGTTTCACTTTCGCCGGGTCTAGGTTATCCACTTCTGGAATCGCTGGCAGGAAGGTACCTTCAGCCAGATCTTCAAGCGTTGAAACACACAGAGGATGACGAAGCAGTGATTTTGGCGACATCACGATCAGTGGGCGACGCATCTTACGCACAACCTGACGACGCAGCATGTGGTAAACCTGCGCTGGCGTCGATGGAACGATAACTTGCATGTTTTGCTCTGCGCAAAGTTGCAGGTAACGCTCAAGACGTGCCGATGAGTGCTCTGGACCTTGACCTTCGTAACCATGAGGTAACAGCATCGTCAGGCCACACAGACGTGCCCATTTTTGCTCACCAGAAGAGATGAACTGGTCAATAACAACCTGAGCGCCGTTGGCAAAATCGCCAAACTGAGCTTCCCAAATTGTCAGACCACCTGGCTCCGCAGTCGCGTAGCCGTATTCAAATGCCAGTACTGCTTCTTCAGACAGTACAGAGTCGATCACTTCAAATGGACCCTGATTGTCATGAATGTTGCTCAGAGGGACATAAGTGCTCGCATCACTCTGATTATGCAGTACTGAATGGCGGTGGAAGAACGTACCACGGCCAGAATCCTGACCTGAAATACGAATGCGCTTGCTGTCATCAACCAGCGTCGCATACGCCAACGTTTCCGCCATACCCCAGTCAAGGAGCTTCTCGCCAGATACCATCGCAACGCGATCGTTGTAGATTTTCTCTACGCGGCTTTGTAGCTTGTGACTTTCAGGGTACTGGCACAGACGTTGGCCCAATTCTTTCAGGCGCTCAATTGGGTATTGGCTCTGCCAGTCTTCATTCCAGTCATGGCCAAGGTAAGGTGACCAGTCAACAGAATGCATCGCCATAGGACGCCACTCTTTCACCACGACTTCGCCGCGATCCAGTGCGTCACGATATTCGTTCACCAACTGAGTGGCGGTTTCGATATCGCTTTCTTGACGATCAATCAGAACATCTGCATACAACTTACGAGGTGTCGGATGCTTTTTAATTTTCTGATACATCAGAGGCTGAGTTGCGTTTGGCTCATCCGCTTCGTTGTGACCATGACGGCGGTAACAAACCAGATCAATCACAACATCGCGTTTAAATTCGTTGCGGTAATCCAACGCCAGACGAGTAACGAAAGCCACGGCTTCCGGATCATCGGAATTAACGTGGAAAATCGGAGCCTGAACCATTTTCGCAATGTCAGTACAGTACATGGTTGAACGTGTATCGCGTGGGTTGGATGTCGTAAAGCCAACTTGGTTGTTGACTACGATACGCACTGTACCACCGACGCAGTAACCACGAGCCAGAGACATGTTGAATGTCTCAGCAACCACACCCTGACCTGCCACAGCCGAGTCACCGTGAATAGTGATAGGCAGTACTTTGCTGCCATCATCATCGCCCAAGCGATCCTGACGAGCACGTACCGAGCCCATAACTACCGGGTTAACGATTTCCAGGTGAGATGGGTTAAATGCCAGTGCTAAATGCACATCACCACCGGGAGTTGCGAAATCAGCTGAGAAGCCTTGGTGATATTTAACGTCACCCGTACCCCACGTTTCGTCGTGCTTGCCGGCAAATTCGTCAAACAGGTCTTGTGGCTTCTTACCGAGAACGTTAACCAACATGTTCAGACGACCGCGGTGAGCCATACCGATTACGACTTCACGCATGCCCGTTTTACCGGCATGGCGAATCAGTTCTTTGGTCATTGGAACCATAGCGTCACCGCCTTCCAGAGAGAAGCGTTTTGCGCCTGGGAATTTCGCGCCAAGGTAGCGCTCAAGACCTTCTGCAGCAGTCAGTTCTTCGAGGAAAGTGCGTTTTTCATCTAGGGTAAAGGATGGCTGGCCTACTACTGGCTCCAGACGTTGTTGAATCCAACGTTTTTGCTCAGTGTCAGTCATGTGCATGTACTCTGCACCGATCGATCCGCAATAGATTTTATTGAGGGATTGATAGATGTCTTTCAACTTCATGGTTTCTTTGCCAATCGCAAACGAACCTACGTTGAAAGTCTCTTCCATGTCATCTTCGGTGAGATTGTGGAATGAAGGGTCCAATTCCGCCACGGTCGGGCGTTTCCACAAACCTAGAGGGTCCAATTGGGCAGCTTCGTGACCGCGGAAGCGGTACGCGTTGATAAGCTGCAGTACTTTTACTTGTTTTGCATCGACTTCAGGATCACTAACTTGGACATTGTAATGCTTTGTCTCTTGAGCGAGTCGTCGGAAGTAGTCACGGACACGTGAGTGCGGTTGTTCAACCACATTGTCGGGTTGCGCAGGCAGCCCTTCAAAAACACGTTTCCACTCCTCACTTACCAGATCGGGATCACTTAGATACAGTTCGTAGAGATCTTCTACATAAGTTGCATTGGCGCCAGCCAAGTGTGAAGACTCGAGCCATGCCTTCATCACGCCGTTGTGCATTATTTTCCCTTAACCAGTAGTTTTCACGTTTGCTTCGGTCTACGCCGAGCTATTAAAGGCAGGCCCGAAGGCCTGCAATTTTTTATCTATTAAACCGAGCGATTAACCAGCATCGACTTGATGTGACCGATAGCTTTCGTAGGGTTTAATCCTTTAGGACAAACACTTACACAATTCATGATGCCATGGCAACGAAAAACGCTAAATGCGTCATCAAGATTTGATAAGCGCTCATCTGTTGCGGTATCGCGGCTATCAATTAGCCAACGGTAAGCCGCAAGCAGACCTGCAGGACCGATAAATTTGTCTGGGTTCCACCAGAACGATGGACAAGACGTTGTACAACATGCACACATGATACATTCGTACAAGCCATCCAGATGCGCTCGTTCTTCAGGAGACTGCAGATTCTCGCGTGATGGTGGCAATGCATCATCGGCGATCAGGAACGGTTTTACTTTGGCGTAGTTGTCGTAGAACTGAGTCATGTCGACGATCAGGTCACGAACTACAGGCAGACCAGGCAGAGGACGAATCACAATTTTGCCGCCTTTCAGAGCAGACAACGGAGTGATACACGCCAGGCCATTTTTACCGTTCATGTTCAAGCCATCCGAACCACACACACCTTCACGGCATGAGCGGCGGAACGCGATGGTAGGATCCTGCTCTTTCAGAAGAATCAGAGCGTCAAGGACCATCATATCTGAGCCTTCTTCCACTTCAAGCACATAGTCTTTCATGTAAGGCTTGTTATCTACATCCGGATTGTAGCGGTACAGAGAGAAATTCAATTTCATCGTTCAGTCCTCCCTTAGTACGTACGTACTTTTGGTGGGAATGCTTCGCGGTGAACCGGTGACATGTTAACGTCACGCTTGCTCATCTGCTCAGTTTCCGGGTTGTAGATTGAGTGGCACAGCCAGTTTGCATCGTCACGTTCAGGGAAGTCGAAACGAGCATGCGCGCCACGGCTTTCTGTACGGTAGTTCGCCGCCACAGCAGTAGAGAATGCAGTTTCCATCAGGTTGTCCAGTTCCAGACATTCCACACGTTGCGTGTTGAATTCCTGAGACTTGTCAGCCAGATGTGCATCTTTCAGACGCTCACGAATCACTCGCAGTTCTTCCAGACCAGTTGCCATTGCGTCACCTTCACGGAATACCGAGAAGCTGTTTTGCATACAGCGTTGTAGGTCTTTACGGATTTGAACCGGATCTTCGCCGCCTTTACTGTTTTCCCAGCGCATGGTACGAGCCAGAGACGCTTCGATGTCAGATGCCGTTGCAGGACGAGCCTCTGCTTGTGCAGCCAGAGTTTCACCCAGATGCAGACCTGTTGCACGACCAAATACCACCAAGTCTAGCAGCGAGTTACCGCCCAGACGGTTAGCACCGTGTACAGATACTGATGCAATTTCACCACAAGCGAACAGACCTTGAACGTCTGCTTCACTGCCGTCAGCCAGTTGCTTAATTGCCTGACCAGAAACCTGAGTCGGAACACCACCCATCATGTAGTGGCAGGTTGGAATTACAGGGATAGGTTCTTTCACTGGGTCAACGTGTGCAAACGTACGAGACAGTTCACAGATACCAGGCAGACGTGATTCAAGAACGTCTTTGCCCAGGTGATCCAGTTTCAGTTTGATGTGTGGACCCCATGGGCCATCACAGCCACGGCCTTCACGAATTTCAATCATCATTGAACGCGCAACTACGTCACGACCCGCCAGGTCTTTCGCGTTTGGCGCGTAACGTTCCATGAAACGCTCGCCGTCTTTATTTAGTAGGTAACCACCTTCGCCACGACAGCCTTCTGTTACCAGAACACCTGCACCTGCGATACCCGTTGGGTGGAACTGCCACATTTCCATATCTTGCATCGGAACGCCGGCACGCAGCGCCATACCGACACCGTCACCGGTGTTGATGTGCGCGTTAGTAGTTGAGGCATAGATACGGCCTGCACCGCCTGTTGCCAGTACGGTTGCTTTTGCTTTGAAGTAGCAGATTTCGCCAGTTTCCATGCAAAGCGCGGTACAACCCAGAATCGCGCCGTCTTGGTTTTTCACCAAATCCAGTGCGTACCATTCAGAGAAGATCGTGGTTTTGTGTTTTACGTTCTGTTGGTAAAGCGTATGCAGCAGAGCGTGACCGGTACGGTCAGCGGCTGCCGCAGTACGTGCAGCCTGCTCACCACCAAACTCTTTAGACTGACCACCAAATGGGCGTTGGTAAATAGTACCGTTATCGAAGCGAGAGAATGGCAGACCCATTTTCTCCAGTTCGATAACAGACTCAGGGCCATTCTTACACATGTACTCAATCGCGTTTTGGTCACCGATGTAGTCTGAACCTTTTACGGTATCGTACATGTGCCATTGCCAGTCATCTTTATGAGAGTTACCCAGAGCAACGGTGATGCCGCCCTGCGCTGACACGGTGTGCGAACGAGTAGGAAAAACTTTAGAAAGCAGAGCACAAGACAGGCCTTGCTCAGAGATTTGCAGTGCAGCACGCATGCCTGCACCACCAGCACCGATTACTACGGCGTCAAATTCACGAACTGGAATAGTCACTTACGCACCCCACAATACAAATAGGCCAGAGAAGAAGTATCCGAACAGCACTGCAACCACGACAAGCTGCAGCCCGCCACGCAGTTTTGAACACTTAACGTAGTCAGTCAGTACTTGCCACAGGCCGATCCAGCCGTGGATCAGTACGCACACTAACGCCAGCATTGTGAAGACTTTGGTAAACGTGCCACCAAAGAATTGAGTCCATGAAACGTAAGAGATATCAGTGAATGCACAGAAACTTACAATATAGATGGTGTAAAGAGTCATGATGATCGCACTGGCGCGAATTAATAGGAAATCATGAACCCCATTACGACCAAATGAGGAAACGTTCTTTACCATACCAAAACCCCCGCCAATAGAGATAGAACCGCTGTTGCACCGAAAGCAACTTTTGCACTCATTGCACCCGTGTCCAGCTCCTCAAAGTGGCCAAGGTCCATAAGTAAATGACGAATACCACCAGCAATGTGGTATGACAGCGCGGTCAGAATGCCCCACAGGATAAATTTCACGAAGAAGCCATTGACGATGTCACTCGCTTCCATGAAACCTACTGGAGAGGATAATGAGATGGATAGTAACCAAAGCAAAATACCGACCGCCACAAACGTAATAACCCCCGCCACGCGGTGAAGGATAGAAGCGATTGCTGTGATCGGAAAGCTAATGGTCTGCAGATCTAAATTAACAGGTCTTGACTTTCTTTCTTTCACGGGCTTGCTCACTCAGCTCCATTGAGCATTTATAGTTATGGATGAAATTTGGCCGCAAACCTACAAAAGTTAACATTTATTCAACAAAATCCCTGCGATTACTGGAACAAAATTGTAAAATAATTGTTAACAACAAGAATGGAAACATCACCTCACTTTTATTTCCAGCCTTGAATTTATAAGGTTTTCACCAAAATTTGCTACGCCAATATACGGCTGGCAACATTCTACAACAATTGATGTAACAATTTTTGCTACACAGAACAGATTTTTAACTTTATATGTATAAAAAATCAAAGTAAGTGCACACATCAGATGAGAAAAATTGACTTTGATTAAGATCGGACGTACAAGAATGGCACACAAACATCCTGGACGGATTAAATAATAAACAAAGGAGATTGTTATGGCAGATAAGAAAGCGACCCTTCATATCGAAGGCAAAGCGCCAATCGAACTGCCGATTATGGACGGGACTATTGGTCCTCAAGTAATCGACGTTCGTAAATTAGGCTCAAACGGATACTTTACTTTTGACCCTGGTTTTCTTGCCACTGCATCTTGTGAATCTCAAATCACTTACATCGACGGCGCCAAAGGTGTTCTGCTACACCGTGGTTTCCCAATCGATCAGTTAGCCAATAACGCCGATTACTTGGAAGTGTGTTACATCCTACTTTACGGTGAAGCCCCTAATCGCAAACAGTATGAAGAGTTTAAAAAGACTGTAACTCGTCACACTATGGTTCATGAGCAAATCGCGAGCTTCTTCCACGGTTTCCGTCGTGATGCTCACCCAATGGCTGTAATGTGTGGTGTAGTAGGTGCTCTTGCGGCCTTCTACCACGATTCACTCGACATTAATAACGACACTCACCGCGAAATCGCGGCGTATCGTCTGCTATCAAAAATGCCAACACTGGCAGCAATGTGTTACAAATACTCGGTTGGTCAACCGTTTATTTACCCTCGCAACGATCTGAGCTACGCAGAAAACTTCCTGCACATGATGTTTGCAACACCATGTGAAGAATACGAAGTAAACCCTGTGGTTGCTCGTGCGATGGATAAGATTTTCACTCTGCACGCAGACCACGAACAGAATGCGTCAACGTCAACAGTACGTCTGGCAGGTTCGTCTGGTGCTAACCCGTTCGCATGTATCGCTGCTGGTATCGCTTCTCTATGGGGCCCGGCGCACGGTGGTGCAAACGAAGCATGTCTACGCATGCTGGAAGAAATCGGCAGTGTCGATAAGATTCCAGAGTTCGTTGAGCGTGCTAAAGATAAAGATGATCCATTCCGCCTTATGGGCTTTGGTCACCGCGTTTACAAAAACTACGACCCACGTGCAACCGTGATGCGTGAAGCGTGTCATGAAGTATTGAAAGAACTGAGCATTCAGGATCCACTGCTGGACGTTGCAATGGAACTGGAACGCATCGCTCTGTCTGACGACTACTTCATCGAGAAGAAACTGTACCCGAACGTAGACTTCTACTCAGGCATCATCCTGAAAGCGATCGGTATTCCGGTCTCTATGTTCACCGTTATCTTCGCGATGTCTCGTACTATCGGTTGGATTGCTCACTGGAATGAAATGCACAGTGATCCAAGCAACCGTATCGGTCGTCCTCGTCAGCTTTACACTGGTGAGAAGATGCGTGATTTCGTGCCACTTTACGAGCGCGAATAACAGCCTAGATGTTTTGTGTATAACGAAAAAGAGCGAGGGAAAACCTCGCTCTTTTTTTATTCTGTTTTTATCTGGATTACACCGGGTTATCGATATCGATAAACTCGACGTCAAACCCGTGCTCTGTGGCCAACCACTCCCCCAGCGCTTTCACACCATAACGTTCTGTCGCATGGTGACCTGCAGAGAAGTAATGAATGTTCAGCTCTCGGGCAGAATACGTCGTACGTTCCGAAATTTCACCCGAGATAAAGGCATCCATCCCCTGCGCAGCAGCAAGTTCAATGTAATCCTGACCACCACCTGTACACCAGCCAACTTTCTTAATCAGCTTGTCCTTCAGTTCAGGCGCGATATGCAAAGGTTGACGCTGCAGAGTATTTGCGATTCGCTGTGCTAAGGCTTCGCCTGTGATGGCTTGTTCAAAACAACCAAACATCGCAACCGATTGAGGATGCCCCTCTAAGCCACCTTCTACCTGAATACCCAGCAATTTAGCCAGTTGAGCGTTGTTTCCTAGTTCAGGATGAATATCGAGCGGAAGATGGTAGGCCAGCAAATTGATGTCATGTTTAATCAACTGGCGAATGCGGTCGCCTTTCATTCCACGAATGGCTTCATGTTCACCTTTCCAGAAGTAACCGTGATGGACTAACAATGCGTCAGCCTTGAGTTCGATTGCTTTGTCAATCAGTGCTTTAGAAGCCGTCACACCCGTGACAATTTTTTTAATCTCTCGTCGGCCTTCCACCTGAAGGCCATTCGGACAGTAGTCTTTAATCTGTTGCGGAGACAATGTTTCATTGAGCAATGCTTCAAGCTGCAAATTATTCATCTTCTGTTCCATTGCATAATAGTAATGGCGAGGTTATAACAATTTCAGACTAAAATGTCGAAAACGATGCAGGCGGAATGATAAAAATATGGACTTAAAACAGCTGACGGAATGGGTTGCCACGACACCACCACTTTTCGAACCGTCTCCTCCCATTGTTGGGAAAACACCCTTTATTCGAAATCTCCACGCTGAATGGCCCGCTTATCAGGGTAATCAACGTCTCGGCTTCCTCTACCAGTATTTGTGTCAACAACTGTTTACTGCTACTCCACGCTACAATGCCGTATCGGAAGAGATTCAGCTCAACGATGAAGGACGAACTCTGGGGTCGATTGATTTTATTGTCAAAAATCGCAAGACCGAGCAGTACGAACACTGGGAAGTCGCCGTTAAGTTCTATCTACTCCATCAGGGATTGTGGTATGGGCCCAACGCGCAAGACCGTTTAGATCTGAAACTGGCGCACATGCTTGAGCACCAACTGCCTCTTTCTGCCAGTGACGCCTTTATTGATGCCTACCCTTTGTGGGCGCATGCCGAACAAAACCTGCTCATGCAGGGACGTCTCTACATCAACCCCTTTGAACCGGAAACGGTACCATCGGATTGCCTTGGATTTGCACTCAATTCTTCGCAAATCAACGGCTACTGGTGCTATCAGGATCAACAAGACCAGATTGACGAACCACTCTATGCACTCACTAAAGCGCAGTGGCTGACTGGCTGCAGCGATGATTCAGAGCCATACCTTGGTGGTGACGAAGGATTTGTGCACTGCCAAACGCCATCCGGACGTTTCTGGTTTATTGTGCCAAGAAGCTGGCCGCTTGCAGAGCATGAGTTGATAGAATCCGCGTAAAGAAAAAGGCGACCACAAGGTCGCCTTTGTTATTTGCATTAACAATACTTACAGTCCGGCGTCTTTAAACACCTGATTGACGATTTCCTGCGCTTCCGCTTCGATCTGTTTCAGATGTTGCTCGCCTTTGAAGCTTTCGCAGTAAATCTTGTAGATATCTTCAGTACCAGACGGACGAGCTGCAAACCAGCCGTAATCCGTGGTCACTTTCAGGCCACCGATTGCAGCGCCGTTACCCGGAGCATGCGTCAAACGCGCGGTAATCGGGTCACCAGCCAAAGTCTGAGCAGAAACCATCTCAGCTGAGAGCTTTTTCAGCACCTCTTTTTGCGGGCCATTCGCGACAGCCTGAATACGGTTGTACTGCGATTCGCCGTGCTTTGCGGCCAGTTCATCGTAGTATTGCTGTGGGTTCTTACCCGTCACAGCGGTGATTTCCGCCGCAAGCAGACACAAGATGATGCCGTCTTTGTCCGTTGACCAAGGCGTACCATCTTTGCGCAGGAACGATGCTCCGGCGCTCTCCTCACCACCAAAACCGAATTTGCCACTGTACAGGCCATCAACAAACCATTTAAATCCCACTGGCACTTCGCACAGTTCACGGCCAAGATCGGCCACCACTTTATCAATCATCGCGCTTGATACCAGCGTCTTACCAACCGCGACATCTTTACCCCATCCGTCACGGTGACGGTAGAGATAATCGATACACACCGACAGGAAGTGGTTTGGGTTCATCAGACCTTTTGGTGTCACGATGCCATGACGGTCATAGTCCGGGTCGTTACCAAATGCCAGATCGTATTCATCTTTCAGCGCCAGTAGGCCCGCCATCGCGTAAGGCGACGAGCAGTCCATACGCACCACGCCGTCTTTATCCAGTGACATAAACTGGAAGGTTGGGTCAATCGCTTCACTCACTAAAGTGAGATTCAGGTTGTACGCCTGACCGATTTGACGCCAGTAATCAATACCACTGCCGCCGAGCGGATCCACGCCCAGCTTCAGATTAGCTTTTTGAATCGTAGCCATATCAACCACGTTGACCAGATCGTCAATGTAAGGCTTCACCAAATCAACTTGTTTAAACAGCGGTGAGGCTTTAGCGTCGGTGACCGACACACGTTTTACGCCGCTCAAGCCTTCGGCAATCAGTTGGTTGGCGCGGTTTTCAATCGCCTGAGTCAGTTCACCTTCCGCCGGACCACCGTGCGTCGGGTTATATTTGATGCCACCGTCTTGCGGTGGGTTATGTGATGGCGTGATCACGATGCCGTCGGCTTTTTCAGCATGTTTCAGGTTGTGGGTCAGAATCGCATGTGAAATACCCGGCGTTGGCGTATAACCATTATCTTGCTGCACAATCACTTCGATGCCATTGGCGACCAACACTTCAATCACGCTGCTGAATGCCGGTTCAGACAGGGCATGAGTGTCTTTACCGACAAAGATTGGGCCGGCAGTACCTTGAGCGGCACGCACTTCAACCACCGCCTGCGCGATGGCCAGGATATGATTTTCGTTAAAGGTGGTTTTGTCTGCGCTGCCACGGTGGCCAGAAGTACCGAACTCTACTTTATGTTTCGGATTGCTTGGGTCTGGCTGAAGAAGGTAGTAGTTTGCAACAAGTGCAGGAATATTATGCAGGTCTTGCTGTTGGGCTTTTTGTCCTGCACGCGGGTGCATTGCCATAAAGACATCCTTTCAAAATATAACGACAAATAAAAAACCTCATAATACGCAGTTTGGTTTGCATATTATGAGGTTTCAATCAGACTTTTCGTGCTCGATTGGTACAAATCAAATCGATTGGGTCACTTTCTCAATAATGTCTGCCGGGAAGTTCATGCGAATCATGACTTGCTCAATCATCTGCTGTTTGCGGCTGGTGTTATTGTTGGTGATGACCCAAAACGGTGTGTTTGGAATCGCTTTAGGCTTAGTCGTTTGACCACTTGCCAGCAGGGTTTGCTCGTTATCAGCAAAGTAAACGCGCTTACGGCCTTTCACCAGCGTCGCTTCAGAAAAAGCAGCAGCATCGATGCGATGAAGAGTAGAAAGAACCAGCATAAAACGATCAACCGCTTTTTTCAGACCGGCAAATTCGTCTGAAATCAAAAGAGAGCGCATTTCTTTTACGCCATCCAGTTTCGTTTCCTGACCAGCATCTTTACTCACCACTATACCTTTAGGCACCGCTGATGCCTTAGGAGCAACAGATGCGCTTTGGCCATCCACGTTCAACAGGCGGCGCAGAATATCCGATGCGCTCTCACCAATGTGAAGGGTTTGACCTGCAATGTAACGGTATAGATCCTCATCAACCTCAATTGTTTTCATTCGCTTTTCACAATCTCAATGTTTAAACTCTGGGGGATTATAGCGAGATCTTTGCCGAGACTCTACGTTAAACCCATTACTAATAAGATAAAATGTCAGCACTTCTGAATTACAAACTTGAAGGTGAGGGTCACACCGTTGTTTTGATCCACGGTCTGTTTGGCAGTCTGGACAACCTCGGGCTACTGGCTCGCGACCTGAAAAACGATCACCAGGTCCTGAGTATCGACCTGCGTAATCACGGTCAGTCATTTCATTCGGATGAACATAATTACGCACTGATGGCCGCCGACGTGGATCAATTGTTGACCGATCTGAACGTTCAACAAGCGACCATCATCGGCCATTCCATGGGTGGCAAAGTCGCAATGAAACTGGCTGACATCGCCGACGACAAAGTCGCCCAATTAGTCATTCTGGATATGGCGCCAGTCGCCTACACCGAACGACGCCACGAAAATGTGATTGCCGGGCTCGAAGCCGTGTTGGAACAAAAGCCGTCATCACGCAGCGAAGCCATGGCGATTTTAGCCAAACATGTTGAAATCGATGGTGTGCGCCAGTTTTTGGGTAAATCGATGATGAATCAGGACAGTGTGATGGTGTGGCGTTTTAACGTCGCCGCGCTTAAAGCCAATTACGCCTATATTATGGGCTGGGAGCCTATCGCACGCTGTGACATCCCAACCTTATTTATTAAAGGCGGCGACTCCAACTATCTGACCGCCGAACATCAGCCACAAGTGCAGGCACAGTTCAGCCAAGCCAAAGCGCATGTCATTGCCAATACGGGTCACTGGTTACATGCTGAAAAGCCGACTGAAGTGCTGCGCGCGATTCGCAAATTTATCCTGTGAGGCAGCCCGCCTCACAGAGCAACCAGAGCGATTTTCTCTTCAAACAAGTGTGAAATCGGTTCTCATCCGCGCATTAACTTTGCCGTTTAACAATGGTATAGTGCGCGCAAGCAAATTGGCATAAAGGATAACCATGCTGTACGACTACATGAACATGCTCGAGTCCATCGGACTTGATCTGCTTTTTGCGTCTATTTTCTTCCTTATCGGGATGGCAATTAAAGACGTGTTAAAACAAGGTAATGTTCCGGCATTTGGCCGTCGTATTGTATGGCTTGTTCTGTTTTTAGGTTGTGCTGGCTTTATTGCCAAAGGCATTATCCAACTTAGTTGGGAAGGGACTGGCTTGGGCTGATGCCTGAGCGTTCAACCACCCGCCAACCCATTACAATTTAAAGGTAAAGACTCTATGGCAAGTGTAGGTATCTTTTTTGGTAGCGATACAGGTAACACCGAAGCTATTGCAAAGATGATTCAAAAACAACTCGGTAAAAAACTTGTTCACGTTCAAGATATCGCAAAAAGCAGCAAAGAAGACATCGACAACTTCGATCTGCTGCTGCTTGGTATCCCGACTTGGTATTACGGTGAAGCGCAATGTGACTGGGATGACTTTTTCCCAGAACTAGAAGCGATTGACTTCTCAACCAAGCTGGTTGCTATCTTTGGTTGTGGTGACCAAGAAGATTATGCAGAGTACTTCTGTGACGCGATGGGCACGGTACGTGACATCGTAGAAGCGAAAGGCGCAACGGTGGTTGGTCACTGGCCAACAGAAGGCTACGAGTTTGAAGCATCAAAAGCGCTGGTTGATGAGAACCACTTCGTGGGTCTGTGTATCGATGAAGACCGCCAGCCAGAACTGACTGAAGAGCGCGTAACCAAATGGGTTAAACAAGTTTACGAAGAGATGTGTCTGGCTGAACTTGACGACTGATTAACGAAAAACCCCCGGCTATGGCTGGGGGTTTTGCTTTCTGGACTACCAGAGAATCCAGCCAATCAGTGGCGCAATCAGTACGGTCACCATACCGGCAATCATCATCACCACACTCGATACCACCCCTTCCGAATTACCAATCTGATACGCTTTGGCGGTTCCCGCTCCGTGAGCAGAAGCCCCCAAACTGGCGCCTTTGCCAAGGCGGGAGCGAATCGACAGCACGGTGAGAACGACTTCGCCCACCACCATACCAATCACCCCAGTCAACACCACAAACAGCGCCGTCAGATCGCTCTGACCACCAATCGATTTGGTCGCTTCAACGGCAAAAGGCGTGGTAATCGAACGCATGGCCAAGCTGCGCTGCAACAATTCCGGCAACTCCAGCCAACGAGCGAGTAATACGGTAGAGCCGACCGCCACGACCACCGAAACCATCACCCCAACAGAAAGTGACAACCAGTGGCGTTGAATCAAATGGCGGTTGTCGTACACCGGAATTGCAAACGCCACCGTTGCCGGGCCAAGCATCCACAACAGCCAATGAGATTCCGCCATATAATCCTGATACGGAATGTGAAATCCCATCACCACCACCACCAGCAGCAACGGCGCCAGCAGCAACGGCATCAGAAAAATCGTGCGTTTGCGGCGATAGAGCAACTTGCTGCCATAATAGAACAGTAATGTCAGCAGCAGACACAGCACACTTAACAGCGAGGAATTCATACTCATCAACTACATACTCCGCAAATGGTTGCTTTTACGACGCGCCATTTTCAGCTCGAAGCGATAGAGTTTATCGACCACCCAGGCCGTTGAACCAATCACCGCGATCGTGCTTAAAATCAGCACCACCATGATTCTCAACCCTTCTTGCTTCATCAGATCCTGATAGTTCACCACAGCGACCACCGCTGGCACGAAAAACAACAGCATCTCAGCCAGCAACCAGGTTGCTCCTTTACGTAACCAATCCACATTCACGACGTGGGTGAATACTAACGCCAGCAGCAACAACATCCCCGTCAGATTGGCCGGGATCGGCAAATGAAACTCTTTAACCAGCAAATCTGCGATAAACCAAATCAACGCCAGCACCGCAATCTGGCTCAGCGTCATCAAGCTGTTTCCTACCCGTTTCATTTTTGCTCTTCGCTTGTTTTGTGAAATTAGTCACAGTATAAGCAAGCTTAAAACCGTCATAAAATGAATTTTTATTATCAAATTCATGCCAAAATGGAATGAAATTACTTACCGGATATCGACGATGGACATCAAAGCACTGCGTTATTTTGTGGAACTGGTCAATGAACAAAGCTTTACTCGCGCATCAGAAAAGCTGTTTGTCACTCAACCGACCATCAGCAAGATGATTCGCAGCCTGGAACAGGAAGTAGACCAACCGCTGCTGCACCGTGAAGGTCGCCGCTTCTGGCTGACCGATGCCGGAGACATCGTCTTTCAACGTGCGCAAGAAATTCTGGCACATATGTCGCAGCTCGAAGCGGAGCTGGTTGATCTGAATGAATTGCAGCGCGGACATCTACGCCTCGGGATCCCGCCCATGGTGGGACATTTGTATGCAGGACTGATCCGTCAGTACCGTCAGACCTATCCAGATGTCGAAATGACGATCGTCGAATATGGTGGACGCAAAATAGAACAAGCTGTTTCAGAGGGTGACCTCGATGTGGCCGTGACTATGTTGTCTCTCAATGCAGCGCAAAACCTCAACACATTGGAGCTCGACAGCTACCCAATTTGCGCCGTACTTCCCGACTCAGCACCTTGGCGGGATATCGAAACCGTACATTGGCAGGATCTGAAAGAAGAACCGTTTTACATCTATACCCATGAATTTACTCTGAGCGAATACATCGACAAGTTATGTCAGGAGCAAGGATTCGTTCCACAGGTGGCGGCGCGTAGCAGTCAGTGGGATTTTCTGGTTGCGTTGGTGAAGAGTGGCGTCGGCGTCGCGTTTCTTCCCGAGCCTCTGTGTCATCGGATTCAGGGGGAAGGTGTGGTTGTCAAAAGAATGACGCCTTCCATTGACTGGCAACTTGGCGTCATCTGGCACTCTGATCGTTACGTATCGCGTACCGCCGATGCCTGGATCAGCTTGTGCCGCGGCTATCGCGATCGCAAATCACCAACGGCATAACTTCCAGCGATTCAGGACATTGACTGAGAGTCAACCAGTTCCCTGCCCTCTGCGCTGTCGTCAGCTTCACGAAACTTCGGTTTCTTACGCACATACAGCTTGCGATGTACTTCAGACACCACTTCACCGTGGGCATTTTTCACATGGATGATGAACTCAGGGAAACATTTATCCCCGCAGGCGGTAGCGCTCAGAATCGCGTCCAACTGCTGCTGAGGAATCAGAAACTCAGCATATAAATCGGTGTGGCCGGGTTTGATAAAGTTAATGCTGGCCTCTTTGTCCCACACATAGTATTGCTCGCCTAAAATGCCCATGAGCATCAACGAGTAAACGGGGTCAGTCAGAGAGAAAATACTGCCGCCATATTGCGAGCGGTTCGCGTTTTTATTCCACCAACGCAGCTTGAGGCGCATACGCACTTCTCGAAAATCTTCACTGATGGATTCAATCTTAATCCCCGCCCCCCAGAACGGCGGCCAGCTATTCAGCGCCCACTTCACAATATTTGGTTTATATAGCTTTGCCAGAGTTTTATTCATGCTTTCCGTGCCTTAGACTCTATCTCATTACGCTACGCCTCGACTCAAATGGATTGGGTCAATCAGCAAGGACGTAGACTTAACATCCGGTTAATGTTAAACAATTGTAACTGGTCAGAGCTCGTATCGCAGTGATATCGCGCGGCTTTACGAAAAATAATAGTAACCCCTTGAACTTCGTGGTTTATTGTTCGCTGTGACTAACCTATAATGTTGGACAACATTGACTTCTGTTAACTACCGCAGATCATCAACGGGAAAGTATATGTCAGACAATAACCAAGCGCTAAAGGATGCTGGTCTTAAAGTTACCCTTCCACGGCTAAAGATTTTAGAAGTATTACAGCAGCCTGAGTGCCAACATATTAGTGCTGAAGAGCTGTACAAAAAGCTGATTGATCTCGGTGAAGAGATTGGCCTTGCGACAGTTTATCGAGTCCTAAACCAATTTGATGATGCCGGTATCGTGACACGCCATCACTTTGAAGGCGGCAAATCAGTATTCGAACTGTCGACTCAGCATCACCATGATCACCTGGTGTGCCTCGACTGTGGTGAAGTGATTGAATTCTCAGATGACCTGATCGAACAGCGTCAAAAAGAGATTGCTTCACAATACAACGTACAACTGACCAACCACAGTTTGTACCTGTACGGCAAATGCGCGGACGGCAGTTGTAAAGACAACCCAGACGCTCATAAGTCGAAGAAATAACTATAAAAAAACCACCGCTAGCGGTGGTTTTTTTCATTCTGGCTGAAGGCCATTAGAAGTAATCACGAATCAACACTTCGGCAATCTGCACCGCGTTAGTCGCAGCGCCTTTGCGAACGTTATCCGCCACAACCCACATGTTGATACCGCTATGGTGGCTGATGTCGTTACGGATACGGCCAACCATTACATGATCTTTACCACCAGCATCACGAACCTGAGTCGGGAAATCTTCACCTTGGAACACTTCTACACCTTCCGTTTGTGACAGCAGTTCAATCACCTGTTCGGCATCAATCGGAGAGCTGGTTTCTACATGCAGCGCCTCAGCATGACCAAAGAACACCGGCACACGCACACACGTTGGGTTGACCATAATTGAAGGATCGTTGAAGATTTTTTGAGTTTCCCAAACCATCTTCATCTCTTCTTTGGTGTAACCGTTATCCATAAACACATCGATTTGTGGAATACAGTTAAACGCAATTTGCTGACTGAAGGCTTTATTCTCTGCTGGAATACCGTTAAGTAGCTTCGCCGTCTGGCCAGCCAGCTCATCAATACCCGCTTTACCTGCCCCCGAGACAGACTGGTAAGTCGTCACGTTGATGCGCTCAATGCCTACCGCATCGTAAATCGGTTTCAATGCGACCAACATCTGAATGGTCGAACAATTCGGGTTAGCAATGATATTGCGGTTACGGAACTCAGCAATGGCTTCAGGGTTCACTTCAGGCACAACCAGAGGAATATCGTAGTCGTAACGGAAGTGCGACGTGTTGTCGATCACCACTACACCCGCATCAGCGGCGATTGGCGCCCACTGTGCAGACAAGTCACCACCAGCTGAAAACAGCGCGATGTGTACCTGTGACCAATCAAACTCTTCCACGTTTTGCACACGGACCGTTTTACCGTTGAAACGGTAAGTTTTACCTTCGCTGCGCTCACTCGCCAGCAGGTATAATTCACCGACAGGAAACTTACGCTCCTGCAGCACTTCCAACATCGTTTCACCGACGGCACCTGTTGCACCGAAGATTGCAACATTAAATACTTGGCTCATTCGTTACCTCAATTTTAAAACCTAATTTCGCCAGCGGCTCCAGATTACAGGTCGCATCGCCAACGAGTGTGATCGCGCTATACTCACGTCTGTCCCAATATTGTTTACGCATTTGGTCAAACGCGCCAGGTTTGTGTATTTCGCGACGGAACAGAGCGTCATCACGACGCACATCATAAATCAGTTGCGTTAAACTCAGCAGCGTTGCTTCATCCCAGGCTCTGTCCAGGGTCACTTCCGGCACAGGAGCCACCGGCAACAATGCTGACGGATTTGCCCACAGTGAATTTCCTAAGAATTCGCAATAGCTGTTAAAAATCATGGTGGTTCCGCGCGCTTTGCCTTCCAAGCCATAACCCGCAACATGCGGAGTGGCAAACGCCAACAGCGGCAGCAGTTCCATATCCACCTGCGGTTCAAACTCAAACACATCCAAAGCCGCAGTGAAGCCATCAGCTTTCTGCAGACGGGCTTTCAGCGCATCGTTGTCGACAATCGGACCACGAGCGGCGTTGATCAGAATTTGGTCGCTACGCAAATTGTTCAGCACAGTACTGTCAATCAGATGATGAGTTGGCCACTCACCTTCGCGAGTGATTGGCGTGTGCAGCGTGATCACATCGGACTCACTCAACAGGACATCCAACGGCGTAAATTCACGGCTGTCGCCTTGCGCTTGCTTCGGTGGATCGTTGAGCAACACATTGATGCCCATCCCGGTCAGGCACTCTGACAAGTAAGTCCCCACCTGCCCGGCGCCAATGATACCAACGGTTTTATCAAATACCGAGAAGCCCTGTTGCTGAGAAAGCACCATCAGCACGCTGAACACGTACTCCGCCACGCCGACTTTGTTGCAGCCCGGAGCAGCAGTAAAGAAAATACCACGCTCTTCCAGCAGCGCCTGGTCAACATGATCCATACCTGCAGTGGCAGTGCCGACGAATTTCAGTTTGTTGGCTTTACTAATCAGCGCCTCGTTCACTTTGGTTACAGAACGAATCATCAGCGCATCCACATCCACCAAGTCGTCTGCCGTTAAGGTTCGGCCCGGTTTCAGTACCACCTCACCCAGTTGGCTGAACAGCTCAACGGCATAAGGCATGTTTTCGTCGATCACAATTTTCATAACGGAGTTCACACTATTTGTATTGACAAGTTGTTGTGTTAGCGAGTTTGCAAGGCATTGTGCAGAAAAGCACTCCCGGTGTCGAGAGCTAAACGAGAGGAAATAAAAATGCCCGATGGCAATCTCGCCACCGGGCAATATCCAGAACAAAAGGATCCTATCCCGCTCTCCATGGGACAGAGTCTGCGTCTGTTCGACCAGCTAAGCTGATCAGTTCTGGAAACCTTTTACCTAAGGGTATGAGGTTATTAACCTTGGTACTTTTTGATCACTAGCGTTGCGTTAGTGCCACCAAAACCAAAGCTATTCGACATGACTGTCGTTAACTCTTGCTCACGCATTTCTGTCACGATATCCAGACCTTGCGCTGCGTCATCCAGGTTTTCAACGTTGATGCTTGGTGCAATAAAGCCGTGATGCAGCATCAGAGTTGAGTAAATGGCTTCGTGTACACCCGCCGCACCCAGAGCGTGACCTGTCATCGCCTTAGTTGCAGAGATTGCAGGGCTGTTGCCGCCGAATACTTGTTGAATCGCGCCAAGCTCTTTCACGTCACCTACTGGAGTAGAAGTACCGTGCGTATTCACGTAATCCACACCGTCAACGTGTTGCATTGCCATCTGCATACAACGCACTGCACCTTCACCAGAAGGAGCAACCATGTCGTAGCCGTCAGATGTCGCGCCGTAACCTACGATTTCACCGTAGATTTTCGCACCACGAGCCAGAGCGTGTTCCAGTTCCTCAACCACGACCATACCGCCGCCGCCAGAGATAACGAAACCATCGCGGTCTGCATCGTAAGTACGAGACGCTTTTTGTGGCATGTCGTTGTATTTCGTTGACAGAGCGCCCATCGCGTCGAACATCATGGTCAGTGACCAATCCAGCTCTTCACCGCCGCCTGCAAAAACGATGTCTTGTTTACCCAGTTGGATCAGCTCCATCGCGTTACCAATACAGTGCGCAGAAGTGGCACATGCAGAGCTGATTGAGTAGTTCACACCACGGATTTTAAATGGAGTCGCCAGACACGCTGAAACGGTCGAAGACATAGTACGAGGTACCATGTAAGGACCAACACGCTTCACGCCTTTCTCACGCAGAGTATCCACAGCGACCACTTGGTTCATAGAAGACGCACCGCCTGAGCCGGCGATGATACCAGTACGATCGTTTGATACTTGCTCTGGAGTCAGGCCCGCATCCGCGATAGCTTGTTCCATAGATAGGTATGCGTACGCCGCAGCATCACCCATAAAACGCATCTGTTTACGGTCAATGTGCTCAGCAGGATTGATCTTCAGGTCGCCCCACACTTGAGAACGTAGGCCTTGCTCTTTGAACTGCTCAGAAGCATTGATACCTGATTTACCCGCTTTTAGAGACGCTAAAACTTCTTCGACGTTGTTACCGATACTTGAAACAATACCCATACCGGTGATTACGACTCGTTTCATGTGACATTCCTATAATTCAAAATTTCGCTAAATGATAACGAAGAAGAACAACAAAAGTGGTCAGCTTTCCCATAAATCCGTACAATCTCGGCCCATATTTCCGCCAGATATCATGGAATTCATCGATTATGACATCCATTACACACGCGCAGCTCGGCTGGAACGAAGTCGGCACCCCGGTTTCAGACCAGTTTGACGATGTTTATTTCTCCAACGTCAATGGGTTGGAAGAGACCCGCTATGTGTTTCTGACTCAGAATCATCTCCCGCAAAGATGGCATGAATATGACCAACGCCGTTTTGTTGTCGCAGAGACAGGTTTTGGAACCGGCCTCAACTTCCTCGCCTTATGGCAATGGTTCGACAAGTTTAGACAGCAAAACCCGCAAGCGACACTGAAATCGTTACATTTCATCAGTTTTGAGAAATACCCGCTCAGCAAAAGCGATCTCATCAAAGCTCATGAGTCCTGGCCGGAACTGGCTGACTATGCCAAACAACTGCACGAGTACTACCCGATTGCCGTCCCTGAGTGTCACCGCATCGTGCTGGCAGACGGCGCTGTCACTCTCGATCTCTGGTTTGGTGATATCAAAGACTGCATGCCGAAAGTGCCAGTGCCTGATCACGGTATCGTTGATGCCTGGTTCCTGGATGGGTTTGCGCCGAGCAAAAACCCGGAAATGTGGAATCAGAACCTGTTCAACGGCATGGCTAAAATGGCCAAACAGGATTGTACCTGCGCCACCTTTACCTCGGCGGGTTTCGTCCGCCGCGGCTTAATCGAAGCTGGCTTTGCGATGAAAAAAGTCAAAGGTTTCGGCACCAAACGGGAAATGATTGCTGGCGCGCTGACCGAGAAACGGCCCGACAGTAACATTAAACCCTGGTACAAGCTCAATAGCTTAACTGACGTTAATGATGTCGCGATTATTGGTGGTGGCATTGCCAGTGCTGCGTTGGCCAAAGCACTCAGCGAACGCGGCATTCACGTCACCTTGTATTGCGAAGACAGTGAACCGGCGCAAGGCGCGTCAGGCAATCGTCAGGGCGCAGTGTACCCGCTCCTGAACGGAGAGCACCAAGGCGTCTCGCGCGTCTTCGCTCCAGCGTTTCTTTACTCCCGTCAATTCGCGGAGAAAGCGGCGCAGCACATTCAATTTGATCATGACTGGTGCGGCGTCACCCAATTGATGTGGGATGACAAATCAACCGTCAAACTCAACAAAATGCTCAACGGTGAATTTTCGGCAGAGTTAGTGACCAAACTCGACGCGAAGCAAACTTCAGCGATGATGGGGCTGCCTGTCTCGGTTGAGAGCGTTCATTATCCGTTAGGTGGCTGGTTGTGCCCAGCTCAGTTAACACAAGGTTTGTTAGCTAAGCTTAGCGAGGAAGGAAAATTAACCGCCCATTTCAATCACCGCGTGACTGCGCTGAATTGGGATGCGAAGCAACGCTTGTGGCAGTTACAATTTGCCGAACATCAGGTCGCGCATCAGTGTGTGATTTTGGCCAATGGCCATCAGTTTGATGGCTTTGCACAAACCCAATCCCTGCCGCTGGGTAAAGTCAAAGGTCAGGTCAGCCACATTCCGACCAACGATACGCTTAAGCAACTCAAAACCGTATTGTGCTACGACGGCTATATGACGCCGTACAACCCGGCTTCCGGGACACATTGCATCGGTGCCAGCTACGATCGTGATCACCTCGATTGCGAATTTGACGCCGCTGCGCAAATAGAAAATGGCGCACGTTTAAGCCACTGTGTCACCGACCAGGCTTGGCCGACGCGGGTCGACACATCAGGTAACGAATCCCGTCAGGGCATTCGTTGTGTCAGCCGCGATCATCTGCCATTTGTCGGCAGTATTGGTGATATGGAAGCGATCCTCAACCAGTATCAGGATCTGGTAAAACAAAGCGAACAGGATGCCGAACCGGTTGCGATCTATCCGCAACTGTACGGCTTGCTCGGATTAGGCTCTCGCGGCCTGAGCTCCGCACCGTTGCTGGCCGAAGTTCTGGCCTCAATCATTTGCGGTGACCCATTACCACTGCCTGTCGATGTGATGGAGACACTGCACCCAAGCCGCATGTGGGTACGACGTCTGCGCAAAGGCAAAGCCATCAGCGAAAAATAACCGCCGTCAGACAGCAAAAAGCCTCGCTACCGCGAGGCTTTTTCATATTCAATTCGAAGGGCTCACTTATGCCAGCTTCGCGACCGCTTGTTTCAGTTCGGCATTCACGGCTTCATCCGTTATTTTACCTGCTTCTAGATCAAAGACGTTATAGAAGTTGGGTACTGACACTGACGCTTTCACGTTGCCCGCAAAGAAAGGGGCTGAACCTACTGCTGCAGCCAAGACAGATTGCGCACCACCTGGGCCCGGTGACGTTGCCAGATAAACGGCAGGTTTGTTCTTGAACACTTCGCGATCGATACGGGTTGCCCAGTCAAACAGGTTTTTGTACGCCGCAGGGTAGTGGCCATTGTGCTCGGCGAAAGAAATCACAAACGCATCAGCCTGAGACAAATCGCGCAGGAAGCCCTGTGCGCCTTCAGCATGACCGATCTCTTTTTCCAGATCTTCACTGAACATCGGAACGTTGTAGTTGTTGATATCCAGAACCTGAACTTCAGCTCCGTCGATGAGATTGGCTGCATATGTTGCCAAAGCTTTGTTGATTGATGTTGAGCTAGTGCTAGCTCCAAATGCGATAACTTTCATGATGATAACCCTCAGTGCTCGTTTGATGTTGTTAGATTAAACATTCGCCACCAAGGTAACAATCGCAAAAATTATAAGGAGTCATTCAAATAAATTGAATGACTCCTTATAGGCAACCTTTAAGACTCGAATCAGGCCTGAGCGGCCAGTTCACGCCACAGATCAGAAACAATGACACGATCAGCCGGATTCAGTTCAGAGCGCGCCGCTTCCAGGCTCTGCTCAATGCGGTTTTTCAACTCTTCCACGTCCTGCACGCCGTCGTCTTCACACGCCGCTGCCGATAACGAGATATGACCACGCAGATAGCCACCAGCAAACAGTTCATCGTCTGATGCTGTTGCAATTCGGGTATCAATCAGCTCAAGGAGTTTTTCTTCAAATTCAATAATCATGCTTATCTCGTTACTTCACAATAAATTGGTCTGGAGCCAGTGGGGCAATGTGGTAGAAAGCACGCAGTGCGTTCGACAGCATGCTCACCCGCTGTGGTAGTCCTGCGTCTAAAATACTCAGTACTTCTTGATGTACCTTGCGCATAAACGCCAGTCGGTCAGGCTCAAAATCGCCGTTAAGGTTGTCACAACTGACCGTAAAAGGAAAGCCTGCACTCAGCGACAAAATCCACTCATACGCCTGCGGGCGAACTTCCACTTTCTCAAACTGCGCCTGAACCGCTTCGGTGCGGCCATCCAGCTCATACCAGTAGCCAAAATCTTCCAGCAGGCGCCGCTGTGGTCCGGCGACACACCAGTGAGCAATCTCATGCAACGCCGAAGCGTAAAACCCGCGTGCGAAAACGATACGGTGATGCGGCACTGTCTCATCGGCAGGCAGATAAATAGGCTCATCGCCCCCCAGTTCTAACTTAGTGTTGAACGGGGCAAAGAAAGTATCGTTAAAAATGGTGATTAAATCTGTGTAGTGGTGAGTCATAACATTACAGCTAAAGGTCGTCGACGCGGTGCATTCTCGCGATTTTTTCGTCCCGGGTAAAGGATTGCAACTAGGTTCATTAGTTTTAGTAATCCAGCAAACGGTTTCTTTGCACAAAATCTCATTCGTCAATCGCCCCCTTTCCCTCTACACTTGCGCCTTTTGCGGCGCACACGATTCATAGGGTCTTTTTCGATGCTTTTGAGTGTTTTATATATTATCGGGATTACCGCGGAAGCCATGACAGGCGCATTAAGCGCAGGCCGACGCAAAATGGATTGGTTTGGAGTCATGCTGGTTGCCAGCGCTACCGCGATTGGCGGTGGCACCGTTAGGGATATTTTGCTGGGTCACTATCCGCTCGGTTGGGTTAAGAATCCGGAGTTTCTGGCGATCACGTGTATCGCTGGTGTCCTGACCACCGGGATCTACAAATGGGTCATAAAACTCAAAGGATTGTTTATTCGTTTGGATGCGCTGGGGCTGATCGTGTTTAGTATCATCGGCACAAAAATCGCCATGGGGATGGGGCATCACGCGATGATCTGTATGGTTTCCGCGCTGGTGACGGGTGTGTTTGGTGGCCTGCTGCGCGATTTAATCTGTCGTCAACAACCGCTGGTGCTGCACGATGAGTTGTACGCCTCGGTGACACTGGTTGCCTCTGGCCTGTATCTGGCGATGTTGGAACTGGGCGTCAATGATGTTACCAGCACCATCGTGACCTTGGTAGTCGGCTATACGCTGCGCATGGCTGCCGTGCGCTTCAAATGGCGTTTGCCATCGTTCCATCTGGAAACGGAAAACTCACTGCACTGAGCTTATGCTGAACGATAAAAACGCCCTCATTTGAGGGCGTTTTATTTACAGATTCATTCCAGCATCAATCAGCAGTTTAGCATGGCGCATACCCAGTGAACCATCACTGAGTAAAAAGCGAATCGACGGCACGATATCTTCCGGCATCAAGATACGCCCTAGCGGCGTCGATGCCATCCACTGATGCAATTCGGCAATTTGTGTATCGTCCATCCCCGATTTACCTTGAATTTCGGTGGCTGTCACTCCCGGTTGTACCGAGTTGATGCGAATCCCTCTGTCTGCCAGATCGAGGCTCATTCCGGCCATCAAGCCTTCGAGTGCCGATTTGCTGGCCATATAAAAACTGGAGTGCGCAAACGCTTTTTCCACCACCAGACTTGAGATCACCACCAGGCTCGCACCACGGTTTAATACAGGCAGCAGCGCCTGTATCGTAAAGAAAGTCCCTTTGACGTTGATATCAAAGGTGTGATCAAACGCTTCTTCGCTGGATTCGCCGATGATGTTGGGTTGATACACGCCAGCATTTAATACCGCGCCATCCAGTTGCCAGCTTTCTCGTTGCAACATGTCACCCAGAGCCTGAATATCAGACAGTTTACCGTTGTCTGCGACCACCCAGTGCAAATCTCCGGAGAGTGAATGGGCTACCTCAGCCAACTTTTCTGCGCTTCTTCCCGTGATAATGACGCGATCTCCCTGCTCCAGGAGCGCTCGGGTTGTCGCTAAGCCAATTCCGGCGCTACCACCGGTAACCAAATACGTTTTCTGTTTCATAAGCTCTCCTTAGTGGACAGCGACTAGAATATGCGCTTTTATACATTCCAATAAGGCACCAATAATTCAACTCAAAGTTTCCAAAAGAGAACTTATGAACATCAACCAACGTATTCTGAATCTGCTTCCTTTGCTACATCAGGTGATTGAGCAAGGCAGCTTTCAACGAGCGGCTCAGCAATTACGCCTTCCGCGTTCGTCAGTCAGCAAGAAAATCGTCCAACTCGAAGAGCTGTTAGGCCAACCGGTGCTGCATCGGACGACGCGGCAATTGCGTCTCACCGAACTCGGCCAAGAATTGCTGGCGATCAGCCATCGGTTACCCTCCTTGCTTGGAGACATTGACGCTCTGATTGACAGCGCCAGCTCTGCCCCATCGGGCACGGTAAAAATCAGTTGTGCGACCCTGTTTGGCCAGCAAGTGGTCATTCCTGAGATTCATGCGCTGCGCCAGTTGTATCCCAACATTACGCTTGAACTGAGTTTCGACGATAACTTTACCGATCTGATAGACCAACAAATCGATATCGCCATTCGCGTCGGACACCTGCCGGATTCACAGCAGGTCGCCAAGAAAATAGGACACAAGCGACGTTGTTTCGCCGCCAGCCCCGGCTATCTCAGCCGCTTTGGTGTACCTACTCATCCTGAACAACTGACGAAGCATCAATGTCTTGTTTTTAAACCACGTAGTGGTGCTCACGACCACTGGTCGTTTCAGGAAAAAGGCGAGGATACGGTGGTTTCTGTCGCCGTACCTGCAAGTCTGGCGACGGATGACGTACGAAGTTTGATCGATCTCGCCATGTTGGATAACGGGGTTATCTATGCCGATCTGACGTTGTTACAGCCGTGGCTGGCAAAGGGAGATTTGGTTGAAGTGCTTAAGGAGTTTGTGCCTGCGGAGCAAGAGCCGATTCAACTGCTCTGCATTGGGCGCTCCAGTCGCAGCCGGGCGGCAACGACAATCTGGGAGGAGCTGGCTAAGCGGCTACCTCCCAAATTAAACAGTAATGATTAAATCACTGGTGTTTCGGTGTGTACGCCGTGGTTCTGGCCACGGTGACGCAGCAGATGATCCAGCAGCACGATCGCCAGCATCGCTTCAGCGATGGGCACCGCACGAATACCCACACAAGGATCATGACGACCTTTGGTGATCAACTGAGTCGCTTCACCAGTGCGAGTAATCGTATCACCGGGAACCGTGATGCTTGATGTTGGTTTAAGGGCAATGTTTGCCACTACATCCTGCCCCGTTGAAATACCGCCAAGAATGCCGCCGGCATGATTGCTGGCAAAGCCTTCCGGGGTCAGAGGGTCACGATGCTGGCTACCTTTCTGATTCACCACATCAAAACCGTCACCGATTTCCACGCCTTTTACCGCGTTGATGCTCATCAGTGCGTGAGCGATATCGGCATCCAGGCGATCAAACACTGGCTCACCAAGACCCACAGGCACATTGGTTGCCACAACCTGAATCTTGGCACCAATCGAATCACCTTCTTTTTTCAGGTCACGAATCAGTTGGTCAAACGCGTCAACTTTATCTACATCCGGACAGAAGAACGCGTTGTTGTCGATTTCATTCCAGTCCACTTTGTCGATCGACACATCGCCCATCTGTGACAGATAAGCGCGAATCTCAACGCCGAACTCCTGCTTGAGGTATTTCTTGGCAATGCCGCCAGCCGCTACGCGCATCGCAGTTTCACGCGCCGACGAACGGCCGCCGCCACGGTAATCACGAATGCCGTATTTCTGATGGTAGGTATAGTCCGCATGACCCGGACGGAACTTGTCTTTAATGTCGGAATAATCTTTGGAGCGTTGATCGGTGTTTTCAATCAGCAGACCAATTGACGTGCCTGTGGTTTTGCCTTCAAACACACCCGATAGGATTTTCACTTCATCCGGCTCACGACGCTGTGTGGTATAGCGTGACGTGCCAGGACGGCGGCGATCTAAATCCACCTGCAAATCTGCTTCACTGATCTCTAAGCCCGGAGGGCAACCGTCAACGATACATCCCAGTGCGATACCGTGACTTTCTCCGAATGTCGTCACTCGGAAATGTTGTCCGATACTGTTTCCTGCCATTACTTCCTCAAATTAGGTTTCCGCAAGCCTGAACGTTTGGCTCACGGTACACATTACAATTCTTCGTGGATTCATAGTCGCTTTATTACGAAATGATGTAAAGCCCCAAAATCGAACAATTTCGCGAGGTACAAAAAAGCCGGCGCAGTGGCCGGCTTTACCGTCTGTTTGCTTAGTCGCGGTAGAGCGAGAAATCGCTCGCACACTCAACCAGCTGTTCGCGGGTCAGCAGGAACACGCCGTGACCGCCGTTCTCGAACTCCAGCCAGGTAAATGGAATATGCGGGTATTGATCCATCAGGTGAATCATTGAGTTACCCACTTCACACACCAGAATACCTTTTTCAGTCAGATAGTGTGGCGCGTTCGCCAGAATGCGTCGCACCAGTTTCAGGCCGTCAGTACCCGCAGCCAGACCCAGTTCAGGCTCATGCTTGAACTCATCCGGCAGGCTGTTCATGTCTTCCTGATCCACATACGGCGGGTTCGTCACGATGATGTCGTACTGCTCTTTAGGCAGATCACGGAACAGATCCGAACGAATCGGAAAGACTTGCTGCTCCAGACCATGGTCCTGAATGTTCTGCTCTGCGACCTGCAGCGCATCGGCGGAAATATCAATCGCGTCGACTTCCGCATCCGGGAAAGCGTGCGCACACGCAATCGCGATACAGCCACTTCCGGTACACAGGTCCATGATGCGGCTAGGTTCATTCACCAGCCAAGGTTCAAACTGAGCTTGAATCAGTTCGCCAATCGGTGAACGCGGCACCAGCACACGCTCATCAACGAAGAATTCCAGGCCACAGAACCAAGCTTTGTTCGTCAGGTAAGCCACTGGCGTGCGGTCTTTGATTCGCTTAATGACACGTTCAACCACGCGCAAGCGTTCGCTGCTGGTCAAACGAGAGTTCAACACATGAGGAGGCACGTCAATCGGCAAATACAGAGTTGGCAGGATCAGTTGAACCGCTTCATCCCATGCGTTATCGGTGCCGTGACCGTAAAATAAATTCGCAGCATTAAAGCGGCTAACCGTCCAACGAATCATATCTTGAAGCGTATGCAGCTCAGAAACCGCTTCATCTACAAAAATCTTATCCAAAATTGCCTCCGAAAAGCGCTACAATACTGCCAATTCCGATTAACAACAGAATATCTATTCCCTAATGAGCAAAAAAGACACCGATTTCAACGACGATCATGAATTCGATGCTGATGACGATTTCGCTTTATTTCAGGATGCAGTAAAGGGCGTTAAAAAGTTTTCGCAGGATACCATAATCCAGCAGCCAAACAGAAACCCCAAACAAAAAGAAATCCGCCGTAGCGCACGTGAAGCGAGCGACAACGACTTCTATTTTTCAGATGAGTTTGTTCCGGTATTGAGCGATGAAGGGCCGACACGCTATGCGCGCGGAGATGTATCGAAATATGAAGTAAAAAGATTACGTCGTGGCGTGTACGTGCCGGACGTATTCCTTGATATGCACGGCATGACGCAACAGGAAGCCAAACGTGAACTGGGCGCGATGATCGCCTACTGCATTAAAGAAGGCGTGCACTGTGCCTGCGTGCAGCACGGCATCGGCAAGCACATTCTTAAACAGAAAGTACCGCTTTGGCTGGCGCAGCATCCGGATGTGCTGGCATTCCACCAGGCTCCACTCGAGTTTGGCGGTGATGGTGCCCTGCTGGTGCTGCTGTCGATCCCGGAGAAATAACACAACGCCCCAAGTTTGGGGCGTTGTCGTTGATGGCGTTAGTAGCGCATATCCGGCGGAATCGGCATATTCTCTTCTTTGAGATGCGGACGCTGACCACCTTTACGGCGGTATTGTTTCAACTGGAACACGTACGCCAGCACCTGAGCCACCGCGACAAACAATCCGTCCGGAATTTCCTGCTCCAGTTCGGTGGTGTGATACAGCGCGCGAGCGAGCGGCGGTGCGGGGACAATCATGATTTCGTGCTCGCGGGCCACTTCGCGAATCTTCAGTGCCAGATGGTCGATACCTTTGGCCACCACGACCGGCGCTCTGTCGCTATTTTGTTTGTACCGCAAGGCGACCGAGAAATGATCCGGGTTGGTAATGATGACATCGGCCTGCGGCACATCCGCCATCATACGACGCTGCGCCGCTTCTCGTTGCAGCATACGAATCCGGCCTTTGACTTCCGGCTTACCTTCGGTGTCTTTGTATTCGTCTTTCACTTCCTGTTTGGTCATTTTCAGTTGGTTGGCGTGTTGCCAGATCTGAAACGGCACGTCGATCGCCACCACCACCAACAGTGAGCAGCTAATCAGCAAGACGAAGTTAAGCAGGATATCCAGCGCGTGAAAGATGTTTTGCGGGAAGATATCCAGACTGAGCTGAAACAGATCTTCCTTTGACGCTTCAATCAGATAAAACGCCACGCCCGCCACCAGCAGTACTTTGAGAATGGATTTCAGCAGTTCCACCCAGCTTTGTAAGCCGAACATTCGCTTAAGGCCGCTGAGCGGGTTCATTTTCGACAGCTTGGGCATCGCCGCTTCCGCAGAGAAACTGACGCCGCCCACCCCTGCCGCACCAATCAGCGCCGCAATAAACAGGGTAATCAGAATCAGCAGCAGCGGCAGCAGTATATTCACCATCGCACCGGAGACGATATCGAACAGCTTGTTGACGTCAAAAATCTCTTCGCGACTCAGGTTGAACAGGCGGCCCATGGCCGAATACAGCCCGCGCGCCAGTGCGTCACCAAACCACATCAGTGACAATGCGCCCACCACTAATACTGAGACCGACGCCAACTCCTTCGAACGCGCAACCTGACCCTTTTCCCGAGCCTGTTGCAACCTTCGGGGCGTGGCCTCTTCGGTCCTTTCTTGTCCGTCTGATTCTGCCAATTCAGCCTCCTAAACGCGTCAACAATCGAGACGTATCAGGCGGCACACTTGCTGCTCGCCCTCTGTCCAGAATAGCTCATAGTGCGTATAGAGTCCGCTGATGATGTACCAACACAGCAGCAGGCCAACCAGCAGCGCAAACGCAAAACCCAGTGAGAAGATGTTCAATTGCGGCGCAGCACGCGTCATCACACCAAACGACAAGTTCACGGTGAGCAGCGCGACAATGCCCGACAGCGACATACTCAGCGCGACCTTAAACATGATACCGAGCCACAGTGAGAGCTCACGAAAATCGACTGCCGTCAGCGTTCCGGTACCAATCGGCAAGCTCTTGAAGCTCAGCACCAGCAGATGAATCATCTTAAGGTGACCATCACTGGCAAGGAAAAACAGCGTGGCCAGAAACATAAACAACTGACCCAGCAGCGGCGTATTTTGTCCGTTGGCCGGGTCAACCATGGACGCAAAACCCAGGCTCGACTGCATACCCAGAATCTGACCAAGCATAACGAAGGTTTGAATCATAAACTGCGTCACCATCCCCATCGCTACTCCGATGATGAGCTGATTGAGCGTGGTCAGGAAACCGTTAAACGACAGCAGTTCAAGATCTTCAGGCACTTGCGGAATCGCAGGCATCACAGCCAGCGTGATCGCCAACCCCAGATAGAGGCGGATGCGGGTAGAAACAAAGCGTGCACCGGTGACCGACATCACCATCAACATGGCGGAGATGCGGGCATAAGGCCAGAAGTAGTTGGCGATGAAGTCGAGGACGACGCTGGTTGGGTACTCCATAAGCCGCCCTAATACAGCACCTGAGGTATGCGCTCGACCATGGAGAAGAAGAATTCCATCATCATCTGCGTCATCCAGTGGGCAAACAGCATGAGCGCCAACAGTGTGACAATCAGACGTGGCAGAAAGCTCAGCGTCTGTTCGTTGATTGAAGTTGCCGCCTGAAACACCGCCACCACCAAACCAATCAACAAGCTTGGAACGATAATGGCACACACCATGATCAGCACCATCCACAGTGCATTACGGAACAGTTCAACAAAGACTTCAGGGGTCATGTGCTTCTCCCGCTACATGGCAAAACTGCCGGCCAGGGTCGAAAGGATGAGGTTCCATCCATCCACCAGCACAAACAGCATCAGCTTAAATGGCAATGAGACAATCATCGGCGAGAGCATCATCATACCCATCGCCATCAACACCGAGGCAACCACCAGGTCGATAATCAAAAACGGCAGGAACAACATAAAACCAATCTGGAACGCCGTTTTCAGCTCCGACGTAATGAAGGCCGGAATCAGGACCGCCATCGAAACATCTTCCGGGTTCTTCACATCAGAACCGGAAATGTTAACGAACGTCTCGAGATCTTTCACTCGCGTCTGCTTAAGCATGAACGCTTTCATTGGTTCCTGAGCAAGGTCAAAGGCCTGACGAGCAGAGATCTGCTCATTGAGATACGGCTGAATCGCCTGATCATTAATCTTATTCAGCACTGGCGACATAATGAAAAAGGTCAGGAATATCGCTATACCGATAATGACCTGGTTGGATGGCGTCTGCTGCAAACCCATCGCCTGACGCAGAATCGACATCACCACCACAATGCGGGTAAACGACGTCATCAGAATGACCATGGCAGGTAGGAAGCCCAGCATGGTCATCAACGCGAGAATTTGCAGGTTTACCGAATAGTCTTGGCCGCCATTTGGGTTGGTGGTCATGGTAAAGGCCGGAATACCGCCTCCGCCACTGCTGCTCCCCAATGCCATGGTGCGTGAATTACCCTGCTCTTTTTCCATCGCAGAGACCGTCATGTTTTCTGCACTGGCGGCGGTAGCCGGGATCGGCGTTTCCAGTTCCTGCTGCGCACTGGCCAGCGGCGCAAACAGCAGCGCGCTCAACCACATCACTATCGCCAAGCGGTGCGTCAACACCGACAGCGCATTACTCAGACGTTTTTTTATCATGCTTTTTCAGTAGCTGAGCCAATTGATTTGAGAAAGGCGTTGACTCCAGCTCCTCCTGCTTGAGTGGCGTTTCCAGTTTTGAGATCAGTTGAATGGACTGCGAGGTCACACCAATCAGAAATTGTTCTTCTCCGGCCTGAACGATCATAACGCGTTCTTTGGTGCCGACTGGTAACTGACGAACCACGTTCAATCCCTTTTGATGACCAAAGGCCGGAACTCGCATCCGCTTGAGTAACCAGGCCATGAAAAGGATGAGCGCAATAACGAACAAAAGCGACCCGAATGTGGTCGCTAAGTCCAACTGTGAATTTTCCACCGCCAACGCTGGCGTGGAAACCAGAGCTAAGCCTATGAACTTGTTCATAAGCTATCTCAGTTTCTTAATGCGTTCAGTCTGGCTGATAACGTCAGTGAGACGAATACCAAATTTATCGTTGACCACCACCACTTCGCCGTGAGCAATCAAGGTACCGTTAACCATCACGTCCAGCGATTCGCCCGCAATGCGATCCAACTCCACCACCGAACCTTGGTTCAATTGCAGCAGGTTACGGATACTGATTTTCGAGCGACCCACTTCCATGGAAATGGTAACCGGAATATCCATAATGGTATCGAGTTTACGGCGCTCATCATCTGAGATGGGTTTCGTGGTGTCTTTCAGTTCATCCAGTGGTGCGGCCAGAACTTCATCGACATCGATGTCCGGTGCATTGGGGTCTTCACCCAGCGCCGCTGCCCACTCGTCTGCAAGCCTTTGATCATCTGATTTTGACATCTTTGCTACCTATAGTTTTTTATTCTACCGTTTCTTCGTCTTCATCCTCGTCGTTGTCCAGTTCGGCAATTATGTCTTTGCCAAGGAACGCGAGGTCGGTTTTCACCACATCAGGGCGTCTGATTTTTTCGGAGACCTGAACCGCCAGTTTTTCTCCGGAACGTCCCATTTTTACGCGGAACGTCGGTAATTCTTCAACGAACATGGTGGCATGTTCGGGCATTTTAATTGGAATGATGTCGCCGACTTGCAGCTCCATCAGGTCACGCAACGCGAGGTCCTGTTCCAACAGGTTAACGCGGAAGTTGACCGGCACATCCATGATCTCTTCACGCAGCGCCGAGCTCCAGCGCACGTCGGTTTCCATCTTGTCCGACTGAACCCCCGCATCGAGCAGTTCACGGATCGGTTCAACCATGGAATACGGCATGACGATGTGGAAATCACCACCGCCACCGTCCACTTCAATGTGGAACGAACTGACCACGATCACTTCAGTCGGACTGACGATGTTCGCCATGCTCGGGTTCACTTCCGAATCGAGGTACTCAAATTCGACCCCCATCACCGGCGCCCAAGCGTCTTTGTAGTCGCCAAACACAATCTTCAGCAGCAACTGAATCACGCGGCGTTCGGTTGGCGTGAATTCGCGCCCTTCAATCCGAGCGTGGTAGCGACCATCGCCACCAAAAAAGTTTTCCACCAAAATGAACACCAGACGTGCTTCCATCGTCACCAGCGCGGTGCCTTTCAGCGGACGGAAACGCACCATGTTCAAGCTGGTTGGGACGTACAGCGTGTTCTGATATTCACCGAACTTCATCATCTGTACGCCGTTGATCGACACTTCAGCGGTTTTGCGCAGCATGTTGAACAGGCTGATACGCATGTGCCGGGCAAAACGTTCGTTGATCAGCTCCAGGGTCGGCATTCGACCACGGACGATCCGATCCTGCGACGAGAAGTCAAACGAGACGGCACTGGTGTCTGAAGTATCTAACTCTTCTTCGGCTTCATCGACGCTGTCTACTCCGTGGAGCAGCGCGTCGATTTCGTCTTGGCTTAATAAATCAGTCACGTTTCACCTATTGCATTACAAAATCGGTAAACAACACCCGTTCAATCACAGGCTGCCCCACGACTTTGGTCATCGCCGCCTTAATGTCGTCAGTGGCTTTATCGCGCAGTTCAATACGGCCTGTGGTGCTGCGCAGTTGCTCGACCGTTGCTGAAGCAAACGTCCCCAACAAAGTACTTTCAACCAATGGCGAATGGTAACGAGCTAAATCTTCATTTTTGCTGCCACGTACCATGAGTTGCACTTTAATCTGCACCATCCGATCGCGAGTATCACCACTGACATTAAAGACAAACGGCTGAGCAATGTTGACGTAAGACACCGGATCAACCGGCACTGCCGCTTCCTGAGCCGCTTCCGCCGGAGCATTTTCACTGCTGTCTGAGCCCATCAGAAAGAATGCAGCACCGCCTCCGCCAAGCAATAACACTACGGCTGCGATGATAATAACCAACAGCTTCTTTTTGCTCTTCGGGGCTTCTTGTGGGAGTTCTTCAACAGCCATAACTTACTCTATGTCGTTATTTTCTATTTAGTTTAAGCGTAATAACTGATTCCATCACGCTTTGATGCCACATTCAAATCAAGTTTGACGTCTGTATCAAGATTTTCTTCACCGCCAAAGTGTTCATTGCCTGCGGTTTGACCACTCTGACCTCCGCCACCTGCGGCGTAGCGCTGTTGTTGTCCCGAGTTCTGTTGTTGAACAGAGGTATCCGCCAGCTGTACGCCTTGTTGGGCGAGCATCTCTCTCAGCCTTGGCATCGAGTGTTCCAGCGCATCACGCGCCTGCTGGTTGGATACGGTAAACTGCACGCTGGCACCATCACCATGCATGTTCATGCGAATGTGTAAACGACCGAGTTCAGGCGGATCCAAGCGAATATCCACATGCTTAAGGTTTTTCGACATCATGACCTGAACGCGCTCTGCCATATCATCGGCGCTCATCTCCTTGCTGAGATGCAAAGGAGCCGATTGCTGAGGTTGCATCTGGTCGGCACGCAAGGTTTGAGTCGCGCTCAAGCCTTGCTGACCTGCAGCCGCCGCCACCTGATGCGCCAATTGGCCATCACTGCCGTGTGCTCCACGCAGCTCTTCGATGCCACCCAAACCTTTGGCACCTAACGCGGCTTTCAATGCTGCCGGGTTGAAGGCTTCGGTTTTGGCCATCATCTCCGGCGTCAACATCGGGTTAAATTGTGCCGCCGCCGGATTAAGCGGGGAAGCATTCTGCGCCGGATTTAAAGGTTGTCCCGCAACATCGGCGCTGACTGCTGATTGCGCTTGAGTGACCGCTTGTTGAGCTGGCTGCAATTGATGCAGAGGCTGCTGCGCAGTCGCCCCATGTTGAGCGGCCATGGCGATCTGCGCCTGTAATGCCGGTTTTGCTTTGGCGGCGAGATCGGTATCAGTGAAATCGGCCGACAGCGGTCCACCCGGCATGCTTGCCTGAGCTTGATCTACGTTGGCTTTGGCCCATGGCACCGCTGCCGCTTCCATCGGTGATAATGGCGTCGCATCAGTATCCGTCAAGGGTGCGGTTTGCGAAGCTGGCGTGCTGGCAGGCTGCGCAGCCATCATTGCAGCAAGTTCGCTGTCACTGATGGCGTGCACGTTTTTATCGGCTTTCGCCTGTTGATCCACAAAAGGAGCCAAGGTGTCATCATCTAGGGCAGTACCAGAGGCTACCATGGTGCCAGACAAAGGTTTCGCAGCCGGAGACAATTGTGCCTCCTTGGCAACGTCCATATCTTTGGCGACGTCTGCCTCTTGAGCAGATTTTGCTGCCACAAACTGAGGGTTGGATAACTGAGCAGAGACAGGCAGATCCGAGGTCTCGCTTGAATCGACAGGCGCCGCTTTAGCTGCAGCAGAGTGCTTTGTTTGCGTCGTCAACTCAACACTTTGCTCCTCAGCAGCCGTCGCCTCATGAGGCAAAGTCTTGCCGTTATGTTTGGCCAGTGCCTGATTCGCTTTCTGCAAGCGTCCGAGCAGTTCATCACCATCGCTCATCGCCTGAGCCGCTTTTGTCTGAACATCCTGCTCAACGGCGTTAGCATCTTTGGCAATAAAAGGTTTTAAATTCTCTGGGATTTCAGCAACTTCGGCCGTCGATTGTTCACCATCAGCGGTGGCAGAGCTTGCTTTGGTGTCGGATTCGCTGTTGCCTTGTTGCAGGACGGCATCGGCGCTTTTAGCTGCATTTTCGGCCTCAACCGCCTTACCAGCTAGGTCTGATTTGCTGTTCGCTGCCACAGATTCGCTGTCACTCCCCTCTGCACTCGATTTCGAGCCGAACAGTAAAGCAGACAGTTTACTCAGGAACCCGCTGTTATCTCCGGCTTCGCCCTCTGTAACACTTTGTCCTGCGGCACCTTTAGCCACACTGGTGACTTTGGTGTTATCGACTGAAGAGGTTGAATTGACATTCATATTCACTAGCTCGCATTTCGTACTGCACAGAACGCTACCGCAACACAGACTGCCAGTAGCACAGAGTTTTCAAACTTACTGCTTGTACTTTTGCAAAAAGCACGCCAATACAAATTAATCCCAACGGGAATCAACGAAAGTTGGAACCAGTGCGACGTCGGTTGAAGCTGAGCGTCGAAAATTCATCCATCAGTTTCTGCTCACGTTTTTCCTGCAGGCGGGCTTTCTCTGTCTGCTTTTTCTCGATGAGCCACTCGTAGGAGCGGCGCTGCTTACGTACGGCCATCCAGTGCTGCTCACAATTCTCAACCTGAGTCTTGAAGTGCTGCTCCGCATTGCGCTGCTTCGCCAGTGTTTCATCGAGCTGAGTCAGAAATCGGTTGAGGTGACCGTACTGGCTGGCCGTGAGCCCCGCCTGACCACGTTCAACAAGTTGCTGGCAGTACTCAAGGCGATACTGCTCAATCTGTTTAAGCTGGTGATAGTAGCCGTCGAGCTCGCTGCGCGCTTTGCTCAGAGCCATCACCGCTTTATCTTCATTATCCCGAGCCTGGTCGAGCAGGAATTCCAACGCGTTGTCCATTCAGTTACCCCACACTGAGCACATTTTTAAGCATACTGATGCACATCTCGTACGGCACCGAATCTTTCATGCCTTGCTGCAGATAGTTATCCAGTTTAGGTTTGAGAGTAAACGCGCTGTCAATCGCCTTATCAGTGCCTGGTTTATAAGCACCGATCGAGACCAAATCCTGATTTTTACGGCAGATAGACAGAATTTGTCGTACCGCCTTTGACATCAGAACGTGTTCATCGGTGGTGATTTGCGGCATCACCCGGCTGACGGATTTCTCCACGTCAATGGCTGGATAGTGGCCGGCATCGGCCATTTCACGCGACAACACGATGTGACCATCGAGGATCGCCCGCGAGGCATCGGCAATCGGATCCTGCAAATCATCGCCTTCGGTCAGTACGGTAAAGAAGGCCGTAATCGAGCCTTGATGTGGACCGCCGTTACCAGCTCGCTCCACCAGCGCTGGCAGTTTCGCAAACACCGATGGCGGGTAACCTTTGGTCGCTGGTGGCTCCCCCACCGAGAGCGCGATTTCACGCTGTGCCTGAGCAAAACGAGTCAGCGAGTCCATCAGCAACAGCACATCCAAGCCCTGGTCACGGAAATACTCGGCAATCGTCAGTGCCGTTTGACACCCTTTCAGGCGCATCAGCGGCGAGGCATCAGCAGGTGCTGCAACCACAACGGAGCGTTGGCGGCCATCGACACCCAAAATTTCTTCAATAAATTCTTTAACTTCTCGGCCCCGTTCGCCAATCAGCCCGACCACCACCACCTGTGCGGTGGTGCCGCGGGTCATCATGCCGAGCGTGACCGATTTACCCACACCAGAGCCAGCAAACAAGCCGATACGCTGACCTTTGCCCACCGTGAGCAAACCGTTAATGGCTTTAATCCCTACATCGAGCGGTTCACTGATCGGCTTACGTGCCAGCGGGTTAATCGGTTGAGCATTGAACGATGCGCGTTGGTCGGTATAAATCGGCCCCAATCCATCGAGGGGGTTGCCCACCCCGTCAATCACGCGGCCAAGCAGTTCCATCCCTACGGGCAGTCCCGCCTCTTCCGTCAACGGCGTGACTTTGGCCCCCGGCAGCACACCTGTGATTTGCTCGCTCGGCATCAGAAACAGGCTGTCTCCGGAGAACCCCACCACTTCGGCTTCCATTTCACCGGACATAGTCTGCACCCGACACAACGAGCCAATTGGCGCGCGGCAGCCAGTCGCTTCCAGTGTCAAGCCGACGACGCGAATCAGTTTGCCCGAGGCAATCGGACGGCTGGTCAGCCCTTCGGTTTTGTACTGTGCTAAACGGTCAGCCAATGACAGCATTATTCGTTACCCTGCTGATGACGATTGGTGCCACAGAAACTGTGCAGAACATTGCGAATACGATCTTCCATTCGGTAATTAACACTCGACTCACCCGCTTCAATCTGAACATCACCACGATTGAGCGCTGGCTCACTGACCAACGTCCAGTTGCGCAGATCGAGTTCCTGTTCACCGTAAGCCTGTCGAATGATGGCGCAATCTTCCGGATTGAGTTTGAGCGTAATGGCGTGGCCGGAAATAGGCAGCGCCTCGACCGATGCTTTGACCGTATCGAGGATCACCTGAGGATTAGTTTGCACCTCGACATGCACCACTTCTTTCACCAGCGTCAGCACCATGTCGACCAACTGCTTTTCAACCTGAGCATTCATCAGCTCCAGTGGCTGGGCAAACTGATTCGCCAGGCCGATAAAGGTTTGCACGTGCTCTTCAATCACTGACTGACCCGCTTGCAGACCTTCTTCTTTGCCCGCCGCCAAGCCTTCTTCGTGCCCCGCCTGAAAACCGGCGTCTTTGCCTTGCTCAAAACCTTGTTGATAACCTTCAGCCTGACCTTGTTCGATACCTTCCTGATAAGCAACCTGCTTGATCAGTTCGATGTCTTGTTCTGTTAGCTGAACTGGCTCTTCGTTTTCCGGTTCATCGAAACTCGGCATCCAGCTCGGGTCGTAGTTCATTGCCGTTTCACGAGCTTGCTTGTGCGTTTCCGCGCCATAGTCCGGCAAGCCCCACTTTTTCGGAGGCTCCACTGTGTTATCCGAACCGAGACGAATAAAACCGCGTTTTCTTTCACCTGACATGGTACATCCTACCCAAAGATAAAAAGGGCCTGCTGATTAAGCGGGCCCTTGGCATTACAAGAATTCGTCTGCCCCGCCAGACAACATGATTTCTCCGTTGTCGGCCATACGGCGGGCAATCGCCAAAATTTCTTTCTGTGCGGCTTCCACATCCGAGACCTTGATTGGCGGCATCGCCTCCAGGTCGTCTTTCATCAGTTCAGCAGCACGTTTCGACATGTTCTTAAAGATCTTGTCACGCAGCGCATCGTCGGCACCTTTGAGTGCTTTTTGCAGCACATCTTGCGGAACGTCGCGCAGCAGTTTCTGAATACCCTGATCGTCGACTTCGACCAGGTTTTCGAACACAAACATCAGATCCTGAATCTGCGTTGCCAGGTCTTCGTCCTGATCGCGCATCTGGTCCATCAACACGCCTTCGATATTGTTGTCCAGATAGTTCATGATGTCGGCTGCCGCTTTCAGACCACCAATCTTCGCCGCTTGCGCGCCCGCTTGACCGGCAAACTGCTTCTCCATGATTTCGTTCAACTCGGCCAGTGCCGATGGTTGAACTTCTTCCAGGTTAGCAATACGCATCATCAGATCGAGGCGGTCACGTTCGGAGAACTGCGCCAGAATTTCCGCAGACTGATCCGGGTCGAGATACGACAGAACGATGGTTTGAATTTGCGGGTGTTCGTTAACAATAATGCTGGCCACCTGACGTGGGTCCATCCATTTCAGTGAATCCAGACCTTTCGAGCCGGTACCCAACAGAATTTGATCCACCAGGTTGTTCGCTTTGTCTTCACCCAGAGCAGCAATCAGCGCGTTACGCATAAAGTCTTCGCTGCCCATACCAATATTGGTGTATTTCTGAATGTCTTCCAGGAAGGCACGGTGCACCGCACTCACTTTGTCCTGGCTCAGATCTTTCGCTCGCGCCATGGCACTACCCACGCGCTGAACCTGCTTCGGTTCTAAATGGCGAATAATCCCGGCGGCGTCTTCTTCATTGAGACTGAGCAGCAAAATCGCCGCTCGCTCTTCACCGGGAATACTCGAGATGTCTACAGATGATTCGACCACTTCTCCACCATCTTTCTTTACAATTTCGTTAGGCATTTTGCATCCAGTTCTTCACAACTTGAGCCGCAAGTTCAGGCTCGTTGGCCACCAGAGCACGTACTGCTTTGAGTACATCCTCGTCCTTGTGCAGATTTGGCAGGTCAATACCTGAACCAAACTCGAACAGTTCTCCACCTTCAATATCACTGCCGATTAAGCTGGTTTCACCACCCATCCCCATAGGCAAGCCATCCGGACCGTACAGCTGCTCGTCGTCTTCTGCTGCCGGGTTGAGCAATTTCTTCATCGCCGGGCGAACCAGTACCAGAACCACCACGATGATCACCAGTGCACTTGCCAGCCAACGAATCCAGTCGCTGAAGTTCGGGTTATCCCAAATCGGCACATCGGCCATTTGTTCAACTTCCGGCTCAGCAAACTGCATGCTCAATACGTTCAGCAAGTCACCACGGTTTTCGTTGTAACCCACGGTACCAATCAGTACCTGACGGATGGAACTGAGTTCGCTTTCGCTCAGCGGCGTATAGGTAATTTCACCCGTATCCGGATTCACGTTGGCGCGGTTTTTCACTGCAACCGCAACGGTTTGACGGTTGATCACGCCCGTTTGCTTACGCTCGTGGCTGATGGTGGTGTCGAGCTCAAAGTTGCGCGTCGCTTCTTTATGCACCGAGCCCTGGCCCATGACTGAACCGTCTTTCATCTGTGCCACGTCTTGTGGGATCGAGGCATCGGCTGGTGGCTGGTTGCTCAGTGCGCCTGGTATACCCGCCACCACGTTACCGTTGTTATAATCTTCCAGCGTGTATTCGCTGCGGGTCGATGGCGTGTTGGGGTCAAAACGTTTACGAGTCTGTTCGATGGCGCTGAAGTCGAGTTCAATATCAACCTGTGCGGTGTAGTTGCCAAGGCCCAGAATCGGAATCAACACGGAGTCGATTTTGTCACGCAGGTTTTGCTCCTGCTTGCGCTCCATCTCCTGCTCTTTACGACGTGCAGAAGAGACCGGATCCTGAGAACCCGAGCTGAGTAGTCGACCATGTTGATCGGTCACGGTCACGCGGGTCGGGGTCATGCCCGGAACCGCACTGGCGACCATATCGACAATTGAGTCCACTTCTTCTTGTTTGAGGTTGGTGCCTGTACGCAATGTCAGAAAGACCGATGCCGACGCTTCCTGATTGTGACGGACAAATACGCTTTGCTTTGGCAGCGCCAAAAGTACGCGAGCTTTGTTGACCTGACGCATCTCTTCAATGGCTTTACCGAGCTGACGTTCACGACTCAGCTTAAGGCGTTCCTGTTCAAGACGTTGAGAAACACCAAAGCCCATGTCTTGCAGCAGAATGTCATCACCGGCTTGGCGGGACTGATTGAGTCCGGCACGCACCATGTTCAGTTTGAGGCTGTTGTAGTCGCTGTTCGGCACCAGAATGGTGTTGCCATCCAGCTTGTATTCTTGTTTCTGCTGATCCAGATAATCCAGTACCGGAATCAGTTCTTCCGTCTCATAAGCACCGAGTGGACGCATTTCCGGCTCTTTGACCCAGAAAAACAGCATCACAATCAAAGCAACACAGATAGAGATCGACAGCACCAGCACTATCTGACGCAACAGATCGAGATCGCCCATTGCGAAATCAAGTTTGGAGGAGCTCTTTTCGTCCATATCCGGGTTTTGTACGCCGCCGTCCAGATCAGTGCTGGACAGCAGTGAATGGTCACCACCGTTGGACAATGCCAGATCCGTTGTTTGCTTATCTTCAGCCACAGTTCACACCCTACACTTACACTGGCATGTTCATCAGTTCTTTATACGCATCAACAAGTTTGTTGCGTACCTGAATCGTGGCTTCAAAGGCCACACTCGACTTATTACGCGCAATCATAACGTCCGACAGCGACACACCTTCGTCACCACGGTCAAATCGCATCTGTAAATCGCTGGAGGTTTTCTGCAATCCGTTCACATTATTGATGGCCTGAGTGAGCATATCGCCAAAGTCAGCGCCAACTTTTTGTCCTGTTGCTGCCGGACGGCTGTTGGCAGCTTCTACCATCATCGCCTGCATTTCGCTTTGTAAGCCGTCTAGTCTCATCATTACCTCTGATGCCAATTCTTTGACTCAAACCAATCTCTGGTTACTATTGCAGCAATTAATGTGCCACTCTCCGTACGGGACTCCGTTAACCGGGAATATCAATGCCTGCATCGCGCATTTTAGCCAGTTTATAGCGTAATGTGCGAGGACTAATCCCAAGCTTTTCAGCCATTTCTTTGCGCCGACCGTGACATTCCACCAGAGTTTCCATGATGATGGCGTATTCCTGATCGCGCAGCTCACCGCCCAGACCCGCGCCGCTGCTGATTGCTTTGGCAAAATCCACTTCAGCGACCGGTTTGATTTCCGGTGTGGCCACTTCTCCGCTCTCGACAACCTGTTGCAAGCTCGACGCATCCTGCCAATCAAGGCCCTCCAGCAGAATGTGATCCTGATCGATGTTGTCTTGCTCGCTCAAAATCAGCGCGCGCTGAATGACGTTGTCGAGTTCACGCACGTTACCCGGCCAGTTGTAGGCAAGCAGCTTACCAATCGCCGCGGACGAGACTTTCGGGACCGCCAGACCGAGCTTTTTACAATGTCGCTCAACCAGATGATTGGCCAGCGGCTCAATGTCACCTTTACGCTCACACAGCGCTGGCCAGGCGATTGGGAACACGTTCAGGCGGTAGTACAGGTCTTCACGGAATTTTTTCTCTTGAACATACGACTTAAGATCACGGTTACTGGTCGCCAGCACGCGCACATCAAGTTTGATGCTCTTGCGACTGCCAAGACGCTCCACCTCACGCTCTTGCAGCACACGCAGCAGTTTCGCTTGCAGGTTGAGATCCATTTCGCTGATTTCATCCAGCAGAATCGTTCCGCCCTGAGCCTGTTCAAACTTACCCGGACAGGCCTGAACTGCGCCAGTAAACGCACCTTTTTCATAGCCAAACAGGGTGGCTTCCAACATGTTGTCCGGAATCGCCGCACAGTTGATCGCGACAAACGGACCATCTTTGCGCGGCGAGGCGTTGTGAATGTAACGCGACATCACTTCTTTACCCGAACCACTCGGGCCCAGAACCATCACGTTGGCATCCGTTTTAGCCACTTTCTCTGCTAAGGCCAGTAGTTTCAGGCTCTTTTCATCCGCGACCACCGCATCACCGTTATCGTCAGATTTAACGGGTGCATATCGGCTCACCATGTTCAGCAGCACTTCCGGCGCAAAAGGTTTCGCCATGTAGTCAATCGCGCCTTCTTTCATCGCCGAGACCGCATCTTCGATGTTGGCGTATGCCGTCATCAGCAGCACAGGCAAGTTCGGCCAATGCTGTTTAATGTTACGCAGCAGCGCCAGACCACCCATACCTGCCATCTGCACATCAGACACCACGATATCCACCGGATAGGTTTTCAGTTTGACCAAAGCGTCCTCGGCGCAATCGGCCTCCAGCCATTCGTAGCCAGCCAGAGCCAGGGTATCTACTAGGGCTTCGCGTAGACCTTCGTCATCTTCAACGATTAAGACTTTGCTTTGAGCCATCATCATTCTCCAGTGTCTGATTGAGAAATTGGTGGTTGACGGTCCAGAGGCAGGCACATGGTAAAACACGCACCATCCCCCGGTTCAGAAATCAACTCGAGTCGGCCGTCGTGAGCACGACAGACCATTTGTACAACCGCAAGACCCAGGCCCGTGCCCTGAGAGCGGGTAGTAAAGAAAGGCTCCATGATTTTTTGCTGCAGCTCTTTCGCAACTCCCGGACCATTGTCCTGCACAGAAATTTTTAGCTCGCCGTTTACCGGACGGAAAAAGACATCGATTTGCGCGCCTTTGCCAACAATCTGAATCGCGTTCATGACCAGATTACTCAGCGCTGATGCAATCGCATTGACGTTGCCCAGCAAGATCGTCTCTTCCTGCTCGACTTCCTGACCGTAATCGATGCCATTATTTTTGATCGCCGTTTCGATCATCGGCATAAATTCGGTCACCAGTTCCGCCAGCGAGAACGGCTTAATCACTTTGTTGTCGCCACCTTTGGCGAACAGCAACATGTCGTTGACCTGCTTTTCCAGGTCGTGCAGACGATCGAGCAGTTTCGTCTGAAAACGCTCGCGGGTCGGCTGCGGTAAATTCGGTGCTGACAGATTGGCAGCATAAAGCATGGCACTCGACAAAGGCGTGCGAACCTGATGCGCCAGCGAGGCCACCATACGCCCGAGCGATGACAGACGCTGCAGATCACTGATACGCGACTGTAACAAGCGCGTCTCGGTCAGGTCGGTAATCAGGATCAACTGGCCCGTTGCCGATGCGGAAATCGCCAGACGTACTTTGCGTCCGTTCCGCAGTGAAATCTCATGGCCGTCATCTTCACGCGGCGCAAACGCAGTATGAATCACGGTATACCAGCGCTCGCCCACCAGCGGGACTTCTAACAAGCGGCGCGCTTCCGGATTGGCTTCACGAACAATACCCTGGGTATCAAGCAAAATAACGCCGGCTGGCATCACATCCAGCACCTGTTGGTAACGCTCGACCTGATGTTCCAGAGAGTCTAAATGTGAATGCTGTTCTTGCGCTGCGTCGTCCATCGTCGAAAATCTGCCTTTAAATACAACAATAGCCTGACACGCAAGATACATGCCAGGCTATTTACATTTATTTTCAATAACTTACTGCAATGACAATAAATTGACTCACCAATTATGAGGTTTAAGATCAACGTTGCATATTGTACTTGCGCATCTTTTCAACCAGTGTAGTACGACGCATACCCAGCATATCCGCGGCGCGAGCGACCACTCCACCCTGCGCTTCCAGCGCCTGGTTGATCAGGTTCACCTCAAGGTCGGCCAGTAACTCTTTAAGGTTGACCCCTTCCGGTGGCAACGATTGCGGCGCATCCATCCGGCCATTGAGTTCTTCTTCCGGCTCGAAACTGAAATCTTCTGAGAAAATCTCTGCCAGCACATCACGCTCCTGCTCTTCCACCGAGCTGAAACGGCTCGGCTCAGGCTGGAATTCGGGAATATCACTGTAGCGATACTTTGTCGGCAAATGGTTTACATCCACCAGACTATTCGGATAGAGGATAACCATTCGTTCCACGAGGTTAGCCAGCTCGCGCACATTGCCTGGCCAGTCGTGTTCCATCAATGAGTTGATTGAACGCGGCGTAAAGCAAATCGGCATGCCCCCTTCCGCTTCAAGACGAGTCATCAATTCCTGCAGTAAAAGCGGGATATCTTCTTTCCGCTCTTTTAATGCCGGCATCTCGATTGGGAACACATTGAGGCGATAGTAGAGATCTTCGCGGAAACGCTGGTCTTCAATCATCGATTCCAAGTCACGATGCGTCGCCGCAATCACACGAACATTGGCTTTAATCGTAGAGTTGCCTCCTACGCGCTCGAAACAGCGTTCCTGCAATACGCGCAGCAGTTTGACCTGCATGCTCATCGGCATGTCGCCAATTTCGTCCAGGAACAGCGTGCCACCTTCAGCCAGTTCAAAACGCCCTTTACGCGCGGTTATTGCTCCGGTAAACGCGCCTTTTTCGTGACCAAACAGTTCGCTTTCCAGCAATTCAGCGGGAATCGCGCCACAGTTGATTGGCACAAATGGACCACCGCGACGGGAAGAATGATAGTGAATATTGCGGGCAACCACTTCTTTACCCGTGCCCGATTCACCGAGGATAAGCACATTGGCTTCGGTACCGGACACCTGTTCAATCAGATGGCGCACTTCCTGAATGCCATGGCTCTGGCCAACCAAGCTGCGGAACAGGGTATTTTTACGCGCTGTCGCCAGCACCTGAATACCTTTGCGTCCAAGGAACTCTTTGCAGTGTCTGAGCGCTTCGCTCAACTGAGGATAATTTAACGGAAATTCTAGCTCACCCACGAATTGCGGGAACTCTTCCAGAGAGTATGGCTGCTTATTAGCTACCAATAGAGGGATATGATTGGCTTTTGAAAGCGTATCGGACAGAGACTCAGATAACGTTTGAGCACTGATCGAACCAAGAATGCAACCAGCCCAAACAGCTGACCAGTCGATCTGATCCAACTGTGAAGACTCAATCACCTCACATTGTTCCCCTACAAATTCTAATATGGTACTGAGACTCAGACGAATAGACGGATCGTCCTCGATCACAAGTAGTTTTGCTAAACCTTGCATAGGTGAGAATATTTGCCTTAATTCTGGGATGTTGTGGTTGTACCGTTGAAAATCATCGGCAGGCTTTTTAAATTTTAGTATTTGCCTGACTAAACGATAGACAATTTATGGAATTCAGCAACAAAAAAAAGCCACTTGGCTAGTTAGTGGCTTCTATTCTATTTAATTAAAAAAATAAGGCAACCAAGCAATTAGCTGGTGTGATGTCAGTTGAAAGTTTCAGAAATAACTCACAGTCCCACTTCTGAAGCAGTCAAATTGTGATATTCCGCAGGGATTTGGTCCCACGCTGACTTGATCTCACGAATAATGTCGATTACGTCATCCAGTGGCTGAGGATCGTTTTGATGGTTCGCCGCCGTGATTTGGGTGATCATGAACTCGTACAGCTGATCCAGATTCTGTGCGATATCGCCACCGTCATCCATTGAAAGACAGCTACGCAGGCTGATGATGATGTCTAACGCCTTACCAAGACGTTCGCCTTTCACCGGAATGTTGCCCTGAGCCATTGCTGCTTTGCCCTGAATCAGGCGTTCGATGGCACCGGCCATCAGCATTTGTACGATTTTATGCGGTGAGGCCGCACTTAGCTGGCTATCCACTGATACTTTTTTGTACGCCTGTAAAGAACCACGCATAGTCTTCCTCTTTATAAAAACTTTTTGTATTGCTGAACCGATTTATTGCCGTGGCGATATTTATGGAGCGTTTTGCCTATCGCGGCGGTTTTTGACTGCATCAATTCAACAAGGAGTTGTGTATCTCGTACGGCACTGCGCCATTCATCTGAACGAGCGAAGTCCGGGTTGTCTGACACGTAGGTCAGTAAGTCTTGCAATAACTGTTCTCTGTTATCGACCAGCGCTGTAATTTCTTCAGTATTAATGTCGTCGACTGCAAGCTTATCTTTTAATTGGTGATTTAAATCACACAACGCTTGAAGTGTACCTTTCATATTACTGTCCTAGCGCATTCATCATGCTGGCAAGCTGCGACTGCATTTTGCCGGTGGCATCCTGCATGGCCGAAAACTTAGAATGAGTCCGTTTCTCTAAACTGTCCATGCGGCGATCCAGTGCAGACTGATCGTCAGACAAACGACGCGTCTGCTCACCGAGGCTCTTCTCACGGGTACGAATTGACCCCGTCACACCGGTCATGCTTTGAATGGCATCTTCTACCCGTTTTGCAAAACCACGGTTGCCACCAAAGAAATCCCCCAGCTTAGTGAAATTGTTATTCAGCTGGCGGTTGAGCATATCATAGTTGATTTCCAGCGTCCCTTGACGCGTGGTGGTGATACCAAATTCCGTAAGGCTTTTGAGCTCGTCCGGTGCCTGGTCAATTGATGACGAGAACACCGACTTGAGACGTGAGTCCGCACTGCGCACAATACTGTCGCCCGCCAGCGGGCCGGCTTGTCCGGTGCGAGGGTCAACACTGCTCAGTTCCTTACTTACCTGAAAGAACTGGTTATAGGCCGCAACAAATTGTTCTATATCACCGCGCACACTGTCGCGGTCGTACTCAATGCCGATTTCCGCGGGCTGTTCAACGTTGTTGGTTTTGCCTTTTAGGGTCAGATCCACGCCGTCAATCGCATCTTCAATCACGTTGTTGTGGCTGGACAGCTTAGCCACACCATCCAGCAGCACCAGCGAATCCTGACCCGCTTGTACCTGACTCATCCCTTTGTAGGCATCGAATGCTTCTTGCGCCGCTTTAAGTTCAGACTGCACTTGCTCGGTTTTTTCGAGCGCTTCACGCTCTTCAGGTGCCATCTTCGCGCGCTCAGCCTGCTTAGCTTGCTCCGGCGTCATTTTGCCGCTTTTGACCGCTGCATCAATCGCCGCCTGCTCTTTAGCCAGTTTAGCATCCAGTCTTGCTTGCGCTTCTTTCGGAGTCACATAAGAGTCGGTCAGTGTCCCTGAAGCAGTGTTGCTCCACCCCGGCACATCCGGTGCTTTCTCTAGCGCTTTGTCATCAAGTTCTGGCTCCGGCTCAGAATAAGAGTCCAACAACGTCCCGGACGCCGTTTCTGTCCAGCCCGGAATGCGATCTTCTGGCTTGAGATATTTGTTAACTTGACTGCCTGCGGCCGCGGCCGCTTTTAACGCCGAGTCCGGCAACTCGCCCGGGCTGCCATCCGGTTTTGGCTGACCGTTAGCGGCGGTTTGCGCCACGTTATCGATCTGCTCGGCGACGGATTTATCCACTTCACGTGCGGCATCACCAATTTTTTCTGCCACTTTAGCGGCAATTTTTTGCTGCTCTGGTGTCAAAGGGGCAAGGAGTTGCTGCGCCTGAGCACGGGCTTTTTCCAGATCTTTGACCCGGTCTTCTAACGTTTTGTATTCGAGATGTTTGAGCGCATCGCCTGCTTGCGCGTCTGCGCGGATACTGATGCGATGATCTTTACCTGAGACATTGGAAGCCACGATCAGGCGAGGGCCGTCAACGTCATTGATGACGGAAGCACGAACACCTGGGTTGGCTTTTTCGCCGTTGATACCACGAACGATATCAATCAGCTTGGAATCGGAGCGTACATCGACGCTGAAAGATTTGTCGCCAAGCGAAATATGCAGCTTACCCGGGCCAAACTTTGCGTCTTCCGGTAATACGTCGGACGCCAGTTTATGGCTTTGAGCAAGCTGCAACACATCGACTGCGTATTTGCCTGCGATTGCATCTGTGGTTGCGGTCGCTGAGACGACCTTGTCGTCAGAAGTATCGACTTTGCGCACCGCGAAAGCCTTCTCCTGACGAAAGTTCGTCATTAGATTCTTCATCGTATCCAGCGACTCTCTGAGTCTGCCGTAGGCACTGATGCTCGAGTCAATTTCGGTTCGCTTATTGTCAATGCTTTGCTGCTTAGGCACGCGCTCCGCATTCACAATTTTGCTGACCATTGAATTGATATCAAAGCCAGTGTTCATCCCCATTGGGCCTAAACTCATCCAATCACCTCAAAAAATACGATTACGCCTTCACCACTAACAGGCCCGATTTATGGTTCTGTTCCTTGGCTAGACGCCGCAATACTTCAAGCATTTCCTCTTCTGGGATTTGACGAATAATGTCGCCGGTTTTAGCTTCATAAATCGTCACCACTTCCCGTCCGGATTCTTCATCCACTCTGAACGCCAGTCCCTTGTTGATTGAAGTCACGAAGTCATTCATTCGTTCAACCATTTTTGCCCGTTGCTCTTCGTTAAGACGTTCCCGTTCCCGGGATTGTTCAACGGCGGCTTCCAGCGTCTGGTCCTGGCTGCGTTTCAGCTGTTCAGTTATGTGTTCCGAGACTTTTTCAGTCCGTCGCACTGAACGGTAGTCTTCCTTCGAATCGGAAGCGCTTTTCACGCTCTCATTTTCTGAAGCAAGTTTAATGCCACTTTGCGAGCCGTAAGGCTGGATGTTCGACGTGTATGATGATACTTCCATAACAATCTCCCCTCCACCTTATAGGTAGCACTAATACCACTACCCATTAAGCTCTTTTAACCGTATGGAATTAACCTAACAGGCTAAGAGCTGCAGATGGTGACTGCTTCGCTTGTGCCAGTACAGAAGTACTCGCTTGTTGCAGAATCTGCGACTTAGTCATCGCTGTGGTTTCACGTGCGTAGTCGGTATCTTTGATACGGCTGCGAGACGCGTTCACGTTTTCGTTGATGTTATCTAAGTTGCTGATTGCGTGGCCAAAACGGTTCTGGAACGCCCCCAGAGACGCACGCTGGCTGTCCACAGACTTCAGAGCGCCATCCAATACGGCTACTGCTTCCTGAGAACCGGCAACGCTGGTCACGTCGATATCTTTAACGGTCACGTCCTGCGCAGCACCAAAGCCGATTTCAGAACCCAGATCGCCGCCAATAGTCACATCACCAGCCACTTTTTGTGAAGATGCGAACAGTTGCAGTTTGCCGTCTTCACCGACCGATGCTTTTACGTCATCGCTCTGACCGTTGATGTAAGTTGCCACTTCTTCCAGATCATCACCTTTTTTCGCGGTGATGGTCAGTTCGCGGGCTTCGCCTTGTTTGTCAGTATAATTCAGAGTCAGGTCTTTCGCGTCGCCGACTGTCCAGTCTGCCGCTTTGCCTTCCTGTGCACGGTAAGATTTACCGCCCATCGCCGCGTTGTCTGAACGCAGGTTACCCATAGTCAGGTTCACTGCTTCGCCAGAGTCTGCGCCGATTTGGAATGATTTGCTGCCGAATGTGCCGTTCAGCAGTTTGTTACCACCGAAAGAGGTTGTTTCTGCAATACGGTTCAGCTCATCGTTCAGGGCTGAAACTTCTTCCTGAATCGCTTTACGTTCAGAACTTGAGTTCGAGCCGTTAGACGATTGCAGCGCCAGGTCACGCATACGTTGCAGAATGTTGGTGCTCTCATTCATTGCACCCTCAGCGGTTTGTGCAATAGAGATACCATCATTGGCGTTACGTACAGCCATGTCCAAACCACGACTTTGAGAAGATAAGCGGTTTGAAATCTGTAAGCCTGCAGCGTCGTCTTTCGCGCTGTTAATGCGGTAGCCCGAAGACAGACGTTCCATAGACTTCTGTACGCCGTCAGCTGCACCGTTTAGGTAACGCTGGGCGGTCATCGCCGAAACGTTAGTATTTACGTTGATTGCCATATTGTTGATCTCCTTAGGCGGATAGTTAGCGTGCCTTCGAGTCTCTCACCTCTCGTCGGCACACCTCATTTCTCTCGTATCCTTTAACGGCGAGAGATTCATATCCTTTAGGAAAAAAATTGGCTTTTTTTTAATTAATTTCGATTTGAACGAAAAACGTGATGGCAAACACAATATTTCAGGCATAAAAAAATCCAGCCGAAGCTGGATTTTTCTGTTCAGTATGGGGGATTAACCCAGCAGGCTCAGTGCTGCTTGTGGCGCTTGTTTTGCTTGAGCAAGAACAGAGCTTGATGCCTGAGAAAGAATCTGAGACTTGGTCAGTGCCGTTGTTTCTTTCGCGAAATCAGTATCTTTGATACGGCTCTTAGACGCATTCACGTTTTCGTTAATGTTGTCCAAGTTGCTGATCGCGTGGTTGAAACGGTTCTGGAACGCACCCAGTTCTGCACGGTGGCTGTCTACATATTTCAGCGCGGCATCCACAATCGCAACTGACTCTTGAGCACCACCAACGCTGGTCACGTCAATGTTGTCGACTGTCACTTGCTTGCCTTCTTTCATGCCCAGCTCACCAGCCAGACCGCCGCTGAAAGATACGTCGCCAGAAACTTTGTTGTTACCTGCGAAGACTTGTAGTTGGCCTTTTTCGTTCACAGACGCTTTTACCATGTCTGTCTGACCGTTGATGTAAGTCGCCAGCTCTTCGATGTCATCGCCCGCTTTCGCGCTGATGTTGATCGACTGCTCGTTACCTTTGTCATCGTTCAGAGTGATGGTCAGGTCGTTTTTACCTTGCTCAACGCTCCAGTTTTTGTCTTTCGCGTTTTCAGCCTGGTAGCTTGTACCACCCATCATACGGTTGTCGCTGCGCATGTCTTTCAGAGACAGCATCACGGCTTCACCGTTGTCCGCACCAATCTGGAAAGATTTGGTTTGGAATGTGCCGTTCAGCAGCTTGTTACCACCGAATGAAGTGGTTTCTGCGATACGGTTCAGTTCGTCGTTCAGTGCAGTCACTTCTTCCTGAATCGCTACGCGCTCTGATTTAGAGTTTGAGCCGTTAGATGATTGCAGAGACAGGTCACGCATACGTTGCAGGATGTTGGTGGTTTCGTTCATCGCACCTTCTGCAGTTTGCGCAATTGAAATACCGTCATTCGCGTTACGTACTGCTACATCCAGACCGCGGCTTTGTACGTTCAAGCGGTTAGAAATTTGCAGACCTGCAGCGTCATCTTTTGCGCTGTTGATTTTAAAGCCAGAAGACAGACGTTCCATTGACGTTTGCTGAGCGCTGCTTGCGCTGTTCAGGTAACGTTGTGCTGTCATTGCTGATACGTTGGTATTTACATTCACTGCCATGGTGATTTCTCCAATTGATTTTCCGATGTTTCCGGTTTCCGACGTCTCGGAAAACCAAGTAGTTCTCTCAAAGTTACTTTCTTTAACGGCTCGGCCTGAAAAACCTTTAGGAAATTTTTAAGATTTTTTTGAAAAAACTTCCGTTGGCAGAGCAAACGTGATGAAAGAAAGAAAATAGGTAAAAAAGTCATTTTTATTGCTAAAGCTTTTACAAAGCGCGTCGATACAACTCAGTTTCACTTAGCCGCTAAGCAGCGTCAGCGCTACGTTTGGTTGATTTTTCGCCTGCGCCAATATTGATGTCCCCACTTGTTGCAGAATCTGTTGCTTGATCATTTGCGTGGTTTCTTTGGCGTAATCGGCATCTTTGATTCGGCTGTTCGATGCAGCGAGGTTTTCATGCACGTTGTCCAGGTTGCTGACCGCATGTCCAAAGCGGTTTTGCAGCGCTCCCAGCTCCGCACGATGGCTGTCGACATACTTCATTGCCGTATCCAGCACTGAGACTGCGCGCTGGGCACCGCCAACAGAGGTAATGTCGAGGTTATCGACGGCTTCATAGCCTTTAAGGTTCATCTGCAATTCGTCCGCTAGACTGCCGCTGAAAGACAAGGTGCCTGCGGTTTCTTTGCCTGCCATATAGATTTGCAGCTGGCCTTTCTCATTAACCGATGCAGACACTTTATCCGTCTGCCCGTTGATGTAAGTGGCTAACTGTTCAATATCGTCTCCCTGCTTGGCGTGAATGTGAATTTGCTCATCCTCACCCTGCGCATTGACATACGATATCGTTAATTGGTTACGCCCTTGCCCCACCTGCCATTGACTGTCGGCCTTGCCGGCAGCCACATAACTGAATCCACCCATATTGAGGTCATCAGAGCGCATGTTCTTGAGCGACACCTGCACCGCTTCTCCGGATGATGCGCCAATTTGGAATGAGGTTTGACCAAACGAACCGTTGAGCAATTTTCGACCACCAAAAGAGGTTGTTTCGGCGATTCGGTTCATTTCATCGTTCAAAGCCCCCATTTCTTCCTGTAATGCTACGCGCTCCGCTTTACTGTTCGAGCCATTGGCCGACTGTAATGAGAGATCTCGCATGCGTTGCAGTAAGTTGGTGGTTTCTTGCATCGCGCCTTCAGCGGTTTGCATGATGGAAATGCCATCGTTGGCATTGCGTACAGCCACATCAAGGCCGCGCATCTGGGATTCAAGGCGATTGGAAATTTGCAGCCCTGCCGCATCGTCTTTGGCGCTGTTGATCCGTTTACCGGAAGACAACCGCTCCAACGACTGATTGAGCAAATCGGTCGCGGTGTTTAAATGCCGCTGCGCGACCAGCGCTGAGACATTAGTGTTTACCGTGATAGCCATGTGCGTGACAGAGTCCTTGGGGTTATTTCTCTTCTAGCAGGACTATCGGCCGGGAATGGGGAATCTTTAGAACAAAAAAGCCAGGCTGTGAGCCTGGCTTTGGGAGTCTGAACGCCAACTACGCTTTGAGGCTGAGTGCTTGCAGCATCTCTTGTGATGGCGCAAAGAAGTAGGCCCCCGTCACCGCCTGCGTAAAACGCAGCAGTTGGTCAGTTTTACCATCGGTCACGCCGTACATACTTTCCATCATGGTTTTGATGTTGTGCAGTGTGTGGCAGTAGGCAATAAACAGCAGGCCATGGTCGCCACTGGCACTACCATACGGCAGGCTGTGGCGCAGAATTTTCAGCCCTTTACCTTCTTCTTTAATATCGACGCGGCCAACGTGTGACGCAGCAGGAACATTGTCCAGTTCCACCGAATCCGGTTTAGTACGGCCAATCACTTTTTCCTGCGCAGAGACGTTGAGGCGGTTCCACGCTGGCAGATTGTGCACAAAGCGCTGCACCATAACATAGCTGCCGCCAGCGAACTCACCGTCCGCCACAATCGCGACTTCACGACGTTTTTCCTCTTTCGGGTTTTCAGTGCCATCGATAAAGCCCGTCATGTCGCGGGCGTCCAGATAGCGGAAACCGTAGGTTTCATCAACGACATCAACATCTTCTGCGATTTCGGTCAGGCATTTACGCATGACATAAAACAACAGGTCGTGGCGCTTTGAGTGGCAATGGATCAGTACGTCGACATCGGTACTCGGTGCCATAGCGCTGCCTTCGCCCAACACCGGGAAATCGATCAGCTCTTCTGGCATCGGCGCTTCAAAGCGTTGCCAGAAAGCTTTGGTGAAGGCGACAGAGAGCGTCAGTTCTGCGCCCGGTTGATTGGCATTCACTTCATCCACCAGAGCAGGCAGTACTTGCAACTGAGCAAGAACCTGTGCGTGGTTGCGTTTAATTTTTAATATGCTGTACAGAGCAAATGGCTCCGCTTCTGGCAAAATAGCCGACTGTGGCGTTGACATGTTAAGTCCTCACTTTTTCTTTTTTGCTCAGTGTGTACCCAATACGACAAAGGGTATGCTTCAAATTCATTCTACGTCTTGATACCGATCATGGCTTAGCCATCAGCGGCGACAAAAAACAGTCACGCACACTGCGGCTGCGATAAACGTATAAAATTAACCATAATAAAATCAACAAGGTAAGCGCATTCGCCCAATGAAAAGCTCCGTGTTGCAGGTAGACATGGTAGCCCGTCTGAATAAACTGCACGCTCGCTGTCAGCAGCGTCAGCCAGCGCCCGGTTCGAAACAACGCATTAATCCAACGCCGCTCCGGATGACGCAGACTGATCAGCCACATCAATGAGATCCCCGGCACGCCCGCCACCAGCCCGATGTAAAGCGCCGTATTGCCGGGATAAACGAAACTCAGAATCTGCGAGCCACTGTCGCGGCTCACGCCTGCAACCACGAACACAATCCAGGCTCGCGCCAGAAACAGCCATCCCAGCCACAACCAGTTTGGAGCCTTGAGATATCCGTGGGTATCATATTGTTCGATGGCGTAACGCACGTTGTTCTTTCGCTGTTGGTTATTGCCTTCCACTTTAGCGCAATGATTTCAAATAGCTATACGTGAGTATGAGATTTTGGTGACAAACTGCGACCGTGATACTCTAGGCAAAACTTAAGGGACACCAAGCATGACCAATAAAATTGTTCCATCGCCACAAACCCAACAAGAAGCGATGAAAGTGGCCAAGGCGACTCAAAAGCCGGGCCAGACCAAAGAGCAGACCAAGCTGATTGCACAAGGCATTGAAAAAGGCATTGCGCTGTATAAAAAACAGCAAAAAGAAAAACATCGCCAGGCCGATCGCGCTCGTAAAAAAGCACTGAGAACCAAACAACCTGCCATACACGAAGACATTGATTCCGAGATTGGTTACGAAGACGAAGTAACGCCCTCCAAAACCCTGCAATGGCTGCCGTGGGGGCTGCTTATCGCCAGTTGGATCGGTTTCATTCTGTTCTGGATGCAAAACAGCGCGCAATAGTGCTCCGGCAAAGCAAGCACACTCTCCCTCCGTTTCCAGAGTTGTTACCTGACGCACGTGACACGTCACTGGAAACGATTACAATAAGACCAACTCTAGCGATAACGTGCTTTGCATGAAGGCGTTCTGCGTTGAAAACTCGCAGTGAATCTCATTTATCGCCCAGAAACCATTCATTGTTTGCGGTCCGCCAGAAGAACAGTGTTTAATTTACCTAATGCATTGATAAAGGTTGAATTTCCATGGCTACCATTAAGGATGTCGCGAAAGCGGCTGGTGTATCCGTTGCTACCGTTTCCCGTGTCATCAATAAATCGCCGAAAGCCAGTCAGGCGTCAATTGATTCCGTGACCAAGGCGATGCAAGAACTGGGTTATCGCCCCAATGCTGCTGCGCGAGCACTGGTTAGCCAAAGCACCAATACGATGGGCGTGCTGGTTTCTGATGTGTCAGACCCATTTTTCGGCACCTTAGTCAAAGCCGTCGATACTGTCGCTCGTCAGAATGGTAAACATCTGTTGGTGGGTAACGGTTATCACAAGGAAGAGGATGAACGCCGCTCGATTGAGCTGCTGATCAATAACCGTTGTGATGCACTGGTGATTCATTCCAAAGCCTTGTCGGATGAAGAGCTGATTGCGTTCGCCAAAGAGGCGAAAGGGATGGTAGTGATCAACCGTCACATTCCTGGCATGGAAGATCGCTGTATTTCCCTCGACAACCATAAAGGGGCGTTTCTCGCGACCGAGTTTCTGATTCGTCAGGGCCATAAGAAAATTGCCTGCATCGCGTCCAGTCACTCGATTGCCGATGCCAATGAACGGGTTACTGGTTATCTGGATGCGCTCAAAGCCAATCATCTCGATTTACCTGAGACCTACATCGAGTACGGTGAACCGAGCAGTGAAGGCGGAGAACAAGCCATGCTGTACCTGTTGACCAAAGGTATCGATATCACAGCGATCGTCGCTTACAACGACAACATGGCCGCTGGCGCCCTATCGGTCATGGAAGAAAACGGCATCGAATCACCAGGGCAGATTTCGATTGTCGGTTTCGATGACGGCTTGATTGCCCGCTACGTAAAACCGCGCCTGACCACCGTGCGTTACCCGATTCAGATGATGGCGGAAAATGCCGCTCAATTAGCGCTGCAACTGGCCAAAGATGAAAGCCTGGTCGATGACAGTCCGAAACGCTATTCGCCAACCATGGTAAAACGCGACTCGGTTAAATCACTCAACGACTAAGCGGAAATCGAAGAAAAACAAAAGGCTTACCCAAAAGGTAAGCCTTTTTCTCTCCCATCGCATTATCCCTGAATTGCAGGGAAAAGATCCCCATAGGCAAAACGTAAGCTGTGCCGATTTACCACTCCCCCAAGCGTAAATCCGCCTGAGCACGCTGATGGAGTCCTGACCAGCGGCTCACCTCTGAAGCTCCCGTTTGCCATGGGAAAATGACTTCGTGAACACAGGCATCAACCGACACCCGCTCGAACGCCACGATAGCCATTCAAGTGACGATCACTCGAATTCTTTTACCAGGCCAGCACCTTCTTTGGCCTGACACACATAAATGGTTTCTTTCAAGCCAGTTGCGGCCTGATATTGCTGCTCGATAGCGACTTTGACATCGTTGACCAACGCAGGTGGCACCAGCGCTACCACGCACCCACCGAAGCCGCCTCCAGTCATACGTACGCCGCCTTGCTCACCGATCACGGCTTTGGCAATCTCAACCAGGGTATCGACCTCTTTGACGGTAATTTCAAAATCATCACGCATGGACGCATGTGATGCAGCCATCAGTTGGCCCATGGTTGCCATGTCGTTGGCACGCAGTGCATCCGCCGCGGCTAACGTGCGATCATTTTCCGTAATGATGTGACGCGCGCGCTTAGCCACCACTTCGCTCAACTCACCCTGACGACGCGTAAACTCTTCAATCGTTACGTCACGCAATGCTTTCACGCCAAAAATACGCGCCGCTTCTTCGCACTGCTGGCGACGGGTGTTGTATTCACTGTCGACCAGGCCACGCTGCTTATTGGAGTTGATAATCACAATCGCCATATCTTCCGGCATCGATACCGCTTGCGTCTCCAAACTGCGGCAGTCGATCAGCAGCGCATGATTCTCCCGCCCTTCGGCAGAAATCAGCTGATCCATGATGCCGCAATTGCAGCCGACGAACTGGTTCTCGGCCTGCTGGCCATTGAGTGCCACCTCGGCTTGCGAGATATCCAGCGCAAACAGCTCTTTAAACGTCTGACCGATGACCACTTCCAGCGCCGCCGAGGAGCTCAACCCCGCGCCTTGCGGCACGTTACCGCTCACTGCGATGTCCGCGCCTCCGAGGGCATAACCACGTTCAAGCAGAAATTTCACCACGCCGCGAATGTAGTTGGCCCACATTTTATCCGCTTGAAATTCAATTGGCGCGTCGAGCGCAAACTCATCCTGCGCATTGGCATAATCGACCGCAATGATGCGTACGCGGTTATCATCACGCTTGGATGCCGCCACCACGGTTTGGTAGTTAATCGCACATGGCAACACAAAACCGTCGTTGTAATCGGTGTGCTCACCAATCAGGTTAACCCGGCCCGGCGCCTGAATAACATGGCTCGGCGCAAAACCCAGGACGTGTTCGAAGGAGCGAATCACGTTTTGAATCAATTCAGACATAGGACTTTCCACAATTCTCTTCACGAGTACCACCACAGGGTACTCTGGTGTTTATTCGTTATTAAGGCTGTTCTTTGTAGTGAACATCGCTCAGTTCACGCAGGCGCTGCGCGGCCTGTTCCGGAGTTAAATCTCGCTGAGTTTCTGCTAGCATTTCATAGCCCACCATAAACTTACGCACGCTCGCGCTGCGCAGCAGCGGTGGATAGAACAGTGCGTGTAACTGCCAGTGTTCAATATCACTGCCGTCGTCAAAAAACGGCGCATAATGCCAGCCCATTGAGTACGGGAATGAGCACTGGAACAGGTTGTCATAGCGACTGGTCAGTTTTTTTATCGCCAGGGCTAAATCGTCGCGCTGATCATCGCTCAGTTCACTCATGCGGCGAACGTGGGTTTTCGGCAGCAGCATGGTTTCAAATGGCCACGCAGCCCAATATGGGACCACTGCCAGCCAGTGCTCGGTTTCCACCACAGTACGTGAACCATCGGCCAATTCCGCTTGCACATAATCCACCAGCAGATTGCTGCCCTGCTGATCGAAGTAGGCTTTCAGGTGTTGGTTTTTACGCTCAATTTCATTGGGCAGAAAGCTGTTGGCCCAGATCTGGCCATGCGGGTGCGGCTGAGAACATCCCATCGTCTCGCCTTTGTTTTCGAATGCTTGTACCCAGACATACTCTTTTCCGAGCGCTTCAATCTGCTCGTTCCAGGTATCAATCACGCCGCGAATCTGCGCCAGTGGCAGCTCAGGTAGCGTTTTGCTGTGATCCGGTGAAAAACAGATCACGCGGCTCAGCCCACGCACCCCTTGAATTTTAAACAACGGACTGCGGGATAGCGGTGCGTCCGGCGAATCCGTCATCAGCGCGGCAAAATCATTGTTGAAGACGTACGTACCGGTGTAAGCCGGGTTCACGTCGCCCGACACACGCGTATTTCCCGGGCACAAGAAACAGTGATGATCGTAGCTTGGAAGCTCTGCAGTTGACGGTTTTTCATCCTGACCGCTCCAAGGGCGTTTCGCGCGATGCGGAGAAACCAACACCCATTGCCCGCTCAACGGGTTATAACGGCGGTGTGGGTGATCCACCGGATTGAATTCTATCGTCGACATTTGTGTCATGACCTCTGTTTAAACGTCGTATCCCTGAGGATTATTTGATTGCCAGCGCCAGGTATCCGCCGTCATGTCTGCCAAGCTCAGTTTCGCCTGCCAGCCCAGTTCACGCTTCGCCTTTTCAGTACTGGCCCAACACTCGGCAATATCGCCCGGACGACGCGGACAAATTTCATAAGGCACCGCCTTGCCACACGCCTGGCTGAAGGCATTGACCATATCCAGTACGCTGGAGCCTTTACCCGTACCCAGGTTATAAATATGCAGACCGGCTTGTGTGCCGACCGCCTGCAACGCGGCGATGTGACCATCGGCCAGATCCATCACATGAATATAGTCGCGAATGCCAGTGCCATCCGGTGTCGCGTAATCATTGCCAAACACCGCCAGTTTTTCACGACGCCCCACGGCAACCTGAGCAATAAACGGCATCAGGTTATTCGGAATGCCTTGGGGGTCTTCCCCCATGGTGCCTGACGGATGCGCGCCAACCGGATTAAAGTAACGCAGCAGAGTGATGCGCCATTCGGGTTCAGCAATCACTAAATCTGACAAGCATTGCTCCACCATGTACTTGCTGCGACCATACGGGTTGGTGGTCGCGCCAGTTGGAGAAGTTTCGGTGATCGGTACAGTTTGTGGGTCGCCATAAACGGTCGCCGACGAGCTGAACACCAGACTTTTCACGCCCGCTTTGCGCATGCTGCGCACCAGCACTAACGTGCCGTTGACGTTGTTGTCGTAGTACTCAATCGGCTTGCTGACTGACTCCCCCACCGCTTTGAGGCCGGCAAAGTGAATCACGGCTTGTACGTCGTGCTTGGCAAAGACGGAATCCAAGAACGCTTCATCACGAATATCACCCTGATAAAATGCCGGGCGCACACCCGTTAAGGCTTCAATTCGATTCAATACTTCTGCTTTTGCATTGCACAAGTTATCGACCATGATTGGGGTCATCCCCGCCGCAATCATCTGCACACATGTGTGGCTGCCGATGTAGCCCATTCCGCCAGTGATTAGAACGTCCACCTGTCACCTCTCCGCTGATTTGAATTGCATTGAGTCTATCAGCAGCCCAGCGCCGACTTCTGTGATTACACTCTCAAAGTGAAAACGTTTCCACAAACATTCACACAGAGGTAACTCTGCTATTATTGGAATTAGATACTACTGAAAAATAAGAGGAAGGCCATTAGGGCAAACGTTTCCAGAAAACAACATGCCTGCATTGAGCGGTAACCAAACCACACAATACAGACTGAACACGGTGAATGAACGACTTTACGGAAGGGAAGAAAGAAGAAAGCCAGCACAGGCTGGCTTGTTATGCACTAAATCCTAAACTCGCGGCGATATCATATCTGCGATCCAGAACCCATTGACTGTCAAAGGGCCCCCAATCTGATAACTGATAATAGCCGTCATTGTGGCGCCGACCGTCCTGAACGAACATCAGTTCAATGCCGATCCCCGGCAGGGCTTTAAGTACGTCCTGAATAGTACGACGAGGCCACCCCGTTTTCTCGATTAACTTCGGAACATTAGGCCGTTCCAGACTTTCAACAAGCAAGGCTAAATAAAGGCGCCTTGCAAAAACAGGACTCAATTCCATTGATTACCTCCTAATCTGTGCAAGGCACATTATTTCTGTTTTGCCAGTAAGTTTGTTGAGTTCGATCAATAACTCTCCAATCCTAGTCAATAGCCGTGGATTTTTTTTATTCAGTAAAATATCTGCATCACACTTTTGTCAGATGACAGGCTTCCTGTTAGGATTTGGCAAACACCAAAATAAGCAGCATTCAAAGGATTTTTATGACCATCACGATGTACGGTATCCCCAACTGCGACACGATAAAAAAAGCGCGCAAATGGCTGGAAGCACAAGGCGTTAATTACCAGTTTCACGACTACCGCAAAGACGGTATCGATGCAGCGCTGGTGAGTGAGTTTTGTCAGGCTCTGGGCTGGGAAAATGTGCTCAACAAACGCGGCACCACTTTTCGCCAACTGAGCCAAGAGCAGAAAGACACCCTCAACGCTGACACCGCCATCGCCCTGCTGGTTGAACAACCTGCGATGATCAAACGCCCGCTGCTGCGCGTTGATGGTGATCTTCATCTAGGCTTCAAAGCCGAGCAATACGCTTCTCTTTTCTCTTAATACAAGGATTTCAAGGATGACAGACAGCCCTGTACTGGCTCTCGCAAAAGATTTAATCAGCCGCCAATCAGTGACGCCGGTCGACGCCGGTTGCCAGGACTTGATGATTGAGCGTCTTAAAGCACTCGGATTTGAAATCGAAATGATGGTGTTTGAAGACACCACCAACTTCTGGGCCCGCCGTGGCACGCAAGCACCGCTGTTTGCGTTTGCTGGTCACACAGACGTGGTTCCGGCTGGCCCTCTGGCTCAGTGGCACACTCCACCGTTTGAGCCAACCGTGATTGATGGTCATCTGCATGGCCGCGGCGCTGCGGACATGAAAGGCTCACTGGCATGCATGGTGGTGGCCGTGGAACGTTTTATCGCTGAGCATCCGGATCATACTGGCTCGATTGCGTTTCTGATTACCTCGGATGAAGAAGGCCCGTTCATCAACGGTACCACGCGTGTGGTGGATACCCTGATGGCCCGCAATGAGAAAATCGATATGTGTGTGGTGGGGGAACCTTCAAGCACACATGCCGTTGGCGATGTGGTCAAGAACGGCCGCCGTGGCTCCATCACGGGCGATCTGACCGTAAAAGGCGTGCAAGGTCACGTGGCTTACCCGCATCTGGCCAACAACCCGGTTCATCAAGCACTACCTGCATTGGCAGAGCTGGCCGCAACCACCTGGGATGAAGGCAACGAATACTTCCCGCCAACCAGTTTCCAGATCCCGAATCTGCAGGCCGGCACTGGCGCGTCAAACGTGATTCCGGGCGAGTTTCATGTGCAGTTTAACTTCCGTTTCAGTACCGAGCTGACCGATGACGAAATCAAACGTCGCGTACACTCAACGCTGGATGCGCACGGCCTGGAATACGACCTCAAATGGACGCTGAGCGGTCACCCGTTCCTGACCGACACTGGCGCGCTGCTCGATGCGGTGGTAAAAGCGGTGGGTGAAGTGAATCATCAGGAACCACAACTGCTAACGACAGGCGGAACGTCTGACGGCCGCTTTATCGCGCAAATGGGAGCGCAGGTGGTTGAACTGGGTCCGGTAAACGCCACCATTCACAAAGTGAACGAGTGCGTCAACATTGCCGATCTGGAGAAACTGACCGACATGTATCAAAAAACTCTGGAGAATCTACTCGCCAAATGATGACGCCCGAGCAGCTGACCGGACAAACCGCGTCGCACCTTGTTGAAGTGATGGTGGGCCAGAAGGCATTTCTGGTTCATCCGCAAGTCAGCGCGGATCTGCTGTCTCTGAAACAGGCGGCGGATGAGGCGGGTTTTGTGTTCAACATTGCCAGTGGTTTTCGTCCGTTTGAACGCCAACTGGCGATTTGGAACCGAAAAATGTCGGGGGATACCGCCATTTTGGACGTCAACAGTCAGCCGCTCGACACTAGCCACTGGTCTGAAGCCGACAAAGTGCACGCCATTTTGCGCTGGTCTGCCCTGCCCGGCGGCAGCCGTCATCATTGGGGGACTGATTTTGATGTGTTCGATCGCAGTGCTCTGCCCCCGGGCGAAACATTGCAGCTCAAACCCTGGGAATATCTCGAGGCGCATCAGCGTCCGTTTTATCAATGGTTGAAGACTAACCTCGCCCGCTTCGGCTTCTTCTTTCCGTATCGGGAGAAAGGCTCAGGGGTGGCATTTGAACCATGGCACATCAGTCATCGCATCGTCAGTGAACAGTGTCTCCAAGCGCTGACACTGCCGGTGTTGGCACAGCAATTGGCGTCAGCCCCCATTTTAGGCAAGCAGTGCGTGCAGCAAGACCTTGGTCAGATCTACACTCAGTACATCACTCAGATCAGCCGAGGTGAAAGTGTATGATGGATTTTCTGTTTAATCCGTGGGTGATCACCATCGTTATCGTGTGTGTGTTTGTCGGCAATATTGCTGCACTTAAGTACACCGCGACGATGAAACTGGGTCAGATGGGTAAGAAGAGCGATCTCGACAAACTCAATGAGCTCGACAAGCAAAATCAGTCATCCGCTTCCGATAAAGAAACAAAAAAGGGACGCTAGCGTCCCTTTTCTATTTGGCTTTCCTGCCCGCTTACTGCTGAGCTGTTTTTTTCTCATCAACGATGGCGGCCAACACTGGCACCATTTCTTTCAGCAATTCTTCCTCAACCGGTTTACCCGCTGAGTTGGTCACGTTGATGGAAGTACGGTTACCCAAATCACCAAACAGGAAGGTGTAAGTGCCTGACCCTAGGTTCATTGGTTTCACGCCGATATCATTCCAGAATTCGTCATCTGGCGACGCGTATTTTGCTTTCATCGTACCTTGAGACTGGTTACGTTCCTCAATCTTGAAGCCCATCTTAGGCAGCAGATCAGGCAGACGTTGCCACAGCACATCATAAGGAGTACGGGCGATGATCACCGGGAAGCCACTGCGGTCTGAACCCATGGTAACCGGAATCTGTTTCACCAGCTCTTGCGCTTTACGCGCCGCTTCAGCTCGCACATCCTGATCGTAACGAGACGTCACCAGGTTAGTCATAAAGGCGTTGTAGCGCTCTTTGTTGGTCGCAGTCACCGGCTTCTGTTTGCCGCCCTCACGCCAGTCAATCAGAGAGATCTTAAATCCGTAGCGGTTGTTGGCTTCAACGCGGCTCAACTCGTAGCGGCTACCCATTTCCGTATCTTCGTCTTCGGAGACCCAAGTCACCCAATCAGTTTCGATATGGTTAGCGTTTTCCTGTAGCGCTTTGATGTTGTGCTCTTGCATCATGGTCTTCGCCACCTGCCACACTTTGTCCGCTTCATCTTTACGGATCATCCACAAAGTGACTTCGCCATTCTGGCGTTCAGCACGAGCGCCGGGAATCAGTTCCAGCACTTGCTGCGGTGGGCGAATATCAACCACTGGGCCGATGCCACCTTTAAAATCACCTTGGGGAATATCGTAATCGGGATAAAACTGCGGCGTTGCGTCTTGCGGCAAAACCCACTGTTTGAAATCTTTCGTATCCAGGTAGGCAAAATCATTTTTGGCTTGGCGGCGTTGCGTCGGAGTGCTCGAACAGGCACTCAAAACCAAAACAGCCAGTGATCCAACCACCAGCTGGCGCGATAACTTCATTGAAACTCCTAAAATTTGCCGAGGCATGAAAACCTCGGCATTGTAATGGATAGCGCCTTATAAAATACAGGCTTCTGTCATTGCTTGGGCAACAAGTGGGCGCGCTTGTTCAGAGAGTTCCGTTAAAGGTAGACGCAGATCACCTTCTGCAATCAGACCCAGCTTGTGTGCTGCCCATTTCACTGGAATTGGGCTCGACTCGACAAACAGGCCTTTGTGCAGTGGCATCAGGCGTTGGTTGATGACTTCTGCTTCATCAAACTTACCTTCCAGTGCCAGGTGCATCATTTTTGCCATATCGGCAGCAGCGACGTTATTCGTTACTGAAATCACACCCTGGCCACCCAGTTTCACAAACTCCAGACCGGTTGCATCGTCACCGCTGAGCAGTACGAAATTGTTACCACACAGTTCGCGGTGCAACGCCACGCGGCTTAAATCACCTGTTGCATCTTTGAGTGCGACAATGTTTTTTAGTTCCGACAAACGTGCAACAGTTTCTGGACGCAGGTCAACTGCGGTACGGCCTGGTACGTTGTAAAGGATGATTGGAATATCGGTTTCTTGTGAAATCGCTTTGTAGTGCTGGAACAAACCTTCTTGAGTCGGTTTGTTGTAGTAAGGCGTTACGCTCAGGTAGCCGGCAATGCCTGTGTTGTTCAGCAGACGGCTGAACGTCACGGATTCGTGAGTAGCATTAGCTCCGGTACCGGCGATCACCGGAATACGGCCGTCCGAGAACTCGACGGTCTTTTCAACAACTTTGACATGCTCTTCGATAGTGAGTGTGGATGACTCACCGGTTGTTCCTACAGAAACAATGGCGTCAGTACCGGCTTCGATGTGGTAGTCTACCAGCTTCTTCAGGCTAAGATAGTCAACCTCACCGTCGTGGTTGAAAGGTGTAATTAACGCGACGATACTTCCTGAAAACATGTCTATCTCCCTAGATTGATAACTTCTGCATGGTACTGCATGGGGCTTGAAAAACACAAGGGGGGAAATTCGCTTAAACAGCCCTTATGAGTGAATATTTATCAGATGTTAGACTTTAGGCCAACTCTGCCTTTTGCTACCGGGTTATACACCCCTTGAAAATCCCCTTGTCAGACACACGTGATTTTGTGAAAACGCATACAGAAAAACACGTTTTGTTCCGCTCTTTCTATACTTTAACTGTGTTAACATGCCGAAAAACACTAAGCGAAGCGACTCTATGACTCAACATTTAGTGATCACCGCCGTGGGTACTGACCGGCCAGGGATTTGCAACCAAGTAGTCAAACTGGTAACCCAGGCTGGCTGTAATATTATCGACAGCCGAATTGCCCTGTTCGGAAATGAATTCACCCTCATCATGCTGGTTTCCGGCAATGCCAACAGCATCACCCGCGTGGAAACTCTGCTGCCCCTGTTAGGTCAGGAGCAGGATCTGATCACCATGATGAAGCGCACGTCGCCGCATGCCCAGCAGGCCAACGCGTACACGGTGGAAGTCTATGTCGAATCGGATGACAAACCCGGTCTGACAGAAAAGTTCACCCAGTTCTTTGCTGATCGCAACATTGGCATGGCATCACTCAGTGCGCAGACGATCGATAAACTCAAGCTGGAACGGGAAACCAACCAGTTCCAAATCGCGATTACAGCGCACGTTGATAGTGACTACAATCTGATGCAGTTGCAGGAAGAATTTGATGCTTTGTGTCAGACGTTTGATGTACACGGGTCGCTTAATTTCATTAAAAACAGCTTATAAAAACGAAAGGAAGAACCATGAATACACTCAAGGCAGGTTCGCCAGCTCCGGCTTTCTCTCTTCTCGATCAGGACGGCAACACCGTTTCGCTGTCTGATTTCGCCGGCAAAAAAGTCCTGTTCTACTTCTACCCGAAGGCCATGACTCCGGGTTGTACTGTGCAAGCGCAAGGCATGCGCGATGTGAAAAGTGAATTGGACGCCCATAACGTGGTGGTCTTAGGTGTGAGCATCGACCCGGTAAAACGTTTGGGTAAGTTCATCGAACGTGACAACCTGAACTTCACTCTGCTGTCTGACGAAGATCACGCCGTCGCTGAGCAATTCGGCGTGTGGGGCGAGAAGAAGTTTATGGGCAAGGTGTATGATGGCCTGCACCGCATCAGTTTCCTGATTAACGAAAACGGCGTCATCGAACACGTTTTCGACAAGTTTAAAACCAAAGACCACCACGAAGTGGTTCTGGATTATCTGAACAACAAATAATCACCACACCACTATTTCGTGCGATTGCTTAAATGATTAAATTGCATAAATAATCAAAAAGGCCAGTCTTAAAGACTGGCCTTTTTCGTTACGGATTGCGGAAACTACACGATGAATTTATTCAGGATTGCATCCTGCTCACGCACGTTTTCGGTCTGCACTTGCATTGCGATGTTGGCCTCTTCCGCTGACTCAGAAACCTGAGTCGACAGATCTTTGATCTTCACGGTGTTGTTGTTGATCTCTTCCGCCACCAGGCTCTGCTCTTCAGCCGCCGAGGCAATCTGGATATTCATATCGCTGATTTGTTGAATCGCATTCCGGATACGTTGCAGTGCCGCATCCGCCAGTTGCGATTTCGCCACCGCATCTTCCGCCGTCGATTTACTCTCGTTCATCGCCACCGACACCGAGCTCGCGCCCGCTTGCAGTTGCTCAATCATGCTGCGAATTTCAGTCGTGGATTGCTGTGTACGCTGCGCCAGCGTGCGCACTTCGTCGGCAACTACGGCAAAACCACGACCTGATTCACCAGCACGCGCAGCTTCGATGGCCGCGTTCAACGCCAGCAAGTTAGTCTGGTCAGCAATATCGTTGATCACTTTCAAAATGGTTTCGATGTTCGCCGTCGCCGATTCGAGGCCGCGTACTTCTTCCACCGCCATTTCGATGTGCGCCGATAAGCGGTCAATCGACTTAGTGGTGTCGCTGACCACGCGTGAACCTTCAACCGTTGCATCGTCCGCTTCTTTCGCTGCTGACGCGGCACCCTGGGCATTATTGGCCACTTCGGTTGCCGTCACTGCCATCTCGTGCATCGCCGTGGCCAGTTGTTCCAGCTCTTGCAACTGAGCACGCATTGCTTCAGCAGAGCCGTGCACGGTGCCCATCGTTTGCTCCGCTCCGCGCATGATCTCTTCACCGATAGCTTTCGACTGCTTAATCTGATGTTGCAGCGTTTCGGTAAAGATATTGAAACCCTTCGCCAGTTCAGCAAACTCTTTGTCGGTATCGGTGCTCAAACGTTTCGTCAGATCGCCCTGACCCGACGCCACATCCTGAATCGCATCATTGAGTACGCCCAATGGACGCATCAGCACTTTGATCAGCAGGCTCAGACCAATCACGCTCAGCACCAGACCAATAACAGTGTAGATGATGGAGCTGTTACGCAGATCGGAGACCGCAGCAAACGCAATCGACTCATCGATAATCGCACCGATGTACCAGTTCTCGCTTGGTACCAGAGTAAAGTTGACCATAAACGGATGACCATCGATCTCAATACGCTGCGTCCCTTCTTTTAGTTGCACCTGAGGGAGATAGCTATTGAGCTTCTGACCGTTGTTTTTGGTGTCAGGGTGCGCAATGGTAGTGCCGTCAGCGGTCACGATAAACAAGTAACCAGCGTCAAACAGATTGATCGAGTTAACCAGATCCGCCAGCTTGGTCAGCTCCAAATCGTAGAACATTGCCGCTTTGAACTGGCCGTTCTCATACACTGGGGTACCAATCGAAATGATGGTTTTCTTGGTCGAGACATCGACATAGGGATCGGTAACGGTCAGTTTGCCGACTCTCTTCGCATCGACGAACCAAGGACGTTTACGTGGGTCGTAATCGGCGCCCGGTTCCCAACCGTCGTCATTTTCGACCACGGTGCCGTCGGCATCATAGCCCAAACCCACCGCTAGGAAGCTGCTCTTGAGTTTTGGCTTTTCGAGTACGTTTTTCACGTAAGCACGATCTTCGGGGTTAAGCTCCAGCACTTCCGTCATCGACTGAGCCAGCGCTTTTTTGCTGGTCATTTCTGATGTGATGGTGTTTTTCACCCCAGCCACCATTTCTTTCAGGCTGCTGTTGACCAGAGACTCAACTTCCGAGCGAACGGTGCTGAGCTGTTGAATAGATAAAAGTAAAATAATGATTAATAGTAGCGCGGATGATGCAGCCACAATTTTTTGGCTAAATCTCATAGTTTCCCTCAACTCACAAGCTCTAAGTGGATTTCCATTTTTTATAGTTATTAGTTGTTATATCGACTAGCCAAATCGAAACTTGAGGAACAGTAACATCCCTTAACCTATATTTTACTCAATAATTTTGATCTCGCTTCACGAATGCTAAAAAACAAACGCCCCATCAAAAAATGATGAGGCGTTCATGTAACAAGCAGATAAGGCTAAGCGTTAGGCTGCGGTGGCTCTTCTTCAATACTTGGCAGGGCGTTCCACACTGCTTTCACCAAAGTTGCCAATGGAATGGCAAAGAATACACCCCAGAATCCCCAGAGTCCGCCAAAGACCAGCACTGCGACGATAATCGCCACCGGATGCAGGTTCACCGCTTCAGAAAACAGCACTGGCACCAGCACGTTACCATCCAGAGCCTGAATGATGCCGTAGGCGATCAACAGATAATAGAAAGGTGGTGTCATTCCCCACTGGAACAAGCCGACAATCGCCACCGGAACGGTGACCGCTGCCGCCCCAATGTATGGAATCAACACGGAGAAACCCACAGCGACCGCCAGCAACACTGAATAGCGCAGATCCAAAATGGCAAACGTCACATAGCTGACCCCACCGACAATCAGGATCTCCAGCACTTTGCCGCGAATATAGTTTGAGATTTGCTGGTTCATTTCGTCCCAGACTTTGGTCGCCAGCTTGCGGTTGCGCGGTAACACACCACGCACCATGCTCAGCATTTCCTGTTTATCTTTGAGCAGGAAGAACACCAGCAGCGGCACCAGAATCAGATACACCGCTAATGTGGCGATGCTGACCAGTGAAGCCAACGAACCTTTCACGACCGACTCGCCCATTCCCAACGCTTTATTTTTCGCGTTGATCATGATGGATTCAACAATTTGCAGGTTGGCCAGTTCAGGATAACGTTCCGGCAACGTAGCAATAAACTTCTGAAGGCCGTTATACATGTTCGGAATGTCGTTCACCAGATTGACGATCTGCTGCCAAATGGTGGGCACGAGGCCAAACACCGCCAGCAACATCAGGCCGGTAAAGATCAGAATCACCAGAATCACCGACAGCGTGCGCGGGATTTTCATGCGGCACAATTGCACCACCGGCCATTCGAGCAGATACGCCAGCACAATCGCCACCAGCAACGGAGCAATCAGATGACCAAAGAAGTAAATCGTGATGAAGCCAAAAAACAGAATAGCGACAAGGCTGACTGCATGAGGATCGGAGAAACGTCGTTTATACCAACGACTCACCATTTCAAACATTGGAGGCTGTCTCCTTTATGACATGAAGCGAGAAATGCTCAGTGAACGTCTGGCTCTGACAGACAAATTGCTGTCTTAGCAAGTAGGATTCGATATCGCGCTTGGAACTTGGGTCGCTAAGCAGAATGGTCACCGATTCACCATCTTGCAGCTGTGCGGTGTGACGTTTCGCAAGTAATAACGCCATTGGGCAACGCTGCTGACGCAAATCGAGAATATTCGGTTCCATTCTGTCGCTCAATCCTTAATATAGGTGAGACATTGTATAGCCTTTTACGCTGGGTGCCAGTTTTTCTCTCCCGCTAAAAATCGTTACAATTCATTGCTTACTTATTCCTATCCATCGGTGATGGTGATAGGGAAACCAATCCATTCTGACAATGTCTTATATCCAAACGACCTGAAGTGGCAGATAGGCGATTGAACAGAGCCGCCCCGCTGTAACTTCGTGAAGAACTGGGGATAGTGGAAGATGATTTTGGAGTATCACCTATAACTATGATAGTAAAACGTACTCGCTCATTCGTGTGCCTTTGCCTTGCTGCCGCTCTGGCGACGCCTTCGCTGACCTATGCCGACACCATTGAGCTGCCGGATATCGGCACGGTGGCCGGTTCGACCCTGACCATCGATCAGGAGCGCATATACGGCGATGCTTACATGCGTATGCTGCGCAACAGCCGCCCGGTCATCAATGACCCGGTGCTAAACGAATACATCGACTCTTTGGGCCATCGTCTGGTTGCCAACGCAGACGATGTGAAAACCCCGTTTACCTTTTTTATGATTCGCGACCGCGACATCAACGCCTTTGCCTTCTTCGGTGGCTATGTCGCGCTGCACTCCGGGCTGTTTTTGCATGCGCAATCGGAAAGTGAACTCGCCTCCGTCATGGCGCACGAAATTGCGCACGTGACCCAGCGCCATCTGGCGCGCAGTATGGAAGATCAGGCGCGCCGCTCTCCGGCAACCATTGCCGCTTTGGCAGGCTCTCTGCTGTTGGCGATTGCGGCTCCGGAAGCGGGGATCGCCGCGATCACCGCCACAACGGCGGGCAACATGCAAAGTCAGATCAACTACACACGCGCCAACGAAAAAGAAGCGGATCGCTTCGGTATTGCCACACTGGCCAAAGCCGGATTTGACGTCAATGCCATGCCACGCTTCTTTGGCCGTCTGGCGGATGAATACCGATACGCCAGCAAACCGCCACCGATGCTGCTGACTCACCCGCTGCCGGAAGATCGGATCACCGACAGTCGCGCCCGCGCCCAGCAATACACACCGGTGCGTCTGCAACCATCACTCAACTATCATCTGGCGCGCTCGCGAATTGTGGCCCGCTATGCAGGTATCGACAGTGATGCCGCTCTCGACTGGTTTAACCGCACGCAGAAAAAGGCCGAGCCTTCACTGCACCCGGCTTTTGAATACGGCAAAGCGTTGGTTTATGTCGATACCAAACAGTACGCCAAAGCAGAACCCCTGCTGGATGCCCTGCTGAAAAGCGACCCTTACAACGGATTCTATCTCGATGCGGTGTCCGACCTTTATCTCGCCACCGATCGTCCGGAAAAAGCACAAGCTTTATTGAGTTCAGCTCTGAAACAGAAGCCGAATAACGCCGTGCTGACCATCAATTACGCCAATGCGATGATGAAGGAAGAAAAATACGCCGACGCGATTCGCACTCTCCAGCGTTACACGCACGATAACCCGAACGATACCAATGGCTGGCAACTGTTGTCCGAAGCCAATATTCGTTTGGGTAACAGCGCGGAAGATTTGGCCGCCCGCGCCGAAATTTTTGCCCTCAAGGCTAACTGGAACAAAGCCATTCAGTTTTATACTCAGGCCAGCCAGCTAGCCAAGTTGGGCAGTTTAGAACAAGCGCGTTACGACGCACGCATCGACCAATTGATGGTGCAGCGTGACCGATTCTTGTCACTCCAATAACAAAAAAGCGATGAAGGAAAAATTATGTCAGTCGTGATTTATCACAACCCTCGATGTTCAAAAAGCCGTGAAACACTGGCATTGCTGGAAAAGAAAAACATTCAGCCACAGGTCGTCAAATACCTTGAAGAGCCACTGAGTGTGGCGCTGCTGAAAGAACTCTATGCTCAACTGAGTCTGACTCAGGTTCGCGACATGATGCGCACCAAAGAAGATCTGTACAAAGAACTGAATCTGGCGGATGTCAGCCTGTCTGATGACGCTTTGTTTGCCGCTATGGTTGAAAACCCGAAACTGATTGAACGCCCAATCGTCGTAGCCAACGGCAAAGCGCGTCACGGTCGCCCACCGGAGCAGGTACTGGACATTCTATGAGTTGTCGTCTGGTTGTGCTGTATTACAGCCGACATGGTGGTACACAGGCGCTGGCGCGCCAGATTGCCCGAGGCATTGAATCGGTAGCGGGCTGTGAAGCTGTGCTGCGTACCGTACCTGAGCTGACGGAACGAGACGGCCTGACTGACGATCCTTGTCTGACGTTGGATGAGCTTCGTCACTGCGATGGTCTGGCGATGGGCAGTCCGGTATGGTTTGGCAATATGGCCGCTCCGCTCAAGCATTTCTGGGATCAAACGACGCCGTTGTGGCTCAGTGGCGATCTGATTGATAAACCCGCGTGTGTGTTTACCACCTCATCGACACTGCACGGAGGTCAGGAAACCACTCAGCAAACCATGATGATGCCGCTGCTGCATCACGGCATGCTGGTGCTGGGGATCCCCTACTCAGAACCCGCGCTGCACACCACAACGGCTGGCGGCACGCCTTATGGCGCGAGCCATGTTTCAGGGCACAACGACCGTATCACCAGCGATGAAAGCACGCTGGCTCAAAGTTTAGGAAAACGCCTTGCAGTGATTGCAAGCCAATTAAAGGAAAAACCATGAGCGTCGAAATGTCGCCACGCACCACGCTGTTTCGCTGGCTTGCGCTTGGCGGGAACTTGTCTCTCTTAGGCTGGATTGCCTTGTGGCAACTGGAGTTATCTCCTCATCCACACATCAACCCGGTGACGCTGACTGTTGCCTGGCTGATTCCCCTGCTGCTGCCGTTACCCGGCATTCTGGCAGGAAAGCCATACACCCATGCGTGGGCCAACTTCATTCTGATGTTCTACTTTCTCCACGCCTTTACCATTTTGTATGTTGATGGCGGCGAACGGTTGCTGGCAGCGGTTGAACTGTTGCTGACTCTGGCCGCCTTCATGGGTAACATTCTCTATGCCCGTCATCGCGGCAAAGAACTGGGACTCAAACTAACCAAGCTGTCGGAAGTAGAAAAACAAGAACGGGCCCGTTTTGATAACAAGCAGTAGCCTCCTGTTTTTGAACAACTTGTTGACCCGTCCTGATATGGGTTGACACTTTTAGTTAAAACGCTCGATGAACTTCATCGGGCGTTTTGTATTTTAGAGCGGTGTGTGGCCTCTGTTCATTATAGAGTTTCACCGACTCAGCAACCATTTTCCTCGCTTCATTCAAGTCGTTCGGCTTAGTCAGCAAGTACTCGATCTTTAAGATGCCATTGACTCTTTCAGCCAGAGCATTTTGATAACAGTCGTATCCATCCGTCATAGAGCATGTCACGTGATATTTTCTGTGTAATGACTGATATTCCTCAGAGCAGTATTGAATACCTCTATCAGAATGATGAATCAGTTCACCCTCATATTGTCGATTTTTCAAAGCCTTAAGGAACGCACGCTTAACCGCTTGCGTCTTCATATTATCATCGAGATGATACCCAACTATCTTTCTCGAGTAGGCGTCAGTGATTAAGCTGAGATAGGCATTGCCCGCTCGCGTTGCCAAGTAAGTAATATCAGCGACCCACAACTGCTCCGGTTTATTTGGAACCATGCCCTCTTTGACTCGGTTTGGATGGCAGTGGAACCGATGATGACTGTTTGTCGTTCGATGATAAGCCCTACGGTTGAAGACCAATAGGCGATGCTGTTTTAGCAATAAAAACAAACGGTCTCGCCCTACATCAATGTTATGTTGATCGAGTAAGTACTTGAGCTTTCGAGTTCCTAAACGAGGATGCCGCATCCTTTGCTCCTTGACGAAGCCAATGACAGACTGCTCTTTCCGGGTTCGCTGAAACTCTAGCGCACAGCGTTTGTAAAACGCCTGCCGAGTAATGCCAATGAAGAGACAAGCCTTCGTTACTGTGAGCCTTTTGACCGCTTTTTCCTTAATAACTCGGCTTTGCGCTTCTTTGAGATTCGAACACCGAAATCTCTATCCATGACTTTAACGACCGCCTCAAAGAAATCCGCTTTCAGTTGAGTTTCCTCAAGTTGTTGCTCGAGTTCTTTTATCCGTTGTTCAGGAGTTTGAGTAGACGGAGAATCAGGCATACCATGACCTACTGTGTTTGTTTTCTCTATTCCTTTAGACCAATTTAGCTGACCGTGCTTACGAAGCCAAACTAAGACCGTAGACCGGCCTTGGATCCCATATCGCTCTTGGGCCTGTTTGTAGGTCATTTCGCCTTTTTCTACTTGGTCAACAACCGTCAATTTAAAAGCAAGAGAATAATCTCGTTGGGTTCGTTTACTCGTTGTTTTCATGACACTCTCCAATTTCATGTTGGAAATGTGTCAACCTTATTTAGGACGGTACATGTGATAAAAAAAAGCGCCTCTTCAGGCGCTTTTTTTATGTTCGACTTGTTAACCCAGCCATTGAAAATAGAGCGTATGGATGGTCGGTTCGGCTGGCGCGGTTTCTGGCTGCACTTCTGTAACCGCTTCAGCCGGAGTCAATACAGGTTCCACATTTTGAACCGGCGGCTCAATCGTCTCTCCGGCAGGCACTGCCGCATCATCAACAACCGGAACTGCATCAGATAGCACCACTTCAGGTTCCGGCATCGGTTCGATCGGCGCTTCGCCTTTTTCCACTCGTCCCATACGCAGTACTTCCTGCTCAAACTCACTTTCGCTGGTGAGCAGATGCACTTTAAACGTCACATTATTACCCTGAATTTTCAGAATATCGAGTGACGCTACTGAGCTCAGACGTTTCAGATTCTCTTCCAGCGTGAAGAAAGAGATAGCACCGTTCACTGGCTTAAATGATGCCAGCACAGCTTCTGAGGATTCGCTGCTGACCAACACGGCATTTTTCTTCGCGTAGTAATCACTCAGCTCATCCACCATGTCTGCGGCCGCGCTGTCGCCAGAGGCCTGGCCGCTGATTGGGCTTTTTGGTGCCGCAATCATGTTGGCCGCATTTTGGTCGTAGAGTGTCCAGCGCAGATTCGAGCCTTGTGCACGCACCACCAACACCGCGTCGGTCGGATAGCGTTGACTTGCCAAACTGATTGGCTGGGCAAATCCGCCCCAGAGATCAGACACCTGCACCCCGGTGATATCATCAAAATCACCGACAGGAACTGTGATTGGCAGACCACGCAACTGCGCGCTGGCTTTCAGTTGATTGAGCAACGATGTATTCGCATGCTCCCAGCTGATGCTGCGATCGTAATTGGACTCTTCCACCAGCCACACCAGCAGATTGGCACGATTTTCCGGCCAGAATGGCAACTGTGCCTGAGTCAGCAAGGTACGAATATGCGGACCACTAAAGCCCATACGAATCGTTTTGGCGTCGCCTTGCTGGCCATAGCTGATCTGATTCAGATACTGAGAATTCTGGCGCAGCGCTTTTTGAATGACATCGTTGGTGACCGACTCTTTATCGCCCGTGGCGCGGACGATAACTTGCTGCATGCCGTTGATTCGTGCAGCCGCATCCGCATTGTCTTGCTGCTCATCAATCACGACTTCTGTTTGATATAAATTGACTTTCGTCAGCGCAAACGCGGGCAGACTCATCAGCCCGACCATCAACAAAGCTAAGTAGCGCATAGTGTTCCTAGGTCCTCAATTGTGAAGGTTGATGATAAGCAACTATCCCCCTTCGGGCAAGGAAACGCCGCCAGTATCGCGTCAAAAATTCCCCAATTTACACAATGGTATTTCGCCAGAGTAAACTAAAAATAATCAAAATTTTGATCCAGTTTAAATGGCAATCGATTGCAAAAGTGATAGAATCCCGCGAATTTTGTTCAGTATCAGGGAAAATACAATGAAAAATGCCATTCAAGGCGCACAGATGCTATTTGTCGCATTTGGTGCTCTGGTTCTTGTACCGTTGTTAACCGGTCTTGATCCTAACGTTGCACTTTTCGGTGCTGGTATCGGCACCCTCCTCTTCCAAATCATTACTCGCCGCTCCGTTCCAATCTTTCTTGCTTCTTCTTTCGCTTTCATCGCTCCTATTATGTACGGTATCCAAGCTTGGGGTATTGCTGCAACCATGGGCGGCCTGATGGCAGCTGGTGCGGTCTACATCATTCTGGGTGTGGTGATTAAAGTGCGTGGTGTGGAGATCATCCACAAGTTGCTGCCACCTGTGGTTGTGGGTCCGGTGATCATGGTGATCGGTCTGGGTCTGGCTCCTGCTGCGGTCAACATGGCACTGGGTAAAACCGGCGACGGCTCGGTACAACTGGTCAACGGTGATGCGGCATTGTGGATCTCATGCGTATCGCTGCTGGTGACGATTGTCATCAGCGTGTTTGCAAAAGGTTTCTTCAAACTGCTGCCAATTTGTGGTGGTATCGCGGCGGGTTACGCACTGTCTCTGTACTTCGGTGTGGTCAGCTTTGCGCCGGTTCAACAAGCCGCGTGGTTTGCACTGCCAAACTTTACTTTCCCTGAATTTAACATTAACGCCATTCTGTTCATGATCCCGGTTGCGATTGCACCGGCGGTTGAACACGTAGGCGATATGCTGGCTATCTCTAACGTCACCGGCAAAGACTACATCAAGAAACCTGGCCTGCACCGCACTATCGCGGGTGACGGGGTGGCAACGATGGCAGCCACTTTCCTTGGCGCGCCACCAAACACGACCTACAGTGAAGTCACTGGCGCTGTGATGCTGACCAAAGCCTTCAACCCAGCCATCATGACCTGGGCAGCCGTAACAGCCATTGTTCTGGCGCTGGTGGGTAAACTGGGCGCGCTGCTGCAAACCATTCCGGTTCCGGTGATGGGCGGCATCATGATTCTGCTGTTCGGTTCTATTGCCACAGTGGGCCTGAACACGCTGATCAAAAACCATGTGGATCTGCACAAATCACGTAACCTGGTGATTGTTGCGGTGACGCTGGTGTTTGGTATCGGCGGTATGGCTTTCGGTATCGGTGAGTTCAGTCTGCAAGGCGTGAGCCTGTGCGGTATTATTGCGATTATCCTGAACCTGGTTCTGCCACATGACTTGGGCGAAAACCACATTGTTGATAATGCACAAATGGAAGAAGGTCAGAACTGATCGCTTCCTGAATACAAGAACGGCCTCATCTGAGGCCGTTTTTTTATGTCACACGCTTAAGCGTCCTGACACAGGTCGACAAACTGTGCGCGGGTCAATAAGGCCAAATCCTTAGGCGCTAGCTCAATTTCCAGCCCACGTTTACCAGCGCTGACACACATGGTTGGCAGGGCCTCTGCGCTGATGTGAATGAAGGTCGGCAACGCTTTCTTTTGTCCGAGAGGGCTGATGCCTCCCACCACATAACCCGTTGTCTTCTGAGCGATGTCCGGATTCGCCATATCGGCCTTTTTCGCATTTGCCGCTTTGGCCGCGAGTTTTAAATTCAGTTTCTGCTCCACCGGAATCACCGCGACAGCCAGATTCTTCTCCTCACCATTGAGACAAAACAGCAGTGTTTTGAATACTGTTTTCGGATCCTGTCCCAATGCCTGCGCGGCTTCTAAACCGTAACTGTTGTGGTTGGGATCGTGCTCGTACTGGTGAATGGTGTGAGAAACTTTCTTTTTCTTCGCAAGATTAATCGCTGGAGTCATGGTGAATCGGTCCTTTATACCAATCAGGATAAGCCCATCCGGGCCTATAGTGATTCGTACCAATGAGATAAAAAAACAGGCGATGCGCCAAAGCACATCGCCTGTTAGTTAAAGGGATTCAACGAGTTGAGTCAACGCTTTCCTGATAGCAAAACGTTTTCGTTACTTATAAACAATCTCGCCTGCTGGTGCGAAGCGGTTAACATCAACCGGGCTGTTCGCTTCCAGGTAATCTTTCAGCACTTCCGCATCCACGAAACCTGTGTTCACAAAACCCGGGTGATCCGTGATTTTCGGATAACCGTCGCCGCCCGCAGCGTTGAAGCTTGGCACAGTGAAGCGGTAGTTCTCATCCAGACGCAGCTGTTTGCCACCGATGAACACATTCGACACTTTGCCTTCTGCCACCGTCATTGTGATGCCGGCAAATTGTGCATAAGCACCAGAGTCCACTGGCTTGGTTGCCACCACATTAAGGTAGTCCATCACTTCCTGGCCCGTCATGTCCACATAGCTCACGATGTTGCCAAATGGCTGTACTTTCAACACGTCTTTGTAGGTCACATCACCAGCAGGAATGGAATCACGCACGCCGCCTGAGTTCATGATGGCGAAATCCGCTTTAGCGCGTTGCATGTGCGCCATCGCGATCATTCGGCCCAGATTGGTTTGTTGGAAACGCACCACATCGCGGTCGCCTTCCAGCTTGCCGTTGGTTTCTGCAATCTTGACATTCAGCTGAGCCGAACCTTTTTCCTGATATGGGCGCAGGAACTCGAGCATCGCTTGGTCTTCTTTGATTTCAGACGTTGCAAATACGCGCTTGCTTTCACCATTGACCTTCACTTTTTTCTTCAGGTTAACCGGGATCAGGTTGTAACTCACCATATTCAGTTCACCGTTACGGAATTCGTAATCGGCACGGCCCACGTATTTACCCCATTCGTATGCCTGAACAATGTAAGTCCCGTTTTGAATGTCCGGTTTACACTCATCACCCGGAACGAAGTTTTTCTTCACCAGATTCGGGCCTTCCATACACACCGGCTCTTGCGAGTGACCACCAACGATCATGTCCAGTTCACCCGCAGGCAGGAAGCGCGCCAGTGCTACGTCGCCCGGCGCATTGATGCCGTGTTCGCCATTTTGGTAGTGGCCCATGTGCGTTACCGCGATGATCAGATCCGGATGCTCGTTGTCTTTAAGCTCTTCGATCACTTTTTTCGCTTCCGCTTTTGGATCGCGAAAATCGATGCCACCGATGTATTCCGGGTTGCCAATCTTAGCGGTGTCTTCCGTCGTCAGACCGATAACCGCAATCTTGATGCCCTGCTTGTCGAAAATGTGATAAGGCTGGAACAGGCGTTTGCCCGTCGCCTTGTCGTAAATGTTAGCCGACAGCATAGGGAAGTTTGCCCACTCTTCCTGTTTAAACAGGACTTCAAGCGGGTTATCGAATTCATGGTTACCGATCGCCATCGCGTCGTAGCCAATCTGGCTCATACCTTTAAAATCAGGCTCTGCATCCTGCAGGTCAGATTCTGGTACACCAGTGTTGATGTCACCGCCCGACAGCAGCAACACACTGCCGCCTTGCGCTTCAACATCGGCACGAATCTGGTCAATCAGGGTCTTACGCGCTGCCATGCCGTATTCACCGTAGTTGTTTTGCCAGAAGCGTCCATGATGGTCATTGGTATGCAGAATGGTCAATTTGTACGTTTTGTCTTGTTGCCATTCATGCGCTGGCTGCGAAGCACAACCAGCCAGCGACGCAATAATCGCTGCACTTAACACGGATTTCAGGAGTAAGCCTTGTTTCATTGTCATACCTTTCAACTGATGGGGGTCCACTGCTTTTCTATTCAAATTGTAGTCAGTTGGCGTGCACTTGGAGCGTACACCCGGCGCCAACCGACTGATAAAACATGAACTAATTTAAAGTAAGCTTGATGATGTGACAGCTTGGTTTCATAACTATGTGAAACTCATCACTATAAACAGCCACACTTAATGCGTTAGATTATCGGCAAAAAATGGCTGGCAATAAGAAGATGAAGGAATTTTCGCCAATTGTCTGCGCACAAGCGGCAAAAACGAGCACGCAAGCGTTTACTCAACAAACCTAATAACAGGCACAAAAAAACCGCCCGAAGGCGGTTTTTCTCATTCCGTTAGCGAATGTCGATTGGCGCGAAGCTTTTCACCAGATCGTCCAGCGCTTTCATCTGTGCCAGGAATGGCTCCAGTTTATCGAGTGGCAACGCTGACGGACCGTCACATTTCGCCTGATCCGGATTTGGATGCGCCTCAATAAACAGACCCGCAATACCCGTTGCCAGGCCCGCTTTCGCCAGTTCAACAGTTTGCTCACGGCGACCGCCTGAGGCTGCGCCCGATGGGTCACGCATTTGCAGGGAGTGCGTCACGTCAAAAATAATTGGGCTGCCGTTGGACGCTTTTTTCATCACGCCAAAACCCAGCATATCGACAACTAGGTTGTCATATCCGTGGCAAGAACCGCGTTCACACAGAATCACTTTCTCGTTGCCACACTCTGCGAATTTTTCCACGATGTTGCCAACCTGACCCGGGCTCATAAACTGAGGTTTCTTCACATTGATCACCGCGCCGGTTTTCGCCATCGCTTCCACCAGATCCGTTTGACGCGCCAGGAAAGCTGGCAGCTGAATCACGTCCACCACGTCCGCAACCGGTTGGGCCTGTGCTTCGGTGTGTACGTCAGTGATGATTTTTACGCCGAAGGTATCTTTCAGTTCCTGAAAGATTTTCATGCCTTCTTCCAGACCTGGACCACGGTAAGAGTGCACCGAACTGCGGTTCGCTTTATCAAACGAAGCTTTGAATACATAAGGAATGCCCAATTTGTCCGTCACCTGAACGTAGTGCTCACAAATACGCATCGCCATATCGCGGGATTCCAGCACGTTCATGCCTGCAAACAGGGTAAACGGCTTGTCGTTGGCTACCGGAATATCACCGACGTGAACAATTTTCTGTTCCATTCTCTTTTCTCTTCGTTGTGATTAATGCAAGGTCACATGATTGTGACTGAGTGCATTGAGTTGAGTTTTCAATAATTTTGCTGCCGGATCGTCCGGGCACTGATCAATAAAATACTGATAATCCGTCAGCGCGATCTGGTGGCACTCCAGTTGCTGGTAGATAAAGCCACGGTCGCGAATTTCGTACGGGTCATCCGGAACAAACGTCAGTGCCAGATCGGTACATCTCAGTGCCAGAGTATAGCGCTCTTCGCGCAGCAGGGCACTTTTCACCAGCGCAAGCCAACGACCAATAATGGTCGGGTGATCGGCAGGCTTCAAATGCTCCGCTTTGAGTTTGGTCAGCGGCCCTTTGTGGCCAATCAACCACGCCTGCAAAGTATGGCGGGAAACGTACTCCCCGGAAAACGGGTTAATATAAAGCGGCGTTTCGCCCGGCCAGCTTAGCTCCAGCAGGAACTGAGTCGGAAAGGTAATTCCTTGCAGCGGAAAGCCCAGTTGGCGACCGAAATAGAGCAACAGCGCGCCCAGGCTGACCGGAATGCCTTTTCGACGCTCCAGTACTTTATCAATAAACGCATTGTGGGATTCGTAGTACGCTTCGCGGTCACCACTAAAACCCCACTCAAAATAGAACAGGCGCAGAAACGATTCAAAACGCTGCTTCTCGTCACGTTCGTTAACCAGAGTCAGCTCCGCTTCATCCAGTAATCGTTTCAGCTCGATGCGTGCCCAGTCGACCCGGGTATCAGGATTGATGGCCTTATTCAGCGCAAGAGCACCATCCACCAGCTCCATCGCATCAAAATCTTCATCAAACAAATCCAGCATCACACAACTCTATCTGTGAATTTCATTAAAACAGGCTATCCGCTCAGCCAAAAAACATCGGTACTTTCGTTACGGCAATCTTGCCGGCAATCGCCAGCCAGCCCAGCGCACCAAAGAAGGCAAACGTGCGCAGCAGTTTGTTGCGACCCAGTTTCAGCGCAAAGAAGCCCAGTGCGATGTAAGCCAGTACGCTGGTCAGTTTGTCCGTCATCCATGGCGCAGCAGCGGTAAACGGCACAAAACCCGTCACAAAGATCAGGCCGATACCGGATAGCAGCAGGAAGGTGTCCACAATATGAGGAAACACTTTCAGGAATTTATGTTGGCGTAACTCTGAGTCCATCATCATCAGAACGTAACGTACCGACAGCAGCAGAGCGCTCAGGCCGATCGTCAGCAAATGAAAATGTTTTAATCCTTCGTACATTGTCTTCCTCGTTAGTAGTTATATTGGCCCAGCGTAACGCGATCGTTACCGGCATAATCCTGCTCGGTGACCACCTGCTGATAGCCCAGTGCCTGCATGATGGTTCTCACGCTGGCACCTTGATCGTAGCCATGCTCAAACGCAAGCCAGCCGCCGTTTTGTAAGTAATCTCGGCCAGCGTCGCTGATGTGTTTGATGTCGGCTAAACCGTTGTCAGCCGCAACCAGCGCAGTTTTCGGCTCAAAGCGAACATCGCCCTGCACCAGGTGCGGATCGTTTTCTTCGATATAAGGCGGGTTGGAGACTATCAAAGCAAACTTTGTACCGCGTGATAAGGGTTCAAACCAACTGCCCTGCAAAAACGTGACGTTGGTTATGTGCAAACGGTTAGCATTGTCAGTAGCCAGTTGCTGCGCTTCGTCACGCAGGTCGATGCCCACCACGCGGCGGTGAGGCAACTCTGACGCCAGCGCCAACGCAATCGCGCCCGTGCCAGTGCCTAAATCGAGAATATCACCTTCAAGTGTCTGCGCTTTTTCCAGCGCCACTTCCACCAAACGTTCAGTGTCAGGACGAGGGATCAGGGTAGACGGCGACACTTTCAGTGGCAGCGACCAGAATTCACGCTCACCGATAATGTAGGCAACCGGCTCACCGGTGATCCGGCGCTGCAGCAAAGCATCAAACATTGCCTGAATTGGCGCGTCGAGTACTTTGTCTGGCCAGGTGAGCAAATAGGAGCGGGGTTTATCCAGTGCGTGGCAAAGCAGCACCGCGGCATCCAATGACGGCGAGTCGCTGCCGCTTTGCGTCAATTGCAAAGTCGCCGCCTTAAGGGCGGCTTCTATGGTCAAAGACATCGATCAGTTTTGCTCAGCCAGAGCGGCCAACAGGTCAGCCTGATGCTCTTGAATGACAGGATCCACCAAAGATTGCAGATCGCCTTCCATCACTTCGCTCAAACGGTAAACCGTCAGGTTGATGCGGTGATCAGACACGCGGCCTTGCGGGTAGTTGTAAGTACGAATGCGGTCACTGCGATCGCCCGAACCCAACAGGTTACGACGAGTATCAGAAATTTCCGCTGCACGCTTCGCCTCTTCCGCCTGAGCAATGCGCGCTGCCAGTACCGACATTGCCTTGGCTTTGTTTTTGTGCTGTGAACGTTCGTCCTGACACTCAACGACAATACCGGTTGGTAGGTGGGTAATACGAATCGCTGAATCGGTGGTGTTAACGTGCTGACCACCCGCACCTGAAGAGCGGAATGTGTCAATTTTCAGGTCCGCCGTACGGATTTCCGGAATTTCTGCTTCTGGCACTTCTGCCATCACTGCAACAGTGCACGCTGAAGTGTGTACGCGGCCTTGAGATTCCGTCGCCGGAACACGTTGCACACGGTGACCACCGGATTCAAATTTCAAAATACCGTACGCGCCGTCGCCGTTCACTTTTGCGATCATCTCTTTATAACCGCCGTGTTCCGCTTCGTTTGACGACATCACTTCGATGCGCCAACCGCGTTTTTCCGCAAAACGGCTGTACATACGGAACAGGTCACCAGCGAAGATGCCCGCTTCATCGCCGCCCGCACCAGCGCGGATTTCAAGGAAACAGTTACGGTCATCGTTCGGATCTTTGGGCAGCAGCAGAATTTGCAGCTCATCGCTCAAGCGCTCAATCGCGGCTTTAGCCAGTTTGATTTCTTCTTGCGCCATTTCGCGCATTTCTGCGTCGTCTTCTTTGGCCATCTCTTCAGCTGCAATCAGATCTTCCTGCGCTTGCTGGTAAGCCTGAAAACAGTGAGTGATCTCCTCAAGCTGTGAGTACTCTTTTGACAGAGCACGGAACTTGTCCTGATCACCGATAACCGCTGGATCGCCCAGCAGATGTTGAACCTCTTCATAACGCTCAACCAGGGATTCAAGCTTTACTAAAATCGACGCTTTCATAGTTTCTTCTTTAAACGAATAAGGAGTAGATGTTTATTGTGGGTCATCAAGACCCAGACTTTGTCTGATAATGGCCAGTTTAGCTGGCTCGCCCTGCTCCGCGGCGGTTTGCAGCGCGCGCGTCGGGGTGTGGATCAGTTTGTTGGTCAGTTTGTTGCTCAGTTCAATCAGCAGCTTTTCCGCATCGCCGCCTGCCGCTAACGCTTGTAAGCTCTTACTCAGCAAATCTTCACGGATTTCATTGGCCGCTTTACGGTAGTCACGAATACTGTCGACCGCTTGCAGCGAACGCATCCAGGTCATGAATGCCGCGCTCTCTTCGCTGACAATCGCTTCGGCCTGAATCGCTTCGACCTTACGCTGCTCAATATTACTATCGACGATAGACTGCAAATCATCCACCGAATAGAGATAAGCATCGTTCAAATCACCGACCTGGGATTCGATATCACGCGGTACGGCAATATCGACCAGCAACATAGGCTGGTAACGACGCGCTTTAAGGGCGGTTTCCACCATACCTTTGCCGATGATCGGCAGCGGACTGGCGGTTGAACTGATCACAATATCGGCGTATGCCAGATAGTCGGGAATTTCGTTGAGGGCAATCACTTCCGCATCAAACTGCTGCGCGAGATTCATGGCCCGCTCACGAGTGCGGTTAGCCACGATCATACGTTTGCAGTTGTGCCCTGCCAGATGTTTGGCCACCAATTCGATGGTTTCTCCGGCACCAACCAGCATGACAGTGGCATCGGAAAGTGATTCGAAAATGTGTTTTGCCAGTGTGCAGGCGGCATAGGCCACCGACACTGCGCTGCCACCAATCTCCGTTTCGGTACGGACACGTTTGGCAACAGAAAACGCTTTTTGGAATAACTTTTCCATTGAGGAGTCAACGGCACGGCTTTCCCGCGAGTCAGCATACGCCTGTTTGACCTGGCCCAGAATCTGCGGTTCGCCCAGCACCAGAGAATCCAGACCGCACGACACACGCATCAGGTGGCGAATGGCCGCCTGCTCTTCATGTACATAAAGGCTGGGTTTAAGATCTTCGGCACTGACCTGATGAAACTGAGACAACCATTCGATCACTTTGTTCTTGCACGAAGATTTCACATCACAGTAGATCTCGGTCCGGTTACACGTCGACAGGATCACGCTCCCGTTGACGAATGAACTGTCAGACAGCTGCCCCAGAGCTTCAGACAACTTGTCTGGGCCAAAAGCAACTTTTTCTCGCAATTCAACCGAAGCCGTATTGTGATTGATTCCAATAGCAAGCAAGGACATCTATCGAGGGTTCTCTGGTAAGAAATGGACTAGGCGCAGAATTTTACTTGATGACCCTGTTTATTGAAAGGGTCAACGGGATTTGTTTTCCCGAGTTCGTGATATCAATGATATAGTGAAGGCCGTTTGACCGTTTTGACTGGATAAATAACGAGCATTTTATGACGCTTAAGCCACGTATTTACCTGATCGTTGCGCTGCTGATGACCCTATTTGGCTGTAGCAGCGTGCCGGAACCCATCGCCGATGTGAAGTGGCAATCCCACCAGGCGCGCCTGACCAGCATTGCGCAGTTTAAATTGGTTGGCAAACTCGGTTATATCTCCCCGGAGCAGCGCCAGTCCCTCAATTTCCAGTGGCAAAAATCAGCCGAAAACAGCCAGCTGCGCCTGACCAATTTCCTTGGCCAGACCGTACTCAATCTGACCATTTCACCGCAGGGTGCGCGAGTGGAAACCTATGATGAGCAAGTGTTCACCGCTCCGAGCGCCCAGCTTCTGGTACGCCAGCTGACCGGGCTTGATATTCCGGTTGATCTGCTGCAGGACTGGATCCTCGGTCTGCCGTCTCAGGCTGACAACTACGCCTTGAATGCCAACAATACGCTGGCAACGTTAGATAAACACGCTGGCAGCTACAGTTGGCATGTTGATTACGCCCGCTATCGTGAATACCCGTGGCAGCAATCTAACCTGCCATTGCCAGACAAGCTCAAACTGACTCAAAACCAGACTTCAATTAACCTCGTGATCTCAAAATGGACACTGACGCCATGATTTCAGGCCCGATACTTAATACGCCGACAAGCTGGCCTTCGCCAGCCAAGCTCAATCTTTTCCTCTACATCACTGGCCGCCGCACCGATGGGTACCACGAGCTGCAAACCCTGTTTCAGTTTCTCAATCATGGCGATACGCTGACAATTACGGCCAACACCAGTGGTGCAATCGAGCTAACGCCGGAACTGCCGGGCGTAAAAACCGAGGAGAATTTAATCAGGAAAGCCGCCACCGCGCTGCAACGCGCCAGCGGTTGTCCGTTAGGTGCAAAGATTGAACTCAATAAAGTGCTGCCGATGGGCGGGGGCATTGGCGGCGGTTCATCCAACGCCGCCACGGTGTTGGTTGCGCTCAACTTCTTGTGGCAAACCCACCTCAGTGATGATGAACTGGCACACATCGGGCTTGCGCTTGGCGCAGACGTTCCCGTGTTTGTGCGTGGTTTTGCCGCGTTTGCTGAAGGCGTCGGTGAACAACTCTCTCCTGTTGAAGTGCAGGAGAAATGGTACTTAGTCGTGCGTCCGGACGTTTCGATCGCGACCAAAGATATCTTCACCCATCCACAACTGACAAGAAACACAGTGAAGCGAGATCTGGCAACGCTTCTTGACACTTGTTACGAAAACGATTGCGAAAAAATTGTCCGAATGCTTTACCCAGAGGTTGATAAGCAACTTTCATGGCTGCTACAATACGCGCCGTCAAGATTGACCGGGACGGGATCTTGCGTTTTTGCTGAATTTTTGAGCAAGAAAGAAGCGGAAGCTGTCCTTGCCGAACTCCCTGACAACGTCTCTGCGTTTATTGCCCTTGGGCGCAATGTTTCACCGCTGAAAGAGACGCTGGCTGATTACCAATCGGCCCACACCCAATCTATTTAAAAACTGGACGCAACCCTGAGGTTTCCACCGTGCCTGATATGAAGCTATTTGCTGGTAACGCCACACCCGAACTAGCCCAACGTATTGCTGAACGTCTCTACATTTCTCTTGGTGATGCGACTGTTTCCCGTTTCTCTGACGGCGAAGTCGCAGTACAAATCAATGAAAATGTTCGTGGTAGCGATGTATTCATTATTCAATCAACTTGTGCACCAACCAACGACAACCTGATGGAGTTGGTGGTAATGATTGATGCAATGCGCCGTGCTTCAGCAGGCCGTATTACTGCTGTAATCCCTTACTTTGGTTATGCTCGTCAAGATCGCCGTGTGCGTTCAGCCCGTGTGCCAATTACTGCAAAAGTTGTTGCAGATTTCCTTTCTAACGTCGGCGTTGACCGCGTTCTCACTATCGACCTGCACGCAGAGCAAATCCAAGGCTTCTTCGACGTACCAGTAGATAACATTTTCGGTACTCCAGTTCTGCTGGAAGACATGAAAGCACGCAGCCTGGAAGATCCAGTGGTGGTTTCTCCGGATCTGGGTGGTGTTGTTCGTGCACGTGCAACGGCAAAAGCGCTGGGTGACATCGACATCGCTATCGTCGACAAACGTCGTCCACGCGCTAACGTGTCTGAAGTGATGAACCTGATCGGTGATGTTGAAGGTCGCGACTGTGTGATCGTTGACGACATGATCGACACTGGTGGTACGCTGTGTAAAGCGGCTGAAGCACTGAAAGAGCGTGGAGCAAAACGTGTCTTTGCTTACGCAACTCACGCGGTATTCTCAGGCAACGCTGCGAAAAACATCAAAAACTCTGTGCTTGACCAAGTGATCGTGACTGACTCTATCACTCTGTCAAAAGAGATGGCAGCAACAGGCAAAGTAACTCAACTGACTCTGTCTACCATGCTGGCTGAAGCGATTCGTCGTATCAGCAACGAAGAATCTATCTCAGCGATGTTTAACTAATAAGCTTCGCTCAGATTTCCTCTTCTGAATTGGGCGCTTCATCTTCGGATGAGGCGCTTTTTATTTCTCAGCGCATGAGAAAAAGCAGAGTATCGCCCCGCGCGTCTTTTCTGTGCTATCATACCGCGCTTTTTCGTTTCCGAAGGGATCCTAGCCTTGAGTCAACCAATTAAATTACTTGTCGGTCTGGCCAATCCGGGTCCGGAATACGCCAATACACGACACAATGCCGGCGCATGGGTCGTGGAAGAACTGGCTCGCATTCACAACGTGGTGCTGAAAAATGAGCCGAAGTTCTTTGGTTTAACCGGTCGTATTATGGTCAACGGCGAAGATCTGCGTTTGCTGATCCCCACTACGTTTATGAATTTATCCGGTAAAGCCATTGCCGCCCTGGCAAAGTTTTATCAGATCAACCCCGAAGAGATTATGGTCGCTCATGATGAGCTGGATCTGCCTCCGGGCGTTGCTAAGTTTAAAAAAGGTGGCGGCCATGGTGGTCACAATGGGTTGAAAGACACCATTAGCAAACTGGGCAACAACAAAGAATTTTACCGTCTGCGGATTGGCATTGGCCATCCGGGACACAAAGATAAAGTAGCAGGCTATGTGTTAGGCAAAGCTCCCGCCAAAGAGCAGGAGTGTCTGGATGCCGTGGTGGATGAATCCGTTCGCTGCCTCGACATTTTAATTAAAGATGGCCTCACCAAAGCGCAAAACCGCTTACACACGTTCAAAGCTGAATAAGGTTACAGTCATGGGTTTTAAATGTGGCATCGTTGGTCTTCCAAACGTTGGTAAATCAACACTTTTTAATGCACTCACTAAAGCAGGTATCGAAGCGGCAAACTTCCCGTTTTGTACTATCGAACCAAACACTGGTGTGGTACCAGTACCGGATCTGCGTCTGGATGCGCTGGCAAAAATCGTAAATCCTGAACGTGTTCTGCCAACCACCATGGAATTCGTAGACATCGCAGGCCTAGTAGCCGGCGCGTCAAAAGGTGAAGGCTTGGGTAACAAATTCCTGGCAAACATTCGCGAAACTGACGCGATTGGTCACGTTGTACGCTGTTTTGAAAACGAAAACATCGTGCACGTAGCAGGTAAAGTATCTCCTATCGAAGACATCGAAGTGATCAATCTGGAACTGGCAATGGCTGACCTTGACAGCTGTGAACGCGCCATTCAGCGTCAAGCCAAGCGTGCAAAAGGTGGCGACAAAGACGCGAAATTCGAACTGACCGTGCTAGAAAAACTGCTGCCAGTTCTGACTGAAGGTGGTTCTGCACGTACCGTTGCGCTGTCTAAAGAAGAGCTGGCAGCCGTTGGTTACCTGAACTTCCTGACCCTGAAGCCAACGATGTATATTGCAAACGTGGCAGAAGATGGTTTTGAAGACAACCCATATCTGGATGCGGTGCGTGAGTTCGCAGCCCAAGAGAACAATGTGGTTGTTCCAGTATGTGCGGCGATTGAATCTGAGCTGTCTGAACTTGAAGAAGACGAGCGCGATGAGTTCCTGGCTGATCTCGGGATCGAAGAACCAGGCCTGAACCGCGTGATCCGCTCAGGTTACGATTTGCTTAACCTGCAAACTTACTTCACCGCGGGTGTAAAAGAAGTGCGCGCTTGGACCATTCCTATCGGCGCCACCGCTCCTCAGTCTGCAGGTAAGATCCACACAGACTTCGAACGCGGCTTTATCCGTGCCGAAGTGATCGGCTATGACGATTACATTCAGTTCAATGGTGAAAGTGGCGCGAAAGAAGCCGGTAAATGGCGTCTTGAAGGTAAAGATTACATCGTAAAAGATGGCGACGTAATCCACTTCCGTTTCAACGTATAAGCGCCCAAAAATACGATTGCTCAAAAGCCAACCAAAGGGTTGGCTTTTGTTGTTTCTGGCGCGAGGAAATCTGAAAAATCAGGCACAGATTAAGGTAATGAATCTGTTGTTTTGGTAGCAGTTTTTGATCACAAACACGCCTCTTTGTTTAAAAAAAACCCGAACAGTCAGTTTCAGGGAATTTATTCAAAAAAACTATTGACGCTCCTGAACCATATCCGCATAATGCGCTCCGTTCTCAGCGATAAGGCAACTTAAAGCCAAGGACAAATTTGTTGGCTACGTAGCTCAGTTGGTTAGAGCACATCACTCATAATGATGGGGTCACAGGTTCGAATCCCGTCGTAGCCACCATTTCCTAAGTACTTTTCGCATGGCAACATGACAAAGTCTTTAGGAAATAATGCGGAAGTGGCGAAATTGGTAGACGCACCAGATTTAGGTTCTGGCGCCGCAAGGTGTGAGAGTTCAAGTCTCTCCTTCCGCACCATATTCAGATAACGAAAGTTATCGCTGTAGGTCTATCGCCAAGCGGTAAGGCAGCGGCTTTTGATGCCGCCATTCCCTGGTTCGAATCCAGGTAGACCTGCCATATTACACCTTGTCTGAGGTTATCAGAC
>NZ_JACDWZ010000040.1:0-741 GCF_016464285.1 Vibrio sp. bablab_jr001
ACCCAGGAATTCACGCGCGGCTTGGATTTCGTCAGCGCCCAGAGGAGCACCGTGACAATCGTGTGAGCCAGCTTTGTTTGGCGAGCCGAAACCGATGATGGTTTTGGTGCAGATCAGTGTTGGACGAGGATCGGCTTTTGCTGCTTCAATCGCTGCGTTGATCGCGTCTGAATCGTGACCGTCAACCGCTGGAATTACATGCCAACCGTAAGCTTCAAAGCGTTTTGGAGTGTCGTCTGAGAACCAGCCTTCCACGTGACCGTCGATCGAGATGCCGTTGTCATCCCAGAAAGCGATCAGTTTGCCCAGGCCCAAAGTGCCCGCCAGTGAACACGCTTCGTGCGAGATGCCTTCCATCAGACAGCCGTCGCCCAGGAACACGTACGTGAAGTGGTCAACAATATCGTGGCCCGGTTTATTGAACTGCGCTGCCAGTGCTTTTTCTGCAATCGCCATACCTACTGCGTTGGTGACACCTTGGCCCAGAGGACCAGTTGTGGTCTCGATGCCAGGTGCGTAACCGTACTCAGGGTGGCCTGGGGTTTTTGAGTGCAGTTGACGGAAGTTTTTCAGATCGTCAATCGACAGCTCGTAACCGCTCAGGTGCAGCAGAGAGTAAATCAGCATTGAGCCGTGGCCGTTGGACAGCACGAAACGGTCGCGGTCTGCCCAGTTCGGGTTTTGTGGGTTGTGGTTCAAGTGACTGCGCCAAAGCACTTCAGCGATGTCAGCCATACCCAT
>NZ_JACDWZ010000041.1:0-253289 GCF_016464285.1 Vibrio sp. bablab_jr001
ACCTGGCGCGCCACGCCGCAAGCCAAACCTCAGGTTGATGGCCCGATGATTGCCACAGTCGTTGGCCCAGAAGGCGAAGAGATCTTCTGCGATGAACACGGCCGTGTAAAACTGCATTTCCCGTGGGATCGCTATTCCAACGGTGATGAGCACAGCTCCTGCTGGGTGCGTGTCTCGCAAGGTTGGGCGGGTAGCCAATACGGCATGATCGCCATTCCGCGCATTGGTCATGAAGTGATTGTATCGTTTCTCAACGGAGACCCCGACCAACCGATTGTCACCGGCCGTACCTATCACGCCACCAACACCGCGCCGTATACGCTGCCGGATAACAAAACCAAAACTGTGCTGCGCACCGAAACCCATCAAGGTCAGGGTTATAACGAACTCAGTTTTGAAGACCAAGCGGGCAGTGAGCAAATTTACCTGCACGCACAGAAAGACTTTGACGGAGTGGTTGAAAACGACCACACCAGCGTGATTAAGCACGACAAACACCTCACGGTAGAGAACGACCGCTTTACTCAAATCAAAAACAATCAGCATCTGACGGTGGGCGGGGAAAGCCGTGAATCAGTGACCGGGAATCGAACTCTGATGGTTGAAGGCTCATTGCATGTGAAAACCGGCAGTGTTTGGGTGAATGAATCGGGTACTGAAGTCCATATTAAAGCGGGCCAAAAGGTCGTTATTGAAGCTGGCTCCGAAATCACCGTGAAAGCGGGCGGGAGCTTTGTGAAAGTCGACCCGGCAGGGGTTCATCTTTCTGGTGCAGGCGTGAACCTGAACTCTGGCGGTAGCCCGGGCAGTGGCAGTGGTTTCAGTGGCCAAGCTGCCACACTACCGGGCAATTTGGACGATGCGCCGCCACTGGATGCTCCGAAAACGGTTTCTTACCAAGCTTTGCTGCAGGCAGAGAAAGCCAATGTGCCTGCAGTGAAACCTTGTCCACTCGCGGAGGGTAATTCATGATTTCTGAGTGGCTAGACACACAAAGCTTGCCCGTCTTTTGGCTTGCCAAAGCAGACCCTTTTAAACAAGCCGTAAGCGAAAATGGCGGTTTTGCGTTTGAGAATTCCATCCCAATTTTTCATGGGGATATGTTTGCCAATGCGATGCCATTGTCACCTTGGTTGGTGCCTGTCGATGAATCCTTGGCTGCGGTTTCTAAAGAGGCGTTGCAGCAGGGGTTGTTCTTCACATCGTCGGCAGATCTACAGGATCTCACTGACCATTTGCGTAGCTTGTTGACCGCAGGGTTGGATGGTGAAGAAGTAGTATTTCGCTTTTACGATCCGAAAGTGTTATTGCCAATGCTCACGGTAATGGACGAGAGCGATCTCAACGCGCTATTCGGCAATATCAAGGAGTTGACGGCTTTTTGTACCGAAACAGACCAATTGCAAACCTGGTCGTCAACCCGAGTGACGCCGTTCGAATTACAACCAGCGCCTTGGTGGCGAATGAAAGAGGCACATCTTAAGCCATTGTACGCCACTCAAACTCATGCCGTGATTTTAGAAAAGCGATTCTGGGAAGTGTTGCCCGAATCGATGGAAGCGCTTGACCAACCCGTGGAGACCATCAAACAGACTTTGGTTCAGGCTCAATCGCAAGGATTTAACCCAGAACAAGGAGAACTGGCAGTGTTGAACATGCTGGTTCAACGTACTCCGGTATCGATGGCGGAAGTATGCCTCGCTTTTCACTTATCTAGTCCAGAACAAGAACAGTTATTGAATATTCAGGAGAAATTTGTATGAGCAGTACAGGAACCAATGCTTATTGCTTACCATGCCAACAGTTAACTCACTGGATAGAAATTCTTGTTCGAGACGAAAACAATCAACCATTCTCGGGGGTGACTGGTGTACTGGTTGACTCCAATCAAGTTGAACATCCTGTCGAACTGAGTGATGCGCCCATTTTGATTGAGCAGCTACCGCCTGGCCCGGTACAACTGGTTTTGGACGCAGAGCCATGGATTCTCGAAGCTCAAGCGGAGACTCATCCGCGAAATAACACGGATAAGCCGACCAAAGATTTTGCTGCTGGTTATAGCGGTCACAATGGTGGCGTCGTGAAATATGCAGAAATTACCACTGGCGATCTCACGCTGCTACCCGAGAAAGTAACACTGCCGACTTACCACCAAAAAGGGCAAGGTGACGCAGTCAAATTGATCGTCGATAAAACGTATGTTCTTCAGGTCAGAGCATACAAGTTTATCACCTTGCGTGTCGGCATGTTCTTCGATGGCACTGCCAACAATACCTATGGTGCGATATGGGGTAAGCAGGAACTGGAAAAATACTATTCCACTTGGAAGGCAAAATACGAAGCAGACTGCGACATTCTTTCCAGAAAAACCGGTTACCCCAAAAATGATATACCAGAAGTGCTGCTTTCTGATGACTGTTTTGCGTATCCTAAGAAAGATAACTTCTTTATCTCATTGTTTAAAAACGATGACGGGGAAATCGAAACCGTGGAAGGCAGTGCCACCAATGAGCTCACTAATGTTCAGAAGCTAAGTGATCTTTATATACAAAGCGATGGCTCGATTATTGAAGGCTTATTTACCGATTCGATATACGTAACGGGTATTGGTACAGGAAATTTAACTAACATTGCACCAGCTGACGAATCAGTAATTTGGGGGCAAGGTGCGGGTATAGGTGAATACGGTGTTGTAGAAAAGGTGAACACTGGAATAGAACAGTTTATAAGCCTAATAAAATTGCAGAAAACCAAGTTTGAGAAAAATCCGAACAATCCTATTGATGGGATATGTAAAATCCAATTTGATGCCTTTGGTTTTAGCCGGGGGGCCGCAGCAGCAAGGCACTTTATCAATGTAGTAGCTAATGGAAAAGCAGGGCAGCTTGCTAAGTTTGTTGAAAAGGAAGTGTTGCAGGGAAACACATATTTACCTTATCGATTTGATTGGAATGAAACTGAAAAAAATAAAGCGAGTTGTGAAATTACATTTGCAGGGCTGTTTGATACCGTTGCATCAGTTGTACATCTGGTATCATTAAGTTCAAAAACTGTGCTTGATTTTGACTTCTCAACACACACGGATAATGGCGCTGCTAAGCTTTGGTTAGATCCAAAACGTGTAAGACAAGCGGTTCATTTGACTGCAGATTCCACAATTGAATGTCGTGATAATTTTAGTTTAAACCATCTAAATTCTCGTGATGAAGAACACTTTTACGAATTTGTTTTACCCGGAGCTCACTCGGATATTGGAGGTGGATATCAATCTCGCCTAAGTTATAAAGAAAAGGATGACTATTTATTGCCTGTATTAGAAAAACAGCTAATAAAGAAAGTACATAGACATTTTTCTGATCGTTGGTCTGAAGAACGAGCTATTAAGTATGTTGAAAAAAAACTTGATCTATATAAACAACGAGATCTATTAACTGGGTGGGATCCTAAAAGTTACATCGATTCGCCAATCATTAAAACTGTTAAGAATGGGAAAGGCGAAGGCGGTCATGTTAGTGGCTCGTTGTTTATAAAAAGAAGAGTTGAAGGTGATCTGTCTCGTCTGTATCTACGATTAATGTACGGATTGGCTGAGTTTCATGGTGTACCAATATCGGATGATGAAGAGTTTGTTTGGTCTGATCCTGATATGGGGTTTTACAATGTTAAGGACTCGTATCTATCTAATCGTACATCATTTAGTTTTGAGGCATTTAATAAGAAAATACTTAAGATGGCAAAGCAAGGTGACTATGAAGGTTTAGATGCAGAATTTAAAGATCCAAAACTGAAAAGAAACTTAATGTCGATGAATCTATTCCATCATTCTTCATCTGATAGTATTGGGATGGGGCCCCTATGGAACGAAAGTGAAGGGTGTTACAGGCGGGCAAGTTATGAATGTAAGGAAGGTGAATAAGTTGTTCATTAGTAGAATATTTCTTTTTTCAGCAGTAATGCTGACGAGTGCATGCACATCATATGCTTCAGATCTTCCTGAGAGCCCTTGGAGTGTTAGCATTGCAGTACCTACATTGTATCCCGCTAAAGTAACAGAAGCTTATGGCGTCAACGAAGAACAAGATTGGACATCACTATTACATAACTTTTCTCAGTTTATGAGGATTAGTGATTTCAAAAATATTTCGCCTCGATTTCCAGAGTATGAAGGTTTTGGACTACCTATTGCTGACTACGCTATGAACCAGAAAAGGCAAATTTCTCCGATTAAATTGCCTCCAGATACCCTTTATTTATATTGGGTATCACTACTCAATACTCAGTTTTATGTGACCAAGTATGAGGTTCCAATGAGAGTAAGAGACTTGATGGCTAAGTCTGCGAAATATCGACGTATGGATGGATCCTTAGGCTCTACATGTTATCGCACGGAGTTTGTTTTTGGTCTGTTGCCCAATGGGCAAGCTAAGATCTATCTGCGGGGATGTGGTGAGATTGTGTTTCTAAAAGAATTAGCACCGGATAGAATTTTAGACCATGACAGCAATGGATTTGCGGCAGATACATATAAAAGTTCTTCCTATATAGGCCGTATTCACAAAAGAGCCGCAGATAAAGGCGTTTCTTTAGACCCAATCCCTTGGGACAAAGTGAACAAAGTCTACGCTAAAGAACCGATTATATCTTTGGAAGAAGCATTAGCACGATAGAATATAGTTTTCGTGTGAATTATTGACGAATACTACCTCGACTGTAAACGCCCAGCCCACAGCTGGGCGTTTTCTTATCTGACGATAATCTGTTAGAGACACAAATCACACTTTACGGTATAAGTTAACCACTTGTGACTTTTCAGGGATTGATATGTACATCCAAAACATTGAAGCGTTTCTTATCGCCATTACTATTCTTACTTTAACGCCCGGTCTTGATACTGCGCTGGTAATTCGCAACACCTCCCGAGCGGGGATGGTGGATGGCTGTGTGACCAGCCTTGGTATTTGTGCGGGCTTATTCGTGCACGCAACTTTTTCCGCGATTGGTATTTCTGCGATCCTGACTCAGTCGGCTGAGCTGTTCCACTTTATGAAAATGATTGGTGCGGCGTATCTGATTTGGCTGGGTATCTCTAGTTTACGTACCTTGTTGAAAACTGGGCAGGGTATGAATGTGGCGACTTTGTCTCATTCACAGCTCAGCGTTAAGCGTTCTCTGCGTGAAGGTTTCCTGTCTAATGTTCTTAACCCTAAAACGGCGGTCTTCTACCTCGCGTTTTTGCCACAGTTTATTAATCCTGAGCATTCTCCTTTAATGCAGTCTTTGCTCATGGCAGGAATTCATTTTGTGATCGCGATGGTTTGGCAATGTGGCCTTGCTGGCGCGCTAAGCTCAGCCAAGAATCTTTTGAAGAACGCATCTTTTATGCGTTGGATGGAAGGGACAACGGGCTTTGTTTTAGTCGCGCTGGGTTTAAAGCTGTTGCTCGAAAAAGAAACTGTTTAAGAAAAAAGCGCCCATCGGGCGCTTTTTTCTTATCTTGATTGCTGTGCATGTAACGCGGGTTGAACTTCATTCACGGCATTAGCAAAGAACTGTTTAGTCTCTTCTACCACGATGTGACGCAGCGCAATCAGACCAATCAGGTTCGGAATTGCCATCAAACCATTCACAATATCCGCAATGACCCAGATCATATCCAGTTTCAGGAATGCACCTGAAGCAACCAGAACAATAAATACCAGTTTGTATGGCAATACGGCTTTAGTGCCGAACAGGAACACGATGCATCGTTCGCCGTAGTAGTTCCAGCCAAGAATGGTGGTAAAAGCAAAGAACATCAGGCCGATAGAGACCAGCATTGGACCAATTGTTTCTGCGTTCAGACCAACGGCAAAAGCATATGTTGTCATGGCCGCGCCGGAGAAATCACTTTGCCATGCGCCGGTCAGAATTAATGCCAGGCCAGTCATCGTGCAGATGATGATGGTATCGAAGAATGTACCTGTCATCGAGATCAGGCCTTGCTTCACACAAGAATCGGTTTTTGCTGCGGCGGCGGCCATTGGCGCGCTGCCGAGGCCAGACTCGTTGGAAAACACACCGCGTGCAATACCAGATTGGATCGCCAACATAATGCTCGCACCTAGGAAACCACCCGTCGCTGCAGAGGAACTAAAGGCGGAAGTCAGAACCAACTCCACTGCATTCATTAGTTGGTCAGCGTTTGTCACGATCACACTTAAACAAGCCACGATGTAGAACAGCGCCATAGCTGGTACCACTTTACCAGCAACTTTTGCAATTGACTGAATTCCGCCGATGGTGACGAAGGCAACCAGCAGTGTCAGTACGACAGCGGAGACTTCGCGAGAGACACCGAATGAAATCTCTGTCGCATCAATGATGGCGTTGACTTGTGGGAAGGTACCGATACCAAAGCAGGCAACACCCAGAGCGAAAACAGCAAACATGATAGCCAGCGCTTTAGATCCGACACCGTATTGCAGGTAGTACATCGGGCCGCCGACCATCTGGCCTTTATCATCGACTTTACGGTATTTCACCGCCAGCAGACATTCGGCGTATTTGGTTGCCATACCAAACAGCGCTGCCAGCCACATCCAGAAGAGCGCACCCGGGCCACCCAGTTTGATGGCGGTTGCCACGCCGACAATGTTGCCGGTACCGATCGTTGCCGATAGTGCGGTACACAGCGCCGCAAAGCTCGATACGTCACCTTGTTTGTCCGCAGATTTATCGCGGCTGAATACCATTTTCAGTGCTGTTGGCAGGTGGCGGAATTGCAGCAGACCCAAACGAAAAGTGAAATACACGCCAGTGCCGACGAGCAAAATGAGTAGTGGTGGGCCCCAAACGAAGCTATCAATAGTTTGTAAAAATGAAAGAAGGTTAGTCATGTTTTCCCCTTAATAAACAACATCTAAGGAGAAGAGGGAAAGGGCGGATCAAAAAAATGGATCAAACAGTAAATAGCCAAAAGCTATTTACAATACGGGTTACCTTTCACTCCTCTGTCCTTTTGCCTGAGAGTTTCACTCCGCTTAGTGGATAAGCAGAACTTGCTCCTTCGGCGACCGATTGAACGGTTCTCTCCAGAGGTTCCTCCAACTACAGTCCTCGCTAATTCTTCTTGGTGAAGAATAAAGCACCTGAAAGATTTACTTCTTCGGCGGGTATGTTTGCCTATTTTGTTAAAAATAGGTTAACAACCTCTCTCCTGCAGTCTTCAACGGAACAATTACCTGTGTAATCAGGTAATTTGCTTTGCGATACTAACCAAAACAAAGTGTGATGTCATCTACAAAATCAATCGAAGTCAGAAATCTTCCCTAAGATGTGGAGGAATAAACTTTTCTCTGACCTTTCATACGGTATAAGTGGTATAAAATAGAGCGTTATAAAGGGAGCGAGCCATGATCAGACTGATAACCATTGGATTATTGATTGTGCTGGCATACTTTCTGATCCGTTATCGAACCAGTGAGAAAGTTCAGAAAGGTGTGGTGATGACTCTGGGGGCGGCGTTTGTGATTTACATTGTCTCTGTGGTCGTTGCTGAATTATTTCGCTGATGTTGATTTAGGAGTAAAACTTGAACCAGAAACAGTTAGACGATAACGAAGATGTAGTTGTCATTGAAGAGCGCGATAAGCGCAGTTATCTCTATATTGGTATCGCAGCCGTGTTGGGTTTGGCTCTTGGTGGCTTGATTGGCTCATCGGTCACCGCGTCGAAATGGGAAAAAGCCTATCAGACGTTGGAAACACAATATCAGCAATCGAAGAGTGATGATTCGGCTCAGCAGGCCGACGCTGAGCAGCAAACCATCGCTATGAACAGCGAGTGGGAAAATAAGCTTCAAGCAGCGCTTAATGAACAGACGGAACAACACAAAACCAACCTGAGTAAATTGGAAAAGCAGATCACTGAGCTGGAAAAAGTGAATGCGACGCTGGAGAGCGAGTTATCCGAACAGAAAGATGCGCTGGCAGCGGCTGATGCCAAGAATAGCAAGCTGAATCGTCAGGCTGATATGCAAGCGACCATGTTTGAGCGCTCTCGTGAACTATTCCAGAAAGAGCTGAAAATTAAGCAAGAGATGGAAGCGATGCAGAAGGAGCGTGATGCGCTGGTTCCTCAAGTCAAATCGCTTAAGAAAGAGTGTGATATCTATCTGGAAGGCAAATCCTGGGACGCTAAATCGGATGCTTGTGATAAACAAGATGAAGCAAACTCACGTATCAGTCAGTTGGACCAGATGATTCGGGTCCATCAGATGGATCTGGAACAGATAAAATCGTTGTCCGAAGAAATCGGCCTGTAAAAAGCAAAAATAGCTCATCATTGATGAGCTATTTTTTTATAAGCGACGTAAGGCGGTGAAAGTTTTTGCCTCGCGCTAAGGTCTAAGGCAGACAAGAGGCAATCAGTAAGAGAGGGCAGCTATGCTGAGTTGGAAAGACATTTTTGAATTTGCAAATCATGGGAATTTGCAACCAACGCGTCGCGTTGAAAAAACGGCGCAGGAGTGGCAAAAAGAACTGACCGAAGAGCAATATTACGTCACGCGTGAACGCGGAACGGAACGACCATTTTCTTCAGAATTGTGCAGCTTGTTTGAGCCGGGCATTTATCACTGTGTGTGCTGTAAAACCGTGCTGTTTGATTCGAATACCAAGTACGATTCGCATACAGGCTGGCCTTCATTTTCTCAACCTGTGAAAAGCAACGCGATTTCGTATCATATCGACACTAGACTGGCGACGCCGAGAGTCGAGGTGCGCTGCAACAGTTGTGACGCACATCTTGGCCATGTCTTTCCTGATGGTCCACCGCCGAGCGGGCTGCGTTATTGTGTTAACTCGATTGCGATAGAAAAGCAGCGCGATTAATCGCATTCTTCCAAATGTAAAAAATCCAGCCCAAGGGCTGGATTTTCTTTACTTCGTGGCGATGTAATCAGTCGCGGAAGTTATTGTATTGGAATGGTTGTTCCAAGTCACTGTCACGTAGCAGAGCGATGACTGTTTGTAGATCATCGCGTTTTTTACCTGTTACACGCACTTTGTCGCCTTGAATCGACGCCTGAACTTTCAGCTTGGCATCTTTGATCATTTTCACGACTTTTTTCGCCAGATCGGTTTCAATACCCTGAACGAAAACGACATCTTTGTACCAGTTTTTACCTGAATGAACGGAAGCTTTCACGTCCATAGAACGAGGATCCACACCACGTTTCGCCAGGTTGTTCCGCAGAATGTCCATCAGCTGTTGCAGTTGGAAGTCACCTTCAGCAGCCAATTTTACTGTTTCTTCTTTCAGCTCGAAGCTGGCTTCTACGTTGCGAAAATCGAAACGAGTGGCCAACTCACGGTTGGAGTTATCAACCGCGTTACGGACTTCTACAACGTCGATTTCAGAAACAATATCAAAAGAAGGCATCTTAATGTTTTCCTTATGGTTAACTTGCGCGGCGTACTTTAATCGATTGAGCCAGCATATCAAGCATTGTTGCTGTATCTTCCCAACTCAGGCACGGATCGGTGATCGATTGACCATAAGTCAGGTTGTTCAGATCATGCATCGGCTGATTACCTTCAAGAATGAAGCTTTCTGCCATGACGCCCGCCACTTTGTGGCTGCCAGATTCAATTTGCTGGCAAATGTCTTTGGCGACATCCAATTGCTTGCGGTGTTGCTTTTCGCAGTTGGCGTGGCTGAAATCCACCACCAAACGCTCTGGAAGATCAAACTCTGCCAGTTTAGCACAGGCTGCATCAACCGACGCGGCATCAAAGTTTGGTCCGGTATCGCCGCCACGCAGAATAACGTGCCCGAATGGGTTTCCGCTGGTGCGGTACACCGTCATACGGCCATTTTTATCTGGTGAATAGAAGTAGTGTGAGGCTTTGGATGCACGAATCGCATCAATGGCGATTTTAACATTGCCGTTGGTACCGTTTTTGAAACCAACCGGGCAAGAAAGCGCGGAGGCCATTTCGCGGTGAATCTGAGATTCGGTCGTTCGTGCACCAATTGCGCCCCAGGTGATCAGGTCAGCGATGTACTGACCCGTAATCATATCTAAAAATTCTGTCGCGGTAGCCAGACCAAGCTTGTTGATATCAAGCAGCAGTTGACGAGCTTTATTCAGGCCCGTTTCCAGTGCATAAGAGCCGTCTAGGTTCGGGTCTGTGATCAGGCCTTTCCAGCCGACAACCGTACGCGGTTTTTCGAAGTAAGTACGCATAACGATAAACAGCTCGTTCGCGTATTGATCCTGAATGGCACTTAAGCGGCGCGCGTAATCCATCGCAGCGATGGTATCGTGTACAGAACATGGGCCGACGATCACCAACAGGCGGTCATCTTCTCCGGTCAGAATGCGCTCGATTTGACGTCGAGAGTTAGCAATACGTTCTGCAACTTCATCCGTGATGGGATGGGCGTGGCTAAGTTCTGCCGGTGTAGGCATTGGGCCCAATGCTTGGGTTCTTAATTCATCTGTTTTTAATGGCATAGGATAGCCTGTCCTTTTATTGCGAGGCCCTAAAGATAACGAATTTACCTACTAGAATAAACTGTTAAGCAAAAAAGGAATTTTTCGTAAAGTGTAAAGTGAAAATTTATGCAAAATAAATTCATAAATATTGATTTTTGGCTTGTTTTTCTGGAGTTCTCTCGGTATTTTCGACATAAACATCATAATGATAATCGGAGCAGTAATGAGTTTAGAACATAACGCCACCATTCATGAACAGTTGGCTCTCGGAAACACCTTGCCAAAGGCGATGGCACAAGCACCGAGTTCTTATTTGTTTGTCTCTCTTTCTGAGCTCATTGCGGAAAGTGTGTTTTATCATCCGGCTTTGGTGAGTGGCACAGACCAACTGTCAGAATTGGAAAAAAGTTCACTGGATGCCATGTTAGGTGGCATTCCGCTGGAGCAGCACTTTGTTGCAACCTTGGTTACGCAAATCGAACAGGCCATTGAACCGCATCATCAATCGGTTCGCGTGTGTTTGAGTTGTGCCGATAGTTACGGCTATCAGACTCTGCTGGGCGGCTCTCTGGAGGCTGATGAAGTCAACCCGGCAATGGGGTTGAGAGGGGTTTCGCGTTATGCTTCTGAGTCTTACGCTGCAGCATTTGCACTTGAGTGTGAAGTGATTAAACAATTTCGGTCGAAAGGGTTGGATATTGAAATTGTGGTGCCGTTTGTCCGCACACTGAGTGATGCAGCCACGATTATTGACCGTTTGGCAGTCCAGGGCTTACCGCGTGGCTTGAACGGCCTGAAGGTACTTTACGTTTGTAATGTGCCGTCCAGCGTTATGGTCGCGGATCGCCTGCTGCACTATTTCGACGGTGTTGTTTTAGATTGGGAATCGTTGGCGCAGTTTACGCTTGGCATCGACAAGCTGAACCCGTCGCTGGAATACCTCTACAACCCGGACAGCGAAGCGATTACTCAACTGGCGGATATTGCGATTAAAGCTGCGCAACAAGCTAAGAAGCCGGTATTAGTGGTCACACAATCACTTGAACAGTACCCGAAACTGCAAAACTACTTATTGGAAAACGCTCAGGCGGAAGCCATCTTCAACTTCTGAAGTTAAGCAATGCAAAAGCCAGCCAATAAGAAGGCTGGCTTCTTGTTTTCTGTAACATCTCATTGACAATTCAAATGCGGTTTAGTCAACTGGTCTGACAACTATAAACGAAGGTCTGACCTATGCTCTCCGCACTCACAAAAGCGAATTTTTACCTTAATTACTTTGGCTTAATGAAAGTTCCACTCATCTGGTATTGCCGGCCAAAACTCATCACGCTCAATGACCAATCGGTGGTGGTCCGTATACCGCTGAAGCGTCGTAACAAGAATCACCTCAATAGCATGTATTTTGGTGTTCTCGCGGTCGGTGCAGACGTTGCCGGTGGTTTTATGGCGATGCAGAAAGCGCAACAGCGTGGCGAGCGAGTTTCACTGGCATTCAAAGCGGTGAAAGGTGAATTTCTAAAACGTCCGGAAGCGGATGTGTATTTTCATTGTGATGAAGGTGAGGCCATCGATGCGATGCTCGATGAAACCATTCAAACCGGGGAGCGGGTAAACAAAGCGGTAAAAATTACCGCCACTTGCCCATCTCTGCATGGTGATGAACCGATGGCGGAATTCTGGCTCACGCTGTCGCTGAAATGCTCGAAGCGTTAACTCAGTTCGATGGATTCGATATCCACGATCTTGCTTCGGTTTAGCACGATTTTCCAACGGTAATAGCGCGGTTTACTTTTGTGATTTTTCTCTTTAACGATCAGATTAATCAAGTGACGCTTTTCTACCGATTCGCGGCTGACTTGTCCGTTATTGAGCTGATAAATCCGGTTTGAGCCTTTATCCATCAAGCGGGTTAAAGTCCGAAGATCAATCAACATGCTTTCGCGAGTGGCTTCATAGCCACTCATAAATCGCGATGTGGTCATCTCGGTTTCTGAGCGGTAATGGAGAATCTGCTCTTCGCGCTGTACAACACGCTTCTTTCGAATGTTCTGAATGCTGTCGGGTAAATTGCTCAGGCTTTTATAATCCAACCATTCATCTTTCTGACCGACTTGCTTACCCGTACTGGGATCGAAATAGCGACGGCGCCACTTTGGTTTGCCCTTGCGGATCCAGCGCCACAACATGTCGCGCAAGTCATCTTTAAAAATTTCCCGCAATGCATAAATAAATGACATCGCGATGATGAAAGAAGCGGTGATTTCTCCCCAGTAGTCACGTGCGGAAATTGCCGTGATGGTCACCACCACCATGACCAAACCGGTCGCAATCCCTTTCACGGCCCGTTTCATATTTTTGCCGAGGGAGGTGATTTTCTCGTTGAGAATGATTGGGTGCTCAATCAGACGACGCAGCAGACGCATTTTGTTGCTGAGTCTGGTGATGTCGTTATCGGCTTTATCTGAGTTATAGTGGTTCAAGGCACGATGTGCCTGTTCTTTTTCCACCAGCGTGATCAAGCGTTCTTTGATGGTTTTATATTCGTTATCGCGTGTGAGGTTCGACACCATCGAAAGGAACTTCTGCTCGGTGTACCACGAAAGGTAGTTGTCGATGTTGGCGTAGTAACGTTTAAGTGTTTCTTCATAAGGGATTGTTCTGCGCAGGCGCTTGAGAATATCCAAAGCCAACTCTATAACCGTATCCACTTCTTCAGAGGTGACGCTGTCACTCGTATTGTTGAGCTGATTGACGGCCTTATCGAGTGCAATAACGTATTGATAAGCAAACAAACTTAAGCTGACCCGGTATTGGGTAGAAGAGAGTCGGCCGCGCTGCGCCAGTCGGCTGTGCACCAGTGGCAACAGAATCTGGTCACTGTAATAGGAACGCTTTTGATGGATAGAACTGTAAAAAAACTCAGACTCTGATATCACTTCCGGTGTCAGTCCCAACTCCCCGGGGATAAACAGATACATATCAAGATCGAGCTTTTTACTGTCGGACATCTCCGACGAAATCTTTAGGGTGACGGCATCTTGCTTATCGACAGTGATCAACGAAAACTCCTGAAAAAATTGCTTAATTTTCTCTGTTGAATGGGGGAAAGCATAACAGAGATCACGTATAATCTCTGCAAATTTGATGTGAGACAGTTTTAAATGATTAACGTTGGTCAGATTAACAATCTAGAAGTCGTAAAAATTACCGATTTTGGTGTCTTCCTGGACGCCGGGGAGTTTGGTACGACGTTACTGCCAAAACGATTTGCACCAGAAGGTGTGGAACTGGGACACTTTGTTGATGTGTTCCTGTACTTTGATTCAGAAAACCAACTGGCGGCAACGACAGAAACGCCAATCGCCAAAGTGGGTGAATGGGGCCTGATGAAAATTGAAGGCGTTAACACCACGGGTGCTTTCGTCAACTGGGGAATCAAAGACAAAGATTTGCTTGTGCCTTACAGTGAACAACGTGCGCGTTTTGCTGCGGGTCAGAACATTCTGGTTTACGTGTACACCGATAAAGCGTCGGGCCGTATTGTGGGAACAACGAAGTTCAACAAACTGCTGGATAAAACGCCAGCGAAGTACGCGCAAAATGAACAGGTTGATTTGATCATCGCTGAACGCTCGGACCTTGGCTACAAAGCGATCATCAATGGCCAGCATTGGGGCATGATTTTCCCATCCGATGTATTTGGTAAGCTTTTCATCGGTAAGAAGCTGAAAGGTTACATCAAGAATATTCGTGAAGATGGCAAAATCGATCTGGCGCTGCAGAAAGTGGGCGTAGCGAAGATGGATGATCTGAGCGAGAAAATTCTGGAAACGTTGCAGAAGAAAGGTGGCTTCCTGCCACTGAGTGACAAATCAACTCCAGAAGCAATTTTCGCAACTTTCCGTACCAGTAAAGGCACGTTTAAGAAGACCATTGGCGGTCTGTTCAAACAGGGCAAAATCCTGATTGAAAAAGACGGCATTCGTCTGGCTGAATAATCCACAAAAAAAAGGCCAGAAACGTAAGGCGTTTCGGGCCTAGGGGAATGGCTCCAAAGAGCCTGCGCTAATAGAATTGAGTCTGAGACTGCTTAACGTTAAGTGTAGTACAGACTCATTTTTTCGCGACAAGCAGCCAGCATTTCATGCTGGCGTTTAGCGGTTCAGAATAAGTTTTTATCTCTCACCAGTTCACGAGGCAGACCGTTTTTGACGCGATTGCCCACCCATTTCCCCAGTCCAATCACATCGTTACCATAACGAACAATCACTTCGCCTTGGCCACTTTGACCTTGTGGGCGGACATCTCGTCCCATGTACCATTCGCGTGCATCTTCAACCGAAAGTTCAACGCAACGGGTTTCTTGCCCGGTAGCTAGTGCGGTCGCCACCTGATGCTGCCAGCGGTATCCTTTCTTGTGCGTTTCGGCGATTTTGATCCCCATTCTGGAAAAGCGCAGTTCGCCCAACATCGGTTCCAACGCATTAGGGAACAGCCACACATCGGCGTCTCGAAGCCAGATGCTGCTGTCAGCAGGTAGCGAGATACCCAGAGTGGTTTGCAGCTGTTTCTCCACATCGGCCTGGATCTTGTTGCTCGCTTTCTCGAACGGGAACTTGCCCAAACGTTTTTTGACTGGTGGAGCCGCAACGGCGGCAAGCTTACGCATACGCGCTACAAAGAAGCCTTCACAGTCATAAACCTGAGGGAAAATGTGCAGGAAACCTTCTTCAGTAATGGCTTTGTCGGCATCGGTGAACAGAGAGTCGAGGCGCTCAAAACTCACCGCATCGCCGTAGGTGTTTTTCAAGTGCCAGCACACTTGCTGGTTCTCTTCACAACTCAATGTACAGGTTGAATACACCAAGACACCGCCGACCTTCAGTGCCTGAAAAGCACTTTCAATCAAGTCTTTCTGCGTATCTGCAATCGATAATACAGACTCTTTGCTCCAGTTTTTCATGGCATCCGGATCCTTACGGATCGTGCCTTCGCCAGAGCAGGGCGCGTCAATCAATACGGCATCGAACTGTTCCGGTAACCATCCGCCGAAGACTCGGCCATCAAAATTACTCAGCGCTGCATTGCGAATACCACAGCGTTCGATGTTGGCATGCAGCACTTTTACGCGACTGGCTGAGAATTCGTTCGCGACCAGAACCCCCTGGTTGTGCATTAGCGCAGCCATCTGAGTAGTTTTGGACCCCGGTGCTGCCGCCATATCCAGTACTGAGTGGAAAGCGTCTGCTTCATCCATAAACAGCGCTGAAACTGGCATCATGGAACTGGCTTCCTGAATGTAGAACAGACCAGCCATGTGTTCGGCGGTGTTGCCAAGTGGCACTTCGCTTTCATCGGCTTCGATCCAGAATCCGGTTTCGCACCACGGTACAGGCTCTAATGCCCATCCTTTCTCACTGGCGCGTTGCTGAAACTCTTCCACACTGATTTTTAACGTGTTGACGCGAACACTTTTGCGCAGTGGTCGCTGGCAAGCTGCGATAAAATCTTCCATGTTGAGGGATGCCGGAAGGATATCAGCGATCGTAGTAAGAAATTCTTCTGGGAGAGAGATATTCGAATGCAATATGGTGTCTCAGTCTTGGATTTTGGGGCGGAATTATATACCTATCATTGCCGTACTTGAAGTTACAGAGACGCTGGATATAAAAAGGCAGCCATCAGGCTGCCTTTTTTAGCTCATATCGTCAGGGCTTAGGAATGGCAGTTCGCCATTTTTTCCACTCTTCCTGAGGGGTCGGATAGAGGTAGAACGATTGACCCGCTTTGGCTGCGGCAGTCAGCTGTTTTTGTTCTGGGGTGGCAAAGGTAATCCCGCCGCGCACAATACTGTCTAGCGTGCCGGCTTTGACATTGGCACCACTCAGGCCGATGGAAACGTCTAAACCGGAAGTGTTCCAGAACAGGCTATTCTCACGCACCAGATAAGCGTACTTCGACTCAATTTCGATGGTGGAGATGACGCGATCCGCAAAGTTGCCCAGGCGAATATCCGTTACGCGGCCGACTTCGATGTCGCGGTAAAGTACAGGCGTACCCACATCAATTGAACCTCGGGTCTCGCTTTGCAGGCTAAAGGTGATGCCTTTTGCCTGATAGGGCATAGCAGACAGCGTAAACTGTTTGGTCGCTTTGCCGCTGCCCGGTTTCACTTCAATCGCCTTTGAAATCAGGTTCTGCAAGTTGGAGACGCCTTTGAGTCCTACCTTCGCTTCAGCCAACCAGAATACGGATCCCGCTTTAGTGATATAGGGCGCGTAGGTCGGTTGAATCCGGGCTTTGAAGCGCACTTGTGGTGAAGAAAAATCCGGCAGCACGTCGGTGATTTCGCCCACCTGAACACCGTTGTATTTGATTGGTGTTCCGATGGTAATGCCAGTATTGCCTTGGGCGACCAGCATGATCTCTTCACCGTATTTTTGCGCTTGTTGATAATCCGGGTAGAGCTTCCATAGTTCGCCCTGTTTGTTTTCGACGCCGTTGATGTTGTCGAACTCTATGCCGCCCTGAATCAGCGTTTGCAGGGGAGCAGCTTTGATACTGACGCCGGACAAAGATGCGTTCACTTCAACACCGGATCGGCTCCAAAACACGGTTTGTGATGTAATCAAGTGCTTGTACTGATTCTCAATTTTTGCCTCAATCACAACGCCGCTTTGTGTCAGCTTGAAGCTGGATACCGTGCCGACTTTAAGATTGCGGTACAACAACGGGCTGCCTGCGTTCACCGGAGGCAGTTCTGGCGCGAATAACTGCAGGGTTTGTGAACCAGACTGATTGTACTTGGCGATTTCAGCCAAAGATTGATTCTGATACAGGCGGTAAGATTGCTGCGTCTTCTCACTGCCTTCGCTGACAAAACTGATTGAGCCGGTTAACAACTGTTTGGCCGGTGGAATCGAAACGCTCAGGCCAGATTCCGTCAATGCAGCACTGGCGGAACCTGTCACGTAAAAACGGCTTTGCGATCGAACAAGCGAGGCGTACTGCTTGTCAATCAGCACATCAAATTCCACCTTATCAGCGGCAAGCTTCACGGCGGTTACCGAGCCGACGGCGACACCGCGATAGAGGATCTGTGCGTCTTTTTCCAAGCCAAATGAACTTTCAGCAATCAGTTTTAGCGCGACTGAGCGTGACTGCTCCTGGCTAAATTCAGCTTTGCGCACGGCGGTAAAATGACGCGCACGGTCGCCTTTGCCTGGCACCAGAGTAAGAAAATTGCCTTTCACCAAATTAGCGAGGTTTTCTACGCCAGTCAGCGATACTTTAGCTTCTTCGAGGACAAAATGGCTGCCTGAATTCAGCAAATCGCTGAACGCAGGCTGAACTGCCGCTGATGCGACAATTTTGTCGTTGTTGAGTTGAAGGTTAGTGATTTGACCGATTTCAATTCCGCGATAAATGATCGGCGCACCTGACGGATTAATGTTGTTGTTATCCGGCAGATCAATTTTGACCGGAATACCGCGGCCTGCAGTTTTTAAATCGCGATAGAGCCGGAACTGGGTATTCTGTTCGACGGGTTCACCACCATCGGGGGAGTCGACCGCAATTGAGCCACCAATCAGAGCGCTCAGGCTTTCCAGACGAACATCGATGCCATCAAAACCAACCGTGGTTCCAACGCCACTGACGTTCCAGAAGCGGCTTTCGCTGGTAATGATGTGGCGATATTCGTTCTTGATGGAGGCTTGAATGATGACGGATTTTGCACTTTCATCGAGCTGATAACTGTAGACTTCACCAATCGGGATTTTCTTGTAGACGATTTGAGAGCCGATAGAAATACCGCCGAGATCGCTGGCTTTCAGGGAAATGGTCAGCCCGCTGTTGGCCAGCAGATCCGAGGGTGCAGAGTCTAAAGCATGATATTCATCGGGATGATCACTTTGTCCATCAATGTTGCTGCCAGGTTGAATTGCGATGTAGTTACCTGACACCAGCGCATCAAGACCGGAAACTCCGGACAGACTGGCGGTCGGTTTGACCAGCCAGAATCGCGTATCGGCAGAGAGCAGGCGAGTAGCTTCAGGGTAGACATCGGCTTCCACATAGATGCTGTTAAGATCGGAGGAGAGCTTAATGTCTCTGACCATACCCACTTCCAGACCTTGATAGCGAATGGTGGTACGGCCCGCGACCAGGCCTTGCGCATCGGAGAAGTAGATCTGTATGCGATCGCCTGCGTCGTGAATGGCTTTAACCACCAGCCATCCGGCCAGAATCATGGTCAGAATCGGCAAAATCCATAACGGTGAAATGCCCTTATTACGCCTTACGTCCGGCGAGTAGGCTTTTTGTTTTGTTGGTTCGTTACTCATTATCAGACTCGTTCTTAGAAACGGCACCCGGATAGTTATCCCATATCAGACGAGGGTCGAGGCTTTCTGCGGCGAGCATCGTCAATACGACGACCATACCAAAAGCAACGGCGCCATACCCGGGCGTAAAATCAAGAATCTGGCCGCGATCGACCAAAGTCAGCATGATGGAGATGACAAACAGATCCATGACGGACCATTTGCCAATCCATTTAATCACATAAAAAATGAACATTCTCTGGCGGTGGTAAACCTGCCGCTTAAAGCGTATCGCCAGCAATAAATAGATGAGGCCGAGAATTTTCGCTACCGGGACGACAATACTGGCAACGAAAATAATAATAGCAATGCCGATCATGCCGCTGTTCACCAATGAGGCAACACCGGAAAAAATGGTGTCTTCCAAACGCTGACCATTGGTGATCAGGATTGAAATCGGGATGATATTGGCGGGGAAAATGGCCACGCTGGCTGCTATCACATACGCCCAAGTGCGTTCAATCGACTGCGGTTTGCGATGGTAAAGTTTGTTATGGCAACGAGTGCAGCGAGCTCCTTCTTCCTGAGATAAATGGCAGTTATGGCAGTGAACCTGTTTATTGTGCGCGTCGTAATCACGCTCCGGTTTCCAAGCTTCCCAGTAGCGGCGCACGCTGATGCGGCTGATGAGCAGCACCGTAAACAGCTGCAACAGCACCAGGCTATACAGGGCTGGGCCGATAAACACATCGGAATAGTCTTTGAGTTTGAAACAAGAAACAGCCACGCTGACCAGGAACACATCCATCATCGCCCATGATTTGAGTTTCTGTATCAGGGTCAGCGAGTAACGAAGCCCGGTAAACCAACGATGGTGAAGCGATATATGTGCTACCACGACCGAACCACAGACGAGAAACGGCGCCAGCGTACTGCAGAAGAAAACCAATAAGGCGAGGGCGAAGTAACCTTCATTACTTAATGCGATGATGCCGGCAGGCAATGAGGCCGGGATCATAACACCGACCAGGCGAATACTGATAAAATCGAAAAACTGCGACGGAATAAACAGTAACAAACAAGTAATCGCAACGGCTAAGTTGCCGGATAACGAAGGGCTGCCGCCGCGGTACAGCTGAGTGCCGCAACGCGGACAATAAGCGCTTTTCCCTCGTTCGACCGAGATGACATCAACGGGCAGCTCACATCCCTGACACAAGCGAACAGAGCCGCTGTCAGTTAAATGTTGCTTTAACGCTTTGATTTTCATCGCAGCGTTTCCTTATTATACAGGGTGACGTTGTCACCGTTATGCGTGCGATTGTATTGAACCATACAATGTTTGATACAAACCTTCTTGTTCAACCAGCTCTCCGTGAGTGCCGGATTGACTGACATGACCATCTTCCAGCACGTAAATCAAATCGGCTTGTTTTACTGCTGACAGACGATGCGCCACGATCAGTGTTGTTCTTCCGTGCAGAAACTCCGTTAACGCTTTATGCAATGCCGCTTCGGTGGCGGTGTCGAGCGCTGAGGTCGCTTCATCCAAAATCACAAATTTCGGATTGCTCAAAATCATACGCGCAATCGCTAAGCGTTGTCGCTGGCCGCCCGATAAACGAATGCCGTTGCGTCCGATCTGGGTGTCGAGGCCCTGATTGAGTTTAGTGATCACGTCCTGCATCTGCGCGATATCTAACGCACGCCACAAGGACAGTTCGTCGTAATCGCTTCCGAGGGTGAGATTATGCCTTAAAGTGTCATTGAAAAGTACAGGTTGTTGTAATACCACGGCTATCTGGCTTCGAATCACATCAAAGCTGATGTCATCGCAGGTCTCTCCGTTGTAGCGAATCTCTCCGGAATTTGCCCGGTATACGCCAATCAGCAATTGAATCAGGGTGGATTTGCCACCGCCACTGGCACCCACCAATGCGACCTTTTTACCAGCCGGGATCTCAAGTGACAGATCATCTAACACTTTGTGTTCGCCGTCGTAAGAGAAGTTAACGTGTGAAATGGACACTTCCACTTCGCGATCATCGGTAAACGGATTGACCTTACTGGGCGGACGATGTTCTTCTTCTAGCTGAAGCAACTCGTTGATGCGAGTGAGGGCCGCTTTGGCGCTGTACCATGAAAACTGAATGCCGAGCAGTTCCTGAACCGGGCTGAGCATAAACCATAAGTAGCCGAACACTGCGAATATCTGGCCAATAGTTAAGTCGCTGAAAACTACCATCAGCATCGCGACGGCGCGAAAGAGTTCAAAGCCCAGCAGAAATAATAAGAAGGACAGACGGCCAGCGGCCTCCGATTGCCAGGCATATTTGTCAGCGTGGTTGCGAACTTCGTCTGCATGCGAGGTCAGTTGGGCGAGAAATTCCCGCTCTTTGTTCGCCGCGCGCAACTGATAAATGCCATCCAGCGTTTCGACCAGACGATTTTGGAAACGTTCAAAGGCCTGATTCTCTCGTTTCTTGAGGTGTTTGACCTTGCTACCGAGCTTGCGAGAAAAATAAATCACAATCGGGTTGACCAGCAAAATAAACAAACCTAACCGCCATTCGAGCCACAGCAAAACGATCGCGGTGCCAATGACGGTGAGGAAACTGATGAGGAACTTACTTAATGTCGTGCCGATGAATTGATCGATCGTCTCGATATCGGTAATTAAATGGGCGTTAATCCCGCCGCTTCCCCGGGTTTCATATTGCTTTATGCTGATGCGCCCCAATTTATCAATCATCTTGCTGCGCATTTGGAAAGTGATGGTTTTGGAAACCAGAGTAAACTGCCGGTTCTGCACGATATTGAGTAGTTGGCTGGCCGCACGCATCAATACCACCAGCAGCAGGGTAAACATGATGTAACCGGTTGGCGTTTGCCAGTCGGATGGGAGCCACTTGTTCATGACCGCCAGACCTGTGCCTGGCTGATTGAGAAGAACCTCATCAACCATCAGTGGCATAAGTAGCGGGATGGGTACACTGATTAAAGTTGCAGCGATCGCAATCGCATTAGCGTACAACAACTTAGACTTATGTTTTTTAACTTGAGTTATGAGCCAAGAACGGCTAATAGTGTCACTGGTATACGTCATTATAATGAGAATGCATCCTATTTAACTTCTGGGTGCCATTGTACGTAGAACCTTTAGTGAAGTCGTTATTTTTCAATTGGAAGTTAATATGAAAATAGAACATTACCACCGCTTAACCAAGCAAGCTGTTGCGTTATTAGAGTCTGAACCGGATATGATCGCAAACTTGTCGAACTTAAGCGCACTGCTCAACATGGAGTTAGAAGACCTGAACTGGGTGGGTTTCTATCTGATGCGTGACGGTGAGTTGGTACTTGGTCCGTTCCAGGGTAAACCTGCGTGTGTGCGCATTCCTGTCGGACGTGGTGTATGTGGTACTGCGGTTGCCACCAATTCTGTTCAACGTGTTTATGACGTCCATGAGTTCGAAGGTCATATTGCCTGTGATGCGGCAAGCAACTCTGAGATCGTGATTCCGTTTTCTATCAACGGTGAAGTTGCAGGCGTGTTAGATATTGACAGCCCAAGTGTTGGCCGTTTTTCAGAAACTGACGAAGAAGGACTCACGTTTTTGATGACTGAAGTAGAAAAGCTGCTTAATTCACACGCGAACAAGGCATAAATTGGTCTTTGCCTGTGGTTTTTCGTAGTCAGGTCACTATAATACCGAACATATTTATACTTAATGCTTCGCGGACCAGCCGCATCAACCAGGAATCCTCATGGAAAACACTGAAAAGTTAAAAAACAGCAAAGAAGTGATTGCGTACATTGCTGAATGTTTCCCTAACTGCTTTACTTTAGAAGGTGAGGCTAAGCCTCTAAAAATTGGTATCTTTCAAGATCTTGCTGAGCGCCTAAGTGAAGACTCTAAAGTAAGCAAAACTCAACTTCGTGCAGCACTAAGACAGTACACTTCGTCTTGGCGTTACCTGCACGGTGTTAAAGCTGGTGCGGTTCGTGTCGATCTAGATGGTAATGCATGTGGTGTATTGGAAGAGCAACATGTAGAACACGCAAAAGCGGCGTTGGCAGAGAGCAAAGCTCGTGTAGACGCCCGTCGTAAAGAGCAAGGAAAAAAGGTGCGTGAAGACGCCAAAGCGAAGCCGAAGGCAGCGAAAAAGCCTCAAGCTCGTCGTCCTCAGCAAAAAGCGGCACCAAAAGCGGATAAAAAGCCTGTAGAAACACGTGCTCTGACAGCTGATGAACTGAATGTTGGCAAAGAAGTGAACGTGAACATGGGCAAAGGCAACATGGCTGCGACCATCGTTGAAATCAATAAGGAAGATGTGCGTGTTCAACTCGGCAACGGCCTGCAAATGGTTGTGAAAGCGGAGCACTTGCGCGCATAAAGGAGAAATTCCTACGCATGAAATGCCGTTCAAAATTATCTCTGATTGCTGCTAGCCTTTGGCTAGCAGCCTTTTCAGTTCAGGCTCTCGAAGCCAATATCCACAAAGAGGATCTTCCTCTTCTTTCCCCTGAAGTTCAGCATGAAACCGCGAGCAAACGCGTTACGTCTCGTTTTACTCGTTCTCATTACAAACATTTCAATCTCGACGATCAGTTTTCCCAAGCGATTTTTGAACGTTATATCGAAATGCTGGACTACAATCGCAACCTGTTTACTCAGGCTGACATCGATTCTTTCAATGACTGGTCAGTTCAACTTGATGACCAACTCAAGGTAGGTAATAACCAAATCGCCTTTGATTTGTATAACCTGTCGATGGAAAAGCGTTTTGACCGTTTTCAATATGCGCTGTCTCTGTTAGACCACGAAATCACCTTTGATACCGATGAATCGATTGAGCTTGACCGTTCAAAAGCGGCGTGGCCAAAAGATCAGGCAGAAGTCGATGAATTGTGGCGTAAACGCGTTAAATACGACGCGCTGAACCTCAAGCTTGCGGGTAAAGAGTGGCCGGAAATCAAAGAAACGCTGGCGAAACGTTACAACAATGCGATTAAACGCCTGACTCAAACGCACAGTGAAGATGTATTCCAACTTTACATGAATGCGTTTGCGCGTCAGATTGACCCGCATACCAGCTACTTATCACCTCGTAATGCCGAGCAGTTCCAGTCTGAGATGAATCTTTCACTGGAAGGTATTGGTGCTGTGCTGCAGATGACAGACGATTACACCGTGATTCGTTCACTGGTAGCCGGTGGTCCGGCTTCGAACAGCAAACAGTTGGGTGAGGGTGACCGCATTATCGGTGTGGGCCAAGACGGTGAAGATATTGTCGATGTCATTGGCTGGCGTTTGGACGATGTTGTACAGCTGATTAAGGGACCGAAAGGAACCAAAGTGAAGCTGCAGGTTCTGCCTGACGGCAAAGATGCAAAAAGTCACGTTGTCACAATTGTGCGTGACAAGATTCGTCTGGAAGACCGCGCAGTTAAGTCAGAGATCATTGAAAAAGATGGCAAGAAAATCGGCGTGCTTGAAGTTCCGAGTTTCTATGTTGGTCTGTCTCAAGATACTGACAAGCTGATCACTGAGCTGAAAGCAAAGAATGTAGATGGCATCATTGTGGATCTGCGTAATAACGGTGGCGGCGCGCTGACAGAAGCAACAGCGTTATCTGGTCTGTTTATTACCAGTGGTCCGGTCGTTCAGGTACGAGACAGCTACGGCCGAGTGAATGTGAACAGTGATACGGACGGCAAGGTGAGTTACAGCGGCCCGATGACTGTTCTGATCAACCGCTACAGTGCTTCAGCGTCTGAAATTTTTGCCGCAGCCATGCAAGATTATGGCCGTGCGATCATTTTGGGTGAAAACTCATTTGGTAAAGGTACGGTTCAGCAACATCGCTCGTTAAATCATATTTACGATCTGTTTGATAAAGAGCTGGGTTACGTACAGTACACCATTCAAAAGTTCTACCGTATTGATGGTGGCAGTACTCAGAACAAAGGTGTCATTCCGGATATTGCTTTCCCGACAGCGGTTGATGCTGCTGAAACGGGTGAAAGTATGGAATCGAATGCGCTGCCTTGGGACAGTATCGATAAAGCGAAGTATGAAAAGCTGCATGATTTTCACAAGATGATCACGACACTGAGTGCGGAACATCAGATGCGCATCGCTAAGGATATGGAGTTTAGCTTTATCCAGCAGGATATTGCGAAGTACAAAGCAGAGAAAGACGATAACTACCTGTCTTTAAATGAGAAAGTACGTAAAGCTCAGAGTGAGAAATCTGATCAGGAACGCTTAGATCGTATCAATGCTCGTCAGAAAGCGATGGGCAAGAAAGAGTTTAAGACGTTGCAAGATGTGCCAAAAGATTACGAAGCACCAGATGCTTATCTGGATGAATCGGTCGCCATCATGGTGGACATGATCAAGCAATCGTAAGATGCAAATAATGAACAAGCGGGCTTTAAGCCCGCTTTTTTTGTCCGTTGAGTTTTATTAGATATGCACCATTTGCATCGCGATATCGCGGCCATTGCCGCGAATACGATCAATCGTTGCCGCGAAACTGGCCGATACTCTGAGTAGTCGTGAATCCGGATGTTCGGCAAGAAAGTTTGCTTTATCCAACTCTTGCTGAAACGAATCCCAACGTTCGTTGATGGATCGCGCAAAGTGCAGAATCGTTGCCAGTTTGGGTGATACCTCGGCGTCTCTCGGTTCGTTGAAATGTTCAATGGCATCGGCCATCTCTTCCGGAAATTTCCAACTGCGTGCAAGCCGTGCGCCCAAGGTCGGAGAGGAGACATCCAATAACTCTTCCTGAACAGAAAACGGCTCTTCTCCTAACTCAGTTCTTTGATTGATAATCATGGCCTGTTCCGGAACCAGCGTATGAATCATCAGCTCGCCGATGTTGTGCAGAATGCCAGTGGTGAATACTTCGTTGGTGTCCATACCGACTTCCGCTGCAAGCTTGCTTGAAATCACCGACACTTCAAAGGTGTCTGTCCAATACTTTTCCATATCCAGTGTCGTGATATGCGGGAAAGCGCTCGACAGCACGGACGCTACGACCAGAGTTCTGACTGGCCCCGTTCCCACTCGAATTAAGGCATCATTGACGGTCGCAATGGTTTTGTTGCCGCCAAAATGTGCAGAGTTCGCCATACGTAACAAGCGAGCGCTGAGTACCTGATCCATTTCAATTTTATGGGCGAGTTGGTGAAAATCGACATCGTCCTGATTCACCATTTCAAGTAATTCGTGCAGCAGACTTTGAATGCGGGGAAGTTCGTTTAAACGAGAAATTAGTGCCACCTGACTCATGTTTGTTGTCTCCTTGAGGATTTAGTTTTCTGACTATAGTTCAGCCGTTCTCAATAAGACAAAATTGACGGTTACACTTTTTTAACAATAGTTCGGCCGTTATCTTTTGTTTAAAACGGAGAAGAAAACCAAGTTTTATATCCACTTAGACAGGCCCATTTATCAACAGAAAGATTAGTAAAAAGTCGTTGAAAAGAATGGTTATTGTGATTTATGTCAAATAATTTAGCGTTATGTGTACGGTCAGCCTAAGATTAAAGAAAAAAGTGAGGGGAAGCGCGATGAAATGGGTAATGATGATTTTCGCTTGTCTGAGCTTGGTTTCCACCGGCCCAGCGTTTAGCGTAAATGATTCTGATAACAGAGATTTAACACAGTTTGACCAGCCTTTTTTATTGGGTGACTGGTATCTGATTAATCCTAATCCGGAAGAATCGCGGGAGAATTTTCTGGCGATTAAGCTCAACTTAGAGTCTGACTACACCTTTGCTATTGATATACAAAAGAAAGACTACAGTGTGGATCATTGGGAAGGTATGTACGCAGCCAACAATGACACCATTATTCTTGGGCTGAACTCCGACGAACCTCAGGTTTATGCCTATAAAGGCAATCATAATTTGTTGCATCTCAATGGCGTTACGTTCACTAAAGCTTTATCGAATGCGCTGGCAGGAATTTGGTCCAGTACGTCGCTGTCTGGTGATGATCTCTCTTCAGGAAACATTCAGAGTGTTGACCTGATTCTCCAACCCGATTTTGTGTTTCTGTTCCGGGCCAGTGGGAGCAATGGTATCGAAGCCATTCACCGTGGAGTCTATTACACAGAGGGGAATCATCTTGTACTGATGTATGAAGATGGTGAACAGGACACACGCTACACCCTAAATCAGGACCAGCTGACGTTGGAAGTGGAAGATGGCTCGATGTATGCGGTGATGGATCGCATCCGTTAACAGCAACGCCAGAAGTTTTCTGAACCACTGCCTAGTCGTTGATGATTAGAGAAATCTGTTATTCCGTTCTTACTCGCTAGCAAGATAACGAGGTATTTAATGCAAATACCTCGTTTTTTCTTTTCAGGGGTTGTTATTAGCGCCAACAAGCCTAAGATCTGTATCACCAAGTAATTGGGAATAGTCACATATCATTACGTCAAAAGGATTCCGACAATGGCTCAAACTCCACAGGCCAAGTATCGTAAAGATTATAAAGAGCCTTCACATACCATTTCCGACATTGAACTGACCTTCGATCTTCATGACACAGCGACAACAGTGACCGCTGTTTCTCAAGTTAAGCAGCAAGGTGACAGTACAACGTTAGTTTTGGATGGCGAAGGACTGGAATTAAAAGCGCTGCAAGTTAACGGCGCAGACTGGCAAGATTATACACTGTTGGAAGCGGGCATTGAGATTCGCGCATTACCGGCAGTTTTTGAACTCACCATCGTTACTTTAACCAATCCGGAAGCGAACACCGCGCTGGAAGGTTTGTACAAGTCTGGTGGTGCATTCTGTACTCAGTGTGAAGCAGAAGGCTTCCGCCGCATTACTTATTATCTCGACAGGCCAGACGTGCTGGCGAAATACACCACCACAGTCATTGCTGATAAAGCACAATACCCATTCCTGCTCAGCAACGGCAATAAAGTTGAACAGGGCGAAGCGGAAAATGGTCGCCACTGGGTAAAATGGCAGGATCCACATCCAAAACCAGCGTATCTGTTTGCCTTAGTGGCTGGCGATTTTGATGTACTGCGCGACAAGTTTGTAACCCAATCTGGCCGCAATGTTGATCTGGAAATTTTTGTCGACAAAGGCAATCTGGATCGTGCGCATCACGCGATGGCGTCGTTGATCAATGCGATGAAGTGGGATGAAGAGCGTTTCGATCTGGAATACGACCTCGATATCTACATGGTTGTGGCGGTTGATTTCTTCAACATGGGCGCAATGGAAAATAAAGGTCTTAACATCTTTAACTCCAAGTATGTGCTGGCCAACGAGAAAACGGCGACCGATACCGATTATCTGGGTATCGAAGCGGTGATCGGACACGAATATTTCCACAACTGGACGGGTAACCGAGTAACCTGTCGCGATTGGTTCCAACTGAGCCTGAAAGAGGGTTTAACCGTATTCCGTGATCAGGAATTCTCATCGGATCTGGGCTCTCGCGCGGTAAACCGAATCAACAATGTACGCATTATTCGCGGTCCACAGTTTGCGGAAGATGCGAGCCCGATGTCGCATCCGATCCGTCCGGATAAAGTGATCGAGATGAATAACTTCTACACCCTGACCGTTTACGAGAAAGGCAGTGAAGTGATTCGCATGATGCACACTTTGTTGGGTGAAGAGGGCTTCCAGAAGGGCATGAAGCTGTATTTCGAACGTCACGATGGCACGGCGGCGACGTGTGAAGATTTCGTTTCTGCAATGGAAGATGCGTCCGGCGTTTCACTGAAACAATTCCGTCTATGGTACAGCCAATCGGGCACACCAACGGTGAAAGTGAGCAGTGAGTACGATGCATCAGCGAAAACTTATGCACTGACCATTGAACAGCACACTGAGCCGACGCACGAGCAGAAAGAGAAACAGCCGTTGCACATCCCATTCGATGTCGAACTGTATACAAAGAGTGGTGAAATCATTCCGTTACAATGTCACGAAAAGATGGTAGCGAATGTACTGGACGTGAAGGAAGCGAAACAAACGTTTGTGTTTGAAAATGTTCCAGAGCAACCAATTCCTTCACTGCTGCGTGAGTTCTCTGCGCCAGTTAAACTGGAATACGACTACAGTGATGAAGAGCTGACTTTCCTCATGGTGCATGCGACTAACGAGTTTGCCCGTTGGGATGCAGGACAGATGTTGCTGGCGAAATACATTCGCGCGAACGTCGACAACGTGCAGCAGGGCAAGTCCGTGGAATTGTCTGAAGCGGTAGTGGATGCATTCCGCGGTGTGTTGCTGAGCGATGTTCTGGAACCTGCGTTTGTGGCGGAGATGCTGTCGCTTCCAAGCCACAATGAAGTGTCGGGCTGGTACAAACGTGTCGACGTTGATGCAATTGCTCAAGTGCTAAAAGCGATCAAAGTGATTCTGGCTACGGAGCTGGAAGATGAGTTGAGCGCCACTTACCATACATTAAAGCAAGCAGAGTACACCATTGAACATGCGGCGATTGGACGTCGTGCACTGCGCAACACTTGTCTGGCCTATTTGGCTTACACTGAGCAAGGCAACGAGTTGGTGAAAACTCAGTATGCGCAAGCCAACAACATGACTGATACTATCGCGGCCATGTCTGCAGCGAACTCTGCTGGCCTGGCATGTCGTGAATCACTGATGGCGGATTACAGCGATAAGTGGAAACACGATGGTCTGGTTATGGATAAATGGTTTGTGCTGCAAGGTTCTAACCCTGCGGAAAATGCGCTGGAAGTGATCAAGCAGACAATGAATCATGAAGCGTTCAGCCTGAAAAACCCGAACCGTACGCGCAGCCTGATTGGTTCATTCTTGAGTGCGAACCCGGTTCGATTCCACGCGAAGAGTGGTGAAGGTTACCGTTTTGCCGGTGAGATTCTGCGTGAGATGAACAGCAGCAATCCGCAAGTTGCATCACGCTTGATTGATCCGCTGCTAAAATTCCGTCTGTACGATGAAGAGCGTCAAGCTATGATCAAAGCAGAACTGGAAGGGTTGAAAGCGATGGATAATCTGGCTCGTGATCTGTACGAGAAAGTTACCAAAGCGCTCGAAGACTAACAAATGATGAGGTGGCACTTCGGTGTCACCATTTTCAAACGATGAACCGTTATCTCTTTTCTCTCAACATTTCTTATCAGGCATTTTTGTCACACTATTCTGGTGCCGCCAGCACGGTATTAGTGTTAACAGAATGTGGCCTGCGCCTCCAATTGCCGGCAGCAAAATTTCGGCCATTTCTTAGCCAGATTGGAGTAAAAGGTCGATTTCGCCTAACTACTGACCAAAACAATAAGTTCCTAAAGTTAGAAGTTCTGTGAGTTCGGTTTTTTGCAGTAATTTAAATAGGTACATTAGTCACATTCTCAGACATTTCACCTCCTACCAGCCGTAAAATCATTAACTTTTTGTCAATAAAGCTTTTACAATAGTCCTGCATTACCAAGTGTAAGTTCTATGCTTACGCCATACCCTACAAAGCCATAATTCTAATCTCTGGAGTCGCCTATGACCGCGCGTGAAAGTTTAATGCCGGTTCTGCTTGAAAAAGTGTATCAGCTAATTCAAGACAAACTTGAGCTTGCTCATCAACCCCTAGTCACTCAACTCGCACAACACCTTTTTAGTAATGTTGCACAAGACGATCTGATCGAACGAAATGAATCCGACTTATACGGAGCGGTCGTCAGCCTGTGGCACCATATCAACGAGAAGAAACCGGAAGAGCGCTCAGTTCGAGTGTTTAACCCAACGGTGAGTAAACAAGGTTGGCAATCAACCCATACCATCGTCGAAATCGTTATCCCGGATAGTCCTTTCCTTGTTGACTCCATCAAAATGGCTCTGAGCCGTTTGGATCTGACTTCTCACCTGATGCTCAATGGCCCGACTCAAATCGCGCGAAACGCCGATGGCACAATTAAAAGCATCAACGACGGCGAAGGTCCGCTGCAGTCACTGTTCCATCTGGAAGTTGACCGCCTGAGCAGCAAAGAAGAGATGACCGCACTTAAGGATGAGTTGCTGGATATTTTGAATGATACCTCGCTGGTGGTTCAGGATTGGAAACCAATGGCGAGCAAGTTGGATCAAGTGATCGCGCAACTGGAAAAGCAAAAAGATCGTATTCCGGTAGAAGCGGATCGTTGCGAAGAAACGTTGAAGTTCTTGCGCTGGTTGGGTAACCACAACTTTACGTTCATGGGCTACAAAGAATTTGACCTGGTGAATGTTGAAGGCGATACCGAGCTGCGTCCAACAGAAGAATCGGGCCTTGGCCTGTTTTCCGATGCGAAACGTGTTCGTACGGTTAAGCTATCCCACTTCCCGGATTCTGCACGTCTGGAAGCGAAAAAACCGTTCCTGCTGATCCTGACAAAAGGCAATAAGCAGTCACGTATTCACCGTCCGGCATACACCGATTATATCGGCATTAAGAAGTTTGATGAAACAGGTAAGGTCATTGGTGAGCATCGCTTTACTGGCCTTTACACCTCGGCGGTGTACAACCAGGCCGTGGAAAGCATTCCACTGATCCGCGAGAAAGTTGAGCGTATTCTGGCAGCCAGCGGTTACCGCGTCGGCTCATACGCTTATAAAGCGCTGCATAATATTCTGGAAAACTACCCGCGTGATGAACTGCTTCAAGCGCGTGAAGAAGAATTGCTGGAAGTCGGTATGGGCGTGGTACAAATGCAGGATCGTGATTTGATCCGTCTGTTTGTGCGCAAAGACCCGTTTGGTCGCTTCTTCAGCTGCATGGTGTATGTCACCAAAGAGCGTTACAACACCGAACTGCGCCGCCATACACAACGAATTCTGAAACACTACTTTGGCTGTCAGCAAGAAGTGGAGTTCACCACTTACTTCTCAGAAAGCCCACTTGCCAGAACGCATTACATTGTTCGTGTTGATAACAACAACATGAACGTCGATGTTAAGAAAATAGAGCAAAACCTAATGGAAGCATCAACAACTTGGGATGATCGCCTATCTGAAGCGATCGTGGCAAACTTTGGCGAGAGCAAAGGTCTACCGCTTTCTAAAGAGTATCTGCACGCATTCCCTCGTTCTTACAAAGAAGATGTGATGCCGGGTTCTGCGGTTTCTGATATCGAAAGCCTGGAAGCGCTGAACGAAAATAACAAGCTTGGCATGTTGTTCTACCGCCCACAGGAAGAGAAGAAAGATTCTAAAGCGGTTCGCTTGAAACTGTATCACCGCGATGAGCCTATCCATTTGTCGGATGTTATGCCGATGCTGGAAAATCTCGGCCTGCGCGTCATTGGTGAATCACCATACGAAGTAGTGAAATCTAACGGCCAGACATACTGGATCCTGGATTTCTCAATGCTGCATAAGAGCGACAAAGAAGTGGATCTTCGCGAAGCGCGCGATCGTTTCCAACAAGCGTTTGCCGCAATCTGGAATGGTGGTCTTGAGAATGACGGATTCAACCGTCTGGTACTGGGCGCATCTCTGACTGGTCGTGAAGTCTCTATTCTGCGTGCATATGCTCGTTACATGCGCCAGGTTGGTTTCCCATTCAGTCAGCAGTACATCGAAGAGACACTGAACCATTATCCTGATCTGGCGAAAGGGCTGGTGGAACTATTTGTTCGTCGCTTTGATCCTAAATTCAAAGGCGCGCAGAAAGGTCAGGCTGATCTAGTCGCGAAACTGACTGAGCAGTTGGATCATGTGGAAAGCTTGGATGACGATCGTATTCTGCGTCGTTACATGGAAATGATCGCAGCAACCCTGCGTACCAACTACTTCCAATTGGACGAAAACAAGCAACCTAAGCCTTGGCTGGCTCTGAAAATGAAGCCGAGCGAGATTCCGGATATCCCAGCACCAGTGCCTGCGTTTGAGATCTTCGTGTACGCACCGGATATCGAAGGTGTGCACCTGCGTGGTGGTAAAGTTGCACGTGGTGGTCTGCGTTGGTCGGATCGTCAGGAAGACTTCCGTACAGAGATTTTAGGTCTGGTTAAAGCGCAACAAGTGAAAAACACCGTTATCGTACCTGTGGGTGCGAAAGGTGGCTTTGTGTGTAAGAAACAGTACATGTTTACAACGCGCGATGAGATCTTTGCCGAAGGCCAACGTTGCTACAAACGCTTTATCCGTGCGCTGCTGGATGTGACTGACAACATCATTGAAGGCGAACTGATCGCACCGAAAAACGTTGTTCGTCACGATGAAGATGATCCGTACTTGGTTGTTGCAGCGGATAAAGGTACAGCAACGTTCTCGGATCTGGCTAACTCGGTTTCTGCTGAATACAACTTCTGGTTGGGGGATGCGTTTGCATCAGGCGGTTCAAACGGCTACGACCACAAAGCGATGGGTATCACGGCAAAAGGTGGTTGGGAATCAGTGAAGCGCCACTTCCGTGAAATCGGTATTGACTGCCAAACCACGGATTTCACCGCGATTGGTATCGGTGATATGGCTGGTGACGTATTTGGTAACGGTATGCTGCTGTCGAAACACATTCGTCTCCAGGCCGCATTTAACCACCTGCACATCTTTATTGACCCGACACCAGATGCAGCAAGCGGTTGGGAAGAGCGTAACCGTCTGTTCAATCTGCCTCGTTCAAGCTGGGAAGATTACAACGCGAAACTGATTTCTAAAGGCGGCGGCATCTTCTCTCGTAAGTCGAAGTCGATCACTTTGAGTCCTGAAATCCAGAAGATGCTTGGCACGAAGAAGACATCTGCAGCGCCAAACGATCTGATTAAAATGATCCTGAAAATGGAAGTGGATTTGCTGTGGAACGGAGGTATCGGTACTTACGTGAAATCGTCGGCTGAAACCCATACTGACGTTGGTGACCGTGCAAACGATGCGCTGCGTATTGATGGTCGTGAGTTGAACGCTAAGATTGTCGGTGAAGGCGGTAACTTAGGTATGACTCAGCTAGGTCGCGTGGAATACGCACTGACTGGTGGCCGAGTTAACACCGACTTCGTCGATAACGTGGGTGGTGTAGACTGTTCGGATAACGAAGTGAACATCAAGATCTTCCTGAATGGCCTGGTTGCAAATGGTGATATGACCATTAAACAACGCAACCTGATCCTGGAATCAATGGAAGACGAAGTCGGCGAAATCGTTATTGAAGACGCTTACACCCAGTCTGAGTCGATTTCTGTAACCGCGCAACAAGGTGTTGATGTGGTGAAAGAGCAGATTCGCTTTATCCACCACATGGAAAAAGCAGGTCACCTGGATCGTGCACTGGAGTATATCCCAGATGACGAAACACTGCTGGAACGCGAAAAACAAGGCATGGGTCTGACTCGTCCCGAACTGGCTGTTCTGGTTGCCTACGGTAAGATGGTGCTGAAAGAAGAGTTGGCGTGTGATGACATCGCAAATGATGAATTCCATGCGACTCAACTGGTGAAATACTTTCCATCTGAGTTACGTCGTAACTTCTCAGATCAAATGAAGAATCACCCTCTGCGTAAAGAAATCATCGCAACAGCGCTTGCAAATCAGATGGTTAACGAAATGGGCTGTAACTTCGTGACTCGTCTTCAAGAAGAAACTGGCGCGAACCCAGTGGATATCGTTAATGCCTATGCGGCAGCTCGCGAGATCTACGGTTTGGGCGCAGTTCTGGAACAAGTTCGCACGCACGACAACAAAGCCACTGCGAACGCACAATATGACGTTATGTTCCATGTGCGTCGTACGCTGCGTCGTCTGTCTCGTTGGTTCCTGCGCAACCGTCCGGGTAAACAGTCAGTGCAAACGTTGATCGATTGCTACCAGTCAGATGTGAAAGCGATAGCGAAAGAGCTGGATCAACTGTTGGTTTCTGATGAAGTCGCAGAACACAAAGCCATGGCTCAAGTATGGACCGAGCAGGGTATCGATGCTGAACTGGCCAACTATGTTGCTCGTTTGTCTAGCTTGTACTCAGTACTGGATATTTCTACAGTATCTCGTGAAAAAGGCAAAACCGTTGAACAAACAGCGAAGCTGTACTTCAACTTGGGCGACCGTTTGTCACTGCACTGGTTCCTGAAACAGATCAATGGCCAGGCTGTGGATAACAACTGGCAAGCTCTGGCCCGTGCGGCATTCCGTGAAGATCTGGATTGGCAGCAACGCCAGCTGACTGCGCAAGTGCTTAACTGTGCATGTGAACCAGAAAAACTTGACGTCATGAAAGCGCTGGAAGAGTGGATCGAAAACAACGAAACCTCTCTGCATCGTTGGGAAAACATTCTGAACGAGTTCAAAGTTGGTACGGTTCATGAGTTCGCGAAGTTCTCAGTTGCCATGCGGGAATTGATGCTCCTCAACTTAAACTGCCAGGCGGCGGAATAAGCATTGAATTGTTAGACAAATACGTCAATAATAACGCCCCGTTTATTCGGGGCTTTTTTCTTTCGGAGGCACAATGCTTTACCGCTTAGCCAGAGCTGGCTTTTTTCAACTGGATGCTGAAAAGGCGCATGAACTCGCCATTCAAAACTTCAAACGTTTCACTGGTACTCCTCTCGATCTCTTCTATCGTCAACACCTTCCAAACCGTCCTGTAGAATGCATGGGACTCACATTCAAAAACCCTGTTGGTTTGGCCGCTGGTCTGGACAAAAATGGTGAATGTATCGATGCGTTTGGCGCAATGGGTTTTGGCTTCGTAGAAGTAGGGACGGTGACTCCTCGTCCACAACCGGGCAATGACAAACCGCGTCTTTTCCGTCTTATCCCAGCAGAAGGTATTATCAACCGCATGGGATTCAACAATGAAGGTGTTGATCACCTGATTGAGAATGTTAAGAAGGCGAACTACGACGGTATCATCGGGATTAACATCGGTAAGAACAAAGATACACCGATTGAAAAAGGTGCGGATGATTACCTGATTTGTATGGATAAGGTATATCCATATGCCGGTTACATTGCGGTGAATATTTCATCACCAAACACCCCTGGGCTGAGAACGCTGCAATACGGTGAGGCACTGGATGAACTTCTGGCTGCGCTGAAAGAAAGACAAGCGGAACTGGCTGAAAAGCATAACAAGTATGTACCGCTGGCTCTGAAGATCGCACCAGATCTTAGCGATGATGAGATCAAACAGATCTGCCAGTCACTACTGAAGAACAAGATTGATGGTGTTATCGCAACGAACACCACACTGGATCGCTCTTTGGTGGAAGGAATGAAAAATGCCAACGAAGCGGGTGGGCTGAGTGGTCGTCCGTTACAATCTCGCAGTACTGAAGTGATCAAGTGTCTGTATCAGGAGCTGGGTGATGAGATCCCAATCATTGGTGTCGGTGGTATTGACTCTTATGTTGCGGCGAAAGAGAAACTGATGGCTGGTGCGAAGTTAGTACAGGTATACAGCGGTTTTATCTACCACGGTCCGAAACTGGTCAGTGACATCGTCAAAAATCTATAAATGATCGCAATATATTGAGTTTCATGATCATTTAGAAAAAGTGACAAGGTGACAAACAGAGGGAATGAGATAATCATTTCCTCTTTTTTTTTGATTTTCCGTTCTTAGAATTACAGATATTCGTTGGCAAAGGTAATTTAAGCGTTTTACCTAATCGTTTGATAATAAGTAAATTGAGAGTCGGAACAATGCTTAAACCAAGTGACAAATGGAGTTGGTACTACTCAGATAGCGAAGGCTATTTGATGCTAGACCTGGGCGAGGAGATGGTGTTTCGCACGAATCTCAGCCGCAACCTTTTAGTCGATTGCGCCTTTTCTGACAATCACTTCACTGTTGACGATGCGTCTGACTACCAAACCTACAAAGAACGAATCAGCTGCCTGGATATGAGTGAGCCGCGCAAAGTTGAGCTGGCGCTGTATTGTGTAGCGGCAAAACGCTTTCACAAACCAGTTCAGCCTAAGAGTTGGTTCTTTGATTATCAGGGCGGGGATGTCGCTCCGGAAGAGGGTGACATTGTCAGTCTCGTGAATAGTTTCAACCAAGGATACTTTATTGTGCTTGAAGTGGGCGATAACGCTAGCTTGTGCGCTTTGGTTGATCTCGAGGCATTTGTGCTGAATGGATCTAAGTCACTCGATTTTGGTCAGGTGATTAAGGTGATGCATGATCGCATGGCCAACGCTAATCATATTCTTGTATCAGAGCCAATGGCTTTGGTCGGTTAATCTTTTCCCTAAGTTATTTTCGTTCCTTTTTTCATTTCCCATCGGCGTAAGCCGATTTTTTTTTGCCTCCAATCTAGGTCCAAGTTCTCATCTTCGATGGAATAGTGGCGTCTTACGTCTGAGATTTAAGCAAAAATCGAATATTTTTTAGCGCAAAAGTGACAGGCTTTCTGGTGCTTGTTGCGTATCTTTCCACCTATTTATTCCCGTTTTACGTCATTTTGTAACTAATTTACAGTGTAAAAGTTTCTCTGGTATAGTCCAATTTTAGGGTGAATAAATACTCACTTCGTCTCTGAGTGCTGTAAATAGGTGAGGTGATTCGGAAACTCTCACTGAGGAAGCTCGCCAGTTACGTCTGTTGGACTAATCGCCATTTGTAGGGATTTTTAGTGAAATGATTCGTTTAGATTTAGGAATGGTCCGCATTGTCAGTTATAATCTGAGGCCATTTTTACCAGTCAAAGAACACTATGAATCAGTATCTAGCGGTTACCTCAAACGGTCTTGAGAACCTATTAGTCGAAGAATTAACAAATTTAGGGATTGTCGATGCCAAGCCTGTACAGGCAGGGGTGAAATTTAAAGCAACCAACGAGCAGATTTACCGTTGTTGCTTGTGGAGCCGCCTTGCTTCTCGATTCGTACGTGTGGTTGCCGAGTTTAACTGTCAGAACGACATGGATTTGTACCTGTCAGCGACAGCCATCAATTGGGTAAATCATTTCCACAGTACTAAAAAGTTTGTGGTCGACTTTAATGGTACCAACCGCGAAATTCGTAATAGCCAATATGGCGCAATGAAAGTTAAAGATGCGGTAGTGGACTGTTTTGAAAAGAAAAATCTACCACGCCCGTCGATCAGTAAAGATCATCCAGATCTTCGTATCCATGTGCGCCTACACAATGACAAAGCACTTCTAGGCATCGATATGGTTGGTGGTGGCTTGCACATGCGCGGCTATCGCCCAGAGTCGGGCAAAGCGCCACTGCGTGAAACACTGGCTGCCGCGATTGTTATGCGCAGTGGTTGGAATGAGTCTAAATCTCTGCTCGATCCAATGTGCGGTTCCGGTACGCTATTGATTGAAGCTGCCATGATGGCGGCTAATATTGCCCCTGGTTTGAAGCGCGAGAAGTGGGGCTTCCAAGCGCTGGAAGACTTCGATGAAGAGCTGTGGGCGACCATTAAATCTGAGGCGAATGTACAGGCCAGAAGAGGCGCCAAAAAAGTTGACGCTAAGTTTTATGGCTTTGACAACGATTCTCGAGTGGTTCAGGTTGCTAAAGATAACGCGCGTCGTGCTGGTGTGAGTGATTTGATTGAGTTCACGGTCGGTGATGCAGCAAAACTGGTGCGTCCTACAGGCTTTGAGAACGGCGTGATCATCTGTAACCCGCCATACGGTGAGCGTTTAGGTACGCATCCCGGTCTCATCGCGCTATACACCGCTTTTGGCGCCCAGTTGAAGGCGCAGTTTGGTGGTTGCCAAGCTTCCATCTTCTCCAGCTCTGATGAGCTGCTTGCGTGTTTACGCATGCGTGCTGAAAAGCAGTTCAAATTGAACAACGGTGCGTTACCGTGTCACCAAAAGAACTACAGTATTGCCGTTCGAGCAGAATCGGAGCTAACAGAAGGTCGCCAGGAATCGTTGGTTGCTCCTGATTTTTCTAACCGTCTTAAGAAAAACATGGGCAAGATCGGTAAATGGGCTAAACGCGAAGGATTGGATTGTTACCGCATTTATGATGCCGATTTACCGGAATACAATGTTGCCATCGACATCTATCTCGATCATCTGGTAATTCAGGAATATGCAGCTCCGAAAAGCATTCCTGAAGAGACGGCAAAACGCCGTCTGACTGACATCATTCGCGCTGCCATTCAGGTGACGGGTGTTGATGCTAACAAAGTCGTGCTGAAAGTTCGTGAGAAGAAGAAAGGAGCCTCGCAATACCAGAAGCTTGGCCAACAATCAGAAACCATGTATGCCCAAGAATACGGTGTAAAACTGATTGTTAACCTTTTTGATTATCTTGATACCGGCCTGTTTTTAGATCACAAGTTGACTCGCCGCCGCTTGGGCCAAATGGCGAAAGGTCAGGATTTCCTGAACTTGTTTGCTTACACCGGTTCTGCCACCGTGCACGCAGCTTGTGGCGGTGCAAAATCGACGACTACCGTGGATATGTCTAAAACCTATCTGGATTGGGCAAAAGAGAATATGGCACTCAATGGTCAGGTGGGTCGTCAGCACCAGTACGTGCAAGCAGACTGTCTTCAGTGGCTGGAGAAGGCGACTGGTCAGTATGACTTAATCTTTATTGACCCTCCGACGTTCTCGAATTCAAAGCGCATGGAACAGTCTTTTGATGTTCAGCGCGACCATATCCAGTTGATGACGAACCTGAAGCGTATTTTGCGTCCAGAGGGCACGATTGTGTTCTCAAATAATAAACGTCACTTCAAGATGGATATGGATCAGATGGAGGCGCTGGGTCTTCAGGCTCAGAATATTTCATCTCAGACACTGCCTCTTGATTTCGAGCGTAACAAACACATTCACAACTGCTGGATCGTGACGCACAAAAACTAATAGGGCACGGATGTGATAACTCTCTACAGCACGGAAGGCTGTCATTTATGTGAAATGGCCTATGACTTGCTTAAACAAGTTCAATTAGTTCAAGAGGTTAACGTCGTCGACATTGCGTTCGACGACCAACTGTTTTCTCGTTACGGGGTCACAATCCCCGTACTTTCCTATCAGAACTCTGAACTGAATTGGCCTTTTGATATCAACGAATTAACTCAATGGTTAGAAAATAATGGCATTAATTACCATCCATAACGGGTTACTGGCATTTGGTGATCACCCATTGCTGGACCATGCAGATTTTGCGCTGCAGGAAAATGAACGCGTCTGTCTTGTTGGCCGCAATGGCGCGGGCAAATCGACATTGATGAAAGTGCTGGCGGGTGAAACCATCATGGACGATGGCAAAATGCAGGTTATGCAGGATGTTGTCGTTTCGCGCCTGGAGCAGGACCCGCCTCGCGATCAGGAAGGTAACGTTTACGACTATGTCGCTGGTGGCCTAAAAGAAGTCGGTCAGCAACTGAAGATCTATCAGGATCTGTTGGATCTGGTGGCGGTAGAGCCGACAGAAGCCAATATAAAGCGTTTATCTGCGATTCAAGAACAACTTGAGCATGCTGGCGCGTGGCGTTTCGAAGACAGAATCAAGAATGTTCTGAGTGCTCTGAAGCTTGATGGCCATACGAAACTGACGGATTTATCAGGTGGCTGGCAGCGTAAAGCGGCTCTGGCGCGCGCCTTGGTCTGTGATCCGGACGTATTGCTGCTTGATGAACCAACCAACCACCTGGACGTTACGACCATTGAGTGGCTGGAAGGTTTTCTGAAAGATTTCCGTGGTTCTATCATCTTTATTTCTCACGACCGTGCCTTTATCAAATCAATGGCGACGCGTATTGTTGATTTGGATCGCGGCAAGCTGAACTCGTTCCCGGGCAACTATGATAAATATCTGGTCGAGAAAGAGGAGCAGCTTCGCGTTGAAGACATGCAGAATGCCGAGTTTGATAAGAAACTGGCTCAGGAAGAGGTTTGGATCCGTCAGGGAATCAAAGCTCGACGTACTCGCAATGAAGGCCGCGTACGAGCGCTTAAAAAGCTGCGTGAAGAGCGTAGCGAGCGTCGTGAAGTGCAAGGTAAAGTAAATCTGCAAATCGATGACGCGGCTCGTTCAGGCAAGATCGTCTTTGAGGCGGAGAATCTGCAGTATTCCATCGATGGTAAATCTATTGTTAAAGATTTCAGCTTTAACATCATGCGTGGCGATCGTATCGCGCTGGTTGGCCCTAACGGCTGTGGTAAGAGTACATTGCTGAAACTGCTGCTTGGTGAGCTTCAACCGGATTCGGGCCGTCTGCATTGCGGCACCAAATTGGAAGTGGCGTACTTTGACCAGTATCGTGAAATGCTGGATCCGGAAAAGTCGGTCATTGATAACCTGGCAGATGGTAAGCAAGAGGTCACGATTGGAGGCCGTCAGCGTCATGCGCTGAGTTACCTGCAGGATTTCCTTTTTGCTCCCAAACGTGCTCGTACGCCAGTTAAGGCTCTGTCTGGTGGTGAGAAAAACCGTCTGCTTTTAGCGCGAATTTTCCTGAAATCGAACAACTTATTGGTGCTCGATGAACCAACTAACGATTTAGATATCGAAACCTTGGAACTTTTGGAAGATTTGCTTGCCAATTACCAAGGCACGTTATTGTTAGTAAGCCACGACCGTGAGTTTGTTGATAATACCGTAACATCGAGTTGGATATTTGAAGGCGACGGTGTCATTGAAGAGTTTGTTGGAGGCTATCACGATGCCCAGCAACAGCGTCAGCAGGTTCTGCAGTCCCGTAATGCCGAAAAAGTAGTCAAAGCAGAGAAAGTGGTTGAGGAATCTCCCAAAACCGCGTCTTCTAAGGCTAAGTCTAAGAAGTTATCTTATAAACTTCAGCGCGAGCTGGAAACTCTGCCGGTCAAACTCGAAGAATTAGAAGCTGAGATTGAAGCTCTGCAGGAACAGGTGAATAGCCCGGACTTTTTTGGTCAGCCTGTAGAAGCAACACAACCCATTTTAGACAAGTTAGCTGCAACAGAGCAGGAGCTTGAAATTGCATTCGAGCGCTGGGAAGAGCTTGAAGCAATGCAACAGGAAAGTTAATGAAACCAATGAGTAGTAACACTTTTAAACTGACCTTTATTACCGCCGCGATCTTATCGTCGACTTCCGCGTCAGCAGCTTTGTATCAGGTGGTGGAAGTCACGCCTGATCTCACTTACAACAGTGATTATGTCAGTGGTTATGGCGTCGCAATTCAGTCTGCCACAACTACTGGTGCTTCTGATAACTGTTTTAATAGTTCGACGGTTTCTGGTGACAGTGTAACTTGTTCCGCTTATACTCTCGGTGGTGAAACCCGAGTGACTGAAACCAATGCTGGCGAAGCGGTTGACGGTCTGAGCTTCCGTGAAGAAGCTCCATTCGCCATGGACAACGCATTTTACTACATCCAAGACTCTGACGATTTTGAGAACTACTGTGACAACCAATTGTTGTACTCAACATGTGAAACCTGGGCTTCATTGCGCTGGAACCTGTGGAACAAAGAGATTACTGGTGATACAACGGTAAACTCTTACGCTTTTACAGGTAGTTCAACATCAGGAACGTTAGTGAACTCTACCTATAATACTGTTATCAACAGTATTGATAGCAGCGGTGATCCTGTTGGTATTCAGTTGACACCGGGTGACGTGACCAGCTACCGCCGCAATACAGTTGATGCATTGGCGGACAACATTACAACTAGCAGCTATCTGCAATCTCGCGCTTGGAAAACTGATGGTACGTATACTGTAGGTAGTGTTTCGACTTCCGCAACAAATACTAATGGCACCTACTATTCCTCAAAGGCGGCAATGTGGAATGCTAGTGATATAGTTGAGTTAAACTGGCCAAGTGGGACGGAAGTTTACAATAACAGCTCTATCGCACAAGGCAGTCTACGTGATTTTGTCATTGTAGATGGGACCATCTATGCCGTGGGTTATAACAGCTTCTACAGCAATCGCAACTATATGGAAGCAAGTATCTCCAAAGTAGCGGAAGGAAGTTTTGATACAGCATCGAGTTGGACAACTGTGGGTGTAACGAATGCAAAAGTGTATACCAATGGTGGAACCAGTGGTGACCACATCTATTCAAACACTCGCTTAACATCGGTTAACAGTAACCTAATTGCAATCGGCGAAGCCAAACGTCAAGGTAGCGCTCCATCAAACGGTGCAGCAGCAAACCGTCTGTTTGTCGTTTCAGATGTTTCGGCTTCTTCACCATCTGCTACATTCCTGTCTGATGGCATTTTCTTTGATGGTGCTGGTGGTAAAGCCGGCGCGATTAACAACTACAACGAAATTGTTGGGCAAATTGATGCTGAGTCAACTCGTGAAGCGAGTGGTAAACCTCGTCGTAAACGTGGCTTCATCTATCCATACAACGGCACTGGCACCGATTCTGATCGCCGCGCGGTGTTTAATAATCAAGGCTGGTGGTTGGATAACCTGACGAACGGTGGCACCTATTCAAGCAACAATAACCAATACCGTATCATTGACGCAACGGACATTAATGATGCCGGTGTGATTTCTGCGACCGCTCTAAAATGTGACGGTGGTTATGATACAACGTCATACAATGCCACTTGTGGTGGAGGCAGTCAGGACGAAACTACGGTAGCGATTAAGCTAGTACCTATTGTTGGAGCGACAAGTGACGACATCTCTGAGCGTGGTACAGATGATACTTCGACTGAACGTAGTGGTGGTAGCATCGGCTTATGGATGCTTGCTGTACTAGGTTTTTTAGGGTTCCGTAGAAAATAGCAAATTTTTGTCAAACGAAGCACAAGTTCACAGATCTGGACTTGTGCTTTTTTTTGCCTTGATGAAGGTGGTTTTTTGAGCAATTCTTAATGGTGTGGTAATAAAAATGCCACGCCATTTTAATAGTTGTAAGTTAGACACAAGCTACTGTATGAGGACTTCACTATGAAGAGACAAAAGCGTGATCGCCTGGAAAGAGCACAATCTCAGGGATACAAAGCTGGCCTGAATGGTCGATCGCAAGAAGAGTGTCCCTATCAGCAAATGGAAGCTCGTTCCTTCTGGCTAGGTGGTTGGCGTGAAGCGAGAGAAGACAAACAGACTGGTCTCTATAAATAACCTCCACATACAACACAGGATCTAAGCCCCGAAAGGGGCTTTTTATATAGACACACACCCTGACGCACTATAACTAAATATTGCACTAATAAAAAGCCGCTCAACTGAGCGGCTAGATTCAATCGCAGCGTTTTAGAATGCTGAAGTGTCTTGGAAAAGGCCAACTTTCAGATCTTTAGCAACGTAGATTTCTTTTCCATCCACCAGTACGCGGCCATCAGCAAGACCCATAACCAGTTTACGGTTCACAACACGTTTCATATGAATTTCGTAAGTGACTTTTCTGGCTGTTGGCAGAATTTGCCCTGTGAATTTTACTTCACCAACGCCCAGAGCGCGGCCTTTACCTTTACCGCCAACCCAGCCAAGGAAGAAACCAACCAGCTGCCACATGGCATCCAAACCAAGACAGCCAGGCATGACTGGGTCACCAGGGAAGTGACAATCGAAGAACCATAGATCCGGAGTGATATCTAGTTCAGCAAGGATAAGTCCTTTACCGAATTCACCCTCAGTTTCAGACATCTTAGTCACTCGGTCCATCATCAGCATGTTTGGTGCTGGTAGTTGAGGGTAACCAGGGCCAAAAAGTTCGCCACGGCTAGAAGCTAAAAGATCTTCACGGTTATAAGAGTCGCGTTTGTTCTGCATTATCAATTACTCCAATTTTTGATAGGGTGCATGTTAGTGAACACGTGTACGCCAAACAACTCCGATCAGTACTAGACAAACCAGTTTTTGACGCGTTCCACAAATCCTTGTGGCTGAACGTGTTTTTCAAAGTTTTCAATTCGTTCTGCTATCCGGCTGATCACGCTCTCTTCATCATCACCACGGAACGGCTTGTTCATGAGCACCGGTACAGCTTCATCAACATTGGATACTGGCCAGATATTGAATTCACCATTTTTAATACTTTCGACGACAGATTTATGAAGCGCAAGGTGTTTAAGGTTGCTTTTTGGCAGAATCACACCTTGTTCCCCTGTAAAACCTTGATGTTGGCAAACACGGTAGAAGCCTTCAATTTTTTCATTCAGTCCGCCTACGGCCTGAACACGGCCAAATTGATCAACAGCGCCAGTTACCGCAATTTGCTGATCAATAGGGTACTCGGACAGAGCACTGACTAAAGAACACAGTTCAGCTAACGATGCGCTGTCACCATCGACTTCGCTATACGACTGTTCGAACACAACGGATGCTGAAAAAGGAAGTGGTACGTCAAGGTTCAGGGCGCTGCTTACAAACGCCTGCATAATCATCATACCCTTGGCGTGTAAGTTGCCACCCAGTTCAACTTTGCGCTCAACATCTGAGATGTCGCCGTCACCAAAGTGGATAACACACGAAATACGTGCAGGTTCGCCGTAAGAAACAGGGTGTCCAGCAATATCAATGACAGTTAAGCCGTTTACCTGTCCTATCTGTTCACCTTGAGTTTCAATGATTACTTGACCGTCAAGAATGTCATCGAGCGCTCTTTCAGGCAGATAAGACTCACGATAATAACGTTGGTTAAGCGCTAGCTCGACATGGTTTTCCTCAATACGCTGTCCACTGCTGATGAGTGATGCTTCTTCGAGTAAAGCGCGTAGCCACATGACACACAACGGAGCGTAGTGCTGATCTTCTGTATAACGTGCTCCGGCAGTCATCACGGCTTCGATGGCATTCTGGCTAAGATCCGGCAGCTGGTATCGATTAGCGATCCATCGTAAATAGCCAAGATAGGTTGTAATCGTTTCTGGCTCAATCTTGATATCCATTTCGAGTTCACTGAACAAACAAAGTCCTGCGTGTATATCGGCATCAAGGAAGTCCACATCACCCAATTGATTTCTATCGCCAACCACCACTAACTTAATGTTATAGCGCTTGTTTAATGGTGTTTGGATTGGTGACTTAGGGTCACAGTTGAGTGGCGAAACGGGATCACCAAGAATGGCTGATTTCAGCATTGGCCAAGTGGCAGGATTGGCCAGTAAAAGGTTCGCTGAAACAATAAGATAACCATTGTTTGCTTGGTCCAGTAATCCGCTTGTCTCATTGACGACTTGGCCATTTTCGGCTTTAACCTGGCCAAAAATAGTCACCATATTCAATGTTTCAGTGACGACAACCGGAGCCGTTGTGACGAGGCTATCCATTTGTTCCTTTATCAGAGAGCGATAAATGGAATTGTCTGGAGCATTAATCAACAGAACACGACTAAATCCATTGATGTGTATGAATCTTTCAATCGCTTGTGAAAGCCTAGTTTGAGTACCAAACAGAGAAACAGGAGGCAGGCTAGGGTATTGAGAAAACTCAGCATTGAATTGATCATACTGGGGCGTGACTAAACGCCAGATATCTTGTGTCATTGAATCATCGAAATGGTGAAAAGGACGTAAATTATATAGAAAAACCTAAAGCGCGAATAGCTTTGATATTTGGGATGATCTTAGTCTTGTTTTTAACGGATTGAATTGAAAACAAAGTACGATTTGGGTTACGCTGTCACCCTAATTTTTAACAGGTTTGCCAGACATGAAATATCAACAACTCGAAAACTTGGAATGCGGTTGGAAGTGGCAGTACTTAATCAAAAAATGGAAAGATGGCGAAGCGATCACCAATCATATTGATCGCAGTGAAGCCGATAACGCTGTCCGTGAGCTAAAATCCATTGAACATGAGCCGACATTGGTACTTGAATGGATTGAGCAGCATATGGCACCAGAGCTGGAAAATAAGCTCAAACAGGCAATTCGCGCCAAGCGAAAGCGCCATTTTAATGCTGAACAGCTTCATACACGTAAGAAGTCGATTGATCTTGACTATCGGGTTTGGGAAAAATTGTCTGTGCGAGCCAATGAACTCGGATGTACGCTATCTGATGCCATTGAATATCTCTTGAGTGAGGCATCTCGCAGCGAGAAAGCGAGTCGAACGGTTTCAAGTTTGAAAGAAGATTTGAGTAAATTGCTGTCTGATTAGGAGTTAGCAAGATGCTGTATGTGATTTTGATTGCTGCAATCGTCATTTTCTGGTTGGTTGCGGTCGACAGGCCTGTTCTGAGAGTTAAGTTTAAAGACGGAGCAGTAACCGATGCAAAAGGGCATTTCCCGCCATCGTTTAAGCACAATGTGGCTGAAATTGGTGAGCATGCACCGTTTGATGGTGAGCTTAAAGTCTATCATCGAAGAAGTGGCATGAAGTTGGTGTTCTCGAATCAGGTACCGAAAAAAGTACAGCAAAGAATTCGAAATGTCTTCCCACATCAAGGTTTCAAGACGAATGGTGATAAAACCAAAAAGAGTCGCTGAATATAGGTTTCTGTATACATCGAATTTTCAGTAGTGCGTTAAGCGTTACGGAACAAAGAAACTTCAGACTGAAACGGTTGAATGCTCAATGTAGTATTCAGCCGTTTTTTATGGAGCGACAAATGAAAGTAAAGTTACTAACCGCGCTGATCGTATTGAATTCCCAGTTTGCATTTGCGGATGATTCGGAAACTAACGCTGTAGCCAGACAAATAAAATCTCAAATAATCAAAGTGCTTTCCAAGCAGAACATCGATACAAAGGGTTTTTGTGATGTATTCATCGAGATGAAACACAACAACGACAAGCAAACACAGATAGTCAAAGTCTCAACATTAGGCGATGGTCAGTTGTGCATGCGAATCAAGAAAGTGATCAAGGCTGGAACAAAGTACAAGTATCAAATACCAGAGCGATTTATAAGAATCCACATCAGTGCAGGCGATGTTTAGGTCAGATACACGATGTTAAAGCTCCACCACTTTAGTGCGCATTAGCGTCATTATGTATAATCCTTGGGTGCATATCACATATCGCAATAATACTCCTTTTCGGAGTATTGACAGTGAAGTATCACGAGATGACCAAGAATTACATTTTTCGTGAATTTGAATGTGGCCTAACCAAAGAACAGACAGCGGAACTTTGTTTTAAAAGTGTGAGAACAGTCACGGAATGGGATAAGGGGAAAAATATTCCACCTGAGTGCAAAAGGCTGATGAGGTTGATGAAAGGCCGAGAGCTGTCAAAATCAGAAGAATGGAACGGATTTAAAATGCATTACGATAAACTCGAATTACCAACTGGAGCAATGATCTCTCCCCAGCAGCTTTTAATTGGAATAGCTTTATTGGAAATTAATTCACCGATCGAAAACAATATTATGACTCGAGTATTAAAAATAAGTAGAGCTATCTGCAATTGTAAAAGATAAAAAAAGGCAGTAGATAAAAACTACTGCCTTTTTATTTATCATACAAATTTAACAGTGTATTTCTCACCATTTTCATCCACCTCATAGAACTTTGAACCTGAGTTCTGGGCATCCATAACCATCTTGTACAGGTTCAATGCTCTATCAAGAGTGGGTAGTGCATCGTTAAATTTATTTGTACCTGCAACATTTAAAATCTTTTCCTCTAACTCTGCAGTAATCCTTACTCGTTTTTCAGCGGAAGATACTTTTGAAATTGTTGCCATAATGTCGCTCCTATTCCGAGAGCACCGTCGACATGATACCCGCATGTCGACCGTCTCGGTGTACTACAAACTAACTAAGAAATAAATAAGTCAAACCCAAGCTAATGAATGCACCCAAAAAAGCCTGATACAGTACAAAAGGTGACAGGTAAGTCTTATACCATTTTTTAGGTTTCCCTCCATTGTTGGCGTCCGAAATAGGGTAAATCTTTTCAGACTTTACATCGTTCAAATCAATAAACTCATCATCATGGCAAACCTGTTTGGAAACGGTGATTGTGATGGTGAATTCTTCACTGTTGTACTGCTTATGCTTCATAAGATTATCCTTATAATAAGCAGCATCGTTCTCACAGCAGAAAGGTACTTCAGGCCCCTTTCGCCGCGTGTTTAATTAATGTGAGAACTAAGGGCCCGAAATATACATATTCTTTTTGCTCTAAAAGCTATAAGAACAAATAGATCAGCTAGATCATTAATATTTTTCATTAAATAGAATTTCCTCCATAGTTGATTGCTTGAATGTAATAAGCACTATTGGCCTAAATACATTTTTAATGAGCACTTAGTTATATGCTCTGGTTTACATTTATGCATTTAAGAACGCTTTTCTCACGTTCTGATACCATTCTAACCATAAAGTGGGTTAAATGCAAGTATTTTTGGGGCGTTTTTGTCCCTTTTTGTGCCTCAATTGTGGTCTTTTTGGGTTATATTATTGTTTTTATTAGTTTAAATTATGAGTTGGGTTTCAAAAAAAATATCGTTATATAGTGGTTTTTTATTAGTGAAAATGAAAATACCTAATGTGGAGGGGGGATGTAATAAGTTTGACATTTGAATTCGACGGTGGGATCTATCAGAACATACCGAAGATTTAATAGACTTAGTCATCTATATAGTCGTTATATTTTACCTATTGAATAGAATTGAATAACCTTTGCTTACTTTAAGCTAACCGCCCGAAAGGGCGGTTAGCTTTTGTCTGAGCCCCTTTAACGCCATGAGTTTACGTGGAATTTACCCCCGTGATACAGAACGGGGGTTGGCTGCGTCTGCTCCTCCTCCTCAGTCTTCGTCGTCGTCCGCGGCCTTCGCCAACACCAAAACACCAGGCGCTTTAAGAATAGAGATCATTGAAGATCCATCTTCGCTGGCCAGCAGCAATGGCCTGGCAGGGAGGCGGCTGTTTTTGTTCTCCCTGGAGACAGCAAAGCCCACCGAAGTGGGCTTGTCTCGCGCCAGTGGCCTGGCGGGTTTCTTGGCGTTCTGAGTAGGGCGCTTATCCCTTCGCAGCAGCTCAGGGCGTGTTATTTGGCTTTGAGCGCATCAAAGGCCGTCACGAACACATCGACCTTACCGCGAAGGCTTCGCAGCTCCGCTTTCAGTCTCTCGTTCTCTCGGCGTTCTTGCTCGTACAGGTTATGGTAGCGCAGCGCGAGGTAGCCGCCCTGGATAAGACTCTTGGACATGGTGGGGATGTTGGTCAGGTCTTTCAGGTCTGACAGCATTTTCTCATGCTGCTCTGTATCTCGTATGGTTATCGCCATCACTTTTCCTTTCTGCAGATTTTACCTGGTCGAAATATGATAGCAAAATAACTCGATTGTTCCAGGCAAAATCGCTGTTTTGATTGCATCGTTCGCCGGGAAAATACTTCGCCGGTTCGAAAAATGATAGCAGTCCTAGAATATCGAGTTCAGCTTGATTTCAGCGCGTTCGGGTTCGCGTTGTTGCTCCTGGCGAGGCTTGCAGAACACGTTCAGATTGACCGCTTCCTTAGTCAGCTGCAACAGGCAATCGTCGTAGTGCACAAAGCTGATGTGATTGGCCTTGAGGAAGGTGTCATCAAAGTAATAGGTGCCTTCCGGCGTCCTGGCTTCCAGCGTGACCATGAACTTAAAGCCTTTGTTGGTTTGCCTGGTTGTGTGGCCAGTGTAGTAGAGGCTCTGTATTTCATAGAGTCCCAACATTTGACGCATCAGTTCAACCCGGCTTGATGCAAGAGCAACTGAATCAGCGGCACCGCTGTTAGCCGGATGGCCAGCCCCACGAGCAGGTAGAACGCCAGCACCTTCAGCATCTTTTTGACCAGCGCCTTGGGTCGATTGAGAAACCTGAGATTGAGTGTGCGCCGTGGGCGCGTCCGATACTTCCTCAGAAGTACCAAGAACCAAACCGGATAAACCATAGAGAAAGTATCCTATGCAGCCGATACCCGCGGCCAAGGCCGTCAGGAATTTCGGGTTTTTATAAAGGACGTTCACGGCGCCGGACTGTTGCGCTTTTCCGGTGGCCGTGGACTTGTACAGCAGGAACGCATCAAGCGGGATTTTGACCGACATGACGTTGGGGTCTTTGCCTTTGGGGATGACAGGCGTTGAGGTGTTCTTCGCGTGTTTGTAGATAAGCGGTTTGCGCTTCGCCCAGAACATACCGTCGTTGCCTTTGTGAAAGAAGCACTGCTCCGAACAGGCGCGCATGACGGTATCAATCTGCGCCCAATCCGGTGAGAGCAGCTCTATATCCCAGTTGTATTTGCGATGGCGGGTGAAGCCTTCGTTAAACGTGAGCGGGTAGATGATGCGCCCGTTTTCGTCGAATTCTGCCTGGCCGCGGTCGTCTATCTCCGAGGCGTCGAGCTTGGACATATCGACAGGGACGTGGCGCGAGTTGAAGAAGTTCTCATAGTCTTTCGGCAGATGCGGCAGGAACTCGGCCAAAGGACGGTGAGTGATTTTCTCCATACGAAAGCCGATGTTCTTAGAGAAAATATCCTGGCATTCGTCGATGACAATGAGCGCCCCCAGTGGGCACCAGCAAAAGAAGTGCTGCCACAGGTCGATGCCGTTCTTGTCACGGCTGAAGATGCGGATCAAACGGGTCGTACTGGGGAACTCGATATCGAACCGGCGCGCGATTTCTTCCAGTGGTTGCATGCCTTCAATGTTGGTCACGACCACGCGACCCGCTTTGAGCGCTTCCAGGATAACAAAGTAGGCAACGTAGGAAGATTTGTAGGCGCCGTTCGCGCCCGTGCGAATGGTGATGGCCATCGGTGTTACCTCAGCATTTTCATGACGAAGCCCGTGGCGACGAAGTTGAAATAGACACTGATAGCACGAGGCAGGCCAAAGGCATGCGCGTAGTAGCGCAGTTCATCCGGCAGCGCGTTAAAGGCCGAGGCAATCGCCTGGGTGAATCCGATTTCTTCCAGCAGTATCTTGGCGGTGGCGTAGTAGACCTGCATTGTCCAAATCAGACCCACGAGTTTGAGTTTGATGTACCACACGTTGATGTAGGCAACGAGCTGTTGGAAGTAGGTTGGGACGAAGTCCAGAAAGTCGACGATGGTTTGGCCGAAGTCGCCGAGTGAGCTAATGAGATCAATGAGAAATTGCATACTTCCTCCTAATCCGTCAGGGCTTTGATGCCAAGCAGTACCGCCAGGAACAGCAGCACGGCGGCGATGAAGTTGGCGTTCTGGAGTAGTGCAGGGAACACACCTGAACTGAATGAGTTGGTGCGGCCATTGGCAAAGGTGAACGTCCATTCGTGTTTGACGTACTCGCCAGAGTTAAGCTGAGATTCGTCGAACGTGAACAGGGACTTAAACTGTCCCATCTGCTCCTGGTATTGCTCCTGAAGCTGTTCGATTTCGCCCTGGAGCTTGTCAATCGCGTCCGAACCGTAAAGGCCGTTACCTTCAAAATCGACTTGCCCCTCAAAGGGACGACCAACCAGACCGTTACCGTCGAGTGTTTCTTGGATGCCTTGCAGTTTGGATTCAACACCGGACAGGTCGACTTCTCCGAGACCATCTAATGAGCCGGACAGGTCAGAAACCTGAGAAGACAATGCAGCGACATCACCAGAAAGGGTTGTGATGTTACCGTTGGCAGTATTCACGGAAGCGGCGACCGAGGACATTTGGCTATTCAGAGAGCTGTAGAGTGTGTTCAGTTGACCTGACACGCCGTTGATATTGCTGTTAACCTGATTGAAATTCCCACTCAGGCCAGAGACGTTACCCATGATCGCGTTGAAGTAGTAATTTGACATACCGTTCAAGCTGGAAAGGCTGGATTTCAGTTCAGAAAATTTAGGGTCTAAGTCTGACAGGTCGACGTTCTCCACTTGGACAGACAGTTCATCGATTTTCTTGGACAGGTTCTCTTCAGTCTCCGCCAGTTTTTGCGCGGTATCGGCTGAAAGCTGAGTGACTGACTCGCTGAGGGTATCGAGCTTGGCCGAATTGCCAAAAGACAATTGTCGAGCCTCTTCAATGGTATTCTTAATGTTCTTGAGTGGTTGCGTGTAATCGGGCACATACAGCGTGCCGTCACATTTCCCGTTCCAGCCTTTGGTATTGCCGTAGTCATAGAAGTAAGACCCACACGCCACGTCATAGGAAACCAGCTTAGGGTCAAGCTCGTCTGTCGGGTCTGTACCGCCATCACCACCATCAGGGTCACCGAAATCACCACCGGGCCACATCACATCCCCGTTTGAGCCCTCGGACTCTGTACAAACATCACCTGTAGAAACAAACGTACCATAACATTCGTTACTACCATCATTAGGACAAATAGAAGTGAAATCGAGACGATATTTACAATTACCCGAGGAACCTAAACATATGTAAGGAGCATCGCCATACAGAGCACGGTCCCAAACTCGGCTACCACTGCTAACACCAATCGGACAACTTATCTCTTCAGATGCATAAGAAGACGCGGCCAAAAAAGTGGTCAGCAAGAGTAGGAGAGTCAGACAGGTATTGATTGCAGTTTGCATAAGCCACCCCATGAAGTAAAACGCCCCCGTTAGGAGGCGTTGATTCCAGTGTAGAAGCCGTATATGAACGCCCCACCATTAGCCAGGGCTAAGAGTATGGTGATGACGTTAGATATCAGCTCGACCATGGCTTAACGCATCGCGCCGATGATGGCACGCAGACCAAAACCGATGGCCGCCAAACCAATCAGACCAACCACAACCAGCGTGTAGTTAGCCTGGCCAGTCGAGACCGCCGTAGTGATGGATTCGGCAACGTCAGCACGAGCCGCACCAGACAGGGCTAGGGCACCAGTACCCGCCGCGATTTTTGCAGAGTGTTGTTTCAGAAGGTTCATGTATTTCATGGGTGTATCTCCGTTGTTAGTGACAGTGTCACCCTCTACCGAGGGCTTTAACGATTCGACCAAGGATGTGGCCACCAATGAGGGACAACAGCAGATAGCCCGACACGGTGGAGTACAAAGCAGGGTCGATATTTAACGAATCAGACGAAGTGTTATTGAGTAGGTTGTTGGCTTCGTCTGACGTTAACACCACGTAATCGCAGGCCGTCGATGACGTCATCACATAGCCGTTGTAGTCGATTACGCACTTGCTCATGACAGCCCCTTATTTCTTGAGCTGTTCAGCAAAGTATTTCTTAATGTCTTCGTCGACCGGAACCAGGTCAGTCACCACGACTTCAAGCGGATCTTCCGGATTGCTGCCAAACTTGATGTCGTAGTCACGGTTCGGGACAAAGGCGCGGGACTGGATAAGCTTTTGGGCGTACTCCAGGTTCACGCGCAGCGGTTGTTTGTTGTAAGGAATATCGGTGTTAAAGCCGATGCCGTATTGCTCAAACTTCTCAGCGTTCACGGTTTCCACCGGACGTAATACGCACAGTTCAGCGATTTTTGTGCCCGATTTCGGGAACGTCTTTATTGCGATACCTGTAATGGTTGCCATTGCCTTAACTCCGTTATGGTGTGTTTCAGTTGGGTGTAAGAGTCGGGAACGCCGAGTTGGTCAAAGTCGTCCCGTCGATGTTTATGAGGAATGAGCATTCCAAAGGCTTCGCCCAGGTCACCCTCCGTCATTGCAATCACTTCAGCCAGGGCAACGCCACATTGACGACGCACCCAGGCGATACGCGCGAAGAATTCCAGACCTTGCGCTTTCTTGTTCTTGCTGAATTTCACTGGTGCCGCTGGCTCAATTGAGGCGGCAAAATCACACAGGCCAGCGAAGGCCGAGGCGGGCGTGGCCAGCAAATCAATGTCGCACTTCTTCAGCTCGACTTCGTTGCGATACCAAACCAGCTCAGGGTCAGAGATTTTCTGCTCCAGCTTTTTGTTGTAGATACGCCAGTACACCGACGACGAACGAGAGCCCACGATGGTGGCTTCTTCCATCAGTTCGCCGCTTTCGGTAATGCGTTTATGAGGAACCATTGACGGACCACGACCACGATTGGCCGTGCGAAATGCGCCTTCATAAAAACACTTCTCAGCGTACTGAGCGTTGAAAATTCCGGTGTAGTCATCCACCGCCAGGTCAAGACGGGCTAGGCGAGTGACACCCAAAATCGTGGCCAACCACCAATGCAGTTTGGTGTGGGAAATACGCTCAAACAGACGAGTGCAGCCCGTACCGTTGATTTGCACGAATACCGTGTCGTTATTGCCGCCGATACCTATCAGGCCACATTCTTGGGTGCCCGTTGGGTCAAGGATCACCGCAGAATCGTTGTAACCATGCAGGCCGCGACCACGCATCGGTGACAGACGGAACCCCATGACTTTTTGCATGAATTCCTCCAGGCGATGCGCTAAGACTTTGCGCACCTTGTTCTTGTATTTTGTGATGGCGTGTTCCAGCTGCTCTGGTGTAGAGAGTGGTGGCTCTCGATACTCAGGGAACTGGAGATTCACGAAGTCCTGGTCATTTGAACGGTCTAAGTGACGCAGGTCGGAATACGCAAAGGTAAACGCCAGGTGATCAACCTTGACCGGACGAATCGAATCGTGGAACGGATGCGCTTTAGATGGCATGGAAAACCCCCTTGAGCAGCAGCTCCTGGTAGTTTTCATCAGTGATTTCGACCAGTTGATATGGGTCGGTGCCGTAATGCGTCGACAGATACAGGTCAAACTCAAACTGAGATTTGAAGAAGCGATGACCCCAAGGGAAATAGACGTTGAGTCCGATGTTGGGTTCGTTGTCGAAGTAGATGGTATCCATAATCACGCATCCAGACTTTGACGTTTAAGCGCGTGACGTTGCTGTTCAAGCTGAAAAACTTCACGGGCTAACTGGTTGCGACGCACAATCAAACGCTTAACTTCAAATGTCACGGTGTAACGTTCTATTGCATCTAGGATAAAACTGACGATGCGTGCGCCCATGAACCCAGCGAAACAGAACATCGAGACATACACGGCCAGAATGAACGTGATGCTTTCAATGTCCTCAGTGGTCAATAGGATGAAGTCGCCAGTCATGATTCAGCCCTCAAGTTTTCCGTTAACGGCGTGAATCAGTCGGCGAGTCATTTCGCAATCGGCCAGAGCGCGGTGTGCAGTTAGATCAGACACATCGATATTTTGTTGTGCACAGGCAGTGGTCAAACGTTGCCATTTGTAGCATTCATGGAAATCATTCCAATCACCATAAAACTCCGCATACCAAGCCATTGCACAATGACAGCCACCAAAGAAATGAATCAAATTCGCCAACGGGTAGTCGAAGTCTGAGAGCGATTGTTTGATGAGTCGGTAGTCGTAATTGAAGTTGTAAACGATAACTTGCTTATCAAAGATTAACCCTTTGATTTCATTCCAAACGACATCAAACGTTGGCTTATCCGCAACATCTTCATTGGTGATGCCGTGAATAGCCGTAGCCTCAGCAGGAATCTGAATCATGGGATTCACCAGGCCGCTGTAGAGAGTCCGACCGGATTCAGCATTAATGAGTGAGATTTCGACGATACGTGCACTCGAATCTAAGCCCGTAGTTTCCGTGTCGAGAATGACAGCATCTGATAGAGGTAAAGCGTGAATAGACATAGCAACCACCTTAACTAGTTGGGAGGCCACCAAGGAGTCGAGTTAAGGTCGAGCATCCAAGGCGGCCGAGTACAGTAATTTCTGTGGTGATTGAATACAGAATTCTATGTACTGTCAACACAGCAAATTTTGTATTAAAAGACTAGAATCAGGTCAGAGAGGAAATTTCGAGAGCATGAAAATGTACACAAACCAACTCTTAGATGCGTACAAAACGCAGATGAACTATGTGCAATACAAGCAGATAGCTCACGATTTGGGTGTAAGCCCACAAATGATTACGGAAGTAAGAAAAGGCAGAACTTTTCTTAGCGAAAATCAAATACTTATGTTGGCGGAAGCTGTAGGCGAAGACAAAGAAAAGGCTCTAATCGGTTTAGCGATGGATAAAGCGAAAACCTACGAAGCCCAAGCACTATGGCAAAGCATCGGAAAAAAGTTTAACGGGCTAGGAATTTCAAGTATATCAATGGCTTTGGGCGGACTAATGTTGTATGCGGTACAGCTTAAAGAGCTACTACTTCAGTGCGCATTATGTATATTATGTTAAATTAAATATATGAAAATAACAACATACATTACGTATGCCCCTAGCTTACTTGATAATGCTCTAACTCATTGAACATAATCAATTTACCATAAAGTATATAATTACTATATTGATTAACGTGAAACACGTGTAATCAATACAGTAATTATGTGGTCATATCTAATGGCTTCTGCTCTTTCTTGTTGAGCATCAAAATGGCGACATAACCGGGATAGGTATCTTCTATCAGCGGCGATTGAGGTAGCGATCTGAGATTCGTTGTAGTTCCTTGCTACGAATGGGCTTTAACACAATATCGTTCATACCAGCGGCCAAACAGTTTTGATGGTCACTATTCATGGAGTGTGCGGTCAGCGCAATGATTGGAGTGGTCAGTCTTTGAGATCGCAAGATTCTGGTTGCCTGAATTCCATCCATAATGGGCATCGAAATGTCCATAAAAATAAGATCAAAACTTCTATTTTTTTCAATGAGCTCTAAAGCATGTTGTCCGTTGTTAGCAATAGTTACGCTGTAACCCATTCGATTTAACAATAACTGTATAACCATCTGGTTCGTTTTTGTGTCTTCTACAACCAGAATGTGCTTGCTGTTATCAAGAGCATCGTATGTTTTGGTATCACTCAGTTGGCCCGCATTCTCATTGGCGGCTGCAGTGCTTCTCGATTCCAACGGAATCGAGATTGTAAACAAACTTCCCTCGCCTAGTTTGCTGTTTACTTTTATGGTGCCACCCATGAGTTCAACCAGATGTTTAGTAATCGCCAGACCCAAGCCTGTTCCCCCATAGTTACGCGTGATTGACGTATCAGCCTGAATAAACGGTGAAAACAGATGTTCAATACGCTCGTTGTCGATACCAATACCGGAATCACGGACTTCGATTTCAAGACGATCCCGGGCGGTAACCAACGATACATCGACAAACCCCTGATGAGTAAATTTGATGGCATTGCCAATGATATTGAACAAGATCTGTGTGAGGCGAACAGAATCAACCCAATACTCAAACTGCTCGCAAATTGAAGCTTTGACATTGAACTTAATATCTTTGGCCTGCGCCACTTGACTATGGTACTCGAGCGCGTGTTGCAACTTTTTACTTAAACTTATCCAGTGACGTTGTAACTCAAAATGCCCGGATTCAATGCGACTGAGATCCAGAATGTCATTAATGATGACTAATAGAAGCTCAGCAGAATTTTCCATTTGCTCCAGCATTTCTTGCTGATAGGCATCAGAGTCATCACGTAATAAATCAATCAAACCTAATACCGCATTGAGTGGTGTTCGTAGCTCATGACTCATCATCGCAAGGAACTGGGATTTGGACTGATTTGCTTGCTCCGCTTGTTGCTGGGCGATTTTCAGTTCACGGGTTTTCAAATCGACCAATTTTTGCAGTGCCTCTTTATGTTCGATGTCGTTAATCGCACGCTCCAACAGAGGTCGAAAACGTGAAAGAGTCGATTTGGTTTCAAGACTAAACTGCCCTTTTCTCGTACCAAGCAGCAGCAGTACCGAATCACTGGTCTGCGCTCGTATACCAGTGACCAATGCGGAATTGATTTGGTCTTTAAGAAAGTGGTTCAGATTGCGAAATTCTTCGAGTTTACTTGGCTCAAAAAGAATGATGCATTCACCATCCAATACACGCTGAAACTTGTCACCGTTGAACCAGTCTTTGCCTTGAAATGCGAGGTTAGACGCCAGATAAGTCGAGAAAGTTCGGCTCTCTTTTTCTTTTGAAATCACGATGAAGTCATCAAATCGAATATAACGACTGAGAACTTTTTTCAACTCTTCAAAGATCTGATACTTGTTGTCCGCATGGTTGAGTGCCGATAAGGCAGCCAGAATAACGCGATTTTCCTCTGCTAATCGCTGCTCGCGTTCTTTGCTGCGCTCAAGCTCCACTAACGCCTCATTAAGCTGTTCTATCTTTTCTTGTTCCATCAGGTGGTTACTCAGACTCATAGAAAAGGACTGACGAGATCATCAGGTTACCGTGTGCATTCTCGCCACCGATGAAACGCCCTTGTTCGCCAAAGGTAAACGGGCAAATAAAAGGCCGGCCGTTCATTTGAGACTTCAATTGACGCTGAACTCCGAGAATATCGTCTCCCAGCCGCAGCATGGAGCCTGCACAATAAATAATGATAGACCCTAGTAATTGAGACTCATGATAGTTTGGCGTATTGGCCTCTTTGACTACCCGGGACGCACGGTTGATCAGTTGTTCTCTGGAACCAGTCATCAATGTTACCGTTTCCCCTTCGACGACGGCGGTGAACATCTCCATAGCGCCGCTACGCGTCATACGAACGGGATGTGACAACTTGTAATAAGGCTGTTGGTGAATATGGCCAGCGACACGGCCGAGCGGAAAACGAGTGACATGGTGAAAAAGGTAGTGTTCTGAAATCTGAACGCTGGAGTGGTCACTGATCCACTCTTTGTAGATTTGTTTAGCAGGCTCACCATCGATTTCATGGATAAATCGTCCGGAGGCTTTGGTTACGGTGCCAACAAACTCTGTGGGTGAATAGCCTGCGCTAAATCCGGTTGTGAGAGGTTTGGATGGAAAAAACAGCTGGACGGCCAGGCCGTTTTTAACCCACCCCTGCTCGGTCATGCTTGACCATTGCTGCTGAATGTAATTGTCTGCAGCGCTGCCACCGATAATGGGAATTTGAGTACCAAAAATATCGTCAATCTCGTCGATAAAAAGCTCTTCATGGCCTGGCGTGGCATGAAGGATAATTAGGCTGGGTACTTCTCCAATCCGCCCAGCTGACCTCAACGCTTGCTGAATCGCCTTACGCGTTGATTTCCTGAGGTCTTTATCGTCTTCCAATCCGATCAGCCCTGTACCATAGGCACTGCTCGCTGCATCATAGATTGCCAACGCCGCGATCACAGGTCCGGAATGGTAACCTTTTTCCGTCATCACGCCTTTGCAGGACGAACACCCAACAAAAGGAATATTAGGAAATGCTTGCTTAAGCGAGCGGAATAATATATCGGCAGGATACTCATCGGTATAATAGAATACCAAACTGGAAAGCCCCTCAAATATAAGGGACTCTTTCAGATGACTAACGGCATTTATAGGATCAGAGATTTGAGTAAAAGTCGTTATCAATCGCATATGCGAATAAAGTTAAAAGATTCTTCAATCTTTATACATTAACTTTAAGCGATATTAAATTCTTTCTCTTAACTTAATGAAGCCTATCTCGCAAATTATGCGTCATTATTAATTAATAATATTAATGTTTACCGAGTCATTAATATTAATCGCGCTATTTGTTTTTGAGTTGTTGCGAATCACCTTTAACTGCACTTCTTCACCATCTCGAACCAATTCATCATTTGATTCCAGGCTCCAGTCCTCGGGGATTGGACGAATAATATACACGCCTGGGAACTCTTCACTTTTTGTTACAGTTATTTTTTGTCCGTTCACAAATAAAGAACATTTTGGCTCTGGAATGCACTCTTGAGTTGGTACATCACGATATGTGATCGTGCGCCAAAAAAATGCGCCAACGAGTATTGCCAGCGTGATGATAATTTGAGCAAGTCGGTGTTTAGTAAGCTTTTCAGCCGCCATGTCTGTGAGTTCCTCGTGTAACAAACTTCAAAGTTTTGAAATAAAAGGCCAAATCCGGATGGATAGTAAGGTTACTACACTGTCATTGAATTGTTAATTGCAGTATAGTTGTCGGCTGAAAATGCCACTTTTTTATAAAGTCAGCAATAGGTATTAAGGTTCTGAAAAGACATTAATTTTTATTGTGAACTTGGGTGGCATTACGACATGTGTCGTGTTGGAAGTAAAGTGTAGTTAATTAGACATTGGAAGCATGCAAATGAGCCAAGAAAAGCAGCTTGAACAAAACTATAACTATACAGTCGTCCGTCAATTTACCTTAGTAACTATTCTCTGGGGTATTGTCGGTATGGGTGTTGGTGTTTTGATTGCCGCTCAATTAGTATGGCCACAGCTAAACTTTGATACGCCGTGGCTGACGTATAGTCGCTTACGTCCCCTGCATACTAATGCGGTAATTTTCGCGTTTGGTACCAGTGCACTGTTTGCAACATCCTATTATGTTGTGCAGCGTACTTGTCAAACTCGTCTCTTTGGTGGCCCGCTTGTCCCATTCACATTTTGGGGATGGCAAGCGATCATCGTTTCTGCCGCTATTTCTCTGCCTCTGGGTTATACCTCAGGTAAAGAATACGCAGAACTTGAATGGCCGATTGATATCGCGATTGCTCTGGTTTGGGTTTCATACGCCGTGGTGTTCTTCGGAACGCTAGTGAAGCGTAAGACATCACATATCTACGTAGCAAACTGGTTCTTCGGTGCGTTTATTATCACCGTAGCAGTTCTTCATATCGTGAACAGCATGGCAATCCCAGTATCTATGGGTAAATCGTACTCGATTTATTCTGGTGCAGTGGATGCGATGGTTCAGTGGTGGTACGGCCACAACGCAGTAGGTTTCCTACTGACAGCCGGCTTCCTGGGTATGATGTACTACTTCGTTCCTAAGCAAGCTGAACGTCCTGTTTACTCTTACCGTCTGTCAATCGTTCACTTCTGGGCACTTATCTCTCTGTATATTTGGGCGGGTCCTCACCACCTTCACTATACGGCGCTACCTGACTGGACTCAGTCTCTGGGTATGGTGATGTCTCTGGTTCTGTTCGCTCCATCTTGGGGTGGCATGATCAACGGTATCATGACGCTATCAGGTGCGTGGCATAAACTGCGCTACGACCCAATTCTTCGATTCCTGATCGTTTCTCTGTCTTTTTACGGTATGTCTACCTTTGAAGGCCCGATGATGTCGATCAAGACAGTCAACGCACTCTCTCACTACACCGACTGGACGATTGGTCACGTTCACTCTGGTGCTCTGGGTTGGGTTGCTATGGTGTCTATCGGTTCGGTTTACCACCTAATCCCTCGCCTCTTTGGTCAAGAGCGTATGTACTCAATGAGTCTGGTGAATGCCCATTTCTGGTTGGCAACCATCGGTACTGTCCTGTACATCGTTGCGATGTGGATCTCTGGTGTTATGCAAGGTCTGATGTGGCGTGCGGTTAACTCCGACGGTACGTTGACTTACAGCTTTGTTGAGTCGGTTCAGGCATCTTACCCGTTCTATACCGTACGTTTCATCGGTGGTTTCATCTTCCTATCGGGTATGTTCCTGATGGCGTTTAACGCGTATAAGACGATTTCTGCACCAAAGCATAGCTTAAAAGCTATCCAGCAACCGGCTTAAGGAGATTGAAAGAATGAGTTCTAATTCTAATAATCGCCACGAAATCATTGAGCGCAATGTCGGTCTGTTGGCTATTTTTATCGTTTTCGCAATCAGCTGGGGTGCTCTGGTTGAAATCACACCGTTGATTTTCCAAAAGCAAACGACTGAGCCTGTAGAGAATCTGAAACCTTACACTGCTCTGCAATTGGAAGGCCGTGATATCTACATCCGTGAAGGTTGTAACGTCTGTCACAGCCAGATGGTTCGTCCATTCCGTTCTGAAACGGAACGTTACGGCCATTACTCAGTTGCGGGTGAAAGCGTGTGGGAACATCCATTCCTGTGGGGTTCTAAGCGTACTGGTCCTGACTTAGCACGTGTTGGCGGTCGTTATTCTGATGAATGGCACCGTGTTCACCTGACTAACCCTCGCGAACTGGTACCTGAATCAAACATGCCTGGTTTCCCATGGTTAGCTGAAAATGTCCTTGACGGTAAATACACTCAACAGAAACTTGAGTTGTTCCGTGACAAATTTGGCGTGCCATACACAGATGAACAAATCGCGAATGCGGCAAAAGATGTAGAAGGTAAAACCGAGATGGATGCCATCATCGCTTATCTTCAGTCTATTGGTCACGCAATGAAATAACAGGGGTAATTATGGATATCGGTACTATTCACAGTATTTGGACCATAGTGCTTTTCGTCTGCTTTATTGGCGTCGTTTGGTGGGCCTACGGTAAAAAACGTAAAGCTCGCTTTGATGAGGCTGCCAATCTGATTTTTGCAGACGAACCGCAAACGCCCTCAAAAAAACAAGGAGTGACTAAGTAATGACAACATTCTGGAGTCTATGGATTACCGTCATCACACTGGGAACCCTGTTGGGCTGTGCTTTCCTGCTCGTTTGGTGTCTTAAAGACAAAATGGGTGTGGAAGAAGGCGTAGACATGGGGCACGAGTACGATGGTATTCGCGAAATTAACAACCCGCTGCCAAAATGGTGGACTTACCTGTTTGTAAGTACCTTCGTTTTTGCTGCTGTCTACCTGACTCTTTACCCAGGTTTGGGTAACTTTAAAGGTGTGTTAGGTTGGCAAAGTTCAGACCAGCGAGTTCGCTCACTGGAAGAATCAAAAGCCTCAATTGCGTCTGCTCAGGAAAATAAAACTCTGGTGCAGTATGCGAAAGAACTGGACGACGCAGACACCTACTTTGGTGAAGCATTCAAACGTCTGGCATACAAAGATGGTGGCTCAGATCTACGCCCTATTCCTGAAATCGCGGCAGATTCCGATGCACTGAAAGTAGGACAGCGTTTGTTCCTGCAAAACTGTTCTCAGTGTCACGGCTCAGATGCGCGTGGCCAGAAAGGTTTCCCTAACCTGACTGACAATGCGTGGCTGTATGGCGGTGAACCTGATGCTATCGTGACAACAATTCGTCACGGCCGTATCGGCCAAATGCCGGCATGGAAGGATGCACTGGGTGAACAAGGCGTTCAGGAAGTCGTGAGCTACGCTCTAAGCTTATCTGGTCGTTCGGTTAACGCTCGTGAGGCAGAAGCTGGTAAAGCACGCTTTGTCGTGTGTGCAGCATGTCACGGTACAGATGGTAAAGGTAACCCAGCAGTGGGTGCCCCAGACCTGACAGACCAAGACTGGCTGTTTGGCGATTCGCGCGCAGCGGTAACTGAAACCGTATCTAACGGCCGCTCAGGTGTGATGCCTGCTTGGATTGATATTTTAGGTGAAGACAAAGTGCAACTGGTTGCTGCTTATGTCTGGAGCCTGAGCAATTCAGACAAATAAGTAACAGTCCAATAACAGCCCCTTTCAAAGGGGCTGTCTTTCTTTTAAGTTAGAGCCTTCTTTTTTGTTGTAGAGAACTTTTTTATGGTAAAGCCTTGGTATAAACAATTCTGGCCGTGGTTTCTGATTATTCTTCCGCTTACGGTCGTTGTCTGGACAATTGCTACTGTTATCGTGTTTTCCAATAATTCGGTATCCCTAGTGACTGAGGATTACTATAAAAAAGGCAAAGGCATCAATATCGATTTGTCTAAGATTCATGTTGCTAAGGAGCTCGGTTTGAATGCCGCTGTCTACTCTGAAGGCAACGATATTGTGATTGAACTGAACAAAGGGAAACTAGATCATTTCCCAGCGATTCAGGCGATGTTTGCCCACCGAACCCTACCAGATCGTGATTTCTCAATGCTGCTGACGGCTGACGCTAAAGGTCGCTATCGAATTAATCGAGATAGCGAGCTTCAGGGCCCTTGGTTTATTGAACTCACTCCCCACAATAGCGAATGGCTGGTTCAAGGCAGAGTCACTTTCCCTACTGAGTCTCCGACTCAACTGATGAATTATTAATATCATGAGTAAAGCGTGTTATCACTGCGGTGAAGATGTCCCAGCCAACACGGATTTCAAGGTAGAGATTCTCGGTGAAGAGCGGGAGATGTGTTGCCCGGGATGTGAGACGGTGGCGCAAACCATCGTCGATAACGGTCTAGTGTCCTATTATCAGTTCCGCACAGCACCAGCCGAAAAAGTGGAATTGGTACCAGAACAGCTTAAGTCACTGATTCATTATGATAATTCCGATGTGCAGGCCGAGTTTGTCCGAAATAACGGTGATTGTGGTGAAGTGACATTGTCACTTGATGGGGTCTCTTGCGCGGCTTGTGCTTGGCTCATTGAAAAGCAACTGGCGAATGAACCGGGTGTGTTGTCGATTCGTGTTAATACCACAACTAACCGGGCGTTGCTGAGTTGGGACAAATCCAAAGCAAAATTGAGTGAGATTCTCAGTCAAATCCATAAACTGGGCTACAAGGCCGCTCCGTTTGAAGCGGATCAGCATGAAGCGTTTTATCACCAGACGATGAAGCAGTACCTCTATCGCCTGGGGATCGCGGGGCTTGCCACCATGCAAGTTATGATGCTGGCGGTGGCACTGTACCTTGAAGCGTTTGGTGATTTGGATGCTGAGTTTAAAAACTACTTTCGCTGGGTTAGCCTGATTTTCGCGACTCCTGTACTGCTCTACTCTGCGCTACCATTTTATTTTAACGCGTGGCGCAGTATCAAAGGTCGAACACTTGGCATGGATGTCCCCGTGTCGATTGCGTTGATTTTTGCTTATGTGGCCAGTCTTGTCGCAACCGTGACGCAAAAAGGCGAAGTCTTTTTTGAGTCAATCTCCATGTTCACATTCTTTCTGTTAGTCGGACGCTTTCTTGAGATGCGCGCACGCCGCAAAGCGGCGGCGGCGAGTGGTAACCTGCTCAAATTGATTCCTGCGATTGCCACCACGTTGGATGGGCAACAGGTGCCGGTGAAAACGCTGCAACTGGGCGATCAAATTCGAGTTTTGCCGGGTGAACACATTCCCGCTGACGGCAAAATCATACGGGGCCGAGTCCATGTGGATGAATCTATGCTCACCGGTGAGTCACTGCCGGTCGTGAAAAATAAAGGCGATGCGGTCTTTGCCGGAACGCTGAATGGCGAGGAAGCATTCGAGCTTGAAGTCACAGCCTCTAAGGCGGATTCGGTCATCTCCAATATTGTGCGTCTGCAGGATGATGCACAGTCTTCCAAACCGCGTATTGCTGAAATTGCGGATGTTGTGGCGCGTTACTTCGTCGCCGTGATTTTGATCATTGCCGCTGGGACATGGTTCTATTGGCATCAAGCAAAGCCGGATGACGCGTTCTGGATAATGTTGTCTGTATTGGTGGCCACTTGCCCTTGTGCCTTGTCTCTGGCAACGCCTACCGCGCTTACTTGTGCTACCTCTCGCATGGGCGGTTTTGGTATTTTGCTCCGCAAGAGCCACGTTTTCGAAACTCTATGCAGAGTGAATCATTTGGTGATCGATAAGACGGGCACCCTGACGCACGGCAATATCGAAATCTGTCGGGTTGCGCTTCACTCTTCTTGGACAGAAGAGCAATGTCTGGCGCTGGCCGCATCACTGGAACAACACGCGAACCATCCCATTGCCAAGGCATTCAGAATGTACGCTGACGCTGCGTTTGTTGTTGAACAAGTACAGAACGTGATCGGCTCTGGCGTTGTGGGTCAATATGGCACGCATGATGTGAAAATCGGTAGCGCGGAATTTGTTTTAAGTAACGCCAGCCAAGGTGAAGTGAATGCCATTTATCTCGCGATTGGTGGTGAACACGTTGCGACGTTTTTTTACCAAGATCCAGTGCGCAAAGAAGCGAAGACATTCATCGACAAGTTTCATGATGCCGGTATCCGAATCACTTTGTTGACCGGTGATTCCGAAGCAAACGCGCAAACCGTCGCGCGTCAGATGGGGATTGATCATGTTATCGCTCAGGCCAAACCGGAAGATAAACTGGCGTATCTGAATAAGATCAATGCACAAGATATCACGATGATGGTTGGTGATGGGATTAACGATGCCCCTACACTTGCTGGGGCGCATATTTCAGTTGCGATGGGTGGTGGGACCGATGTTGCGAAAGCGTCAGCAGACATGGTTTTGCTCGGCGATAAACTGGATAAACTGCTGGAGGCTCGCGCATTAGCACTCAAAACCCGCCGTATTATTCGTGAAAATCTGGCCTGGTCGTTGGGATACAACGTGCTGATTTTGCCACTTGCAGTGGCTGGCTTAGTTGCGCCATATGTGGCAGTGGTGGGTATGTCTGCCAGCTCAATTATAGTAGTATCCAACTCTCTTCGTTTGTTGAAAGAGCAAGGTAAGTAAATGGAAAGCCTCTATATTCTGATCCCTATCGCTATTGTGCTTGTCTGCGTTGCCGTCGCTATTTTTCTGTGGGCAGTGAAAAGCGAACAGTTTGAGGATCTTGAACGTCAGGGGCACAACATTCTGTTTGAAGATGACGAGCAAGTTGAAAAATCGACCAAGGACAAACAATGACCCCCGATTTTATCGGAGCGTTTGTGATTGGTTTGCTGGGCGCTGGACACTGCATGGGTATGTGCGGCGGTCTTGGCGCTCTCCTCACTCTAAACCATCAATCTAACCCTTCTGCGCCGCTGTTCTTTTACAATTTTGGCCGGATTGGCAGCTACATGCTGTTTGGCGCGATTGTTGGCGGTTTAACTGCTTCTCTTTCAGCTGTGGCTGATATCAATCATTTCTTGGTCTGGTTACGACTGTTGGCTGCTGTGTTGATGATTGGTCTTGGACTTTACGTTGGCCGGTGGTGGTTTGGTGTGCTTAAACTCGAGGCTTTGGGCCAACGACTATGGAAACACATTTCGCCCGCAGGGAAAGCGCTTCTGCCGCTAAAGAAAAGCTGGTATGCCCTACCGTTTGGTTTTATCTGGGGCTGGTTGCCATGTGGATTGGTGTATTCAATTTTGACTTGGGCCGCGGTTTCGGGTGGTTTTTTGCAAGGCGCTCTTGTTATGGGCGCGTTTGGTTTAGGAACATTGCCTGCGATGCTTTTGGTTGGTTTTGGCGCAACAAAAATAAAAGAGTTGCAACAATCGAAAATATTTCGTCATATAGCGGCAATGTTTATTATCGTTTATGGCGTATATACCGGTGTCGGAGCCATAAATATGCTGATTACCTTAGTTTAGGTAGTTGATTTTTTGCACAATTATTTTCGCTATCCTTTGGGGTTAAGGGATGCTAAAATATTGATGTATATCAAATAGTGAAAGGTTGTTATGATTTCTGAAAAGCCTGCTGCAAAACGCATTCAATCCGGTGGTTGTGCAATTCATTGTCAAGACTGCAGTATTAGTCAGCTTTGCATCCCGTTTACTCTGAATGAATCGGAGTTGGATCAGCTTGATCAGATTATCGAGCGTAAAAAACCGATTCAAAAAGGTCAGGAACTGTTTAAAGCTGGTGATGATCTGCGTTCTCTGTACGCAATCCGTTCTGGCACAATCAAAAGCTACACCATTACTGAACAAGGTGATGAGCAGATCACTGCTTTCCATCTGGCTGGCGACTTAGTTGGCTTTGATGCGATTACTGGTGATTCTCACCCGAGTTTCGCTCAGGCGCTGGAAACGTCGATGGTGTGTGAAATTCCTTACGAAATTCTGGACGACCTGTCAGGTAAAATGCCTAAACTGCGTCAGCAAATCATGCGTTTGATGAGTAACGAAATCAAAGGCGATCAAGAAATGATTCTGTTGCTGTCGAAGAAGAATGCGGAAGAACGTCTGGCGGCGTTCCTGTACAACCTTTCTACACGTTTCTCTCAACGTGGTTTCAGCCCGCGAGAGTTCCGTCTGACAATGACACGCGGTGACATCGGTAACTATCTGGGGCTCACCGTAGAAACGATCAGTCGCCTACTGGGTCGTTTCCAGAAGTCTGAAATTCTGAGTGTTAAGGGTAAATACATTACTATCCTTGATCATGACTCACTGATGGAACTGGCTGGCGTTTCACAAGAAAGCAAGTAACTTCAATGAAGTAGCTCATTAATGAGCTACTTCATACTTCTCTGATTTTCCTCTCTAAATAGCTAAAACTCTTCCATTAACTGCGCTAAAGTAAATCTAAGAAACCTCCTCCACTAACAAGGAGTTTGTTATGAGCATTTATAGCAAAATCTTAGTTGTTGCTGACATCAACCATGATGAACAACCTGCCCTAGCCCGTGCGATGCAGCTGGCGGCAAAGAGCAAATCAACCAGTCGCATTACCTTCTTTTTGTCTATCTATGATTTTTCTTACGATATGACGTCGATGCTTTCAGTTGATGAACGCGACGCGATGCGCAGAGGTGTGATTCATCAACGTGAGCAGTGGATGAAAAAGGTTGCTGAACCATACGTTGATGAATCGGTGATGTTTGATGTCAAAGTTGTATGGCATAACCGCCCCTACGAAGCGATCATCGGCGAAGTATTTGCGGGTGAGCATGACATCCTAATTAAAGGTACTCGCAAGCACGATGTCCTGGAGTCAGTGATTTTTACTCCGACTGACTGGCATCTTCTGCGTAAATGTCCGACACCTGTGTTATTGGTTAAGAATGCCACCTGGCCCGAGGACGCCAACATCATCGCTTCGGTACACGTTGGCTCGGAAGTAGAAACACACCTGCAGCTCAATGACATCATGGTGGATCAACTGTTGAGTCTGACGTCTCGTCTGGGAGCGACACCCTATTTGGTGAATGCCTACCCTGTGACGCCAGCGAATATCACCATAGAATTGCCCGAATTCGACCCAACGACTTACACCGATGCGGTACGTGGTCATCATCTAACATCGATGAAAGCGCTGCGCCAAAAACATGGTATTGATGAAGCGCAGACGATCGTTCAACAAGGTTTGCCTGAGGATGTTATCCCAGAAGCCGCCGAAAAATTGAGTGCAGCCATGGTGATTCTCGGTACGACAGGCCGTACTGGTTTGTCAGCGGTGTTTATCGGCAATACCGCTGAGCATGTGATTGATAAGATTAATTGTGATGTACTTGCGCTGAAACCGCCTGGCTACATTAGCCCTCTTGATCCAAAAACGGCGGTATAGCGCCATCGGTTACCATCATCAATCCTCGGCTGTTCAGCTGGGGATTTTTTCTTTTCTAGCACTAGCATCTGTTCAATTTATCCGTATCATACGCACTTCATTTTGTTTTGAAGAATAAAGACTGCAGGCTGATGACAGAGCAAACTCAAGAGTTGACCAAAGCTCAACACTACAATTTCAATAAATTGCAAAAGCGCATTCGTCGCAATACTGGTCAGGCTATTGCTGACTTCAACATGATTGAAGACGGCGATCGCATCATGGTGTGTCTGTCCGGCGGTAAAGACAGTTTTACCATGCTGGACATTCTGATGAGCTTGCAGAAAAGCGCGCCTATCTCATTTTCTCTAATTGCGGTAAACCTTGACCAGAAGCAGCCTGGTTTCCCTGAACACATTCTGCCTGAGTACTTAAAGAGCCTCGGTGTTGAATACAAGATCGTGGAAGAAGATACATACTCTATCGTTCAGGATAAGATTCCAGAAGGCAAAACAACATGTTCACTTTGCTCTCGTCTGCGTCGTGGCATTCTGTACCGCACCGCAAAAGAGCTGGGTGCGACCAAGATTGCTTTAGGACACCATCGTGATGACATCATCGAAACGCTGTTCCTGAACATGTTCTACGGCGGCAAGATGAAAGGTATGCCACCTAAACTGGTTTCTGATAACGGAGAGCACGTAGTGATTCGTCCCCTGGCCTACTGCCGTGAGAAAGACATCATTAAGTACTCGGATCTGCGCGGTTACCCTATCATTCCGTGTAACCTGTGTGGCTCTCAGCCAAACATGCAGCGTCAGAACATTAAGCAAATGTTGAATGCTTGGGATAAGCAATTCCCAGGACGTATCGAGACAATGTTCCGTGCGATGCAGAACGTGGTACCCAGCCACCTAGCGGACTTCGAACTGTTTGATTTTAAATCCATCAACCGTGATTCCGGTGTAATTAACGGCGGCGATATTGGCTTCGATAAAGAAGAGATGCCGGTGCAACAGCTTGAAGACGAAGATATGGTGATGGAATTTGATCCAAGCCTGAAGCTTGATGTCACGAATATCTGATAGAAAAACAAAAGGCTGCATTCGCAGCCTTTTTTGTGCTTGTTTTGTTGCTTACTTCTTGGCTTTCGGTAGATATGGCAGCACGCGTGTGGTTGCCTGTGGCAATGACATCCAACCGTCTGGCCCGATTTGCGAAAGCTCAACCTGAGCCTTTCCGTTGATCACTGGAATGGTTGAACCGTTGCTAAGCTCGATGGGTGAATTCACATCGTGAGCAAATTCCAGTGTTACGCCAGTGACGGCTGGTGTAAACCAACTGGCAAACATACCGCCCAGATCCTCCAGCATGCTTTGCATCTGCGGTAGAAGTTTCTCAACTTGAGCGTAACTCACCTTGCCTTCCAGTGGTTGTTTGGTCAAAACAACCATCGAAAAGTCACAACGTCTGTCGTTTGGTGTGTCTACAAACACCAAAGGATTGGCCTGACGAAGATTGTTGTCGAGCGGCACCACTAACTCGTTGCCAGAGGACGGTGTGAGCTCCTCATAATGCTCCTCTTTTTCCATCCAGGCCTTTTCAATGCGGCATAACTGTTTGCTGTCTGCGTCAACAAAGAAGAAGCCGACTTTGACGTCCTCGTGGTTTTCCTTCACGTTGTTTTTCATTTGTGAGTACAGTTTTGAATAGGTAAACATGTACTCTTGCGCCCACGTTGGCGCAGAGATGCCCGCGCAACATGCGGCGAGCATTAAGGTTGAAAATGGTTTTTTCATGCTTAGTTGAGCCAGTATTTTTCGTTATGACGAATCATGGTCTGTAAATCCGACACGTAATCTTCGCCACGTTCTGAATATTTCATCAGGCCGTTGGTCAGAGCGACCGCCGTTTCAACGCTGAGTAGATCGCTTTGTTCTTTACGCAAATCGTAACGAATTTTGCGCAAATCGTAGTATGCGGCGTTGCGGTTTACATTCATAAAGTAACGATGGATAGATTCCTGCACGGATTTAAACTTCGCCACTTCGTGTGTCATACCTTCTGCGCGGGCCAAAGGCACCAAACCGCAGCCCTGAGTGTAACACCACTGGCCAAAGTAATTGTTGGCTTCACGAGCAAAGCGTGACGTACCCCAAGCGGATTCGTTCGCCGCCTGAGTTAATACCAATGCTTCAGGTAACACATCAACACGATGTTGCATCACGCTCAGCCACTTGGACGTGACTTTACTTTCTGTTAATTCGACTTTGTAGAGCTTAGCCAGACGTTTCGCGTCTTCGAGATCCTTTTCAGAGGTTCTCCCCTGATCAAAGTGTTCCTGAATGCGTTTTAGCGTTTTGCGCTCTTTCATCACTCGTTCGTTCTCGAGTGCAATTCCGGGCTTAAGGTAAGAGAAAAAGGCGTGCTTTTTCTCAGAGACATCGGCAATCGCCGAAAAATCAGGGGCTTCGGATATGGCCTTACCTTTAAGCTCGACAGAAACCGTTTCTGTATTGTGTTGTTTTACATAGTAAACGCTGCAGCTGGCTATGACAGCAACGGCAGACAGAGCGAGATATTTACGCATCAAACACCTGCGGATCTTGGTTGTGGTTATTGTCATCATCAGACGGTGGCGCAGCGACGATCTTCAAACGGATACCGAACATGTTACGGTAGATAATGCCTTTCACGTGGAAGAAAAACGGAAGGACAAAAATCAGGCCAATGCCATAAAACAATGCTGCGGCGACAAACAGCATCATCATCACCATATAGATGATGGCAAGTTGCAGAAGTTTCTTGTTCACTGCTCGCAGTGACAGCAACAGTGATTGCAGCGGAGAAACGTGCTTTTCACAGATCAATAAAACGGAGTTGCTGAACGCCAACGAGAAGTACATGGACAACAGAGGAAACAGCATGCCACCAATCCCCTGCAGCACTAAACCGCACAACGTTGCGATGATAACCGGAACGGTAAATTGCAGCCCCTTGCTGATATGACGGGTTTTCGTCGTCAGGCCAGCAGCGTGGCTCATCGCCATCAGGCTGACACCCGCATAAATCGGTGCACTGACGACTTCATAGCTGAAGTTGGCAATAAAAATAGCCTGAACCAGCCCTTCCGGGAAAGCGCCATCCTGATTAATTGCAGTGATGATGACGGAAGGATCACCCAGTTGCAGTTTCAATGCGATGAAGAAAATCGCCAGCTGTACAATAATCAGCATGACAATAGCCGGAGAAAAAGAAAGAAAATGCTTGATGGTCGAGTCCCAGGCTTCTTTAAAAACCTCGCCTATTTTCAGTTGATACTGGCCCGACAGCGCTTGCTCAACCGTCCCACCTAAATTGAAATCTCTTTCCATATCGTTGTTCATAATGTGCCCTAATTTGGCTTGTCAAAAACGCGATCTAAATATGACAGATAAAAATATTCGGTCATTATACTGAAATGCTACCGAGTCTAAAATCTGCGTGCCAAACTCATCTTGCTTTCTGAAAAGTATGGTTGATAATTAACCACTTGAAACCATTGAGAGTTAGGCGAAGCGCCTATGGTAAGTAATCTTTCCTTTTAGGTGCAAAATTTTTTCTGTTTCAGAATAAGAAAAAACTTTGAATTCGTACTTTTGATGATTATGATTCGCGCCTTACTTGGTGTATTGCAACAGGTCTAATCAGTAGAGTTACTCTACGGACCAAGGTGGGAGAAAAACAGACGTTGAACGAACAAAATTCAGTAGGAAAGCCAGTTATTCGTCTTTCTGGCATTAGCAAAAGTTTTGATGGTAAGGAAATCATCAGTCGCTTAGATCTTGATGTAAACCACGGTGAATTCTTAACCATATTAGGTCCCTCTGGTTGTGGTAAAACAACCGTACTGAGAATGATTGCTGGTTTTGAGACGGCAGATGAAGGTCAGATTCTGCTGGATAGTCAAGATGTAACTTCAGTTCCTGCTGAACAAAGACACGTCAACACTGTCTTCCAAAGCTATGCGCTATTCCCACATATGACGGTGTTCGAAAACGTTGCGTTTGGTCTGCGTATGCAGAAAGTACCTACCGAAGAAATTGAACCTCGTGTTCTGGAAGCTCTGAAGATGGTGCGCCTGGAACAGATGGCCCAGCGTAAACCTCACCAGCTTTCTGGTGGTCAGCAACAACGTATCGCGATTGCGCGTGCTGTGGTCAACAAACCTAAAGTACTGCTACTGGATGAGTCTCTGTCTGCTCTGGATTACAAACTGCGTAAGCAGATGCAAATCGAGCTGAAACAGCTGCAACGCCAACTAGGCATTACCTTTATCTTCGTAACACACGATCAGGAAGAAGCCCTGTCGATGTCTGATCGCATCATTGTTATGCGCGACGGTGTGATCGAGCAAGATGGCTCTCCGCGTGAAATTTACGAAGATCCTAAAAACCTGTTTGTGGCTCGCTTTATCGGCGAAATCAACGTGTTCAACGCCGTCGCTCAAGAGCGTCTGGATGAGAAGCGCGTACGTGTCGATATTGATGGTGTAGACGCGATTGTTTACTACGACAACGCTGTTAACGCCGGTGAAAAGCTGCAAGTCCTCCTTCGTCCTGAAGACTTACGCATTGAAGAAATCAAAGAGTCTGAAACCAACGGTATCGTGGGTCACGTGACCGACCGTACTTACAAAGGTATGACTCTGGAATCGATTATCGAGCTGGAAGATTCTGGTATGCGCGTATTGGTCAGCGAATTCTTTAACGAAGATGATCCGGATGTGGATCACTCTATCGGCCAGAAAGTCGCTATCACTTGGGTTGAAAGCTGGGAGGTAGTCCTCAATGATGAGCAAAAAGCTTAGTCTTCAGAACGCGATTATTACCCTTATCGTCGGTTGGTTGGTGCTGTTCGTACTGCTTCCTAACCTGATGATTATCGGTACCAGTTTTCTGACTCGTGACGAAGCGAATCTGATTGATTTGACGTTCACGTTTGAAAACTACGCTCGCTTGCTGGATCCGCTGTACGCCAAAGTGATGATGCACTCGTTCTACATGGCCATTGTCGCGACGATTCTGTGTCTGATCATCGGTTACCCGTTTGCGTATATCGTGGCGAAAATGCCGGTGAAATGGCGCCCTATCATGCTGTTTCTGGTGATTGTGCCGTTCTGGACTAACTCTCTGATCCGTACTTACGGTTTGAAGATTGTTCTGGGTACGCAAGGCATTCTTAACCAAGCTCTGATGGGCATGGGTCTGATCGATTCACCGCTGCGACTGATGTACACCGAAACGGCGGTTATGATCGGTCTGGTGTACATTCTGCTGCCGTTTATGATTCTGCCCCTCTACTCGGCAATCGAGAAGCTCGATGGCACTTACATCGAAGCCGCTCGTGACCTGGGCGCAAATAAGCTGCAAACGCTGACGAAAGTGATTCTGCCTCTGACGATGCCTGGCATCATCGGCGGTTGCCTGTTGGTTCTGCTTCCTGCTCTGGGGATGTTCTATATCGCTGACCTTCTGGGCGGTGCGAAGAACCTGCTGATTGGTAACGTGATTAAGAGCCAGGTCCTCAACGCTCGTGATTGGCCGTTTGGCGCAGCAACCAGTATTGCACTGACGATTGCGATGGCAATCATGCTGTATGCGTACTACCGAGCAGGTAAATTATTGAACAAGAAAGTGGAGCTGGACTAATGGGAAAAGCAGTTAGATTTAGCTTTATGAGCTTGGTGTACTTGTTTTTGTACCTACCAATCATCGTGCTGATTGCCAACTCGTTCAACGACAACAAATTCGGCATTAAATGGGGTGGTTTCACGACCAAGTGGTATCACGCTCTGGTGGCAAACGACAGCCTGATGCAAGCGGCTTGGCACTCACTGAACGTTGCGGTCTTTTCGGCGACAGCAGCGACAATTATCGGCAGCCTGACAGCAGTTGCCCTGTTCCGTTACCAATTCAAAGGTAAGAACATGGTCAACGGCATGCTGTTTGTTGTGATGATGTCCCCAGATATTGTGATGGCAATTTCTCTGCTTGCGCTATTCTTAGTGTTGGGCGCAAAACTGGGCTTCTTTACCCTGCTGATTGCGCACATTACATTCTGTTTGCCATTCGTCGTTGTGTCGGTATACAGCCGCCTGAATGGTTTTGACGTGAAAATGTTAGAAGCTGCAAAAGACTTAGGCGCCAGTGAGTGGGTGATCTTGAAGAAAATCATTCTGCCATTGGCGAAACCGGCCGTCGCTGCGGGTTGGCTATTGAGTTTCACCTTGTCTCTGGATGACGTGATTATCAGCTCTTTTGTCACCGGCCCGACGTATGAAATCCTGCCGTTGAAGATTTATTCCATGGTTAAAGTGGGTATTTCACCTGAAGTCAACGCACTTGCTACAGTAATGTTAGTGGTTTCGTTAATACTTGTTATCACTTCACAGTTGTTAGCAAGGGAAAAAGTGAAGTAGAATCCACTTTCTAAAAAGGCACGAAACAGAATGACTTACGTCATTCTGTTTTTCTATCTAACGCCCCGTTGGGCAACGTTTGGTTTGGAGCTAACGTCAATGAAAAAATGGGCTACTCTATTAGCTGGTAGTGCATGTGCGCTTTCCCTGTTCTCTGGTACAGCAGCAGCGGAAGATAAAGAGCTGGTATTCATGAACTGGGGACCGTACATCAACAGCGGCATTCTGGAACAGTTTACGAAAGAAACAGGCATCAAAGTCATCTACTCGACTTACGAGTCGAATGAGACACTGTATGCCAAGCTAAAAACGCATAACGAAGGTTACGATCTGGTTGTTCCTTCAACCTACTTCGTCTCTAAGATGCGTGATGAAGGTATGCTTCAGAAAATTGATAAGTCTAAACTATCAAACTTCAAAAACTTGGATCCAAACTATCTGAACAAACCTTATGATCCAAACAACGACTACTCTATTCCTCACGTTGTGGCGATTACTGGTCTGGCGGTAAACACAGACATGTATGATCCAAACGATTTCCAAAGCTGGGGCGACCTGTGGAAACCGGAACTGGCTGGTCAACTGATGCTGATGGATGACACTCGCGAAGTGTTCCACATTGCGCTGCGCAAGCTGGGCTACTCAGGTAACACCACTGACGACAAACAGATCGACGAAGCATACGCCGAGCTACAAAAACTGATGCCAAACGTATTGGTATTCAACTCAGATAACCCAGCAGCACCTTACCTGTCAGGTGAAGTTGGTCTGGGTATGCTGTGGAACGGTTCTGCGGCAGCGGCCCAGAAAGAAGGTCTGCCACTGAAACTTGTTTTCCCTAAAGAAGGCGGTATCGGTTGGGTTGATAACTTTGCTATCGCATCAGGCGCGAAAAACATTGAAGCGGCACATAAGATGATCGACTTCCTGCTACGTCCTGAAATCGCAGAGCAAATCTCACGTGACACAGGCTACCTGACGGGTGTTAAAGCATCGAACGACAAGTTCAAAGATGTGGCACCACTGTTCCCATCTCAGGAAGATCTTGATCGCGTAGAATGGCAAGCAGCTGTTGGCGACAAAACAGTGAAATATGAAGACTACTTCATGAAGCTGAAAGCGGGTCAATAACTCCCTTAAAATGAATGAAATAGGCGGCATTAGCTGCCTATTTTTTTTTGAGCTGTTATACTCGTCCCCTTCTATAAACTCGCTCTTGCCTGATTAGGCTCTTGCACTAAATCATGGAAAAGTAATGAAAAGTAAACTGTATGCTGGCGCATTATGTGCTGCGACTCTATTCACTACCAATGCAATGGCTGAGGACCAAGAACTCTATTTCTACAACTGGTCTGAATATATTCCTAATGAAGTTTTGGAAGACTTCACTAAGGAAACCGGAATCAAAGTCATCTACTCCACCTACGAATCCAACGAGAGCATGTACGCGAAGTTGAAGACTCAAGGCTCGGGGTACGATCTGGTTGTACCGTCAACCTACTTCGTTTCAAAAATGCGCAAAGAAGGTATGTTGCGCGAAATCGACAAGTCAAAGCTGAGTCACTTTGCGGATCTGGATCCTAACTATTTAAATAAGCCTTTCGATCCGGATAACAAATACTCAATCCCTTATATCTGGGGTGCTACGGGTATCGGTATCAATACTGACATGCTCGACAAATCATCAGTGAAAAACTGGGGCGACCTGTGGGATGCCAAATGGGAAGGTCAATTGATGATGATGGATGACGCTCGTGAAGTGTTCCACATCGCACTGACTAAGCTGGGTTACTCCCCTAACACCACAGATCCGAAAGAGATTGAAGCTGCTTATCATGAGCTGAAGAAGCTGATGCCAAACGTGCTGGTGTTCAACTCAGATTTCCCTGCAAACCCATATCTGGCCGGTGAAGTGTCTCTGGGTATGCTGTGGAATGGTTCGGCTTACATGGCTCGTGAAGAAGGCGCGCCAATTGAAATCATCTGGCCTGAAAAAGGCACCATCTTCTGGATGGACAGCCTGGCGATTCCTGCTGGTGCTAAGAACGTTGAAGCTGCGCATAAGATGATCGACTTCCTGCTGCGTCCTGAGAATGCGGCGAAAATTGCACTGGAGATTGGTTATCCGACTCCGGTTAAAACCGCTTATAAGCTGCTGCCAGCTGAGTTTGCCAACGATCCTAACGTCTTCCCTCCCCAGTCGGTGATGGACAGTGGCGTTTGGCAAGACGAAGTGGGTGAAGCGGCGGCGCTTTACGAGGAATACTTCCAGAAACTCAAAGTGAACAACAACTAAAAAAGCGGCCATTGGCCGCTTTTTTCTTATTCAGCTCAAGCTTACGCGTGCTTGAACGACGGCTTTTGCAACGCCAGTATCTCTTCCACTAACTGCGGAACCTCGACACTCGCTTTACCGTAGCGCTTCTCGGCAAACTCGCTCTCAACCGCACTGGGTTCGAGGTTGATTTCAATCGTATGCGCGCCATGCATTTTGGCATCGTGCACAAAACCTGCCGCCGGATAGACGACCCCGGAGGTGCCGATTGAAATAAACAGGTCGGCTTCTTCCAGCGCAGCATAGATATCGCCCATACGCAGCGGCATCTCACCAAACCAGACAATGTGCGGGCGCAGCTGAGAGGGAATCTGACAGCAATGACACAGTTCCCCTGTCAGCAGATCCTCTTTGTGCTCAATAACCTGATTAGAGACGCTACAACGCGCTTTAAGCAGTTCTCCATGCATATGGATAACGTTGTGGCTTCCGCCCCGCTCATGCAGGTTATCGATGTTCTGAGTAATGATGGTGACGTTGCCGTCGAGTTCTTGTTCCAGCTTACCGAGTGCGATGTGCGCAGCATTTGGTCGAATGCTCTCGGATTGCAGTTTACGACGACGCTGATTGTAGAAGTCTTGCACCAGATCCGGGTCTCTTTCAAACCCTTCCGGAGTGGCGACATCTTCGATTCGGTGATTTTCCCAAAGTCCGTCCTGGGCACGGAAAGTCTGAATACCGGATTCTGCTGAGATGCCCGCGCCAGTCAGGATGACAACATTGCGATACGGAAAATTCATACAACATCCTTTTGTTTTGCTTTTCGGCTAGCTTAGCACCGATGCCCGGACATCCCTAGTTTTGGGGGTTAGACCATAGTATAAATTTAAACAGTGAAACTAACTTCTGTGACCTCAAAAACAAAAGAGCAGGCACATGGCCCGCTCTTTCATTGCAGAATGTGGCCGATTACTCTTCGTTAACCGATGAAATTTTATGAATGGCCAAATCTGCGCCGTTGAATTCGTCTTCTTCGGACAGGCGTAAACCAGACACTTTATCCAGTGTGCCGTAAACGATAAATGCACCGACGACTGCAACTGCAATCCCCATTAGCGTGCCTATTACCTGAACGGTGAAGCTGACGCCTCCCAGACCACCCAAAGCCGATTGGCCGAAGATGCCAGCGGCGATGCCGCCCCAGGCTCCGCACACGCCGTGTAGTGGCCATACACCCAATACGTCATCAATTTTGGTTTTATTTTGTAGCTGAGTAAACAGCCAGACAAACAATGCGCCAGCGACAACGCCAGTGACCAATGCGCCCAGTGGATGCATCAGATCGGAGCCAGCACACACAGCGACTAAACCAGCAAGCGGACCGTTGTGGATAAAGCCCGGGTCGTTTTTACCCACGACCAGTGCGGCCAGAATACCACCAACCATCGCCATCAATGAGTTCATTGCCACCAAGCCACTGATACCATTCAGTGTTTGCGCAGACATGACGTTAAAGCCGAACCAACCCACACACAGGATCCAAGCGCCTAACGCCAGAAACGGAATGTTGGACGGCGCAAAGTTGGTGTGTTTGCCCGCACGAATACGGCCTTTACGCATGCCGAGAAAGATAACCGCGATCAGCGCAATCCAGCCGCCAACGCCATGAACCACCACAGAGCCGGCAAAATCATGGAAACCCATACCAAATGTGGTTTCAAACCAGGCTTGAATACCAAAGTTACCGTTCCAGATGATGCCTTCGAAGAATGGGTAGACCAAACCAACGGTAAAAAATGTGGCCATCAGGATTGGGTAAAAACGGGCGCGCTCAGCAATGCCGCCCGATACGATGGCGGGAATGGCTGCGGCAAACGTCAGCAAAAAGAAGAATTTAACCAGCTCGTAGCCGTTGCCTTGCGACAACGTCGCGGCATCAGAAAAGAAGTTGGCGCCATAAGCTATCCAGTAACCAATAAAGAAGTACGCGATGGTAGAGACGCCGAAGTCGGCGAGAATTTTAACCAACGCGTTGACTTGGTTCTTCTTTCGTACGGTTCCCACTTCCAGAAATGCAAATCCCGCGTGCATCAAAAACACCATAATGGCGCCAAGCAGCAAAAATAAGGTATCTGAACTTTGGGTCAGGGTTTGAACGGCACCTTGTACCTGACTTACGGTTTCACTCATTCTCGTTATACTCCATTGCAAAGTGGTGCACTAATCCTGTGCCACTTGTTTAAAAATTCACCAAATTGGTGAGGAAGTTATAATTTTTCTCTCATGGAGCAAGATGTGTTCCAATTATTAATAAGAGTATGAACAAGAAACTATTTTTATTTAACTTAATGATAAATATGGTTTTATCTGAGATTGGTAATCGAGAATGATTCGTTATTGAGTCAAGTGATGGCGCTTTGTTGCACTAGTATGGATCAAAAGCACAATATTGATGCGCACAGAGATGTGGCAAAAAAACACCCGGTATTAAACCGGGTGCGTAATCAGAGGTTGGGACCTTTGGATGGTTTGTGAGGAATGTCGTTTTTTAACTGACTCATCCCCTGCACCATTCGTCCTATCCAGATTGCGATGGCAAACAGTGCGATGAACGCACCGATATACGGAATAGCATAACCCACGGTACTTAACCATGAATGAGCATACCAGTACCGGTTCACCCCGATGATCAACCCATTTGAGGTCGCGACCGTGACGAGCAACACCACGAAAAACGTCAGAAACAGAAAGAAGCTGCGAATCAGTCCGTAATAGTGAGAATTCGCCACCTCCCCATCTTCGTTCTTGTCCAGACGATAGCCTGCGTAAATAATCCCGATAACTCCGGACAGCAAACAGGTGAACGGGGTCAGCAGGCTCGCAATATACACAAACCACAACGCACTATTTTGACTAGCGGGTTTCATGCTTTGGCTCTCCTGTAGCGACTTTCGGTGCCTTGGTTTCTGCGGTTTCAGCCGCTTCAATCTGGCCTTGCTGTTTCATCTCTTCGTACCAAAGATCGTGATGCTCTTTGGCCCAGGTTTCATCAACTTTACCCGTCACCATGCCTTCCAGCGCGCCTTCCATACCGAACAAACCGATGTAGATGTGGAAGATAAAGCCACAGATCAGGATCAACGCTGACACCATGTGCGTCAGATTCGACAGCTCCATATCTCGGCGAGTCTGGCCAAAAATTGGGAAATCGAGCACCAAACCGCTGAAAGCGGCAAAGGTTCCAAAGAAGATCAGAAGCCAGTAGATGGCCTTTTCACCGCCATTGGAGAATCCGGCCGAAGGATGACTGCCTTTATGTTTGCCCGCCATGCCGCCCAGCTTCATAAACCACTGGAGATCCACTTTATTGAACAGCGATTTACGCCACCACTTGAGCAGAATAAACAGCAGCAGAACGAAGAAAATCGGGCCCATATAGTTGTGATACTGCTTGGCGGCATACACGATAAAGCCCCACAGTTCTGTCGGTACATACGGCTTAAGGAAATGTTTGCCATAAACCAGCATCAAACCACTAAACGCCAGGGTCAAAAAGGTAAACGCCATGCTCCAGTGCAGCGCACGATCAAGGCGCGACCAGCGTTTGAGCTTGCGGCCGGTTCGCGGCTTGCTCAGCATTAAGGGGCCAAGCAGCACGTACGCCAGAATCACCATGGCAATGCTGCCAAAAATGGCGACTGCACCGGCTGGAGACATCCATTTCTCTTTCAGGATGAACCAGGTTTCACCGGGTTTACTGATCAAAACACCGTGTTCAGGAGATTGAGAAGTCGTATACCCCTCTTCTCCTTGGCGAACCTGACGCCAGTAATCAGCCCCGGCCAGTTGGGTTATTTCTCTTTGCACCACGTCCGGTTTGCTTTTCTCTTCGGCAAACGAAGGTTGAACAGCAAAGCACATCAGTGCTGCCAATAGCGGCAGCACATAACGAGTGGCGCGCATCAATCTATGTCGCATCACCACTTAGCTCCTTGTTGCGTCGTAAGAGAGATCTTCACCGTCTGTCCAACCTGCACCTTTCGCACCGCGCTCCACGACGCGTTGACGGAAGATGTCAGACACTTTTTCGGCATCACCTGCCATCAGTGCTTTGGTTGAGCACAGAGAGGCACACATGGGCAACTTGCCTTCAGCAATACGGTTGGCGCCATATTTCTTACGCTCTTCCTCAGAACCGGGCTCAGTTTCGGGACCGCCGGCGCAGAAGGTACATTTGTCCATCTTGCCGCGTTCACCGAATGCCGATTGTTTCGGAAACTGTGGCGCGCCAAACGGACACGCAAACAGGCAGTAACCACAACCGATACACAGATCTTTGTTGTGCAGCACGATCCCGTCTTCGGTATGCACAAAGCAGTCCGCCGGACACACCGCCATACATGGCGCATCCGTACAGTGCATGCACGCTACGGAAATCGAGTTTTCGCCCGGCTCGCCATCGTTCAGGGTGACAACGCGGCGGCGCTGAATGCCCCACTCTAATGCATCGTCGTTTTCGTTCTTACATGCGGTGACACAACCGTTACACTCGATACAGCGTTTGGTGTCACATAGGAATTTCATTCTGGCCATAATTGCGCTCCTTACGCCTTACGAATGTTACACAGGGTGACTTTGGTTTCCTGCATTTGAGTGGTTGGATCGTAACCGTAGGTGGTCGCAATGTTCGCTGAGTCACCGACAACGTAAGGTTGAGTGCCCTCTGGGTATTTGCTGCTTAAATCTTCGCCCTGATAAATACCGCCGAAGTGGAATGGAATGAACGCCATGCCCGGTTTCACGCGGCGTGTGACCATGGCTTTCACATGGATGCGGCCTTTTTCTGCGCCTTCCACCCACACGTACTCGCCATCTTTAAAGCCGAGATCGTTGGCATCTTTCGGGTTCACTTCGACAAACATCTCTTGTTGAAGCTCGGCCAGCCAAGGGTTTGAACGAGTTTCTTCACCGCCACCTTCGTATTCCACTAAACGGCCGGACGTCAGAATGATGGGGTACTCTTTCGAGACGTCTTTATCCTGAATCGATTTGTACAGGGTTGGTAAACGATAAATCGACTCGGCATCGTCCCACGTTGGGTAATCGGCAATCAGGTCGCGACGCGGCGTATAGAGCGGTTCGCGGTGCAGAGGCACGCGGTCAGGGAAAGTCCAGACAATCGCACGGGCTTTGGCGTTACCAAACGGAATACAGCCGTGTTTGATCGCCACACGTTGAATACCGCCGGAAAGGTCGGTTTTCCAGTTCTTACCTTCGGCTTCCGCTTTCTCTTCTGGTGTCAGATCGTCCCACCATCCCAGATGCTTCAGCATCTTATCGCTGAATTCCGGATAGCCGTCTTCAATCTCACTGCCTTTCGAGAAACTGTCTTCCGCCAGCAGGCTCTTACCTTCGAATTCCACCCCGTAGCGCGCACGGAAAGTACCACCGCCATCGGCAACGGTTTTGGACGTGTCGTACAGAATGTGTGTGCCCGGGTGTTTCATTTCTGGCGTGCCCCAACATGGCCAAGGTAAGCCGTAAGTTTCACCGTGCACTGGTCCGCCTTCTGCTGCCAACGTGGTTTTATGGAATGTGTGCCAGTTTTGTTGGTGCGCTTTGAGACGCTCAGGGCTCTGACCGGTATAACCGACAGTCCACATGCCGCGGTTGAATTCGCGAGTGACGTCTTCAATTACCGGTTGATTGTTCTCAACCTGAATGTGTTTGAATACTTGATCGGCGATACCGAGTTTTTTCGACATCAGGTACATGATTTCGTGGTCTGGCTTAGAGTCGAACAGCGGTTGAATGACCTGATCACGCCACTGAATCGAGCGGTTGGACGCCGTCACACTGCCGTAGGTTTCGAATTGTGTGGTAGCCGGCAGCAGATACACGCCGTCGGTACGATCGTTCATGACCGCAGCGACGGTGGGATACGGGTCCACGATGACCATCATATCCAGCTTTTCCATCGCCTTTTTCATTTCAACACCGCGGGTCTGCGAGTTCACCGCATGGCCCCAATAAAACATGGCGCGAATGTTGTCGCGTTGTTCGATGTTCTCTTTGTTTTCCAGCACGCCATCAATCCAGCGAGAAACCGGAATGCCCATATTGTTCATTGGTTTCTGACCGCGATATTCGTTTTGATCAAAACGATCTTTCAGCCAGGCAAAGTCAATATCCCAAACGCGGCACCAGTGTTTCCACGCACCATCTGCCAGTCCGTAGTAGCCAGGCAGCGTATGCGACAGCACGCCAAGGTCTGTTGCGCCCTGCACGTTATCGTGGCCACGGAAAATGTTTGCGCCGCCACCCGACTTACCCAGGTTACCCAGTGCCAATTCCAGCACACAGTACGCACGGGTGTTGTTGTTACCCGTGGTGTGCTGGGTTCCGCCCATACACCACACTACGCAACCCGGACGGTTCTCAGACAGAATTTTCGCGGTCTGGTAGACCTCTTCTTCTGAAATGCCCGTGACGCGCTCAACTTCTTTTGGGTTCCATTTCTCGACTTCAGCACGAATCTCATCCATGCCAAATACGCGCTGGCGGATGAACTCTTTGTCTTCCCATTTATTGTTGAAAACGTGCCACAGAATGCCCCAGATAAAGGCCACATCCGTACCCGGACGCAGAGCGACAAAATAGTCCGCTTTTGCTGCGGTGCGAGTGCGACGAGGATCCGCAACCACGATCTTACAACTGTTCTTCTCTTTCGCGATCAGGATGTGCTGCATCGCTACCGGGTGCGCTTCGGCGGGGTTGGAACCGATAAACAGAATCGACTTACAGTTGTGCATGTCGTTAAACGAGTTGGTCATTGCGCCATACCCCCAGGTGTTGGCAACACCTGCGACCGTGGTGGAGTGACAGATACGCGCCTGGTGGTCGACGTTGTTGGTGCCCCAAATCGACGCCATTTTGCGGAACAGATACGCTTGCTCGTTGCTGTGTTTGGCACTGCCCAGCCAGTAGACCGAATCCGGGCCGGACTCTTCACGAATCCGCATCACCTCGTCACCGATTTCATTGATGGCTTGATCCCAGGAGATCTTTTTCCATTTGCCACCTTCCAATTTCATCGGATATTTGAGGCGGCGTTCACCGTGGCCGTGTTCGCGCAGCGCAGCGCCTTTTGCACAGTGGCCGCCGGCATTAAACGGATGATCGAATGCAGGCTCCTGGCCGGTCCATACGCCATTTTGAACCTCGGCGTAAATCCCACAGCCCACAGAACAGTGTGAACAAATGGTACGTTTGACTTCGGTTTTTGCGCTGCGATCGACTTCATTCGCTTGCGCTTTCTTGATCATGCCTGGCGCAAATAGTGCAGCGCCAACCGCAGCACCGCCAGCGGCCAAAGAGGTATTTTTCATGAATGCACGGCGGCTGATGCCCAGCTGATTCTGTTCCTTGCTCGTGCTGTCTGAACGTTTGGTTAATCTCATCGCTGCGCTCCTATAGCGTTTCGTAGTAATCACGAATGTGCTGAGTTTCGTGATACCCTTTTTTCAGAGTGTTTTTAGTTTCGACAGGACTCTCGCTCGCGACAGCTTGCTGAGAAACACCAGCGACAACGGCACCTGCAACAGCAGCGGTTCCCAGACCTTTGAGCAGTTCACGTCTGCTTTCGTTAATCGGTTTTTCATTTTTCATCATTGCTTCCTTTTCCCGTTCCCGCTTTCCAATACGGAGTGGTCAACATGGATTGGTTCGTCTGCTTTGTTATATTCATTGTTGAGCTTTGTCGGTGAGGTTTTTCACCTCAATCCGGTGTGTATTTCGGCGGTTCGGCGGTGCTTGCGTCAGGGCGATATTCTCCAGTGAGAGAAAGGCCTGAAGCAGCTGAGCCACAGACAGATAAAACCGGGCGTGCTGAGCGTGTTGAATCTGATCCACCAGCTTTTCAAACCACGGTGAAATGTGGCGATTAAAGAACGCCTGTTGAGCGCTGCCGTCGCTCTCGCACAGATACGCCATGGTTTCACACAATGCCGCCATGTGATCTTCGGGTTCTTTCACCGACTCATCGCGCTCGAGCCCGAGTTCATTTAAATGGAAGCGGATTTCTGCCAGTGGCTTTTCCATCAGCGAACCGGTCAGGTGCCACGATGCAAAAGGTACAACCTCGCCACGGCCGATGCCGATAAACAGCTCTTGGTACTCCTGTTCCAGTTCATCACGCTCAACGGTTTGAGCCGCAGCACTCAGTGCGCGCCATGCATCTGCCATCGGTGTGCCATTGTTCTCGTTCTCTAACTGGCTGAGGAAGTCCACCAGCGAAGGCGACGGAGCATCGCGCAGCAGCGTAGCCAGCAACAGATAGATATCGGATCGCATCGATGCGGTAGTTTCATTCAACGAATCGTGTTCCATCTCGTGCTCCTCAGTAGCGCAGTTGTTTTTCTGGATCGCTCGCCATCGACTCAAACACATCGACAACACGGCAGTCCTCGCACATCGCAATGCGATCGAGTGACGCCTGATCAGAGAAATGTGAGTGACCGCGTAACTTATTTTGTAGCATGGTGATCATTGATTGCGGCGCAAAAGGTTTATGGCAACGCAGGCATTTTGCTGGTTCTTCCTGATGCAAAGTCACCACCGATTGGCGCTGAGCGGCGTTCCAATTGAGTTGTTGAACCGCCGTTAACGCTTTCTCTGGGCATGCTTTCACGCACAAACCGCATTGCACGCAGTCTTGTTCAATGAATTTGAGTGAGGGAGAATCGCCTTCGTGATGCAGTGCTCGGGTTGGACACACCGCGACACAGCTCATGCACAAGGTGCAATCGGCAGTCGAACACTCAATCGCACCATAAGGTGCAGTGGCCGCCAGTGGTTGCGCGCCAGGTTCTGTGCCACGCGCCGTCGCCAGCGCATCAAGCGCGACATATAAACGGTCGCGTTTTTTGCCTTCCAGCTCTCCCAAATTCAGGCCAAGTGGCTCATCGCACAGTGTCGGCGCCGCTTCGCGTAGTGATTCGAGATAGAGAATGTCGATGGTTTCTTTACGAATGCCGAGATGGGCCAGAAAACTCTGCGCCATACTCACTTCCTGATTGAGAATGCGCAGAATGGTTGGCGGCATGTGTCGACTGGCGGCAAACAGTACCTGAGTTGCGCCATTTCCCAGCGCAGCAAACCAGGTATCGATACCGACCGAAGGCAGCTCTTCGACCGTCACTGGAATGACGTTTTCAGGCAGTACTCGCAGCGCCATCAGGTTGTATTGTTCGTGACGCGAGCTACAGATCAGCACTATCGGCTTTTCGCCGCCAGCCTGATGATAGTTATTCAGCAAACGCTCAATGAATTTCTGCGTATCGGTCGGGTTTGGCAGCGCGTAGTGAATTGCTTCTGTCGGGCAGGAGGTCGCGCAGGTACCGATGCCCTGACACAGATAGGGGTTGATTTGAATGCGATGACCGATCTTTTCTGACCCTTCACTGGACAAAGCGCCTGCCGGACACGCATCGACACAACGTTCACAACCTTTTACGCCGCGCGATGAGTGCGCGCACAAATCGTTATCAAGACGGAAATATTTCGGTTTATCAAATGTCCCCATCAGTTCCGGTATTTCTTCCAGCGCATCGGAGAGTTTTGGAAAGCCGCGACCGACTGGGAAATAGCCCGGAACAGGCACTTCTTCGTTCATCACACCATTGAGCGACATATCCAGCACGATATCAAAGCAGTCGTGATCAATAGCCGCATTGGCGAGATTAATATTCAGGCCATGATTCTCAACGGTGACTTTAAACGCACCTAAAAAGCCGCTGATTTCAACGGTATCCGCGAAGTAAAGTTTGTCATGAGTGCCCTGCTCGCCATCAATCGACAGCAGAGTGACGGAGGCCATTTGGGATAATTGCAGCGCCGTGCGCTCGATAAGACTGGTAGGACCGAGAATCAAAGTATGCCCGCCGCTTTCATAGCTGACGGTTGGCGGAATCAAATTAGTCAGTTCGACGGTGTTCTCAATAGCAAACCACCGCGCACTTCCATTCGGTGAAGTCGCTTGTTGCAGAAATTGTTTTAACATTGCTCGTTTCCATTATCTGAGCGAATCTCGAGTGTTCGCTCTTTTTGATGAAAATAGCAATTAGTGTTCCAACCTGAATTAACCATGAAATACAGTTGGTTAGCGTAAATAGTCGCCACCAAGTTGGGACAAAAAAGAAAGGTGAGACAATTTGTCTCACCTTGTCGGTGTGTCGTTAGGTCAAAATGTACCTATTTTTCATGTGGTAATTTTTGTCTCAGGGATACCCGTATCGGAATCTGGGGTCTGGGTAAGTTCTGCCTCAGCGGTTTGTCCAGATTCACTTGGCGTTGAGTCGATGTGGATACTTTCACCTTCGTGTTTCTCGTCCGCGTCGGCAGTTTGCATATGATCATCGGCTTTGTTCATCCAATCTCGTAATCCCTGAGCCACTTCAGCGCTGAGCGATTTCACTGCGGTGTAGTCATGGTCGTAATCGTTGAGGCGATCGACTTCACTGAACTCGCCACTCAAAAACAGTTTACGCAGCGCCGCTTTTTTTACCTGCTGAGTCGCTTCAGAAGCGAGCAAGGCAGCAATCGAAGGCTCTTTGGTGTTTTGGGTAGTCTCTTCAGAGCTACCTGTATGAGCTTCTGTGAGTTCAACGTCTTCGGTATGCTCCGATTCGGTTTCGACGCTCGCAGTGGGCTCTTCAACTAACGCTGATTCCTCTTGAGGTTCCAGCTTACGCTTGGACCAACGAGATAAAAACGAATCACTGGCCACTGGCTCTCCCCGCGCCTTTGCGCTTTTTACGTTTTACTTCGAGTAATTCCCCATTGCGGCCGATAAAGGCTTCCATCCAGGCTTGCACTGGCAGAGGCATCTCATTAGACAGCACCAAATAGTCACCATCCATATACTGACCGGCCACACTCTGAGACGCTGTCAGGCGGATGATCTTTGGCTGGGTGTCCTCTTCCGGGTTTTCTAACACCAGAAACAGTTTGGGTTGCTGAGAGCTCAAGTTAAAGCGGTAGTCGGTGCGCTCATCGCGAAACAATTCCAACACGGCGGGAAATGGCGCATCCTTCGCTTGCAATTGAAATCCTTTCAGCTGCCATTGTGTGGTGACCCACATTCCCGTCGTGATTTCATGTGCCACCAGATCGCAGCCCATGGGCCAGATAGTTTCGGTTTTTTCCGTGTCTAATAAGGAAGTTTGTGTTTCTGACATGGGGATACCTAATTCGTTCTTTTCTTATGCTGACTGACGAAAAGCCGTTCACGATCATCATCAGACATGTTAGTGCGGTTTGTCTCTTCGATTTAGCAATTATTGAGCCATCAGACAGTTATCGTGATGCAGGCAATAAATTTTGTGTATTAACGATTAGATCGTTTTTGCTTTTTTCGCTAGTGTTGAAGACAGATTTGGAACAATCCTTGCTGCTTGCGTTTCCCTAGCAATAAGCAATGACATCATGTGAAAAACGACAGGAAATGGCTGTGATCAAACTTTCGATTATTAAAACCAGCGAAAACCCACTGCAGACAATGGACGTAGAGGTGTATGACGAATACGGCGAAAAACTGGTGAAGTCTATCGCCTGTGAACGCCCTCTTACGGTGTTATTGAATTGGAAAGAGATTGTCACGCTCATGACGCTGGGCTCCAGGCCTGAAGCGCTGGTGCTCGGGTATCTGAAGAACCAGAGCTTTATCTCCGACCCGCAAGCACTTGACTCGGTGATCATCGACTGGGAAACGAATTCAGCGGCTGTGGTGACCAAAGAAAACATTGATCATCTCGAACCTGCATTGAAGAAAAAGACAGTGACGTCTGGCTGCGGTCAGGGAACCATGTACGGCAACGTGATGAAACAGCTGGAAAACTACCAGGTTCCTCAGCGACCGATTAAACAATCACAGATTTATACGGCGCTGGAAGCGCTGACTCATTACAACGATACCTATAAAAAAGCAGGCGCTGTACATGGGTGTGCAGTGTGTCAGGGCGATCAGGTGCTTTCTTTTGTTGAGGACGTTGGCCGCCACAACGCGGTGGATACCTTAGCAGGTGAAATGTGGCTGAACGGCATGAGCGGCGAAGATAAGATTTTCTACACCACCGGACGCTTAACGTCTGAAATGGTGATTAAAGTCGCTCAGATGGGCATTCCCGTATTGCTGTCTCGTTCGGGGGTGACACAAATGGGGCTCGAACTGGCGCACCGCTTTGGCATTATTACGATTGCCAGAGCTAAGGGATTGCGTTTTCAGGTGTACAGCGGCGCAGACAAGGTCGAATTTGATGTCAAAGGCCATCTTGCTGAACCTGATGCGTGACATTGTCACCTAGTGCTTAGCCCCGCCTAGTGTAAATACCGCCTGCCTATGGAGTCGCGATCCCAATCTTGAGTCGCGACTTTTTTTGTCTTTCAGCTACACTAAATTCTGATAATCAATAAGTTAACTAAGTGAAAACGTCTATGCGGGCAGTGTCGAAATTCTTACTTTTGTTGTGTTGGTGCGTGGCTTTTCCAGCGCTGGCCGAATGGGAATATGATCAGGTTGATTTGATTCCTAAAGCGTCTGAACGCGTATTGCAGCTGGAAAACGAAGTCAGCGCCCTACCTGAACCTCTGTTTATGTCTCGTTCGGATCAGCAGAAAGTGAATACCCTGCTACATCAAGCTATTAGCGCGCAGCAAGATACTGTGGACCAATTTCAAACCTATCTGGCCAATTATCGTCACCAGAGCGATGAGCTGAACTGGTTCAATCTTCAGCAAACTTACCTATCTCTGGCCAGCCTCTCCCGCTCCAAGCAACACCTGCTCAGTCTGACCGATGGTTTTACGCGCGACCAATACACTGGCTTTGGCCCGGACGGCGTAAAGCAGTTTCAGGTTGAGTGGAAGCAGATGCAGCTCAATCTGGAATACCTGATGCTGTTTCAGATTCGCAGTTTCGAATCGATGCTCGGCGATTTACTGATTTCACCCGTGCCGTTTATTTGGTCGATCTGCAAGGTGCTGCTGATTTACTTCTTGTTGATTGGCTGGCTCAGGAACAGCAAACATCTCATCGATCTGTTTTGGCAGAGTTATCTGAAGGACAAACAGTCGCCGTCGCTGTTGGCGCGTGTAATTTGGTATATCAGCAGTGCGAACAAAGCGATTGCGTGGTTGATTGCGATTACGCTGTCCCTGCAGGTACTTAGTGCCATCAAGAGTTTGCAGCATTTGGTGTATCTGGAGATCTTTATTTGGTGGATTTGGGGTGGCGCCATTGCGGTAAGCCTGATCCTTGAATTTACCTACCGCTCCAGTCACACCTCCAACAAGGCATTGATAGCGCTGCGTTTGAGCACGATTCGGCGTATTGTCTGGACGGTGATCATCACAGGCGTGGTGTTGCAGCTTTCCATGCGTACCTTGGGCAAAGGCACCATCTATACATGGATTCTGACGACCATGTACTTGTGGTTCCTGCTGATGATCATTTCGGTGCTCAGTTTGTGGCGTGAACGGATTTTTGCCGTGGTAGAGAAGACGCCGGATAAGCCTTTGTGGGTCATGTGGGCCATGGGTAAAAAGAATACCCTTCTGCTGCGTATTCCTGCGACGCTGGTTGCCATGGTGTGGCTGACTATCAACGGTATTGAACGCCGCTTGATCGCAGCGCTGTCCAATTACACGTTCTTCAGTCAGGCGCTTGCTTACCTGTTTCGTATAGAAGCCGCCAAACAAACCACCAACATTGCCGCCGATCAGAACTATGTGCGTGTGCGGGGTGATGAGACATTTGAGTATATTCTGCCTGGGTCGTTCGACAGTGTGTTGGTCGACTACGCGAGTGAAGAGATGAAGCAGCTCTCCCGTTATCTGCTGACGGACAGTCCGGCGATTTGCGTGGTGACAGGCGAACGCGGGGTTGGTACGACGACACTGCTGTATAAGATTCTCAACAAAGTGAAGAACGCAGAGCCGCTTTATCTCAGCTGTCCTTATTCTGGTTATAACGAACTGCTTTCGCTGTTGGCACTCAGCCTGGGGATGGATGAAGATGCCACTGAAGTGCAGATCCTCGCTTACTTGCGCAAAAGTGAACAGACCTATCTGATTGCTGTCGATAACGCCCAGCGTTTAGTCAAACCTATGGTTGGCGGGCTGAGTAGCCTGATGCGTCTGACCAACCTGTTACGGCGTTCGAAAAAGAATCACCGCGTGGTCATGGCGCTTGAAAAATCGAGCTGGCGTTTTGTGGATCGCGCGCGTGGCGAGCGGCTGCTGTTTGACTGGGTGACCGTTCTTCCGCGCTGGAGCGAAAAACAGCTTGCCGAATTGCTTGATAGTCGCATTAACCCTGATGTCGAGCATCCCGTCTCATTTGACGGACTGGTGGTGCCCAAACAATGGGGTCAGGAAGAAAGTAGTGACGAAGAACGCGCGAAACAAGGTTTCTATCGCATATTGTGGCACTACTCGGATGGCAACCCGACGGTGGCGCTGCGTTTTTTCCGTCGTTCACTCAATCGCAACAAAGAAACTCAGCAAGTGGTCGTGCGCCTGTTCCATACGCCGGAATCGCAGGAGCTGGAAAAAATGCCCAAACCGATGCTGGCCGTGCTGCGCTCGATTGTTCAGCTTGAGATTGCTTCTCCGGAAGAGTTGTCGGAGTGTACTCAGCTGACGGTCCCCGAAGTGATTGGCATCATGCGCTATTTTGAAAGCCGCGGTTACATTGAATGGGCGGAAGACAAAACTCGTGTCTCTGACCACTGGTATCGCACCATAACCAACGTTCTTGATCGTCAACATCTGCTGGTGAAGTAATGAAAAGACTCAATCACATCGTACCTATCCACGGGTTGTTAGCGCTTCTGGCGTTTACGGCTTTTCCTGTTTTCGCGGCGGAGGATCTGGCGAATCTTGAAGACTTTCAACAGTTCGCCAGCCTTATCCGCTGGAGCGGCGTGTTTTTCTCGGTTCTGATCATCGCGGCGACCTGGTTGCTGTTGAAATTCATGAGTTCACTGGTGAACACCATCGGCGGCCAGTTTGTGCAGTACCGAATGGTGTTGCAGAAGTTTCATTCGTTCCTGCAGTTCTTCATCTACATGAGTGCCGGGATTGTGGTGTTCATGTTGAGCTTTCGCATGAATGACCACATTCTCGCGTTGATTGGCGGTACGCTGGCCGTCTCTGTAGGTTTTGCACTGAAAGACCTGGCGGCCTCCTTCATCGCTGGGATGACGGTGATGATTGACCGCCCGTTTCAGGTCGGTGACCGCGTCACGTTTGAAGGAAATTATGGCGATATTATCGCGATTGGTCTGCGCTCCGTGCGTATGCGCACTCTCACCGACGACATCATTACCATTCCGAACAACAAATTTCTCAATGAAGTGACCATCAGTGGCAACTACGGTGCGCTCGATATGCAGGTGGTGATCCCGTTTTACGTCGGTATGGATGAAGATATTGTGCTAGCGCGCGACCTGATTCAGGAAGCCGCCTCTTCAAGCCGTTATATCCACCTGCCCAAACCAGTGACGGTATTGGTGAAACAAACCATTACCGATAACTATCTTGCGGTACAGCTCACGTGTAAGGCGTATGTGGTGGATACCGCCTACGAGAAACTGTTTGAAACGGACATTACCCTGCGCGTCATGAAAGAGTTTAAAAAGCACGGCATTAAGCCGCCAAAGATTGCCGTACAAACACACTAAGTGAAAAAACGCCTCCAGTCGGAGGCGTTTTTCTTGCAGGTTAAGAGGCTTTGGTAATCAATAAATGGGCATCGGCCTTGCTTGGCAGATACACGCTGAAGGTACTGCCTTTACCCACTTCCGACTGAACACGAATCTCTCCGCCCGTCTGACTGAGTAAACTTTGTGAGACGGACAAACCGAGCCCGGTGCCTTCGCGCTTGGTGGTATAAAACGGGTCAAACACTCGCTTGAGGTGTTCCGGCTTAATGCCACACCCTTCATCTTCGATGTGGACGATGGCACCCAGCACTTCGCCATGTTCGCACCAATCTTCACTGCGAATGGTCAGTTTGCCTTTGCCATTCATGGCGTGGATAGCGTTCATCTGTAAATTGACCAGAATCTGCAATAACTGATGACGGTTTACTTCCACTGAGCTTTGCGCATGCAGGTCGGTGACAAATTCCACATCGCGCTTTTTCGAACCGGTTTTGACCAGCGTGATGCTTTCATCGATGATCGGATTGACGTGCTGCCAGGTAATTTCATCCTGTACGCCACCGTGGCGGCTGTATTGCAGCAGACTGCGGGTAATATTGCGAATCCGGTCTATCTGCAACATGATGGCGTCGATTTCCTCTTCGACCCGTTTGGCATCATCACCCAGCTCAAAGCGGATCAATTCCGTATTGCCCAGAATCACCGCGGTCGGGTTGTTGATCTCGTGTGCGATACCTGCGGTCAGTTCGCCCAATGCGGCGAGCTTTTCATGCACAATCAGTTTGTCGCGAGTTTGGTTCAGTAACTGAATGTGGTGTTCCAACTGTTCGGTTTTCTCTTGCAGGCTTGCCGTGCGATCGAGAATTTTTTCCTCCAGATCGTGGGCGGCACGCTGAATTTCTTCATTCCGCTGCTGCAGAAGATCGAGCATGTTGTCGAACTGTTTGGCAAGCTGTGCCAGCTCATGACGCTCATCCAAGCCAATGGCGCCGATGCGCTGATTTTTACCCAGTTGAACCAGCTTTACCACGCGATGGATACGCTCTATGGGCCGGAACAGATCGCGTGAGCCACGATAGACAAACACGCCCGAAGCGAGCAGCAATAGCAGCGTCGCTACGCCGATTTCGACAATATTGGTCAAATAGGTTTTCACAAACGGCCACAGCAGGTAGCCGGTATACAGCATGCCGACAACGTTATCGTACTGGTCACGAATCGGCTGGTACGCGGTGATATACCAGGCATCATATACATACGCTTTATCGACCCACTCTTTGCCCTGATTCAGCACGGCGTCGCGCACTTCGTTCGATACGCGCGTACCAATCGCCCGGCCTGCGCGCTCATCACTGTTTAACGGCACATTGGTACTGACGCGCAGATTATCGAGAAAGATCGTCAGAGTGCCGATAGGACGCAAATTATCTTGTTTGGTGGGATAAATCAGATCGCGGATCTGATCCACCAGTGTGCTGCTGTTGTTAAGCAACAAGCCGCCATCAAGAAAACCGATGATGTCGTTATATTGGTTCAGTACCGGAATGACTGTGCGGCTGACCAAGCCGCGCGTCTCGGTGCGATCGGCGTTAACCCGTTCGATTTCCGCGCGCTTAGCCAGTTGAGGATCGAGTTGTGCCAGCTCGCTTTGCGATAGAACATCAAAAAACGATTCACGTTTGGTTAAATCCAGATAACGAAACTTCTGCTCCAGCGTATCCACTCGCTCAAAGGTGAGAAAATCGAGATCGTAGCGCTGCTTCTGCTGATTCACCCATTGGTTGAGATCCGGCTCCTCACCCGCGTGCATTATGCGGGTACGAAACTCGTAAGAGTCGCCGAACGCTTTGACGTAACTGGCTTGCTTTTGTTGCAGTAACGTCATGCTGTTGTGCGCCACACCTAAGCGTTCAGACACATCGACCAGTGCACTTTGCCATGTGTAGTGAATCGACCAGTAGATAGAAATGGCGATCAACGCAATCAGCGTAAAGCCAATTGGCACTGAAGTGAGGATCAGCAGACGATAGCGCACCATGGTTTTGACCCGATGTCGCCACTTCTGCCACAGTGGAATCTTAGCCAAGATTGTCTTGCTCATCGCCATCCCACTCTTTGAATTTGCGCTCTAAGGTTTTGCGTGCAACACCTAAGTCACGTGCAGCCGCCGATTTGTTGCCTTCGTAGAAATCCACAATCTGCATGATATGTGCTTTCTCTACCTCTTTGAGTGTCCAGTGGTTGGGATAACCCGTACCTGAAGTTTCCACCACAATATCGCTGTGGGTCATCTTATCATTTAATTTTGGTGACGTTGTCACCTCAATCGCGACAGGATAGCCGTGTAACTCACGCCAGTAGTGGGCTGGTGGTTTGCCGAGCAGAATGCAGCGTTCTATGAGGTTCTTCAGCTCACGAATATTTCCCGGCCAGTCATAATCGTGCATGGCGGACACATCTTCATGTGCCCATTTTGGTACTGGCATACTCAGCTCGGCGCACAGCTTCTTGGTAAAAAACGGCACCAAATCTTTGAGATCGGCTTTACGTTCGCGTAGTGGACTGACATCGATTTTGAGGACATTAAGACGGTAGAACAGATCGCCGCGAAAACGCCCCTGCTCGACTTCTTGCTGCAGGTTACGGTTGGTCGCCGCTACGACTCGGACATCAATATTGATCTCTTTTTCGGACCCGACCGGACGAATGGCGCGCTGTTCCAATACACGCAGCAATGCGGACTGCATGGCCAGCGGCATTTCACCGATTTCATCAAGAAACAACGTGCCGCCATTGGCGACGCGAAACAGACCTTCTCGACTTTTCTTGGCACCGGTAAATGCGCCTGACGTGTGGCCAAACAGCTCACTTTCGAGGAGTTCCGGGGCAATGGCACCACAGTTAACGGGCACAAAAGGCCCCTGACGGTCGCTGGCTTCGTGAATCGCGCGAGCCACCAGTTCCTTACCCGTCCCCGATTCCCCTTCAACTAAAACGGAGGCTCTTGACGGCGCGAACTGCAGGATCAACTGCTTGAGCTGCTCAGTTTTGTGTGAATGGCCCATGATCTGGGTCGCGCAGTGGCGTTGATAGTCTCGTTGCAATGCGTACTGCATACGCTCGTTAAGACGCTTGTCCATACAGCGTTTTACCGCTTGCAGCATCTGATCAAGATTAAACGGCTTGAGAATGAAATCCGAAGCGCCGAGTTTCAGCGCGCTGATGGCGGTTTCCAAATCGGCATAACCGGTCATGAAAATAACGTCTGCGCGGCGGTCTTCGTCACTGAAGGCCTCTTCCCATTCGATGCCGGAGCGCCCCGGTAGGTTGATATCAAGAATGATCAGGTCGTAATGATGTTCAATACGCAGCGCTTCAGCTTCTTCAATGCTGCCGCTGCAGTCGACTTTGGAAAACCATTTACCCAGCGCTTTTTTTAGAATGGCTTGCATGCCGGGTTCGTCATCGACCACGAGCACAGAAAAAGCCTGGTATTGGAGAGATGATTGCGAGTCAAATGATTGAGACATAATGGATTCAAATTTCCTGTTGGGACATAACGACGCAATTAACCTTACTCTCGATAAGAGTAAATTGGGACATTTTGTCCTAGCTTATGTGCACTGACACTTATTTTAGTCAGGATCTGTGGAATATCCTTTGTTTTTCGGCGGGAAATTGCGCTATTAGTTTTGGCATTCAGATTGCAATAAGCCTCGCTTTGTTCGTGACTTTTTGGTCACGAATCAATGCATTCGTAATCAATCTCATCAAAAAATGGAAATTAGAATGAATAAAGTGACTTTCAGCCTCGCTGCTACTTCTTTGCTTCTCGTCAGTTATTCCGCTACCAGTGCCGATGATGTTCATCGCATTCGTCTGGCCACCACAACCAGCACTTATCACTCTGGCCTTCTTGATTACCTACTGCCTAAGTTTGAACAAGATTCCGGTTACAAAGTCGACGTCATTGCTGCTGGTACGGGCAAAGCGCTGAAGATGGGCGAAAACGGCGATGTGGATTTAGTGATGACACACGCGCCGAAAGCGGAAGCGACTTTTGTTGACCAGGGCTTTGGTGTCATGCCGCGTAAACTGATGTACAACGACTTCGTGGTTGTTGGGCCGGAGAGCGATCCTGCGCACGTCGCGGACCAGAAAGACGTCGCGGGCGTGTTTAAACAGATCGCAACCAGTGGCGTAACTTTCATCTCTCGTGGCGATGATTCCGGTACGCACAAAAAAGAGCTGGGTATCTGGGCCCAAAACAAAATTGAACCGAACTTCGGTGGCTACCGCTCTGTCGGTCAAGGCATGGGACCAACGCTGAACATGGCGTCTGAGATGCAAGCATATACGCTGACCGATCGTGGCACTTGGCTGGCGTACACCAACAAGCTGGATCTGAAGATTCTGTTCCAGGGCGACAAAGCGTTGTTTAACCCATACCAAGTGATTCTGGTGAACCCTGAACGTTACCCAACCATCAACTATCAAGGCGCGAAAGTCTTCAGTGACTGGTTGGTCGCCGAGAAAGGCCAAAAGCTGATTAACGATTTCAAACTCAATGGACAGCAGCTGTTTGTTGCCAACGCGCACGAGTAACCGCGGTTCATGAGTTTATGGCAAACCACATTGGAGGCACTCACCTTACTGGTGAGCTTTGACTCCGAGCTATGGGAGATCGTTGCGGTCTCCTTTAGTGTTTCTCTGGCGGCGATCGGTTTAGTGATCGTCCCGTCTGTATTGCTGGCTTTTGTGTTCGCGTATACCAATTTTCGGGGCAAATGGTTCCTGCTTTCCCTGATCAACACTCTGCAAGCTGTTCCAACGGTGGTGATTGGCTTGTTGCTCTATATGCTGCTGTCTCGGGCGGGTCCGCTTGGCGATTGGCAAATGCTGTTCACTCAAAAAGCGATGATCTTCGGTCAGATGCTGATCTGTTTTCCTATTTTGGTGTCAATGATGCACGGCGCGTTGCAATCGAGCGATCGCCGCTCGGTCGAAACGGCAATGACGCTGGGGGTGTCGGTTCCGCGGATTGCTGCAACCATGGTGTGGGAAACCCGTTTTCCACTCTGTGCCGCGACTATTGCAGGCTTTTCTCGTATTGTGACTGAAGTCGGCTGTTCAATGATGGTGGGCGGCAACATTATGGGCCTGACCCGCAACATCCCAACCGCGATTGCGATGGAAAGTCACAAAGGCGCTTTTGCGCAAGGTGTTGCACTGGGAATGGTGCTACTCTCATTAGCACTGGCTCTCAACTTTTTGCTTACCAGTATGCGTGGCAAAGGCTATCTACGTACATAAGGATGTCGAATGTCGATTAAGCTGACCGCACAGCAGTTATCTATGCGTTTTAAAGATCGCGTTCTGTTTCACATTCCACAATTGTCGATTGGCCCGAATGATGCGATTTATCTCAAGGGTGACAACGGTGTGGGTAAAACCACGCTGCTTAAAATTCTGTCCGGGCTTCTGGTTCCGACTACGGGCAGAGTGTCTAACAGCCAGACGTGGTGGCGCAGAATCTGGCGTAGCAAAGCGCGCCGCAACGTTATCTACCTGCATCAAAGTCCCTATCTGTTCGACGACACCGTGTATCAAAACGTGGTGTATGGCATTCGTTTCTCTTCTCTGTCTGCCAAAGACAAGCGTGCTGAAGTGATCACTGCGCTGCGCATGGTGGGACTAGAAACATTGGCCGATGAGCATGTGTCGGTGTTATCCGGCGGTGAAAAGCAGCGTGTTGCGATGGCTCGAGCGTGGATTTTAAAGCCGTCTATTTTGCTGATGGATGAGCCGAGTGCGTCATTAGATCAGGAATCTATCGACAGATTAGTTATAATGGCCAAGGATTTACTGGACCGAGGCTCCAGTTTGGTGATCACCAGTCACCAGACCAACGCGCTCACTACATTGTGTAAAAAACAGTGGTGGATTAAAGACCGTACCTTGGTTGAATCACCGCTGCTTCATGTCGTCAAAGAAGAACAAGAGAATACCTATGTTACTTCCCTCTCAAACTAGTTGGGTGATTTTAGCGGGTGGGCAAGCCAGCCGCATGGGTGGAAACGACAAGGGACTGATCAAACTCAACGATAAACCTTTGGTTCAGCACGTACTGGAACGTCTGCAACCTCAAACAGACCATATCCTCATCAATGCCAACCGTAATCAGGAGTGGTACCAACAGTTCGCGCCTGTGGTTTCGGATCAGTTTGCCGGTTACCCGGGCCCACTTGGTGGTATTCACGCCGGACTCAACGCAGCGCAGACTGATTGGGTCGGCTTTGTACCTTGTGATAGCCCGATGATTGCGAAAGACCTGGTGGCGCGTTTTTGCGCTGCAGTGACGCCGCAAACCGATATTCTGGTCGCGAACGATGGTGAACATCAACAACCCGTGTTCACACTGTTTCACAAACGCGTGCTGCCAAAACTGGCTGCGTTTCTGGAGCGTGGCGACCGCAAAATTATTCTGCTGTATAACGAATGTCACACCGCCGAAGTTGATTTCAGCGATTCACCAGACTGCTTTTTCAATTTAAATACGCCACAAGAGCTGGCTCAATTCGGAGCATTACAGCCATGAATTCATCGCATTCTTCACGCCCATCCCTGCCTTTGCTCGGTTTTGCGGCGTACTCCGGAACCGGCAAAACCACCTTGTTGGAAGCCTTGGTTCCCAAACTCACAGCGGCTGGCCTTCGCTTAGGCATTCTAAAACATGCTCACCACAATTTTGATGTCGATAAGCCGGGCAAAGACAGCTACCGTCTGCGCAAAGCCGGTGCCTCCCAGATGCTGATCGCCTCACGGAATCGCTTTGCGCTGATGACGGAAACGCTGGATGCAGAAGCCGAGTTTGACTATCTGTTGCAACGCTTTGATGCTCAGCAGTTGGATGTAATTTTAGTGGAAGGTTGTAAGAACATTGCGTTTCCGAAAATCGAACTGCACCGTGCCGAGGTTGGCAAACCGTGGCTTCACCCGAACGATGACAACATCATTGCGATTGCCGCTGATGAAACGGTGGAGTCGTCCCTGCCACAGATGAACATTAATGATTTGGATGCGATTGCCAAGTTTGTGCTCGATTACGTTGGCAAAGCAGGCAAACCTCTCGAATCAAAAACCGGCAAAGCTGAAACCGGAAGCTGCGATACGCTTTCCCCTGCCTTCTTATCGGTAGAACAAGGTCGCCAAAACATCCTTGATGCAGTACAGGTGCTGACAGAATCTGAATCCGTTGCGGTCAATGAAGGCTACCAGCGGGTATTGAGTGCGGCGGTAACGTCCCCTATCAACGTACCGGCATACCGTAATTCCGCCATGGATGGTTACGCTATTCGCAGCGAAGACATTGGTTTGGCGCAATTTGAACTGGTCGCGGAAGTAATGGCGGGCCACGGCTACAACAAAGTGCTGCAAGCCGGGCAAACGGTGAAGATCATGACTGGCGCGCCTGTTCCTGAGGGTGCAGACACGGTGGTGATGCGCGAACAGGCACAAACCAATGGAAATCGCGTGTCTTTCGGCGATGCGTACATCAAGCCAGGTCAGAACGTGCGTCAGGCAGGCGAAGATCTGGCACTTGGTCAACATGTCTTCGAGGTTGGCCAACGAGTGCTTTCTGCTGAGACGGGCATGATAGCATCGCTGGGTTTTGCCACTTTGCCTGTTTATCGCAAACTCAAAGTCGCCCTGTTTTCCACTGGTGATGAAGTGCAGGCGCCTGGCAGTGAACAGAATGATCACTGCATTTTCGATTCGAATCGCTACACCCTGATGGGGCTACTGACGAACTTGGGGTGTGAGATCATCGATCTTGGCATTATCGAAGACGACGAAGCGCGAATGATGGAAACATTGCAACACGCCGCAGAGAATGCGGATGTGGTGATGACCTCTGGCGGTGTTTCTGTCGGTGATGCCGATTTCATTAAATCCGCACTGGAAAAACTGGGACAAATTGATTTCTGGCGCATCAACATGCGCCCGGGACGTCCACTTGCGTTTGGCCATATCCAAAACAAACCTTTCTTTGGTTTACCAGGCAATCCTGTCGCGGTGATGGTGTCATTCATCAATTTTGTTGAGCCTGCCCTGCGCAAGATGCAAGGCGAAACCGATTGGACTCCGTTGAAAATCAATGCGATTGCGATGGAAGAGCTGCGCTCCCGTCAAGGGCGCACTGAATTTAGCCGTGGTGTCTACACCCTTAATGAGCTCGGTCAGCTCACGGTCAAAACCAAGGGTAAGCAGGGTTCCGGCATTCTGCGTTCTATGAGCGAAGCGAATTGCCTGATTGAAATTAATCCTGCGATTGATACGGTAAAAGTCGGTGAAAGCGTGACAATCATCCCACTACAAGGCAGAATCTAGCCTATTCATAAGGTATGAGAGAGAAAACATGGCTCGCACCATTATTTACACCTACAAAAACGAAGAGAAAACGCTGACATTCTCATACGAGAAACATCGCAATATTCATGAAGCGGTCGCCGAAGCAGAAGGCATCGATTTGAAAGACTATCTGAAGATGGAACAACAAATTGAAGCGATTTCGGATACCAAAGCGGTACGTAACTACCGTGATAATCACTTCAAGAAGTTGGGATTTGGCTCCATCACCCTGCAAGCCAAAGAGAACTTTGGTGTCGGTAAAAAGCCGAAACAGTGATGATGAAAAAAGGGCTTGCGACTGCAAGCCCTTTTTCTTTATTTGATGTTCAGGAATGCCGCGCCGCGCACACCACCTGAATCGCCATGTTTGGCTTTGATGATCTTCGGACATTTCGCGACCGACAGCAGATGCTTAGGTACGCGCTTTGGCATCTCTTCATAGATCAGTTCGAAGTTCGACAGGCCACCACCCAACACGACAACGTGCGGATCGTTCGCGGTAAAGATATTACCGAAACAGATCGCCAGCAGTTCCATAAAGCGCTCAACGTGCTCAACCGCTTTCGCCTCACCTTCTTTGTGCGCGTTGATGATCTCGATCGCTTTCTTCTTCTCGCCAAAGTAGTGTTCGTAAATCAGCTCAAAACCGCGGCCAGACAGGTAGTTGTCCATACAGCCTTTATTGCCGCAACCACAGCTCAGCAGCGGCGCTTTATCAGAGCCTAAATGGAACCAGGCATCAATGGGTAGGCGCATGTGACCGATTTCACCCGCAACGTGGTTGCGGCCAGAAAATACTTTGCCTTCGTAAACCAGACCACCGCCAAAACCTGTACCCAGGATCAAACCCATGACGGATGGCGCGTCTTTCAGTTCATCATCCCACGCTTCAGACAGCGCGAAACAGTTCGCATCGTTTTCAATTTTTACGCTGCGGCCAATTTTGGCTTCCAGATCCGCGCGTAACGGTTTGCCTTTTGCAGACGGTACGTTTACGGTCAGAACGGTACCATCATCAGCATCTTCCATTCCTGGCAAGCCAAGACCAATTGTGCCTTGGACGCCAAATTCTTCATCGTATTTCGCAACCAGACCAGCGATCGTGTCCACTAATAGCTGGTAATCTTCTGTTGGTGTCGGCACGCGCTCAGTCGCTACGCGTTCAAGCTTCTCGTTGAATGCACCAAACTCAATTTTTGTCCCGCCGACATCAAAGCCGTAGTACATGCGATTCTCTCCTAATAAAGCACCCCAACCTTGGGATCAAAATAACAAAAGTTAAACAGCGGTATTATCCATAGACCACCTGACACAGTCCGTGACCAAGGACGGGTTTATTTTGTCACTTGAACTGATTGCGCAGTTAGCAACCAGCAAATTGCCAGAGTTTAGAGTGACTTCTCGCTTTCGCGATGCTCAATGAATCGTTTCAGGGCAATTTTTTCACCATCCACTTTGAGGCGAGACTTACACATCAGGTAGCTCTCTTTAAAGGCGTCGAACCACAGTCGCAGTGTGTCTGCGGCTTGATATTCCCCGAACTTATCCAAAACTAAACTTGCCACTTCAGCGGTCGCCAGATGTTGTTCGTTATCTGACTTACGCATGACGTAACGCGACAAAGTCTCCGGCTCGATCGATACTAAAGGCAGATTGGCGAGGTAATCCGATTTACGGAAAATGCGCTTCGCTTCGCGCCAACTGCCATCGAGGAAAATTAAAAGTGGTTTGCGACGGTCTGTTCTCTCAGGCAGCGCGGTCATGACGCGTTGTTTGTCTTCTTCAAGTTCCGCCGGGAAAACGAGAACCGGGAAATAGGCCGGATCGTTCAGGATCGCCAGCATCTCTTCTGCGGGTTCTGTTCGGCTCCACTGAAACACGTAGGTTTCTTTGATGATGTCGGCAATTAAACGCCCGGTGTTGCTGGGTTTAAACACTTCGTTTTCAGAGACGATCAACATCACCGCAACGTCGGTGTCGACATCAGGCTGGTGGGCACACAAGCAGTGCACTTCACTGACATGGCAATACGGGCAGCGAATGATACGTGACCCGCGAGCCAAAAAAGGTTTAGTTGATCGTTCAAGGCGATACTGATACAAACGATGGAAGGCGTGAATTCTCATAGACGCAGTGACAGAGGAAAAATAGGCTGCGATTTTACTGACAGCTTGTGCCCTGCGCCAGTGTTGTCTTGAGGGAAACGTAAAGTTTTTAGCGAAAAGGAAATTTGCTGGAGGCGATGATGTTACAACACACAGAAACCGTTCGACTGATGATTTTCATGCTGGTGCTGATCGCATGCGCACTGTGGGAATCGAATCGTCCGCGAAAAATACTGACACAGAGAAAGTGGCTGCGCTGGGTAAATAACCTCGGCTTAGTTGGCCTCAACAGCCTGCTTTTGACGTTGATGATGCCGATCGTGGCAGTATCCGCGGCGCACTGGACCGAAGTGACTCACTTTGGCCTGCTTTACTGGCTGGAAATCCCGCCAGCACTTGCCTTTGTCTTGTCGATTATCTTATTAGACGGCGTGATTTACGCGCAGCATGTAATGTTTCATCGCCTGCCCGTTTTGTGGCGTTTGCACCGTATGCATCACGCGGATCAGGACATTGACGTAACCACAGGTACACGTTTCCATCCGGTGGAAATCATTATCTCGATGTGGATTAAAGTGGGTGCGGTGACATTGATTGGTGTTTCTCCACTTGCCGTGGTTGTGTTTGAAATTGTGCTCAATGCCAGCGCAATGTTTAACCACAGCAACGCTCGTCTGCCGCTTGCGATCGATAAATGGCTGCGCATCCTGGTGGTGACGCCCGACATGCATCGTGTCCACCATTCTGTTATTGAACGTGAGACACACTCCAATTTTGGTTTCTTTTTATCGGTGTGGGATCGGCTGTTTGCGACTTATATTGCCCAGCCAGAGTTGGGACATGAAGGGATGAAAATCGGTCTGCCGCAGTTTCAGCAATCCCGAGAACAATGGCTGGATAAAATGCTTACCCAGCCATTTCGGGAAAGTTAACTCAGAGTGTACTTGTGCAGCATCGCTTGCTGATGGCCGGCGATTTCGGCCACTTGCTCTGAGCTTTCGACCATGGCTTCGAGCTGCAGCTTAGTTTGCTCACCTTGCTCTGAAATTTGTGTAATGGACTGGCTGACATCCGCTGTAGCGCGTTCTTGCTCTTCCGTGGCCACAGATATTTGCTCAACACGAGCGCGAATGTGGGTCACTGCCTGCTCAATATCAGAGAAGGTGGTTTTAACCTCTTCGCTGGATGCGAGAGCATGCGCCATTTCGGTACGTGAATCTTCCACTGCCTGACGAGAACGGCCAGCCGCTTGCACCAGCTCGTTCATCATTTCGCGAATATTGGCTGTTTGTGTTGTGGTGTCGCTGGCAAGCTTGCGCACTTCATCCGCGACCACCGCAAACCCTCTGCCCTGTTCACCAGCACGTGCCGCTTCAATCGCGGCGTTCAATGCCAGCAAGTTGGTGCTGTCGGCAATACCGCTGATCAAATCGACCATTTCACGAATTTTGGTCACGCGTGTGTCGAGCTCCAGCATCGCCGATTCGTTGATATTGAGTGTTGAATCGAGAGACTCCAGACGTTGACGGTTCAGTTCGACCACCTTCACGCCATTGGCCGAGTGCTCCGCGGCAGACAGTGAATCCGTGTAAGAATCATTGGTCACGCCCGCAATTTCACGAATTGATGCTTCGAGCTGGTTGATGGTGGTCACCATATTCATCAGTGCCTGGTTTTGCAGGGCCAGACTCTTATTCGATTGATCGGCGGCGTCGTAACTCAGTTCAGCCGTTTGATACAGCGTTTCGCAGTTGCGTGTAACGGTCGAAATGGAATCGTGTGTACTGTCGATCACCTGATTGAGTTGGTTTGCGATGTGATGAAACTCTTGCGGCCCCGTCATCGAAGCCTGATGTGCCAGATCGTGTTCGGTCATCAACGTCAGATGCTTGCTGATATTTCGCATACCGCTGTTGACCCATTTACGCAGTCCAAACCAGGCAAGTACAATCATCACCACCAGAGCCGCGCCACTCACCAATTGAATCCAAGTGACGCTTTGCATCGTGCTTTGCACTTCTTGTTCTTTGGATGCGATCAATGATTTGGCATCATCCGACAACGCATTCAGAATGCTGACCGTCTGTTTAGCGACGACGGCTGCTTGCTCAAATTGCTGGTTTTGTTGTTGTGACGTTTCCAACTTCGTGAGGATCTGATCCAGGATGCCGCCGGATTTGAACCCGGTTTTCACCATGTCATACGGCGCGGTCAGGCTGGCAAAGTCAGTAACATCCGGGTGCCACTCTTTGAAATCGTCATAAGCCAGTTCAAGGCCCGCAATGCGGCTTTTCAACTCTTTGTATTGGGTGTGTGCCTTGTCTAAATCGTCCTGCATCATCAGCATCAGGAAAGTACTTTCCATTGAGCTTGCCGAAGCGGTAAAGCGGTTAGCCGCATCCATCGATTCCGGGTTGTCGACAGAAAGAAATGAGGCAATACGGCTCATTTCTGGCCCTATCGAACTCAAACCATAACGAAAGCCTGTTGCCTGCTGGGCAATTTCTTGTTGTTGAGCAAGCTGTTGCTGTTGAGCGTTGAGAATATCATTCGATAAGTTGCTCAGTTGCGCAATGCTGTCAACCAGTGCCTGCTGTTTGCTGGCATCGATCAAATTGTTGAATTGAGCCGCGATGGTCTTCATCTGCTCAAGAGAATGCTGGGCTTGCGTATCGAGCTCAGAAATGTTGGACTGAATAGCTGTGAGCTCGTCAGTGGTTTTGGCACGCGTGCCGTAACCCAGGTATTTGACCTGTTCGAGAATGTTTTGGGTCAGTGTTGCGTTATTTAACGCGAGCGGCAATGCCTGCTCCGATAAGTGATTGAATTGATACCCCACCCGTTCGATGCCTTTGATACTGGTGACAGACAACACGATAACGAGTAGTGTGATCGACATAAAGATGGCAGTGAGTGTTTGGATTAAAGAAAACACTTTGCCCTGCTGAGTAAGCTGAGTCATAGGAAGTTGAGAGTCCGATTCCACTTTTAAAGATCCGTCGACATGGTAGGAATCGAATGTGTCAGAAATATTTCATTCAAATTTCAGTTAAGTTACAGATGATGAGAAATCGCATTCCCTATCTGATTATATTGCTGGTTTTGGCCGGTTGTTCGTCAGTGCCGCAAGAGCAGGCAGAACCCGATACCGCCGTTTCGGTGCCAGAGAGTTTGACGCCATTTGAGCAAACCGAAGAGCGTAAAGAGATTGCGTTTTTTGATATTTATAACCAGTGGCAAGGTGTGCCTTACCAATTGGGCGGAAATACAAAACGTGGCGTGGACTGTTCGGCGTTTGTGCAAATTGCTTACCGCGAAGCCTGGCAGCAGCCTTTGCCGCGTACAACATCGTCACAGAGCCAGGTTGGCAATGCGATTAAGTACAAACAGGCAAAATATGGAGACTTGGTGTTCTTCAAGACATCACGAACGACGCAACATGTCGGGGTCTATCTGGGCAATAAACTTTTTATGCATGCATCGACATCTAAAGGCGTGATAATTTCGAGATTGGATAACCCGTACTGGGCATCTAAGTTCTGGCAATTCAGGCGGATTGAAGATCCGCCCGTTGTCAATTAATCGTACTTGCTGACTGCTGAATCAAACAGGTTTTTTACCAGCGCAATATACTCATCCAGAAAAACGATTTGATCGTTTGTCGCTGGTTTACCCCATACACCTGCCAACACTTCACCGAGATCTTCTACAACAGAATCGGCTTCTTTCAATAACTGAAAACGTACGCTGGAGTGAAGCTCTGGGTTTTGCTCAAAGATAGCCATGATGTTGCTGGCGACCATATCCGTTACGACGTCTTCGACACTCTCTTTGCCAGTGTCGCCTTCGCGCGTAAAGATATCCATGTTCATTGCCAGATGTTCAATCAGAGCCAAATAACCATCGGTTTCTACAACCACTTTTCTTCTCCGCTATACCGCTTTGTGCCAGACACGACGTTACCTTGTGTAATACTAAGCCATGTGTCCGTTTTTTCACAGTTTCTTACCGAGGATAATTACCTCAGAACCTTGCCTAATATCAAGAGACGGACACATTTTGGCGAATCGATAACAGGACGTTGAGTCTTAGAAAGGCTCAATATTGCATTACAAGGCGACATTATTGCACCGGATCGTTATTGTGCGGAGATAACTTGCTGAAATGAGTTCTCGTATTTTTGATAAAAGTCACATTTATATGCATTTGTAGGAATGAGTCAGTAAGTGAATGAAATTCTGTGCATTCGTGGTCTGAAATATTGGCAATGATCGCCTAAACTTGCATACAACGACGTACGGGGATGGAGCAACACTATGTGGCAAGCGATCGCTCAACAGCTCTCAGATACTCTGATGTTTCAATACGACATCACAGAAAAGACGAAGATCAATGGTGGAGACATTCATGAGTGTTACATGATCTCCGATGGTAGCGAACGGTATTTCATCAAGCTCAACCAGCGTGAGTTTCTGCCTCAGTATGAGTTAGAGGCGGAAAATCTGCGCATGATGCGTGAAAGCTCCACGGTGTTTGTTCCGGAGCTTATTCTGGTGGGTACCAGTAAAAGCCACGCGTTTATCATCCTCAATTACCTCCCCACTAAGCCATTGGACGATGCGGCCAACAGCTTTAAATTTGGTGTTCAACTGGCGCAACTTCATCAGTGGGGGGATCAAAAAGAGTACGGGTTCGATGTCGATAACTACATCGGTAACATTGTTCAGCCCAATCAGTGGACCAAAAAATGGAACCACTTTTTTGCTGAACAGCGTATCGGCTGGCAGTTGCAGTTGCTGAAAGAGAAAGGCATTGAGATGGTCAACATCGATGAATTTGTCGAGTTGGTCAAACAGCGCCTTGCCAACCACACGCCTCGCCCATCCCTGCTGCACGGCGATTTGTGGCATGGCAATGTGGCTAACTCAGCGTTCGGTCCGATTTGTTATGATCCGGCTTGCTACTGGGGTGATCGCGAGTGTGATATCGCCATGACGGAGCTGTTTGGTGGCTTCCAACCCGATTTTTACCAGGGTTATGAGAGCGTCATGCCACTGGATTTCAACTACGGTGAACGCAAGGACATTTACAACCTGTATCACATCCTCAATCACTACAATCACTTTGGTGGTCATTATTTGGCTGAGGCGGATAGTTTAATTAAAAAAATTCTTTCGTTTTAACAGGTTAGACTGAGTTTTTTGACACATTTTGTGACGTTAAAGGGTTCCGGATTAGGAACCCTTTATTCGTTTTATGCCTTGCCTCAAGTTTTGTACTTAATTTATCTCTTTAACTAACTTCACGGCTTACTATTAATTCATCTCCCACAGATGTAAGGAAAGCGAGATGAAAGAATTCACTGAAAAAACGGTTCTATGCCCGCATTGTGGCCATTCCATCCGTATTACTCTGGACTCTTCCAACGGTAGCCAGGAGTTTTATGACGATTGCCCTGCATGTTGCCATGCGATTCATCTCAATATGATGGTCGATGAGCAGCAGGACACCATCGAACTTTATGTCGATGCGGATGATGAACAGATCTTCTGATAAAAAAAGAGCGCCTAAGCGCTCTTTTTTATGCCTCTCGCGCGGCGAGAACACGTTCTACGGTGTCGACTATCGCCTGAGTTTGCGGGTCGAACTCGACGTTCACGTGGTCACCCATCTGTTTGTTGCCAAACAGCGTACGCTGCATTGTTTCTGGAATGAGATGGACGTTAAAGCGGTTGGCTTTGACTTCGCCGATAGTCAGCGAGCAGCCGTCTAAACCGATAAAGCCTTTGGCCAGCACGTATTTCATATGTTGCGGTGGCAGTTCAAACCAGATAGTACGGTTGTTCGGGGTGTCAATCACATCCACAATGGTTGCCATCTGGCTGATATGGCCAGACATACTGTGCCCGCCAATTTCATCACCAAATTTTGCTGCACGCTCGATGTTGACCAAATCTCCGGCTGCGAGTTCACCAAGATTGGTCAGGCGCAACGTTTCCTGCATTAAATCGAACGAAACCTGAGTGCCGTCGATTTTCGTTACCGTCAGACAACAGCCGTTGTGCGCGACAGATGCGCCAATGGACAAACCCTGCCCCAACGCTTCAGGCAGTTCAAGTACGTGAGTCTGGAATTTTTCTTTCTTTTTGATGGTCACAACTTTTGCTGTGCCTTGCACAATACCTGTAAACATTTTGTGATTCCGGCAGTTTTTCGTGGAGCTTAGTGTGACATTTCTTTATCATTCACTCCAGCATCAAAATTTGCTTTTGGTGCTCTCTTGCAGTTATTCCTTCCGGAGAAATTCGTGCACCGTTATAAAAAAGAAGCGTCTAATTTAATTAAGTTAGCCACGCCAGTCCTGATTGCATCTGTTGCTCAGACGGGTATGGGTTTTGTCGACACCATTATGGCTGGTGGCGTGAGCGCTATCGACATGGCAGCTGTGTCTATCGCGGCCAGCATTTGGCTGCCTTCTATCCTGTTCGGTATCGGATTATTGATGGCGCTGGTACCTGTGGTTGCTCAGCTTAATGGCTCTGGCAGGCAGCATAAAATTCCGTTTGAAATTCATCAAGGTGGTGCATTAGCGCTGTTGGTGTCGGTACCCATTATCGTGGTGCTGTTGCAGACTGAATCTATCCTTGGATTGATGAAAGTCGAGCCGCTGATGCAGGAAAAATCGATTGGCTACATGCACGCGATGGTGTTTGCGGTACCTGCATTTTTACTGTTCCAGACACTGCGCAGCTTTACCGACGGCATGTCGTTGACTAAACCTGCAATGGTAATTGGTTTCCTGGGCTTGCTGTGCAACATTCCGCTCAACTGGATCTTTGTTTACGGTAAATTTGGCGCGCCAGCACTAGGCGGCGTCGGGTGTGGTGTCGCGACCATGATCGTCTACTGGATGATGTTTTTGATGCTGCTGTTCTATGTGGTGACATCAAACCGTTTGGCGCACATCAAATTGTTTGAAACGTTCCACAAACCACAACTAAAAGCCCAGGTGCGCTTGTTCCGTCTTGGTTTCCCGGTTGCTGCTGCCCTTTTCTTTGAAGTTACCTTGTTTGCAGTAGTTGCGCTGATGGTAGCGCCGCTCGGTTCACTGGTTGTCGCTGCGCATCAGGTTGCACTTAACTTTTCGTCTCTGGTGTTCATGTTGCCCATGAGTATCGGTGCGGCCGTGTCGATTCGTGTCGGACATACTCTGGGTGAGAAAGATTTCCGCGGCGCGGCTATTTCCTCGAACGTTGGTCTGATGTTGGGTGTCGGCACCGCCGTGGTGACGGCGGCCCTGACCGTTTTGTTCCGAGAGCACGTATCAATGTTGTACACCGAAAATATGGCAGTGGTGAGCATGGCAATGAGCCTGCTGATTTTTGCTGCGATTTATCAGGTGGTGGATGCGGTTCAGGTCATCGCTGCAGGCGCTCTGCGCGGTTACAAAGATATGGCTGCAATTTTTAACCGAACCTTTATCGCGTACTGGATTCTGGGTCTGCCTTCGGGGTACATCCTGGGTATGACCGACTTAATTGTTGAACCGATGGGCGCCAAAGGATTCTGGATCGGCTTTATTATCGGTTTGAGCTCGGCGGCCTTGATGTTGGGGCTGCGCCTGCGCTGGGTACACAAGCAAGATGACGAAATGCAGATGCACTTTGCCTCTCGCTAAGCGAATGGTTTACAAAGGCCCGCATTGAGCTGGCCTTTTTTCTATGCTGAATAAAAGAAGACGGAGGTGATGTGCGCTATTGGCTAATCGGCTTGATGACACTGTTTATCGCAGGCTGCGATCTCTCGCGGGCGCCTGTTGAGCGTGATTTTGCCGATTACATTCAGCGTATCGCCAATGTTCAAGATGCTGAACTTGTTGCTCTACCCACTACGCAAAACCAAATCCTGCCTGAAAAGCGGGAACTGGCCATCACATTGGAATCGTTGACTATCGGCCTGCTTGATAGTTACGAACTGCGTAAATGTGCGTTATTTTCTCTCATCGCAGAACGCAACTCGGTACTGGGAAAGGTGCAAGATGAGTTTCGCCGTTTTGATTATGAAGTAACGCTGCTGCAGGGGCTGACCCGCTGTATTGCTGACCAGGATATTTCACCCAAGCTGCGCCAGCAGCTCACAGAGATTGAAGCGGTTAAGCAGCAGGAACTGCCCGCATATTGGTATAACCTGCTTTACACCAGCGATGCGATGCGCAAGCAATTGACAGGCCACGAATGGCTTCAAGGTAGCTGGGATGTGACTCAATTCGAAGAAGCACTCGCAGCCTTTGCCACGATTGACAACGCCATCAGTCAGCAGCAACTGGCGCTCACGTTACCAGCCATTACGCCGTATCAGGAGGTACTGGAAAAACAGCCGTTACTGGGTCAGTTGAAATTTTCGCTCGATAACTCGGCACAGTGGCTTTCGGCGGCTACCGCTCAGCTCACCACTTACGATGCGGCCATCATCTGTGGGGCTAACCGAAATCAGACCAAACTCAATTACCTGCGTAATGTCTTTCAGTCGATATACGTCGAAACTCTGCAACCTTACCTTGCCAGAATTGACAGTATTTACCTGCAACTAGAACCCAACTTGGTGCCTTTCTCAAAGCGTGATCAGGGAGCATATTCATTTACGATTGTGCAAAGCCACCAAGCATTTCGTCACGCAATTAAACAGCACATGCAATATTGGCAAGCGCTGTTTCAACGCTGTTCTGTGGCTGTCGGCAATCAATAAATTTCTCTCACTCGTACAAAGCGGGCAAATCGTGGTTTGCCTTCGGCGGTGAGCCCGTTATAGCGGTACGTGATGAGGCTGCCAATTTCAGGTGGGTTCAGGCGCTGCTCGTCGGAAAAACCAGTGCCGACATAAAACTCTGTCCCTTCATCGGTTCGAACCAACACAGACCCCATCAGGCCTTTGTATTTACCGTTGCCGATTTTGTACCCCACGACTCTGGCTTCCGCATCCTGATGTTTTTTGAGTTTGAGCAGATCATTGCTGCGCCCTGCCTGGTATCGCGCGGTAACTTTGCGCAGCATAATACCTTCACCATTCTCATTAACCAGCGTATCCAGATAGCGCAGCAATTCCTGCTCTGATAACACAGGCGTGTGTTCAATGTATTTGATGTGTTTGGAAGAAGCGGAATCAACCACATGGATCAAATTGTAATAGCGTTTGGTGTAATCACCGGCGGCATCGGGCATATCAAACAGCATGAAATCGATCTTGCGCCACGCCTCATCCGACGGCGTATGATCGAGAACCGTCTGCTGAACCAGTGCAAAGTGTCCGCGTCCCGCCCAAAGTTCTCCTTCCAGTGCATAATCCGGCAGCGGATCGGTGAACCACCGCGGAGCGTAGATGGGATTGCCATTACGAGTCAGGAGTTGTTTGCCATTCCAGATGGCTCGAATACCATCGAGTTTTTCACTCTGCCAGTATTCATAGATGTTGATGCCGTCGTGGTATTCGTTCGCCTGAGCGACAGGTACAAAAGCAAGGGGATTGGCCAACGCGGCCGAATGCTGCGTTGTGAGTAAAGCCGCAGCAATGAGAGTCAGTTTAAGTTGCATGAGCACGTCCTAGTGATCGGTTACGTGCTCTATTGTGAAAAGGTTATTCCGAGATACCAAAAGCGTGAGTAAGACATTGCGAGAACATTCAAGTTTTCTCTTCTCGAATGAAATTGGGCAGTGTCACAACCCGCGATCGGTATCAAACTTCTTCATCGTAAGTGTTAGCTAAACCAGCCAAAACATCTTGGTAAGTATCGATTTCACACACAAAAACGATCATTTTTTCTATAAAATTCATCGCTATTCTCCTAGTGTTTGCACATGATCACGACCAGCTTTGATGCCCATTTGATAGCCCAAATCCAGCAGTGGTTTTTTCATCGTTAAGCGTTTAACGGCAAAGTTTTCCGGTGGCGCTATGACGCGAATGGTTGCGTCTTTTGGCGGATGACGAATAAATTCCAGTGAGCCATTGTATTTTTCAGCGCGGTGAATGATGGAGTTTGCCACGTGAGGATGACGTGCAAACAGTCGTTTCATCATCCATTCACTTTTGGGCTTTGCCATTTGATAACTCAGTGGATGTGACAAAATCACCGTAATATCACGCGCTCCGCGTCGGTAAGCTTCTTTGACCGGAATCGAATCCGCAATACCGCCATCGGTGTAACAACCGCCGGAAAAACACGGCATCTGTTTATAAACCAACGGCAATGCAGAACTCGCTTCTATTGCGGTCACAAAGTTATCTTTAGTCACCCGGTAGTAATCGGCTTTGCCCGTTTCCACGTTGGTCGCTGCCGCGTAAAACGGTACTGAGGAAAACAGGCGCTCTTCATCGACTGGATAGATACGGTTGGCTTCATCAAGCAGCCAGCGTACATCCACCAGACTGCCCCCGCGCAAGAAGCGTCCTGGATTGTAAAAATCTTTACTGGTTGCCAGATTGGTAATGACCTGATAACTGCGCAGAGGTTGATGAGATAAATAACCGACAAGATTGGACGCCCCGGCAGACACACCCATGACGAAATCATAAGGGCGGTAGTTAAAGTCCATGAAGGAATCCAACACTCCGCTGGCAAAAATGCCGCGCATCGCTCCACCTTCGACGACCAGTGCTGTTTTCTCTGCCATCTGCGTTCTCCTCTTATCGTTTGAATGAGATCAGAATAGGCCTAAGAACGCCATACGCCAAATGGGTTTTGGTTATTAATCAGATAGGTATCTTATATGTAACTTAATGAACAAGGGTTAACTCAATGGCCAGTTCTTGTTTATTTGCTGCGGCTCGTGGGCAATCGACACACACTGAACGGCCATGACATTTATAAACCAGACAACAACTGCTGCGTATCAGTTTGAGCTGTTGAGTTTCGGGATCGAGCTTGAGACTTGCCAGATGTTTTTCCGGCAGTTCAAAGGCATCCAGCCACAAGCGGGCCTGAGTCAGGATTTGAGCGTTGGAATAATGCGGACGCAATTGTTGAAGTCGCACCAGGCAACTAAGCAGCATGTCGGCGAGCAAATGTTGGGTAAAACCTGGGCGAATACGGACAAATTGGTTCATCGCCTCGCGGTACTGTTCAAACAGCGTATTGAGTTGCTGCGCAGCTTGATAGATGAGCTGAGTCCGTTTGCCTGTTTGCCATTCATGCGGCTCGAAACTGAACCCAGCAACAAACATCGGGCGGCGATACTGAGCAAGGCGGGTAAAATCCGGAAGCGCTTTTTGTGTGTATACCGACAAAAACGACAGATAAACCGGCTGCCAGCATAGTAGACCCCACGTGCGTGTTAACCAATACGCCTGCCCGGCTTCCGGCGTCGCGGCTTTAAGTTCTTCATAAAGCGACGCGAATACTTCCCCATTATTTCGAGTCAGCGCGATAACGTCTTCGTTGCCCTGCGCTGTGCCGACACGACCATCAAGGTATGGCGTAATTTGCTGAGCATAATGAAAAAGAGATTCAAAAGCTGCCTGACTCTGCATGCTGACCTGATGCATGGGTGCGGTTTATCCTGTAATGCGGCTAAGACCTAAAGAATACAAAGAACCATTATCATTTGCAAACTAATGCTATTTGCAAATCAATATTATTTACCTTTATTACAATGCCACCTTATCGAATATTTCCGTACTCGTACCGCCATAAAAAAAGACCTCACTAAGAGGTCTTTTTAATGCAATATCGCGCGGTGTTCAGGATGTTTGACGCGTCTGGATCTCACGCAGTTGTGTGAGGTATTTGATCCAGCCTTTGGCTTCATCCGATGGCTCAAGATTATTTGATTTCTTCGCCTGAATCAGCGCCTCTTCCAGTTGATTGAGCTTGTAAAGCGCAAGAGTGCGTGCAAGTGCAACCTGAGGTTGACGATCCTTCTCCTGTACTTTATCCAGTTCGGCCAGTGCCGAGCGGTACTGACCTTGTTGGTTGAGAAGCTGCGCGACGTTCCAGTGGTATTTACGATCGAATTTGGCGGCCAGCGTCCAGGTTTCAATCGCGCGATCCCACTCTTTGGCACGCTGCCAGTAAAACGCACGCTCGGTGATGAGTTGAATGTCTGAGTCAGCCTCATCCAGCAGTTCAATCACTCGCGCTGCCCGCTCTGGAACGCCGTTTTGCGCATAAAGCTGTGCCAGGAGACGCAAATCGTGCTGGCTTAGCTCAATCCCCTGAAGTTTGGCTAGCCCAAGGCTGCTAAGCGCATCTTTTTTCTGTCCGGTGCGCAGTTCCAGACTTACCAACTGTAACCACCAGTTGCCCTTCTCTGGCTCCAGAGCTATCAAGCGCTTAAGTGTCGGGATAGCCGCTTTCCACTGTTCCAGTTGTAACTGAGCCCCGAGCTTCACTGACAACGGTGACACTTCATCCGGTCGTTTAAAGCTTTCATAGCGAGCGATCGCATCAAGAGATTTTTGCCACTGCTGCGCCTGATAATGAATCTGTCCGATACGCAGCCACAGCTCATACACTTTCTGATCTTTCGGCGCTGATTTCACCAGCTCATAGTAGTGTGGCAGGGCTTGCTTGTACTGGTGGTCCATTAAAAGCAGGTCTGCCAGCATACGACGCGTCGTCCAACCCTGATCGTCCGCCAGTTCACCACTAGTGACAGCGTCACTCAAAGATTGAATGGCGGGTTTGAGCTGTTCGTTTTGCCAATAAAACACGCCGAGCATGCGCGCAAAGTACGCTTTGTCGTAAGCGCGAGATACATCGGAGTTTTTCAGCGTACTGATGGCGTCGTTTAGCTTGCCGTCTTGTGCCAATTGGTTCGCTTTCATGGCTTTATTAGCCGCGTACTGGCTAAGCTCCGCGGCCATGGCGAACGATGTTGAGCTCATCAGCAGTAGACAGACGATTAATCGTTTCATCATTTGGCTAGTTTAAACTCCAATTTTACGGTTTGACCCGGCTGAGAAACCGCATTGCCATCCAACAATTTCGGTTGGTATTTCCAGTTTCTCAGCGCATGCATCGCTTCACGTTCAAACATGCGGCGCGGGTTCGCATCGACAACTTCAATATCGGTCGGGCGACCAGTTTCATCAATGGTAAATTTTAGGACCACGTAACCTTCCACACCACGTTTCAGGGCACGAGGCGGATAGCTGGGTTCAATACGATAGAGCGGCAGCGCCTGCTGGTTTACGCCAAAGTCACCAAATGTCGGCGCACTGATTTCAATGCCGTTGATTGCGGTATCCAACCCCAAAGACGGTACGCTGGTTGGCGACACGGTATTGCTGGCAGCAGTTTGTTGCTGCGACACTGGTGTTTCCGGTGGCTGTTCCGGTGCTTTCGGTTGCTCCGGAACACTACGCTGGCGCCGTTGAACATCTTGTTCCTGCTCCACCATCACCATGTTGAAGCTCAACGACTGCCCTTGTTTGGGCGCGCGCATACCGTCGTTGTTGACCATCCATGCCATAAAGGCAAACAACCCAATCGAGATGCTTGCGGCAAATGGCATGGCTAACAATAGACGCCCCATCAGCGTTTCTCCGCAGCCAGCGCGATGTTCTTCACACCTGCCCCTTTCGCAGCATCCATCACTTTTACGACGGTGCCGTTATAAGCATGCTCGTCAGCCTGAATCACCAGTGATGCGTCAGGTTGTTCCAGTAACAAGTGCTCCAGCGTCGCTTGAACGCGTTCTACGTCAACCTGACGTTTATCGATATAGATGTCGTTGGCTGAGGTGATGGCCACAAAAATGCCCGCATCTTTCTGCGCCACCACGTTGGCGGCTGATGGACGATTTACTTCCACACCGGACTCACGCACAAACGAGCTGGTCACGATGAAGAAGATCAACATGATGAATACGATATCCAGCATTGAGGTGAGGTCGATTTGCGCCTCTTCTTGTTTCGACTGACGTCGACCGAGTCTCATCGTTGACTCCTTAACGATTTTTCTAATTTCAGTTCAAACAGGCGACAGGTTTTAGCCAGACGCGCGTGCACGAACATACCGGCCAGAGCCGCGACCATGCCTGCCATGGTAGGCAGAGTCGCAAGAGAGATGCCTGACGCCATTAATTTAGGATTGCTGCTGCCTTGGGTTGCCATTACGTCAAACACCGAGATCATCCCGGTGACCGTGCCAAGCAGTCCGAGCATCGGACAAATGGCGACCAGTACTTTGATGACATTGAGGTTTTGGGTCAGCGCGATATGCGCCTGACCAATCCAGCCCTCGCGAATGGCGTGCGCGTGCCACGATTGGTGATCGTTACGGGCATGCCACTGTTCAACCCACTGCTTACGTTGTTTCGGAAAAGTGAACGCGAGATAAATCACGCGCTCAACCACCAACAGCCAACATAGAGCGACGACCGCAGCCAGCCACCAAAGCACTGTTCCACCCTGAGCCATAAACTCAGACAGTGGCAAAAACAGATTTTTCAGTGAAAACAACCAGTCTGCTTGGTTCATCTTAATTCCTTACGCTGCGTTACCAACAACACGAGAAGCGGGTGTGATACCACATTCGCGTTCAGCTTCTTCCGCAACCAGACCAATACCCTGCTTCTCGAGAATATTGCGAATGTTCTCGGCTTGCGTGCTGAGGATGTTGTGCGCCAGCAGCAGTGGCATGGCCGCCACAAGGCCAAGCACAGTAGTCACCAGTGCCATCGAGATACCGCCCGCCATCACTTTTGGATCGCCGTTACCAAACTGAGTGATCACCTGGAAGGTTTCAATCATCCCGGTCACCGTACCGAGCAGACCCAGCATCGGTGCCAGTGCAGCCAGCAGCTTCAGCATCGACAAGCCTTTTTCCAGACCCGTTTGTTCATCCACGACCGCTTCAAGCAGACGCAGTTCCAGTGCTTCAACGCTACGATTCTGCTCTTTGTTGTACACAGAGAGAATACGACCCAGCGGGTTGTTACCCGGTTGATTTGGTGTTTTCAGCTGCGCTTGAATTTTCTGACGTGCAATCGCCAGCACGATGCCGCGATAAACGCCGATAATCAGGCCAACGGCCAGCAGCACCAGAATGATCTTACCAATCACGCCACCCGCTTCCAGACGCTGTTGCAGTGTCGGAGCTTGAGCCAATTGCTCTAGCAGCGTGCCACGTGATGGATCCAGTACCACAGCAGCCGTGTCACCCTGTTCGATAGACGCTAGAGAAGACGATGTCGGGCCATTGTCTGGTTGCTTTTGATACGCGATGGCGTCTTTACGCGCGTTGTTCCAGTTGACGTAACCTTGCTCAGTCACCAGGCCCAGCGCACCAATGCGGGTCGCGGAAGTTGTTTGTGTGCGACCTTCACCGTCAATAAACGCAATATCGTGCGTGCTGATTTCGCCACTGGCGTGGATTTGCTCATCCATCGCATGCCACAGACCAATCAACTGTTTCATCGAAGGTAAAGATTTTGCCGCGACGATGTCATCGATGACCGATGCGTATTGCTGACGGTCAACACCTGTGACGGAGTTTTCCAGCTCCGCACGAATCTCTTTCGCGTTTTGACGCACTACGCCAAAAATTTCGCCCAAACTGCCGGTTTCTAAACGCAGTTTTTCTTCCAGACGCGCCAGATTGTTTTCGTTTTTGCTGAACTGAGCAGAGAGCTTGTCCGCTTCGGCTTGCAAAGCGTTACGTTTGGCAACCAGCGCGGCTTTTTCTGCTTTCAGTTCTTGTTCTGTTTTTTTGAAATCCACTTCGCGCTTCACGTTGTGCGTCTGCTCTGTGCGGTTTTCAGTTTTTGCTTGTTGAACGAGATCCGTTGCTGCAAAGGTTGGCGCAGTCAGAATCAGGCTCAGCCCCATCACAGAGACAAGTTTATTCAATGTCATCATTTTGCCTCCGCTTTAGTCAGGGATACAGGAAGAGTCAGGAGTGTTGGCGCAATCTGTTGGTTTGCCAGATTAAAGGCAGTATCCAGATCGGCCTTGTTGCCACTCTCTACAGACAGCCATTGCTGCTGCTTTTGATCCCAAGACCAGTACTTGGTCGCATTCAGGTTACGAGCAATCAATGCTACTCGGCCTAAATACAGGATATCCGCCTCTACAGCGTCATTATCCGCCAGTTGGATTTTGTCCTGATAGATGCCCAGTTTCGAACCGTAGTCCATTTCAATTTGATACGCTTCAAGGATACGACGGTATTTCTCGGCATCGCTGACATCAGCGCGTGGCATCAGCGCTTTAAGTTTCTCAATACGATCTTCACGAGCGGTCAGACGAATCGGTTTATCCTGACTCAGATTGGTTTGCAGTCCGTCAATCATCTGGTACATCAGCGGCACAATGCCTTGACGAGTCTGGTTGATTTCGACGATTTGCTGTTGAAGACTGGAGATCTCGCTTTCCTGACTGACCACCAGTGACGCCAGGTGATCTCGGTACACGGCAAGGTTTTTGACCTCTTCGCTCAGTTGTTCAATCTCAGATTGCAGCTCCATCGCGGCGGCCGAGCTTTTATCGATCGTGCGCTGACTAGAAGCAGAGGCTGCATTAGTTTGGGTCTGAATGGCTTTCGCATCGTCCAGTGTATTGGCATAAGCTGGAAGCATGGTCGCTGCTGAAAGCAGTACAAGGCTAGGTTTTAAAAGGTTCATCATCGTAATCATTTACCGCGTGAGAATGCGAATATGTTATTGATAAAAGCTCTCATTATCAACTAAGTTTGCCATTCTAGCCGCTTTTCTTGCTGGCGACAATCGTGGGGTGAAGAATGATCGCATAAGCTCGGTGTTACGTATGCCCTTTCGTCTTGATAAAAAGGATAGTGTTATGAAATTGTTGAAGTTTAATGTGTTTGTCTTGTTGGCAATGTTGCTGGGCGGCTGTACCGGAACACCGGAGAAAGTGACGCCCGTAGGCAGTTTTGAGCTCAATCGTTATTTAGGGACCTGGTACGAAATCGCTCGGCTTGACCACAGTTTCGAACGCGGTTTGAACCAAATCAGCGCCACCTATTCACTCAATGACGACGGCAGCGTCAAGGTCATCAATCGGGGCTGGAATGAAGAGGCACAGCAATGGCAGGAAGCGGAAGGCAAAGCCAAATTTGTCGAATCACCGTATATCGCTCACTTAAAAGTGTCGTTCTTTGGCCCGTTTTATGGCAGCTACGTGGTGTTTGATTTGAAAGATGATTACTCACTGGCGCTAGTCAGCGGCTACAACACCGACTATCTATGGCTGCTGTCACGCACACCGACCATTACCGATAGTGAGTTGCAAGCCGCCATCAAAAAAGCGCAGGCGGCGGGCTTTGATACCTCAAAGCTGATTTTTCCGCTCCAGAAAGCCAAATAGCCATATTGATTTCATCACACTTTTGGCTTTCAGTTTGGTCACCCGCCAGTGTGTTGTCGGGCGAACGGGTGTGGTGTCAATCAGATGTTGATACGCCGCTTCATCAAAGGGAATGTCTTTACCATGAGCGAGCAATAATGTGTTAGGTGCAAGGTCCAGTACGCGCTTGACGGAGAGGCGATACTGATTCGGATAGAAGATGGGAAAGGGAGAAATCAGCCGTTTCTTCACTTCCACAATCAAATCTGCCACATACAAGATACCCTGCTGGGGATGGTAAACCGATAAATCGCGATCGGTATGTCCCGGTGTTTCCAGCACCTGCCAATCTTCAAACCCCGGAATCACGTCGCCGTCACACAAACGAATGTCTGCTCGCAGCTTACGGGCGAACCACAAACGGCGCTTCGGACAGCGCAAGCGGTTTGCCATCCAGTGCGCTAACGCTAAATCGGTCAGGTACATTAACACGCCATCCCAGCCCTGATACCAATGGTTCGTTTTGTTAGCAGAAACGATTTTGCACCCGGTCAGTTCGCGCAGTTTATGCGCACCACCGGCATGATCCGGATGCATGTGGGTAACGACCACCGCTTTTAAGTCGCGGAATGGGCGCTCAAGTGTCTTTTCAATGAATGCCTGAATCACGGGCACATCGGCACGGCTGGCACCATCAAGCAACAGCAGTTTATCCGGGTATTCGGCGAGATAGATGTTTTGGATATAACCTTTAAGAGTATGTAATTTCACGCGTTTCCTTCGCTGGTCTGTCCACTCCTTGGATTAAAGTAAGCATAGCACTACCGGCGGCTCTGGCACGTAAAAAACGAAAACGGGCGAGTAAAAACACTCGCCCGATCAAATTAGTAGCTAAATCCTGTCGATTTGGCGACGTTTATCATGTTTTCCCGCAAGTTATCTGCGATTGATTTCAGGGTCTGCATTTCATCATCGGTAAACGGATGAATCAGGATTTTCTCCACCCCGTTGCGTCCCACCACGGCTGGCAAACTCAGCACCACATCTTTCAGACCATACTCTCCGCGTAGCAGAGTACCGACTGGCAGCACCGAATGTTCGTTGATGGTCACCGCCTGAATAATACGAAATACACTGGCCGCGATACCGTGCGTGGTGTTGTTTTTACGTTTGAAAATTTCATAGCCTGCCTGTTTGACGGACTCAAGCAGCTCATCGGCGTCAATCCGGTCAAGATGGTTCGCATCGCAGTAATAGTCTGCGGCTTGTCCAGCGATACTGATTAAACTTTTGGGCGTAAAACAGTGGCTACCGTGTTCGCCCAGCACATAGCCAAACACATTTTTTGGATCGAGATTGACGCGTTGGGCAACGATGGTCATCAAACGCGCGGTATCCACCACGCAACCTGCCGAGATCACCTGGCCCGGACTGTAACCGGTGTTGGCGACAATGCTGTGCGTGACAATGTCACAGGGGTTGGTCACCACAATCAGTACTGCTTTAGGTGCCACGCGTTCGATTTTCTTGGCGATATCAACGCCAATTTTGCTATTGATTTCAGCCAAATCCATCCTTGACTGGCCTTGCTGAATTTGCGCGCCAGCGGTGATTACCACAATATCTGCGCCGATCAGCTCCAGATAATCGTCCGTGGGTACGATGCGGGTATTTTTAGAAAACGTCAGCGCCGCCGTATGGCGAAAATCGAACACTTCACCTTCTGCGCGAGCAACATCCCGGTCCAATAAAATCAGTTCACTGACGCTGCCTAAGGTCAACAGGTAGTTACAGATCCCTACCCCAACAGCGCCTGCACCTATCACACCTATTTTCATTTTCTTTCCCTGATAAAAACGACAATAACTTCAACTGATGTTACTAATGTTAGCAATCTTTGTTCCAATTTTATTTTGTATTTTTCTCATAATCTGGCGTTTTGGACTGAGATATTGCGCTTTGTTAGGTCATTTGAATGATTACTTGCGCCATAACTGTGCAATCGTCCGATGAACCACAGAATGTGATTTTGCTCAATCGATCCATAAATCTTTCATAAGAATGAAATTTAACGTCCACGGATGTGAAACATTTTTTCGCCACCATGGCGTCAAACGAAACAAGAACAGTCTCGTTCGAAACTCAACAAGGGAAAACACAATGAACAAGCTATGGTTAGCGGGTCTGCTGTCAGCAACCTTTTCAGGATCAAGTTTAGCGGCAACAGAAATTACCTGGTGGCACGCCATGGGTGGTCAGCTAGGCGAAACCGTGAACAAGATTGCGTCAGATTTCAACGCGTCACAGAACGACTACAAAATCACTCCCGTTTATAAAGGTGAGTACACCGAAACATTGACGGCCGGTATCGCGGCATTTCGTGCGGGTCAGTCGCCAAACATTCTTCAGGTGTTTGATGCCGGTGCAGCAACCATCATGAACGCGCCGGGTGTGGCAAAACCCGTACAAGACATCATGATCGATGCGGGCTATTCGTTTAACTCCAAAGATTATCTGGCAGGTGTGCGTAACTTTTATGCCGACAACAACGGCAAAATGGTGGGCATGCCATTCAACTCTTCAACGCCCGTGTTGTACTACAACAAAGACATTCTGAACAAAGTGGATGGCGATGCGCCAAAAACGTATGAGCAGCTTGAAGCACTGGCGGCAAAGCTGAAATCCAAAGGTTACGTGGCATTTTCTCAATCACACACACCTTGGATCATGTTTGAGAACTTCAAATCTCGCCATGATTTGCCCCTCTCTGACCACAAGAACGGCTATGAATCACTCTCTTCTAAGCTGATGTTCAACACCAAAGACATGGTGATGCATTTCAAGAAACTCAAAGAGTGGTCGGACAAAGGTTACTTCAAGTACTACGGCAGTAACTGGGATGCAAACCAGACGCCATTTGAACGTCAGGAAGTGGCGATGTGGATGGGCTCTTCGGGTTCCTTCGGCGGCCTGCGTAACCGCGTGAAGTTTAACTTGGGCACGACTTACCTGCCTTACTGGCAATCTCTGAACGCCAAAGGCACACACACGTTCATCGGCGGTGCGGCGCTGTTTGCACTTAATGGTCATCCTAAAGCGGAAGACAAAGCGGTCGCGGCCTTCTTTGCTTACCTGACCCGCCCGGAAGTACAAATGTACTGGCACGAAACCACAGGTTACGTTCCCGTCACTAACGCAGCCTATGACATGACCAAAGCGTCAGGTTACTACACCAAGCAACCGGACGCGGAAGTGGGCGTGAAACAGCTGAGCCTGGCATCGGGTGAATGGACCAAAGGCTACCGCCTGGGTTACTACCCGCAGATTCGTGAAGTGATGCACCGTGAGTTCGACAACATTTTCGCTGGCCGCTCTTCGGTTGAAGAGAGTCTGAATAAAGTCGAAGACGAAAGTGAAAAACTGCTGAATCGCTTTGCACGCACCGTGCAATAACGCGCTCGCCTGCTTACCTGAGTAAGCAGGCTTTCTTTTTGATGCTGTTTTCGCTTGCGCGAAAAGTAGCTAACCCAACCCCAAGATTAAGTGAAGATTATCGCTTCACAGAATGTTGCCGGGGTTAAGAATTACTGGAAAGAGTCGTGGAACGTCGACAACAATTTTTTCACTCACCACTGCCTTATTTTTTGCTGGCGCCTCAAATCGTGATCATCGCGATCTTCTTCGTTTATCCAGCCGCTAAGGCAATTTATCTCTCATTCATGCTGGAAGATCCGTGGGGCATGTCCTCCACGTTCGTCTGGTTTGAAAACTACCAGATGCTGTTTCAGTCGAGCGACTACCTGGAATCACTCGGTTTCACCGTGCTGTTTTCGGTACTGGTATCGTTTCTGTCGCTGGCCATTGCGCTGTTGCTCGCCGTCAAAGCCGACAATGTGATTCATGGCCAAGGCCCGTACAAAGTGACGCTAACCTGGGTTTACGCCGTTTCCCCGGCCATAGCGGGCATCATTGGCGGGGTTCTGTTCAACCCACACATCGGTGTGCTGACCGATTTCTTCGCCAAAGTAGGCTGGAAGTTCAGCGTTCAGACCGACCCGTTCGATGCCACTTTTGCATTGATTTTGGTTTCAGTATGGAAACAGGTCGCGGTCAACTTCGTCTATTTTCTCGCCGGATTGCAGTCGATTTCTTACGCGGTCAAAGAAGCGGCCACACTCGATTGTGTCAGCGACAGCAAACGCTTCTGGACGATTACGTTTCCGCTGCTGGCACCAACGGGCTTTTTCCTGTTGGTGATCAACCTGACGTACGCCTTCTTCGATACGTTTGGCGTGATTGACACCATGACCAACGGCGGCCCGGGCGGCACCACCACCTCGCTGGTTTACAAAGTATATCGCGACGGTTTTGTCGGTGCTGATTTGGGCGGCAGTTCGGCGCAATCAGTCGTGCTTCTGCTGCTGGTGCTCGGCCTGACATTTATTCAGTTCCGCTTCGTTGAAAAGCGCGTGCACTACTGATTGGCACGATGTTTAAGGAATGACTATGAAAAGCAATAAACTGTCGGATCATGTGATCCTGATTGCCGGCGCACTGTTTATGCTGGCGCCGATTTGGCTGATTTTCGCCAGTTCGACCCACAATCCGAACACCATCATCAGTGAAGGTCTGCAATGGAGCATCGGTGACAACCTGTCTGCCGTGTACGACGAAGCGTGGAATAAAAGCCTCGGCTTTGCCGGTAACGTCACCGCCAGCACCATGATTTTTAACTCGATGGTGATGGGGCTTGGCTTTGCGATTGGCAAAATCATCATCTCCATGATGGCGGCGTTCGCGCTGGTTTACTTCCGTTTGCCGTATGCCAGCGCGTGGTTCTGGCTGATTTTCGTCACGCTGCTGCTGCCGCTCGAAGTACGCATCATCCCCTCTTATGAAGTGGTGTCCGGCCTTGGCATGCTCAACAGTTACACCGGATTAATTCTGCCGCTGATTGCGTCAGCAACCGCGACCTTCTTCTTTCGTCAGTTTTTTAAAACCATTCCTGACGAATTGCTAGAAGCGGCGCAACTCGATAACGCCGGGCCGATTCGATTCTTCATCGATATTCTGTTTCCGCTCTCTAAAACCATGATGGCGGCGATTTTTATCATCATGTTTGTCGTCGGCTGGAACCAATATTTATGGCCCATCATGATGACCACCGATGAACACTACAACACCATCGTGATGGGCATTAAACAGATTCTGAACAACATTAATGAGACCAACCTTCCCCGCTATGACTACGCCTTCGCCATGGTCATTCTTGCGATGCTGCCGCCCGTATTGGTGGTGGTGGTGTTCCAGCGTTGGTTTGTGAAAGGACTTGTCGAAAGTGAAAAATAATTCCGTTATGCATTTAGTACACAGCGCAGCGCGCAAGGAGCAGGACAACGTGATGCTCGATATCAAACAACTGGTAAAAACTTACGAAAACGGCCACCGCGCAGTCAAAGGGGTCGACTTGTCGATTCAACAAGGTGAATTCATTGTGCTGGTTGGTCCGTCAGGCTGTGGCAAGTCGTCTATTCTGCGCTCCATCGCGGGGTTGGAGTCGATCAGCAGCGGCGAAATTCATTTGGGCGGCCGTCGTGTCGATAATGAGAAACCCGCCAAGCGCGACATCGCCATGGTGTTTCAGAACTACGCACTCTACCCGCACATGAGCGTGTACGATAACCTGGCGTACGGGCTGAAAAACCGCGGCGTGGATAAGAAAACCATCGATGAGAAAATTCGCAAAGTCGCCAAAACCCTCAAAATTGATGAATACCTAGATCGCAAACCGTCGAAACTTTCGGGCGGTCAGCGCCAGCGTGTGGCAATGGGCCGTGCGATTGTGCGCGATCCGCAGCTGTTTCTGTTCGATGAACCGCTCTCTAACCTCGATGCGGCGCTACGTGCGCACATGCGTCTGGAGATTAAAAAGCTGCAACGTGAACTGGGCGTGACCAGCGTGTATGTGACCCACGATCAGGTTGAAGCGATGACGCTGGCCGATCGCATCGTGGTGCTTAAACTGGGTGAAATTGAACAGGTTGGCACGCCCGCAGAAGTGTATCACCAGCCGGCCAGTACGTTTGTTGCCAGCTTTATCGGCAGCCCGGCGATGAACTTTCTGCCTGCGTCACTGAAAAACGGTCGCCTGCACGTCGCCGGACAACAGTTTTACCTGCACGAGTATGATGGTTTGAGCGCCGAATCGGTCACGTTGGGCATTCGTCCTGAGCACGCACAGCTCAATTGCAGCGAAGAAACACTGTGCTTTGAACTCGATATCAACGTCGTCGAACCGCTGGGCCCAAACCAACTGGTGCATGGCCGCATCATTGGTCTGGACAGCGACAGTGATTTCATCGCGGTGACACCGGAAATGGCGCTGCAGGTCCACGATCCGCTCACACTGTCAGTGACACCAGAAAACCTGCATCTGTTTGACGAACATGGCAAGCGCCTCTGCCCTGTTTCTCTGGCTCAACGCGCGATTGCGTAAGGATACGTGTGAGTTTATCTACCCGACAAAAACAGATTCTGGAGTATTTGCAACAGGCGCACGGCGTGCTGTCCAGCGCGCTGTTGTCTGAACGCTTTGATGTTTCGGTGCAAACCATTCGCAAAGACATGAACGACTTGAGCGACAAAGGTATGGTGCGCCGTGTGCACGGTGGTATTTCGCTACCCAGTGCCAACGACAACCTCTCCTTCACCAACCGGGAACTGATCAATCTCTCCGCGAAGCAGAAAATCGCACAACGTGTGGTGGAACAGTTACCGGAAGGCAGCAGCGTTTTCCTTGGCATCGGCACCACGCCAAAACACGTGGCGCAAGCGCTGCTGGATCACCCGGGGCTGACCGTGGTGACCAACAACATCAACGCCGCATTGACCTTAAGCCGCAACCCCAACATTGCCATTCATCTTGCGGGTGGCGCGGTTCGCCCGTCGGATGAAGATACAGTGGGCGAATCCACCACCAACTTCTATCGCCAGTTCAACATCAAGATCGGTATTTTCGGTGTGGGTGGTTTGAACGATAAAGGGCAACTGTTGGATTTCACTCCGGAAGAAGCCAATCTGACTCGTGCCATTATCGAACAGAGCGAACAATGCTGGTTAGTTGCAGACAAAACCAAATTGGGGCGCTATGCTCCGGTGGTCAGCGGTAAACTGTCTGAAATGCAACGACTCTTTGTCGATTTCGCCACTCCCGAGATGACACAATTGTGTCAGAATCATCAAGTCGACATGGTAGTGGCGTAGTTCGCCATTCTCAAAGCTTAAGGAAGCGTTATGTCTCCGATTATTGTGGGTCACCGAGGCGTGGCCGGAACTTTCCCGGAAAATACCCGAGTCAGCGTACAGGCTGCGATCGATATGGGTCTCAAGTGGGTCGAAATCGATGTTCAGCCAACCAAAGATAATGTGCTGATCGTTTGTCACGATCACACCATCAACCGTTGCAGTAATGGCAAAGGGCGCGTCGATGCCTACACGTTGGAAGAACTGCGCGAATTTGACTTCGGCGGCTGGTTTAACGCCAAGTTCAGCGGCGAACCCATCATGACGCTGCAAGAACTGCTCGAACTGGCGGCAGCAAGCGATCTGGGTTTGAACATTGAAGTAAAAGTCGACAAGCACGATGTGGCGCAAGTGGCGTCGCAACTTAAAGCGCAACTGGATCAAAGCCCGTTGGCGCAAGAGAAGATTCTGCTGTCGAGTTTCAGTCATGACATCATTCGCGAGCTCCACCAGCACTGCCCGGGTTATAAACTCGGCGTGCTCAGCGAGCGATTGTCTGCCAAAGACAAAGCGGTGCTGAAAGAAGTGAACGCGTTCAGCGCTAACCTAAATTACCGCTGGTTGACGGAAAAACACGTGCAAACCTTGCGTCAAGACGGCTATCAAATCTGGTGTTACACAGTCAATGATGGCGACAAGTTTCCCTTGCTCAACCAAGTGGATGCCATTTTCTCCGACTGGCCAAGCCGCTTTATCTAATCCACACAAAAACGCCCGCGATATGCGGGCGTTGTTTTCATGATTCACAATAGATCAGAAAAGAACTCTTTGGTTGGTTCAGGTAATAGATCTTGCGGTTTATCACCACCAAACGTCGCTAAACCACTTTTACCGTCAATGATTCCCGCTTTGATTGTGCTCTTTTGTTTTACATCGATAACGGATATTTTGACTTTGACTTTGTCTGGTTTCGCAGACCATTCCGTTGAGCGGTCTTCCCAATGAAGAATCGTTGGATAAACCAGATAGTCAAATTTTCTTTCACTAGCAAATTGTAGCGCAGACGCATAGCTTTCTGGTTTCTGCGCAATCATCACGTTGTTCAGTTTGGTGACTAACTCTCCCTGAATGATCTGGCTCACCATTTGACCTGAACCTGAATAATAATGCTCCCCATATTCACCATCCTCTGATAGAGAAATATAAACAGCGGTATCAGGCGTCAACTTAATATTTGAGTTGGCATCCGTTACGTTTAAGGAATGGGAGTCTGCACATCCCAGTAACGCAGCACTCGACACAAATGCGAATAATTTTATCAGATTCATTCAGTTAACCTTCATATAGAGAACGGAGTTAGATGGTTAAGTATATATAGACGTTAAATGGCAAGAAGAAAAACAGCGAGCACATTTACGTTTTTGTGCTTTATCACACTGCGATTTCCGATATTAATGATGAATCAGGCCCTAACGGGTAGGACCTGATATTGGTCGAGATTGAGTTTCTGATTACGCAAACAGTGCTTTGTCGACCTTAATCACCATTTTGCGCACGGGCATCGGCTCATCTTCGGTCGCAATCAGCGGGCGGTGTGGTTGCCCTGGGTAAAACACGATGAATTCGCCGGCTTGAATCGAGACGAACAACTCGTCGTTTAGCTGTTTACTGAACGCCAAATCACGCTCATCTAACATGTCTTCGTCCAGCCCGTTGAATGGCGTCAGGCTGTAGCCGAATGTCTCGCGCCCCTCTAGCAGGATTTGCACATCCAAATAGCGGCGGTGACACTCGGATTTACGCTCAGCCAGCAATTGTGTGTGATCGTTCATGATGAAGAAGAACGCATTGTCACCGTCGAGATCGTGTCGGCCTGTCGCCATTGGCGCTCCGTGCTTTTCCGCTTCGTTGAGCTGAGCCAACGCTTGGCGAATCAGAGGAAGCAGTTTAGGAGATAAACATTGCGCAAATTCAAGTTGTGAAGTCTTACCAATAAACACAAGTGTGATCCTTTATTTGTCTTTTCTGCTGCCTATATTACTCTCATATTGAGCTCGAGAAAGTGATATTTGAAACATTGTTTCAAATAAAAGAGTTCAAACAAGGACTGGTAGAATCTGTTTGTCGGAATGAGTTGCATAGAATCGCCGCCTTTCTCGCGATGCGCCTCTATAAATACATGGAAAATCAATATGATTACTAATAGCTCGCTGTGGATTTGGATCCCTTTGATGCTCGCTGTTCTTCCTGCGCTTTTCAAACAACGCAATGCAACGTTAACCTTATTGGCTGTGGCGCTTGGCGGAGCCTGGATGGTCGATAAACTGACGACGCTCGCGTTAGCCATCAGTGTTGCCGGACTCGGATTGGGTTACGCTATCCCTAAGTTATCAGGTTATGTGAAAAACCTGGCGTGGACACTGTTGCTGCTATGGTGCGTGGCGTTGATGGTTCACGCCCTGCCCGGCTTTGGTAATACCAAAGTACTCGATGCTGTACTGACCGGGCCGATGAGCACGCCATTTTCGCTCTATCTCAATATCGACAAACCCTTGGTGTTTTTTGCCCTGTGGCTGGCTTTTCCGTCTTTGCTGGGTACGCAGGCGCCGCCTCATTGGCGTAATACGCTGTTTGTTCTGCCACCGCTGCTCGGGTTGTTGTTGGTCGCTTGGTTTTTAGGCGCTCTGAAACCCGAGTTTTCGCTACCGGACTGGTTGTGGCTGTTTGCGCTCAACAACCTGCTGCTCACTTGCATGGTGGAAGAAGCCCTGTTTCGAGGCTTAATTCAACAAACGCTGACGCGTGTCGGCGGCGCAATCTTTGGTATCGCCGCCGCTAGCGTTCTATTTGGCTTAGCTCATTTATCCGGCGGCATTTTGTTGATGGTATTTGCTGCGCTGGCAGGCCTGGGTTATGGTTTGGCGTTTCATTTCAGTGGCCGGTTATGGGTAGCGGTGGCTTTCCACTTTCTGTTTAATCTCACTCACCTTGTTTTCTTTACTTACCCGGTTTTGGCGCGCTAACGAAAACGCCCTTGGTTTATCACCAAGGGCGTTGATGTTTACTCTGAATCACGCGATCGTTTTCTGCGATGGCGCAACAACCAAGCCACCACCCCACCGAATGCGATCAAGGCAAACGCCTGTATCTCATAATGTTTGATATCGCCGATGATGATTTCCAGCGTATTGCCAAACACATAACCGAGCACCCCAACGGTTATCGCCCAAAACGCGGCGCCAATGACATTAAAAATCAGAAAACGCAGCGGCGGTACTTTACTCGCCCCAATTAAAAATGGCGTGACGGTGCGCAGACCGTAGAGAAAGCGAAACCCGAGGATCAATAAGATCTGGTGCTTATCCAGCAATTCGAACACGCGCCGGGATTTTTCCTCCCAATGCGGCCGCTTGGCTATCGCCTGTTTGCCCTTGATACGACCAATATAGTAATAGAGTTGGTCGCCAAATAAGGTGCCAGCAAACGCGCATGCAATAACCCACGGCAATTCGAGATAACTGCGATGAGCCGCAAAGCCGCCCAAAACCAGAATGGTTTCCCCTTCAAAAAAGGTACCGACAGCAATGGCCAAATAGCCGTAATCCGCAATCAATTGTTCTAAAGACATACTCCGCTTGCCGCTCCCTTGTTTTGCTCAGCGTTAGCTTAATAGCACTTAATCATAGTGGCGTTCAATATCAAAACGTTCCATTAATTTAAATACCATTTTCTTTAGCAGATTGGGCAAGTAATAGGTGTGAACTTTTGCGTCGATAACGGTTACACCTTTGCAATACGATAAGGTGTGTATGCCATCGACGTAAGGTTCAACGGCATGAATTTCATTGAAGACAGATTCTGCGTATTGAGTGGGCGTAAGCGTGTTAATCTGCATCACCAGCAAGCTCTTGCCATACGCACCATCGCAGTTCTGACCAAGTCGATAGTACTGATTGTCAAGTGACACAATCGCACCGCCATTACGTCCACCGCAAATGTTGCGGCATATCGGTGATTGTGGATGTTCGTGATAGGGGCCGGCAAACTCATCGGCGACAAACAATCTCTGTGTGAACGGATCGCGGGCGCCGGAAGTGAACAGATACCAATGCCCTTCATATTCGACTAATGATGTGTCGACATAGTCACCATCACTTAATAACGCCTGATGCCAAAGGAATTGTTCGCTTTCCCGGTCAAACCGATAAAGCGCGACTTCGTGGCGATCACTGGTTTCGGGAATGGCGTAGTATTCACCGCCATCTTCTACGATTAACGGATACGATTTGTGACCGCCCAATGCATTGATGGCCTCAAAAAACGGGTATTCTCTCCCCGCTAAATCGAAACATTTGAGTTTGCCTTTACCGCGCAGGTAATCAAAGACTTCACACGCGAGGTAGAGTTGATCGTCGAGAGTAAATAAGAATGGATCAGCAACAAAGTCGTAACGATGGCAGTTAAACCACTCGATATTGGTTGGCTGAACGCCCGAGTTCAGTATCTCACTGAGGCTCTGATGCACTATCCCTATGCGCCATTTTTCCAGTTCAAACAGTTTGCTGTGCAGCGTTTTAATGGCAGTAAGCACATCTAAATCCCCATAATGATGGTCAGATGACGCATGGCCACCTGACACATAGTGCGTTCATTATGGGATTCGTATCATCCTAATGCAACTAAACCCTTATTCATGAATGGTTATTTCTGAGCCAAGCTTAGAGTTAAGACATCATTGCGCGTCAGGCTGATTCTCCGGTTCCGCTTTGATGAATCCGGGTATCGCACGTAAGGATTGGGTGATGCGTTGAATTTGTGGATACGGCGTCATATCCACGCTGAAACGTTCGGCGTTGTATACCTGCGGCACCAAACACACATCCGCCAACGACAGTTCATCGCCGACACAAAACGCCCCGGCGCGCGTGTTGAGTTTCTCTTCAAAGGCAGCAAACCCGACCTGAACCCAGTGACGATACCATTCGGCTTTTTGCTCATCATTCACAGCAAGTTCGTTGCTCAGATACTGCAAGACACGCAGGTTGTTGATGGGATGGATGTCCATCGCAATATCATGCGCCAGCGACAACACCTGATATTTCTTGTGGCCACTTCTCGGGATCAACGGCATTTGTGGATACACATCATCCAAGTATTCGATGATGGCCAGAGATTGTGACAATGTCACACCATCATCAACCAAGGTCGGCACTAACTCACTGGGGTTTAACTGATGGTAGGCGGCGCTGTGCTGCTCGCCGCCCTCTTTGACCAGATGCACCGGACAGTGTGTGTATTCGAGTCCTTTGAGATTGAGTGCAATACGAACCCGATACGCCGCTGATGATCGCCAGTAGCCGTAGAGTTTACGTTCAGCCATAAATCACCTGCTTGGGCGGCAAATATTGCACCACGCGCTGCTCAATGCTGCCAAAGATACTTTGACCGTCGCTATCAAGCATGTCGAGTTTGATGGTGTCGCCAAACTTCATAAACTGCGTTGCCGGCTGACCATCGCGTATGGTCTCGATCATGCGCACTTCCGCAATGCAGGAATAACCAACGCCCCCTTCAGTAATCGAGGTGCCAAAATCGGTGCCTTGCTTATTCGACACCGTGCCCGAACCAATGATCGCGCCAGCGCCTAACGGGCGGGTTTTCGCCGCGTGCGCGACTAACTGTGGAAATTCAAACGTCATGTCCACCCCCGCATTCGGGCAGCCAAACGGCTCGCCGTTATAGGTCGACAGCAGCGGCAGCGTCACCTTGCCACCATCCCAGTGTTCGCCCAGCTCATCGGGTGTAACAGCCACTGGCGAAAACGCCGAAGACGGTTTGGATTGGAAAAAACCGAACCCTTTGGCCAGTTCACCGGGAATCAGGCCGCGCAATGACACGTCATTGACCAACATAATCAGACGAATGGCGTGCGCCGCTTGTGCCGCATCTGCGCCCATCGGCACATCGTCGGTGATCACCGCCACCTCACCTTCAAAATCGATGCCCCACGCTTCACTTTCCATCAAGATATCGTCTTTAGGGCCGAGGAAGGTATCCGAGCCACCCTGATACATCAGCGGATCAGTCCAGAAGCTTGGCGGCATTTCTGCGCCGCGCGCTTTACGCACCAACTCCACGTGATTCACGTATGCAGAACCGTCGGCCCATTGATACGCGCGTGGTAAGGGTGATTCGCACAGCGTCGGGTCAAAATCCATTTCGTTATACAGTTCACCATCATTCAGCGCCTGGTACACTTCATCCAGCATCGGCTCCGTTATGCTCCAGTTATCCAGCGCCTGTTGCAGGTTTTCAGCAACATCCGGTACTGCGATGCATTTGGTTAAATCGCGGCTGACGACCACAAGTAGCCCGTCACGGGTATGATTTTTCAGCGTCGCTAACTTCATTGTCTGTCCTTATTCTTTGACTTCTTTCCAACTGTAGACGTACTCGCGGTTTTCCACCTTCTGCGCCGCTTCACCAAACTGTAGCGCATGACGAGTATCGATCATCACGGCCACTTCATCGGTGAATTTTTTCTTATATTCCATTCCGGCTTTAAACGCTTTCGGATGCGGACCGTGGGTAAAGCCGGCTGGGTGGAAAGTCACCATACCCGCTTCGATATTGTCACGGCTGAAGAAATCACCAGCGTGGTAGAACAGCACTTCATCGTAATCATCGTTGTTGTGGTAGAACGGCACTTTGAGCGCGCCCGGGTCGCTTTCAATCGGGCGCGGCACAAACGTACACACCACAAAACCGGCACCGACAAACGTCGTGTGCGCAGAAGGCGGCAAATGGTAGCGATGCGACATCAACGGGCGAATGTCGCGCCAGTTGAGTTTGACCACCGCCAAATCACCGTGCCAGCCAATCGCATCCAAGGGGTTAAACGGATAGGTAATCACACTCACCTGTTCATGGCGTTTGACCTGAACCTGTGTTTGCTGCTCGGAATACTGCGCTTTGAACTCGTCATTGATGCTTGGCACTTCCAACACGGCAGGATCAAACACCGCGTGATTGCCGACAATGCCTTTTTCCGGCAGCGTATACGCCGCATCGGTGTTTTCAATCATCAGCAGAAATAGCGGTTCTTGCGGTTCTAAACGCCAGTTGGTCGAGCGCGGGATCAACACGTAATCCCCTTCACTGATGCTCATGTGGCCGTAATCGCAGTACAAATCCGCTTTGCCCTGATGAACAAAAAGCAAGTCGTCACCATCGGCGTTGCGCACCAAACACTCCATCGGCTGCGCCAGTTTCCATACTCGAACCTTTACATCCTGGTTGTGCAGCAAGTGCGGCACAAACCAAGGCGAAAGCTGAGAGGCTTCGGCAACATGGTTGAAGTTAAACGCGCGTGGACGCAGTTCGCCCTCCCACTCGCTCCAACCCGTTGGGGCATGTTGATGATGGAAGTGTGCCGCCGGGCCGAAGAAACCGCTGCGGCCAGCCTCACGTTCATAAATTGCGTCACTCGGGAAATCGGCATGCGCCTGTTTAGAGCATACCCCTTCCCGGTGCGGGAAGGTCATCCACTTATGCATCGCTCAGTACTCCTCGACGAATCTGATCTTCTTCAATCGATTCAAACAGCGCTTTGAAGTTGCCTTCGCCAAAGCCTTCATTGCCTTTACGTTGAATGATTTCAAAGAACACCGGGCCAATCACGGTTTGGGTAAAGATTTGCAGCAGAATGCCGTCTTTCATCGGCGCGCCGTCAATCAGAATACGCAACGCTTTGAGCTCATCGACATTCTCGCTATGCCCTTCAACGCGCGCATCGACTTTCTCATAGTAAGTATCCGGTGTTGGCATAAAGTCCATGCCACGTTCGCGTAGCGTGCGCACGGTTTGGTAGATGTCGTCGGTGCTCAGCGCAATGTGCTGTATGCCTTCGCCGTTGTATTCACGAATGAACTCTTCAATCTGTGATTTGTCGTCCGAGGATTCATTGATCGGAATACGGATTTTGCCACACGGCGCAGTCATTGCACGGCTTACCAGCCCGGTGAGTTTGCCTTCGATATCGAAGTAACGAATCTCACGGAAGTTACCGATGCGCTCATAAAAGCCAGACCAGGTATCCATGTGGCCCTGTTTGACGTTGTGCGTCAGGTGGTCAATTTCCATCAGGCCGGCTTGCGCCTGTTGCATGCGCGCGGCGGCATCGTCATAGAAATGGAAATCGACATCGTAAATGCTGCGATCGCCGTAGCGGTCGACAAAGTACAACAAGCTTTCGCCAATGCCGTAAATCGCCGGAATACTGAGTTCCATTGGGCCGATTTCGGTTTTGTACTCTTCTGCGCCGTTGTTTAACGCATGTTTAAGCGCAGACGCGGCATCTTTGACACGAAAAGCCATGCCGCATACGGATGGGCCATGGACTTTGGCAAAAGCTTCAGCCTGGCTGCGCGGCTGGGCATTGACGATAAAGTTGATGTCACCCTGACGATACAACCACGCTTCTTTAGAGCGATGTTTGGCAATCTCGGCAAACCCTAGCGAGGAAAACAGCTGTTTTAAGTCTTCAATACCTTTGGTACTTGCTGCCGTATATTCGACAAATTCAAAGCCATCTGTGCCCAGTGGGTTGATGTTGGCGCTCATGCTCTACTCCTTCAGTTCGATCATCACGTTCATTGTTAAGTGTTTGTTATAAAACTGGATGATCGCGTCCCAAATTGGAATAGCCGTGCTAATAATTGCCTCTGATCTGTCGACCGGAATAGGTGTAACAAATTAATTACATTTCAGAATCGTCGATGGTTTTTGCTTCATTCGACTCGCTGTAACAACACAGAACACATCATTATTCATTGAAAAATAGAAAAAATTTAATTGCATTCGGCAAGCATCAATAATCAGAAGAAGAGGAGGAAACAGTATATAAATTCGTACAGGGTAATAATTGTGTTACACGATTGTTATTAACAGTTTTATCCCTACACAACGCTGACAGTGCAAATTTTGTGCAATTACTTTGCGATATCCCTTCTTAATCTGAGGATGTTCACTTATACTGTGCAACTATTTGATTATTTGTATTACATTTGAGACAGAAACATTACTCACATTATGCTAAGACGACTTTCCAAACAGCAATTTCAGTGGATGAAGCGTGCTTTGGCAATTGTGTTATTGCCCTTACCCATCGTGATTTCTGCCGCGTACCGCGCAGGGATGGAAAATGTTGATAGTAATTTAACCAACATCGCCAATTCCTACGTGTCACGGATTGAAGTCATCATTAATGAACTCCGTAGCGAGAACGAAAAAGCGCTCTATAACCCACGCACATGTGACAAACTGCAGAGCGATTTGCTGTTTGAAAGTATCCTGCGTGAGATGTTGGTAGTGGAGAACAGCTCCATCATCTGCTCGTCCAAGCGCGGCGAGATCAGTAGCGACATCAGTCGCTACTATCCGGATGGCAACATTAAGCCCAATGTGGTGTTGTTCGATTTGGAAGGCGATCCCGAAAAGCGCACCTTGTTGGTGATTGATAGCGATCATCGCAACTCCAAGCGTGGCGTGATCTCTGTAGTCGATAAGAACTACATCGCAGCTCGTCTCGGTTATCGAACCGATGATCGAATAGAAAAGCTGGCGTTTGAAATTAACCGCAGCGTTTATCCGTACGATGGCAGCCTTGAAAGCTCGAACCGCAGTGTTATTGAGCATTCAAAGCAATACGGCTTCACCCTGATGGTGGAAGCCAGTGACCATTATGTGTCTGATCGTCTCACGTTTTTTATTCTCGGCGCACTGCCCGTTTCAATCGCTGTGTCGATTTTGATTTCGATACTGCTGTTCTTTTTTAGCGGCCGCACCACGCTCGTGGATGATCTGCGCAGAGGTATGGAGCGACGCGAGTTGTTTATGACGTATCAGCCAGTTGTAAGAAGTCATCCATGTGAAATAAAAGGGTTTGAAGCTTTAGTGCGATGGGTAAACCCAAAGTTGGGCTTTGTGCGTCCGGATAACTTTATTCCAATCGCGGAAGAGTTTGGCTTGATCAACAAACTTACGAACTATGTGTTGGACTGCATTCTTCATGATTGGTCTAAAGCGAAGCTAACCGAACGTTATCAAATTGGCGTGAATATTCCCCCATCCTATTTGCTTGACCCGGCTTGCGTAAACAAGCTCAAACAGTATGCTAAAGCGTTTGATGACATTAACTTGCAACTGATTGCGGAAATCACTGAACGTCAGTTGTTGGACAAACAAGGTCAAGAAGTCCTGCGCGAGCTGAGAGCAAATGGCATTATGGTGGCAATCGATGATTTTGGTACAGGCCGAACCGCATTGTCGGTGCTACAAAACATCTCCTTTGATTTCCTTAAAATCGATAAGTGTTTTGTAGATACTATCGGTGTTGAATCGGTCAATGCTCCGGTTCTCAACGCTATCATCGACTTAGCTCATCAAATGAATGTTGAAATTGTCGCAGAGGGTGTTGAGACTCAAGCCCAATCTTGCTACTTGATGGAAAAAGGTGTCCAGTACCAACAGGGGTACTACTACGCTAAGCCACTTTCTTTTCGGGATGCGTTGGCAGAAATGAACGGTTGTTGCGACAATCATAAGCCTGACGAATGCGAATGCGTTCAATAAATTGTTACAAAGGCCAGCAACGATAGCTGGCCTTTTTTGTGTGCTTTATTGATTTAACTCAGCACACACAGTAACGAATCGTTGCATGGTAACGCCACTGTTCCCTACGAGGTATTATCATGACTCAAATTCACCCTCAGCGTCTGGTCGACAACTTCCTGAATCTGATTCAAATCGACAGCGAATCTGGCAACGAGAAAGCCATTGGCGAGCATCTGTGTGAGCAGCTCGGCGAGCTTGGTTTTATGGTCCAAAAACTGCCTGTTCCTGCAGAGGTTTCAAACGGTTTCAACATCTACGCCCGCCTGGAAGGCGAACTACCGGACAGCGTGGTGTTAAGCTGCCATATGGACACCGTGAAACCGGGCATCGGCATTGAACCTGTGATTGAAGATGGCATCATCCGCTCAAAAGGCAATACGATTCTGGGGGGCGACGATAAATCCGGTATTGCGGCCATTCTTGAAGCGGTGCGTACCCTGCGCGAACATAACCGGGCACACAAAACCATCGAAATCGCCTTCACCGTGCATGAAGAAGGTGGCCTGATGGGTTCCAAAAATTTTGACATGAGCTACATCCGCTCAAACAAAGCCATTGTGCTGGATACTGGCGGCCCGATTGGCACCATCGTCAAAGCAGCGCCGGGCCAGCAGAAGCTGCGTGTCACCATAAAAGGCAAACCTGCGCACGCAGGCCTTGTGCCAGAAGATGGTATCAGTGCCATCAGCGTAGCAGCCGACGCGATTACCCAAATGAAACTGCTGCGTATCGATGAAGAAACCACCGCCAACATCGGCATGGTGAATGGCGGTCAGGCGACCAACATCGTGATGCCAGAGCTGACGATTGTTGCCGAAGCGCGTTCGTTGAATGACGATAAGCTGGCGGCGCAAGTGGAACACATGATTTCAACGTTTGAGACTGTGGCGAAAAAACACGGCGCAGAAGCCGTGATCCAATCGACCCGAGCCTATAACGCGTTTGTGTTGGACGAAGAACATCCGCTGATCTGCGAATTAAAATCCGCTTTTAACACCATGGGTATTGAAGCGAAAACCAAGCGTACGGGCGGCGGCAGCGATGCCAATAACTTCAATGAGAAAGGTTTAACCACGGTAAACATCTCAACCGGTATGGCCAAAGTGCATACCACCGAAGAGCACATTGCAGTCGACGATTTAGTCAAGGTTTGCCAATTCGTCGAGACTTACTTAAGCCGTTAAATGCAGGTAAGAATGAATGAAAAAAGCCCGGCATATCACCGGGCTTTTTCATGTTAAATGACCCAGCGTTATGCTGGTTCGGCGGCGGGATAGCGTTCGGCGAAACGCACCATCAGCACGAACAACAGAATCAGCAACGGTTCGCGAAGGGTTCCCACCAATAATGACCACGTACCGCTGGAAGAGACAAATGTCGCTGCGTAATTGACCAGCTCGTTGGCGAGCAGCAACGTCATAATCATGAACAGCATTTGACGAAAAGTGATTCCCTGCTGCTCTGAATGCAGTGTCATCACCACTAACGTCATGACTGCCAGCACCGCCAACCACGCCGTAAACACGGGCATGGACCAGATGTATGCGATGACAACTGTCACCGCGGTCAGCGCTAACCACGGACCTTTCGAACACAGTATGCGTTCCACATGAATTTGCGGTTTATCGTTAAGACGAATGATGTGCCAGGCGACCAGAGCACCCAAGACTGCACCGACCAACATATCAACAATAAACGCACTGCCGGAATAGAACTTGGAGAGCGACAACCACACTACGGTAACCACAAATGCCGCGGTGCTTTTATTCAGGCCCAGCTTTTCGTTCTTCAGTAGCCATAAAATACCCAGGCTGACCCAGACAGCCAACGGTAAACTCGGAAATCCGTAGCCGAAACTTTTGACCAGTTGGATAGATGGAATGTACGCATGCGGGCGTGGCAGAGCAAAACCTTGCTGCGCGACTAAACACAGTAGCGACGTCACCGTCACCGAGAAAAAGGCTTTATAGCAAAAAGCTTTGCCACTCTGCCAATAGAGAAACGGAAACAGCAGCAGCCCCAACACAGGCGATGCCACGGCATCGGCAAGCAAAATGACTCGGCTCAGCACCGTTTTGACGACTTCCGGCAAGCTGCCAATCGCGTATTGCAGAGCAACAATCCAGCCGAGCTCTGTTTGATGTAACGCAGGTGCCGCTTTTATAAGCTCTGGCACCACTTTGGTGGATTGGTCGGTAGCGTCATTAAACATCGTTTTGATGTTGGCCCACTGTTTAGGAAAACGGTATTGGTTTGCCTTGATGCGGCTTGGATGCACCAGCATGGCCTGCGACACTTCCACACCGTAATGCGGCGCGAACCACACTGGTAGTTCGTACCCGCCCCAACGGTTAATGTATTGGTAAGCGATGATGTCTGAATCACTGACGCAGTCATACACAACGGCGCTTTCGGTGTAGCCCAGCAGTTTACCGACAGTGACAACCAAGCCGGTTTCTTCCCAGGTTTCGCGCTGCGCAGTCAGCTCTGGTGATTCACCACCTTCAATTGTGCCACCGGGAAGCGAGAGTTGTTTTGTGATGATCTCATTAACCAGAACGACTTTATCGTCGGCGCGGATAAGACAAAGCGCTCCGCGAAGTTTATCGGGAGCTTGCGGAGCAGCTTGAGCAAAAAAAGACGCTGCTAAAGAAATTATTAAACTGAAGCCAAGTACTGACAATCGCTTGTACACGCTAATTAACCTGTTATCGCATGGAGCCAGACATCTACGAGCGACGCACTGACTTTCTCAACCAATGAATATGATGGGCAAAACCAACATCCTGATAAAATAATTGCGCTTCCCTGTTAAAATCCCAGACTTCTACAAATATCTCAGCCGCGCCGTACTCAACAAACGTTTGCTCCAGACGAGAAAAGAGTTTGCGAGCCACTCCTTGTTGGCGGTATGCCGGAACGACATACAGCTCATCAATGCTGCCCATTTGAATCGGCTTGCTGACGGAAGAGACTAACTCACTAAAATAGCCGGTGATGAATCCCACGACTGCATTACCGTCGCGAGCGACATAAACAAGGCAGTCGGGATTGTCGATGTAGCGAGCGATGCTCTTTTCCTGCTCCACCTCTTCCGCCGTTTTAAAATATTCCGGGCAGGCGCGATGGTGTTCGTCGTGCAAGTCGAACATCAACTGATTTAATATTTCCAAATCTGCTATTTTTGCCGCTGACAGCGAAATCGATGACATTTTTGTGACGTTAATCAAGAAGTCTTGACGCGATTTTATAAGATCGTCTAAGAAAATAACATCGTGGTGTGGTGTGTTTTTTTATTAAACAGCTGAAGAATGAGAATTTAACGCCGTTTAAATAAACAAAAACGCCGCAATGCGGCGTTTTATTCAATCGTAGCTTAACGTTTACCCGGTTTTCGCAACAACACCAAAAGTGGAATCATCACGACGCAGACATACATCATAAAGCGGAAGTCTTGCAGATATCCAAAGATATACGCTTGGCTGGTGACCATACTGTTCAACTCGACCAGACCAGCAGTACTCGATAAGTCATACACTCCTTTCTGCACCGCATCCTGCAACGCCGGATTAAACATGTTGATGTGCTCGGAATACACGGCATGGTTGATCTGCGCGCGATGCGCAAGATACGTCACCACCACCGAGATGCCGATGCTACTGCCGATGTTGCGAATCAGGCTGAATAGCGCGGTGCCTTCATTACGATAACGTGGCTCAAGCGTGGAGAACGTCAGGGTCGACAGCGGCACAAACACCAGACCTAATCCCAACCCCTGTACAATACCGGTATGAATGATTTCCCAGCGCGTGACGAACACTGAAAAGTGCGTCATTTCCCACAGCGAAAAAATCATCAACAGCAAGCCAATCGTGATCAGATAACGCAGGTCCACTTTGCCCGACAGACGCCCGACGATCATCATTCCCACCATAGTGCCAAAGCCCCGAGGCGTCAGCAGCAGGCCGACGTCCAGCACCGGATAATCCATAAAGTTTTGCAGGAACGGAGGCAACAGCGCCATGGTCGCCAGCAAAATCACGCCCATCATAAAACCAAACAGCAGTCCGACCACAAAGTTGCGGTCTTTGAACATCTGCGGCTCCAGGAATGGCGCTCGGGCGGTAAACATGTGCACGGTAAACATGTAAAACGCCAGCGCAGAAATGCCCGCTTCAATGACAATTTCCATGCTGGAGAACCAGTTCTGGGATTCGCCGCGATCAAGAAACATCTGCAAACAGCCGATGGCAAGTCCGAGCAGCGCAAAGCCGAACACGTCAAAACGCCGGCTGGGGTCTAATTTGGTCTCTTTAACGAAACCTGCAATCCCCATCCAGGCCAGAATGCCGAACGGTACGTTGATGTAAAACACCCAGCGCCAGTTGTAGTACTCGGTTAACCAGCCACCCAATGACGGGCCCAGAATCGGCCCGACCATCACACCCACGCCCCACATTGCCATGGCCGACCCGTGTTGTTCAGTCGGATAAGTATCGAGCAGCACAGATTGGGACAGCGGCACCAAACTGGCACCGAAGATCCCTTGCAACAAACGAAACAGAATGATCTGTTCGAGCGATTGCGCCGCGCCACACAGCACAGACGCAAAAGTAAACCCGACTACCGAATAAAGAAACAAACGCTTGCGGCCGATGCGCGCCGCAATAAAGCCCGTCAATGGCATCGCAATCGCGGCTGCCACAATGTAAGACGTCAGTACCCAGGAAATCTGATCCTGCGTTGCACTCATGGCGCCCTGCATGTGTGGCAGCGCAACGTTTGCAATCGTGGTGTCGAGTGCCTGCATGATGGTCGCAAGCATGACCGACAGAGTGATAAACCCGCGTTTGCCGCTGTCATCACTCTCTACAGGTGTCGCATGACTTTCCATCTTAACGCCTCACCCTTACAGCGACAGATGACGTTGATATTCAGTATCGACCGTCACCACCGCGCTCAAACCTGCACGAAGCTGCGGCGCATTCGGATTGGCATCAATGCGGATGCGAATCGGCAGACGCTGCGCAATCTTTACCCAGTTACCCGTCGCGTTTTGCGCCGGAATGACCGAAAACTCAGAACCGGTTGCCGGGCTCAAGCTTTCCACCACGCCATACCATTTGAAATCCGGCGCGTAGTCGACATTGATGTCCACTTTCTGGCCAACCTGAACGTGTGTCAGTTCGGTCTCGGTAAAGTTAGCTTCAATCCAGATATCTGATGCCGAAATCAGCATCATCGCCAGTGTGCCCGGTGAGGTGTATTGCCCTTTCTCCACCACTTTGGTCACGATGCCATCAGCAGGCGCGTACACATTCACGTGTTGGAGATCGTTCTCGGCCTTTTCCAGCGACGCCAACGCAGCGCGATATTTCGGATGCTGTTCAATCGGCGCCGTCACATCGCCACCCAAGCTCTCTTCAATTTGCTTCAGCTCTTTTTTCAGCGCGTTCACTTCGAGTTCCACGACCAGGGTTTTCTGGCGTGCAGAATCAAACTGAGATTCAGAAATATATTTTTTCTTCAAAAGGTTAAGCTGACGCGCTTCTTCTTTCTTCAGGTATTCATGCTGACTTTTTGAAACGTCAATATTCGCCAGTTTACTTTGGTATTCGGCTTTCAGCGTGGTCAGCGAGGTACTGACATCATTGAGATTGGCGCGAGCCTGAGAGACCGCAATTTCATATGACGTCGGATCGATTTGCAGCAACAAATCGCCCGCTTTCACCTGTTGGTTCTCCTCGACTGGCACATTGATAATGCGGCCAGAGACTTCGGCGGTAATTGACGTCTTGTCTGCTTTTACATAGGCGTTGTCGGTTTCAACATAACGGCCACCGTGCAGGTAGACCGCCACGCTTCCGGCCACGGCCAGCACCGGCACCAGAAAAAGCAGTACAGCACGTTTGGTTTTGCGGCGTGGTTTGGATACAGGTTGGGAAGGCGTCTGTGATTGTTCGTTAGACATACAAGATATTCCTGATACGTATTGTTTATTTGGAGAGATTGCTGTGAATGTGTTCCAGCGTACTGATGAACTGCTCGCGATCCTGGGCGGTCAGCCCCTGTAATGCTTCATCCCAGATTTGGTTGCTGACACTTTTGATTTTGACCAATTGAGCATCGGCGGCTGGCAGCAGGTAAATTTGATGAGCGCGGCGATCTTTTGGATCCGGACGACGTTCAACCAACCCTCCTTCCACCAGAGAATCAATCACACGCACTAAACTCATCGGTTTGATTTCCAGCAGTTCAGCCAGTTCTACCTGTTTGACACCCTGACAACGAGCGATGTGCGACAGTGCTTTGGCTTGCGCGATGGTCAGGCAGTTGGCGCCAGCTTCGCTTTGATATTGTTTGCGTACCAGACGCATCACATCCCAAAGTAAGTAACCTATAGACGGAGCTGTCATTGCATACCCTTCTGATTTATCTCGAATTATTCCAAATGCCTTGGTTACATTTAGAAACATAGTTAAACATATAGTAAGCTTTGCTTACTATATGTAAAGCCTATTAATTGAAATAACGGATGAGTATTTGCATAAACTGATAAATTTCATAGTGTTATGAAATGTTTCTGCTGAATAGAAGATGCAGACAAAAAAAAGTGCCCCGCAAGCGGAGCACAAAGGGTCAAAATGAACCAAGTTTTACCCTATCGTACCTCAACGTCGAACGACATAACGTCGTCCCGTTTGAGTACAAGCCACATCCTAATGATGCAGCACCTTTTCCAATTCATTGAGGCTGGTTGGATCGTCAATGGTCGACGGGACAGTGTAACTTTCTCCATCCGCAATCTGGCGGATAATACGGCGCAGGATTTTGCCAGAACGAGTTTTCGGCAACCGCTCGACCACCAGTGCGTGTTTAAAGCACGCCACCGCACCGATTTGGCTGCGTACGCTGCTGACCAGTTCCGTTTCCAGCGCCAGCGCATCGATCTTCACGCCATCTTTGAGCACCACGAGTCCGAGTGGCAATTGTCCTTTCAGTTCATCGTGCACACCGACCACCGCGCATTCCGCCACCGCTGGGTGCGCGCCGACGATCTCTTCCATTTCACCCGTCGAGAGGCGGTGACCAGCAACGTTAATCACATCGTCAATGCGGCCCATGATGAACAGGTAACCATCTTCATCCAGATAACCGCCATCACCTGAGACGTAGTAACCTGGGAATTGTGACAAATAACCGGACTCAAAACGGTCGTGATTGCGCCACACAGTCGGCAAACAGCTTGGCGGCAACGGACGTTTCAGCGCCACAAAGCCTTGCTGATTCGGCGGTAGCAGCTCGCCGAGTTCATTGAGGATTTCCACTTGATAACCCGGAATCGGCTTAGTCGCTGAACCCGCTTTAATCGGCATCAGTTCAATGCCCGTTGGGTTGCCGGCAATCGCCCAGCCCGTTTCGGTTTGCCACCAGTGGTCAATGACCGGTTTGTCGGTTTGCGATTCGACCCATTCTAAAGTTGGCGGATCCAAACGTTCACCCGCCATGAAGATGGTTTTCACGCTCGACAGGTCATAGTGCTTAAGATACTCGCCATTCGGATCTTCTTTCTTGATGGCTCGGAAAGCCGTTGGCGCCGAGAACAGTGCAGTGACTTTGTATTCCTGACACACGCGCCAGAAGGCACCCGGATCCGGCGTACGCACTGGTTTACCTTCGTACAAAATGGTTGTGCAGCCGTGAATCAGCGGCGCATACACAATGTAAGAATGCCCCACCACCCAGCCCACATCTGATGCGGCCCAGAACACGCCATTTTGCGGCATGTTGTAAATACAGCTCATCGAGTATTTCATCGCGACGGCATGACCGCCGTTGTCACGCACCACCCCTTTGGGTTTGCCCGTCGTTCCTGATGTGTACAGAATGTAAAGCGGGTCCGTTGCCAGCACAGGCACACACGCATGCGGCAGCGCGCTTTGAATCAGCGTGTTCCATTCCAAGTCACGTTCGCTGGTCAAATCGGCAAGGCATTCCGGGCGTTGATACACCAACACTTTTTCCGGTTTCCAACGACTGTCCATGATCGCTTTATCGACCATAGGCTTGTAAGGGATCACTTTGTTGACTTCTACGCCGCAAGAGGCCGTCATAATGACTTTTGGCTCTGCGTCTTCAATACGCACCGCCAGCTCGTTTGGCGCAAAGCCGCCAAACACCACCGAGTGAATGGCGCCCAAACGCGCACACGCCAGCATCGCCATTGCCGCTTCCGGGATCATCGGCATATAGATGATCACGCGATCGCCTTTGGTGACGCCCTGCTCGGCCAACATGCCTGCCACGCGCGCTACACAATCCCGCAGCGCGGTGTAGCTGTATCGCTGTTTTTTGCCCGTCACCGGAGAATCATAAATCAGCGCCGTTTGGTCGCCGCGACCCTGTTCACAGTGGTAATCCAGTGCCAACCACGAGGTGTTGAGCAAACCATCCGGGAACCAGCGTTCAATGCCGTGTTCGTCTTTTTGCAAAATGGTTTGAGGGAATTCAAACCAGTCGATGTTTTGGGCTTGAGCTTTCCAGAACGCTTGCGGCTCATCCTTTGCCCATTGATATTCCTTTAAATATGCAGACATGGTGCTTCTCCTTGATTGTTCTGGCTTAGCCGTGGTTGATGGTTTCTGCGGGCACGCGCACCCAGCCTTCCATCAAAATACGTGCGCTGCGACCCATCACGGCTTTTTCTACCACCCAACCTTGCGTTGTTTCGCTTGCACTGGCGCCAACTTTTAATGTTCCCGAAGGGTGACCAAAGGTCACCGACGTTTTCTCTCCGCCACCGGCGGCCAAATTCACCAGCGTTCCTGGCACACACGCCGCGGCAGCGATGGCAACGGCAGCGGTCCCCATCATGGCGTGATGCAATTTGCCCATCGACAACGCGCGCACAAGGACATCAACATCACTGGCTGCAACGGTTTTGCCGCTGGATGCGGTGTAGGTTTGCGGTTTGGAGACAAACGCAATTTTTGGGGTGTGCTGACGGGTTTGCGCTTCACTGAGGTCTTGAATCAGCCCCATTTTCAGCGCGCCGTAGGCACGAATGGTTTCAAACATCTCCAGCGCTTTGCTGTCGTTGTTGATGTCATCCTGAAGCTCCGTGCCCTGATAGCCAATCGACGCGGCATCGACAAAAATCGTCGGAATGCCCGCATTGATTAACGTGGCGTTAAATGTGCCTACGCCCGGAACATCAAGATCATCGACCAAATTTCCGGTCGGGAACATAGAGCCTTCACCGTCGGCCGGGTCCATGAAATCGACCTGAATTTCCGCCGCTGGGAAAGTCACGCCATCGAGTTCAAACTCGCCCGTTTCCTGCACCAAGCCATCTTTGATCGGCACATGTACGACGATGGTTTTGCTGATGTTGACCTGCCACACGCGCACCTCAACCACACCGTTGTGAGGAATGCGCTCTGGTGCAATGAATCCGGCGTAAATTGCAAACGGACCAATCGCCGCCGACAGATTGCCGCAGTTACCGCTCCAGTCGACAAACGCTTTATCAATCGACACTTGTCCAAACAGATAATCGACGTCATGACCCGCTTGAGCACTTTTCGACACAATCACGGTTTTACTGGTGCTTGAAGTGGCGCCGCCCATGCCGTCAATCTGCTTGCCGTACGGATCCGGGCTGCCAATCACGCGCATGAGTAAGCGATCGCGCGCCGCGCCCGCAACCTGCGCCGCTGGCGGCAGATCGCCCAGACGGAAAAATACCCCTTTGCTGGTGCCGCCACGCATGTACGTCGCGGGCACTCGGATTTGAGAAAACACTGATTGAGACAGCATCTCAGCCGTGGTCCATGAAGAAGCTGTGCTGACATTGCTCATTGCATCACTCCTTCTCAGTTCGCCAAAAAGTCTTGCGCAAAACGCTGCAGCACACCGCCTGCGTTATACACATGCACTTCATCGGCGGTATCCAAACGGCACGTCACCGCGACATCCAGCTTCTCGCCATTTTGACGAGTGATCACCAGCGCCAAATCGCAGCCCGGCTTGATGTCACCCACCACGTCGTACAGTTCGGTGCCATCGAGTCCCAGTGTGAGGCGATTCACGCCCTCTTTGAATTGCAGTGGCAACACGCCCATGCCGACCAGGTTGGTACGGTGGATGCGCTCAAAACCTTCGGCGACAATCGCTTCCACACCGGCTAAACGTACACCTTTGGCTGCCCAGTCACGCGAAGACCCTTGGCCGTAGTCGGCGCCCGCCACAATGATCAGCGGCTGTTTGCGCTGCATGTAGGTTTCAATCGCTTCCCACATGCGCGTCACTTTGCCGTCCGGTTCGATACGCGCAAGCGAACCTTGCACCACGTCGCCGTTCTCTTTAACCATTTCGTTGAACAGTTTCGGGTTGGCAAACGTTGCGCGTTGCGCCGTCAGATGATCGCCGCGATGCGTCGCGTAGGAGTTAAAATCCTCTTCCGGCACGCCCATTTTGGTCAGGTATTCACCAGCCGCGCTGCTGGCCAGAATCGCGTTTGATGGTGACAGGTGGTCGGTGGTGATGTTGTCACCCACCACCGCCAATGGGCGCATGCCTTTAAGCGTGCGTTCACCCGCCAGTGCGCCTTCCCAATACGGCGGACGGCGAATGTAGGTACTCATTGGGCGCCAGTCGTACAGTGGATTGCTGTTTTGCTCGGCGTCATCGAGTTTAAACATTTGAATGTAGACTTGATTGAACTGCTCAGGTTTAACGTGCTGATTCACAATCGCATCAATCTCTTCATCGCTTGGCCAGATATCGTTGAGGTAAATCGGCTTACCGTTGGCATCATGCCCCAGCGCATCGCGCTCGATATCAAAGCGAATCGTACCCGCCAGCGCATAAGCCACCACCAACGGTGGCGAGGCCAGAAACGCTTGTTTGGCGTAGGGGTGAATCCGACCATCAAAGTTACGGTTGCCCGACAACACGGCGGTCGCGTACAGATCGCGATCGATGATCTCTTGTTGGATCTTCGGATCCAGCGCGCCACTCATGCCGTTACAGGTGGTACACGCATACGCCACGATGCCAAAACCCAACTTTTCCAATTCAGGCAGCAGCTTGGCTTCTTCAAGATACAATTTGGCGACTTTCGATCCCGGCGCAAATGAAGTTTTCACCCACGGTTTACGCACCAAACCCAGTTCATTGGCTTTTTTCGCCACCAAGCCAGCCGCGACCACGTTGCGCGGGTTACTGGTGTTGGTACATGAGGTAATAGCGGCGATGATCACAGCACCGTCGGGCATTTCGCCCGCTTTTTCTTCCCACTTTCCGGCGATGCCACGTTGCACCAGTTGCGAGGTGGGCAGACGACGATGCGGGTTGGAAGGCCCGGCCAAGTTACGTTCTACCTGCGAGAGATCAAACGTCAGCACGCGTTCGTATTGCGCCGTCTCCAGTGCATCAACCCACAAGCCCGTTTGTTTGGCATACTGTTCAACCAGCGCCACTTGTTCGGCATCGCGGCCGGTCAGTTTCAGGTAGTTGATGGTCTGCTCATCAATGTAGAACATGCCCGCGCTGGCACCATATTCCGGAGTCATGTTGGAAATCGTCGCGCGGTCGCCGATGGTAAGCTCTTTTGCCCCTTCACCGAAAAATTCGAGATAAGACGACACCACGCGTTCGCCGCGCAGAAATTCGGTGATCGCCAAGACGATGTCGGTGGCGGTAATGCCCGGTTTGCGTTTGCCGGTCAGTTTCACGCCGACGATGTCCGGCAGGCGCATCATGGATGGGCGACCGAGCATCACGGTTTCAGCTTCCAAACCGCCGACGCCAATCGCGATGACGCCAAGAGAATCGACGTGCGGCGTGTGGCTGTCAGTGCCGACACACGTATCAGGAAACGCCACGCCGTTTTTCAGTTGCACCACGGGCGACATTTTTTCCAGGTTGATCTGGTGCATGATGCCGTTGCCGGCAGGAATCACGCTGACGTTTTTAAACGCGGTTTTACACCATTCGATGAAGTGAAAACGGTCTTCGTTGCGGCGATCTTCAATCGCGCGGTTTTTCTCAAACGCATCCGGTTCAAACCCTGCGTGTTCGACCGCAAGCGAGTGGTCAACAATCAGCTGCGTTTCCACAACCGGGTTCACTTTGGCTGGATCGCCGCCCTGCTCTGCGATCGCATCGCGCAGGCCAGCCAAATCAACCAACGCGGTTTGGCCAAGAATGTCGTGACACACCACGCGCGCCGGATACCAGGGGAAATCAAGGTCGCGTTTGCGTTCAATCAGTTGTTTCAGGGAGTCTGTCAGTGCTTCGGGTTCGCAGCGGCGAACCAAGTTTTCAGCCAGAACGCGCGAGGTATAAGGCAGCGTCGCGTAGGCACCGGGTGCAATCGCGTTGACCGCTTCTTCGGCATCGAAATAACTGATATTTGTGCCGGGCAGCAGTTTCCGGTATTGGCTGTTGATATCGTTTTGAGTGGTCATAGTATCCATCCGATTCATTACTATTCCCTTGCCACTTAAAGCAGAAAGCGTGTCGCCAGTGCTTTAAGTTGTTTGGGCTTCACAACCGTGGCAGGCCAATTCGCCCTTCGGCGAACCGCATTAAATTGATGACCGCGCCTATTGGGCACGGTCATTCCTGAGCGAGCTAGCCGCGTTTTTCAATCGGCAACCATTGCTGATGATCCGGGCCGACATAGTCAGCACTTGGACGAATGATGCGGTTGTTCGCACGCTGCTCGTACACGTGGGCAGCCCAGCCAGTCAAACGGCTCATCACAAAAATTGGCGTGAAGAGTTTGGTTGGAATACCCATAAAGTGATACGCCGAGGCGTGGAAGAAATCGGCGTTACAGAACAAGCCCTTCTCGCGTTTCATTACCGCTTCAACGCGCTCAGAAACGGCATAGAGTTGGGTGTCACCGACTTTTTCGGACAATTCTTTCGACCAGCGTTTGATCAGGGCGTTACGCGGATCGCTCTCACGGTAAATCGCGTGACCAAAGCCCATGATTTTCTCTTTGTTTTCCAGCATGCGCAGAATGTTTTGTTCCGCTTCATCCGGCGTTTTCCAGTTCTCGATCATCTCCATCGCCGCTTCGTTCGCGCCGCCATGCAGCGGGCCACGCAGCGTGCCGATCGCGCCTGTCACGCACGAGTGAATATCAGACAACGTGGAAGCACAGACGCGCGCTGTGAACGTGGATGCGTTGAACTCGTGCTCTGCGTACAGAATCAACGAGCAGTGCATCACTTGTTTAAACAGATCGCTTGGCGCCTGATCAGTCAGCATTTTCAGGAAGTAACCACCGATACAAGCTTCGCTGGTGTCTTCGGTATCAATGCGCACACCATCGTGGCTAAAGCGATACCAGTAACAGATGATGGCCGGAAACAGTGCCAGCATGCGTTCTGTCGCTGCAAGCTGCTGTGAAAAATCTTGTTCAGTTTCCAGGTTACCCAGCATTGAACAACCCGTCCGCATCACGTCCATCGGGTGTGCATCGGCTGGAATGCGCTCCAGCACTTCTTTCAGTGGCTGAGGCAGGCCGCGCAGGCCAATCAGACGTGTTTTGTATTGATCAAGTTCGGCTTGAGTTGGCAGATGACCCACAAGCAGCAGGTGTGCTACTTCTTCAAATTGAGCGTTATTAGCCAGATCCGTGATGTCATAACCACGATAGGTCAGACCGGTTCCGGTTTTACCAACCGTACATAAAGCTGTGCTTCCAGCGCTTTGGCCACGCAGACCTGCTCCGCCTAATTCAGCTTTCTTTGTCAAAGACTGAGGCATGTAGAACTCCTTTTCTTGCTGCGCTTCGGATTCTGTTGAATCGACCTCATTGGGCCAGCTTAAGCTCGATGGCGCAGCGGTTTCACGTTATTGGGTGTTTCCCGCCTGACTGACTGTCGGGCCGGGGAGTTTTTCTTTCCGATTCTATTTTTCTTGGGCTTCGTTTTTCTTTGGGCTTCCGTCGTTGAACCTCATGAAATCAAGGTTCAAACCGACTATTTTCCTTCCGAAAACAGCTGATCCAGCTTGTCTTCGTAATCATGGTAATTGAGGTATTCATACAACTCTTTGCGCGTCTGCATCTGACCCAGTAGTGCTTCCTGATTCCCCACCTCCAGCAGATGGCGATACACCATCTCAGCCGCTTTATTCATCGCGCGGAACGCACTCAGCGGGTACAGCACCATATCCACATTTGATTTGGCCAGATCTTCACAGCCGTAGAGCGGCGTTTGGCCAAACTCGGTAATGTTGGCCAGAATCGGCACATGCTTACCGGTTGCCGCGTGCAGCGCCGTCGAGAACTGCTCATACTGCTTCAGTTCCGTCATCGCTTCGGGGAAAATCATGTCGGCGCCCGCTTCCACACACGCAATCGCACGCTCAATCGCACTGTCCATACCTTCCACCGCCAGCGCATCGGTACGCGCCATGATGACGAACTCCGGATTGTCTCGCGCATCCACCGCTGCTTTAACGCGGTCAACCATTTCTTGTTGGCTGACAATGGCTTTGTTTGGACGGTGACCACAACGTTTCTGCGCCACCTGATCTTCCATGTGCACCGCCGCTGCGCCGGCTTTTTCCATTGCTTTGATGGTGCGGGCAATGTTAAACGCACCGCCAAAACCGGTGTCGATGTCGACCAGCAATGGTAAGTCACACGCATTGGTGATGCGTTCCACGTCCACCAGCACATCGTTGAGTGTCGTGATCCCGAGATCCGGCAAGCCATAAGACGCGTTAGCGATACCACCACCAGAGAGATAGATCGCCTGATGCCCCAATTTCTTCGCCATCATGGCGCAGTATGGGTTGATCGTGCCGACAATCTGCAAAGGCTGATTGGTTTGAATAGCGAGCCTGAACTTCGCACCCGGACTTAAGCTCATGGGATTCTCCTTAATCTTGGGCTTCGTTTTGTATCTGTTTTTCTATTAAGCGGCGACTACCTGAAATGTGTCGGCGCATCAGCATCTCTGCCAGCTCTTCGTCACGATTGCGAATCGCCTGCAGAATGAATTTGTGTTCTTCCAGCGCTTCAATCGGACGCGAATGAGAGCGTGGTGACTGATAACGGTACATGCGCAGCAAGTGGTAAAGCTCATCACACAACAACGCAACCAGTTGCGAGTTGCGGCTGGCTTTAATAATGCGGTAATGGAAATCGAAATCCCCTTGCTGATGGAAATAAGAGGCGCCGTCGACTTGATCAATGTGCGCTGAATGTGTCGACAATAACGTTTCCAGCCCGGCCAGTTCGATTTCAGTAATGTTGCGAGCGGCTAAGCGCGCCGCCATGCCTTCCAGCGCTTCACGAACCGCGTACAGCTCCAACAACTTTTCCGTAGAGAACTGAATTACGCGCGCCCCCACATGAGGAATACGCTCGATCAAACCCAGGCCTTCCACACGCATTAATGCTTCACGCAATGGTCCGCGGCTGACCTGGAAACGCTTAGCCAGTTCAGGCTCCGAGATTTTACTGCCCGGCGCCATTCCCCCTTCTACGATCGCTTCGATCAAAAACTCGGTCAGGCTTTCTGATTTGGTGTGTTCTTTCTCGCCTGCTGCGCGCTTTTTTAATTCAGTATTCATCATCTCATCTTCTACAACGTGGGTGAGCAGAGAAAATTCCACAAACATGGGGTTGCTCACTAAAGGGTTGAACTTAAGATAGACGATCAAATTGTCGACAATCAAGCAAATTGTCGACAATTTAGACTAAGGTCGTAATGACGGTAGGAATGGATAATTGGTGGGTATTAAAGTGTGAAGAAGGATTGATATTTCTTAGGTGTCAATGCAATACGGCTTTTAAAACTGCGTTGAAAGTGAGCTTGATCAGCAAAGCCTAAAGCCAGTGAGGTGTCGACAATTGTTTCACCTTGCTTAAGTAACTGTTTGGCGCGTTTAATGCGTTCATCCATCAGATAGGCATGTGGCGACAAGCCGAAATATTGCTTGAATGTGCGGATCAGATGATACGGACTGACGCCCACCTCATTGGCGAGCGCATCAAGACCTACTGACTGATCGATTTCATCAAACAATCGCTCACGAGCGCGCAGCAGGTAGTCGGGGGCACGCTTGCGCTGGGTGGCAAGCTGGTTGCCGTCTGTCACCAGCGCCGATGGCTTATACAGTCGCTCGATAAACTCATACATCAGGGTGTGGGCAGATAATGCGTCCTGCTCTTGCATGAGTGCCGCAAACAGCTGTTCAAACTGAACGCTGAAATCAGTGCGACGTTCAAAGTCGGCGATAAAGGCGTAGTAATCCATCTGGCGACGCCCTAATACCTCTTGCTGCATCTGCCCCATCCACAATGTGTCGACAAACAGCATTCGATATGACCATTCACCCTGGTACGGATTGCAAGAGTGCATATCGGCGGGATTAATGGTGACCAAATCGCCCCGGCCAATTTGGTGCTGACGCACATGATTGTCATAGCGCGCCATGCCGCTATCGATGATGCCAAACGAGAATTCGTCGTGAGAATGCCTTTGATAACAGACGTGTGACCACTTAGCGATGCGCGCTTCGATCTGCGGCAGCGCGGTTGGACGCATAATGTTGCTGCTTGTTGGTTGTGACATTCCCTATCCTTCCATCCAGATGATGACCACCGATATACTCAACATCGCAGCCAAGACCATTTGAAACAGGCGCTGACGCTGCGGTGAGTTGAGCCATTGCGCGACCGATTGGCCGAGCACCGCCCATACGCCCACACCGACAAAGCAGACTACAAGCGAAACCGAACAGAACCAACTCAGCGCGTACTGAATATTCACCTGATTCAATACGTACAAACTAACCCCGGAACTGGCAAAGATCCACGCTTTTGGGTTGAGCAGTTGGATCAATCCCCCTTGCACAAATAGCGCTTTCATCGCCATTTGGGGATGAGCCTTGAGCCCCAAATCCTTGGCCAGCAGAATACGCGCCGCCAAATACAGCAGGTACAAACTGCCCACCCAACGCATGATGGGTACCAACAGCGGAATGCCTTGGCTTATTTCACCAAGTGCCAAGCCACACACCAACACGACCAGAACATAGGCGACGGAAGCCCCAAGCACATGCACTGACGCTTTGCGCCAGCCAAACTGCGCGCCCGCGTAAGTCGCCATCACATTCACCGGCCCGGGAGAAACCGCCCCCACAAAGGCAAACAGCGACATCGCGCTCAACAGAGAAACCATAACCTCGTCCTTTTATTCCAATTCACGTGGCTACAGTAGCGAACCAAGAATTGCGATTATTGAACAAAATTGCGCTCTGCTGCGCCGCGGCACCCCGTGAACTTTATGAACAAAACCGTTTTTATGCCCAATATTGTTTTTATCTTCGCTTTAGAGACAAAACGTTAACACATTCTTAACCTGAGATAACACGGTAGCAAACTTCTGCCTTGTTACCGGGAAAATAACGATAAGTGTCATTCCTTCGAATGGCACGCCTACATAAGGAACGTGAACATGTTGAAGCATTTCAAACCGACCCTCGCAGCGTCGCTACTGGCGGCTACCTTCTCTTTCTCTGCTCTGGCAGCGGATCTGGAAAAAATCCACTTTCTGATCCCTGGCGGCGCTGGTGGCGGCTGGGATATGACCGCACGCGGCACCGGTGATGTGCTGATGAAAACACACCTGATCGAGAACGTCTCATACCAAAACCTTTCTGGCGGTGGCGGCGGTAAAGCCATTGCACACCTTATCGAGACGGCTGATCGTCAAGAAGACACACTGATGGTGAACTCAACACCAATCGTTGTGCGCTCACTTTCGGGTGTATTCCCACAGTCTTTCCGCGATTTAACGCCTGTTGCTGCAACGGTGTCAGATTACGGCGCACTGGTTGTTGCTGGTGATTCGAAATACAACAGCTGGGAAGAAGTGGTTGCAGACTTTAAAGACAACCCACGCAAAGTAAAAATCGCCGGCGGCTCTGCACGCGGCAGTATGGACCACTTAGTTGCAGCCGCGGCATTCAAAGGCCAGGGGCTTGATCCGAAAGAAGTGCGTTACATTGCCTACGATGCGGGCGGTAAAGCGATGGCAGCACTGCTGTCTGGCGAAACTCAGCTTCTGTCGACCGGTCTGGGCGAAGTTCTCGAGATGTCAAAAAGCGGTCAGGTGAAAATCCTGGCGATCACCGCACCGAAACGTCTGGACGTTGCGCCAAACATTCCGACCCTGACTGAATACAACAACCCGACTGTCTTTGCTAACTGGCGTGGTTTCTTCGCAGCTCCGGGTGTCAGCCAGGAGAAAATCGACGAGTGGAACGTTGCGCTGAAGAAAATGTACGACACCGATGAATGGAAAGTGGTTCGTGACCGCAACGGCTGGATCGACAGCTACAAAGCCGACAAAGAGTTCTTCGCTTTCCTCGAAGATCAGGAAAAGCAGATGGGCGACCTGATGCGTGAACTGGGCTTCCTGAAGTAAGTCAGCTTTTTATCCAGAAACACCGGAAGGGGTAATCGTGAGTTGCCCCTTCCAGCACCTTTGCCGCAGACGAGCGAAATAATTACTCCTTTGTTTTGGTAGATGTTTTGACTAGCAGCAATCCGTTTACCCTTTAGTTAATTCCTTCGTTAACTCCGCTTGTCTGCGGCCTTTTCTTCCCTACAACCTCATGCCATGGAGTTGGATATGTCGGATCTGCCAACCAAATTATTCAGCAAGGAATATCTGCTGTGCCGCGATCGCGTCGGCGCGATGATCTTTCTTGTCCTTAGCCTGTGTTACGGCTATCAAACTACACAAATTCCTATGTTTCCCGGCGATGAGTACGAACCGTTTACGGCACGTACGCTCCCAACCCTTCTCACCTACGCCGGTGTAGCAATGTCTCTGCTTTTGCTGGTTGTCGGACAACCGGACAAGAAAAGTGGCGCGGTGATGACATTCAACTGGAAACTGCTGATCGGTTTCCTGGTGCTGATGGCGCTCTACGGTGCAGGCTTAACTTACCTGGGCTTCGTGCTGGCGACTGGCTTCTTCCTGATGGCGGGCTTCTACATTCTTGGCGAACGTCGTAAATCGATCCTATTCGGTGCGTCATTCCCGTTTGTGATTGCCTTTTATTTACTGCTGACCAAAGGTCTGGACGTGTATCTGGAACCGGGTCTGATTTTCACTCTTTGGTAGGAAAGGATTATGTTAGACGGAATTTTGCAAGGACTGTCGACTGCAGTCATGCCTTTTAACCTGCTGATGGTGATCGTCGGCTGTTTCGTGGGTACCTTCATCGGTATGCTGCCGGGCCTTGGCCCTATCTCAGCTATCGCACTAATGATCCCGATTACGTACGGTCTGGAACCTTCGTCCGGTCTGATCCTGATGGCGGGTGTGTATTATGGCGCCATTTTTGGTGGCTCAACCTCTTCCATCCTGATTAATGCGCCGGGTTGTTCGTCAACCGTGGTGACCGCGTTTGACGGCTACCCGATGGCGCAAAAAGGTCAGGCGGGTAAAGCACTGGCACTGGCGGCTTACGCGTCTTTCACCGGTGGTACATTGTCTGCAATCATGTTGCTGGTTGCCGCGCCAGCGCTGGCTCAGGTTTCTCTGAGCTTCCAGTCAGCCGACTACTTTTCATTAATGCTACTGGGCTTGTCTGCCGTCGCGGCGTTTGCGGGTAAAGGTCAGGTAATCAAAGCATGGATGATGACCATTCTGGGTTTGATGCTGTCAACCGTGGGTATCGACAAAGGCGTAGGTGTAGAACGTTTCACCTTCGGCCTGACCGACCTGATGGATGGCTTTAGCTTCCTGCTGCTGGCAATGGCAACATTCGCACTCGGCGAAACACTGATGGGCATTCTGAAACCAGAATCCGACACTCGTGATGAAGAAAACAGCAAACTGAGCAATATCGGCAGCATGAAAATCACCAGAGAAGAAGTGCGTGAAGCGGCTCCGGTTTCGATTCGTTCTTCTATTCTTGGCTTCTTTACTGGCGTACTGCCGGGCGCAGGCGCAACCATTGCGGCCTTCCTGAGCTACGGTATGGAGCGCAATCTGGCGCCGAAAGAGAAGCGTGAAGAGTTTGGTCACGGCTCTCTGCGCGGCCTGGTTGCACCAGAATCAGCGAACAACGCTGCATCAAGTGGCTCGTTCGTACCGCTACTGACACTGGGTATTCCGGGTTCCGGTACCACCGCTATCATGCTGGGTGCCCTGCTCGCTTACGGTATTCAGCCTGGCCCACGTCTGTTTGTCGATCACCCGGATGTGTTCTGGTCAGTCATCATCTCGATGTATGTCGGTAACATTGTTCTGCTCATTCTGAACCTACCGCTTATCCCATACATTTCGAAACTGCTGGCGGTACCACGTACTGTACTTCTGCCGATGATTCTGTTCTTCTCCATCACCGGCGTGTACCTGGTGTCGTTCAACACCATGGATGTCTTCATCATGCTATTGGTGGCGATGGGCGCAATTGCACTGCGTCTGGCGAACTTCCCGCTGGCACCACTGCTACTTGGGTTCATCCTTGGTGGTCTGATGGAAGAGAACCTGCGCCGTGCACTGATGATTACCGACGGCGAGCTGAGCTTCTTGTGGGAACGTCCAATCACTCTGGCATTTACAACCCTGTCGGTGGTGATTCTGGCCAGCCCAATTGTGGTGATGATCGTCAACAAATTGCGTGGCAATCAAACTGCGGCGAAAAGCTGTGGTACCAATAAAGCGCATTAATCGCTGACACTTAGATTCAGCCCGGCCAAATGGTCGGGCTTTTTGTTTTTCAAAGGCATAAAAGCGCGCCCACCACACGCCTTGGTCAATTTGTCCCTGACATTATTGTCGAGTGTGTTACCCTTCCCCGCACAAAATAATGCTGCGCGGCATGAGAAATAGACTCAGCCAGCGGCAGTGAGTTAACAATCCTCAATCCTGAGTGCAATGCAGTGAAAACCAATAAAAGACCCGTTAACAGCCATGCCATGTACCATGCGCATGTTTACTTTGATGCACACTCATTGGCGTTTGCGACGCGCCTGTACGAACTCATCGGGCAAACATTCCCACTCAAACTCGGCAGACTGCATCAACGTCTCGTTGGCCCGCACACCATGTGGAGTTATCAGATTTTGTTCGGCAGTAAGGATTTCGATCAGTTCATTCCGTGGCTGGATCAGCAACGCGGCCAGTTGAGCGTGTTAGTTCACGCTGATACCGGTGATGATTTGGCGGATCACACGACCCACGCATACTGGCTGGGTGAAGCGGTTGATTTGGATTTGAGTCGGTTTTAAACATCATTCAATGAGGTTGAACGCTCATGTCGCGCTTTAGACTTAGCGTACAGAAAACATTTCTTTAGCGCGCCAGTGACTCTTTGCAGGCACAAAGAGTCACCAGAAAGTGCCTTTCGCGGCTCGCTGGCCGGGAGGGTTATAGGCGTTCCCTACGCCAATAACCTAAAAATTCGTCCTGAATTTTTCCCTCTAAACTATCAACAATGCCTCCGATTAGCGCTGCCCCGCATTAGTCATTCATTTGTCGCGGACAAAGAAAAACCGCTCCCGAGGGAGCGGTTTTGGACCAGTAGCAACTGTGTCGTTAGTTTTACTTTTTATTTGCGTATTTCATGGAGTCCAGGGCCACCGCGAACACGATGATGGAACCCTTGATGATGTATTGCCAGTAAGGGCTTACGCCAATGTAAGTCATACCGTAGTTGATAACGGTGAAGATAAGAACCCCCGTTACCACGCCCGCGATACTACCTACACCACCAGCAAAGGACACGCCACCAACCACACACGCTGCGATCGCGTCGAGCTCATACAGGAAGCCCAAGTTGTTGGTTGCGCTACCGATACGTCCCGCTTCCAGCATCCCCCCGAATGCGTAGAAGACACCTGACAATGCGTACACTTTCAGCAGAGTCAGAGGCACGTTAACACCGGATACTTTCGCTGCTTCTGGGTTACCACCCACAGCAAAGATATTTTTGCCGAATACCGTTTTGTTCCACAGAATCCACATGAACACCGTCGCGATAATGGCGTAGAAAGTGATGTAGGAGAACCGGAACCCGCCTATTCGGATAAAGCCTTGGGTGAACGCCGTGAAGCGGTCATCAAACCCAGCGATTGGTGATGCACCTACCGCGTCGTAGTACAGAGAGTTGATACCGTAAACGATGATCATCGTACCCAGAGTCGCGATAAATGGCGTTACTTTCAGGTAGGCAACAATCACACCGTTAACCAGACCGATGATGGCACCGATCAGACACACACAGATGATCACTGCGATGATTGGCACTTCACCAATGCTTGGGAATACCTTGTTCACGTTGTCGATAGATTGAAGCAAGGTCGCGGAAATTACCGCAGCCAAACCAACCTGACGACCGGCTGAAAGGTCCGTACCCTGTGTGACGATCAAGCCTGCCACACCCAGTGCAATAATAACGCGCACTGAAGATTGAGTAAGAATATTACTTAGGTTACGAAGACTTAAGAATGAAGGCTCCTGAATAACGATAACGGCCAGTAGAATAAATAGTACTGCGTAGATCGCGCCTTCTTTTAAATGCTTTAGTGCAAAAGATTTAACTGCATCCATAATACATTCCCTAGAGGTAACGAGAGGCTAGCTCTAATATTTCGTTTTGTGTGGTTTCTTTGGTATTAACAATACCCGCGGCGCGACCGTTACTCATCACTAAAATACGGTCTGTGATACCCAGTAATTCCGGCATTTCAGAAGAAATAATAATGATGCCTTTACTTTTCTTCGCCAGCTCCAGAATCAACTGATAAATTTCAAATTTTGCGCCAACGTCAATACCACGGGTCGGTTCGTCCAGCATTAAGATTTCTGGTTGGGTTAACAGCCAGCGACCGATGATCACTTTTTGCTGGTTACCACCAGAGAGCGAACCAATGGAAGTTTGGTGTGAAGGCGTTTTTACGCGCATGGAGTCGATCACCCACTGCGTATCGCTCTTCATTTTCTTATCGCTGAGCAGACCATAAGGGGTTTTGTACTCATCTACGTTGGCCACCAGTGAGTTGAACGTAATGTCCAAGTTACTGTAGATACCTGTAGAGCGACGTTCTTCCGTTACCAGTGCAAAACCGTTGCGAATAGCTTCATGCGCATCGCGGTTTTTCATCTCGCGGCCGTGAAGTTGAATGTGGCCTTCACTACGTTCACGCACACCAAAAATGGTTTCAACGATGTCGGTACGGCGTGAGCCAACCAGACCCGCAACGCCCAGAATTTCACCCGCTCGCAAATCAAAAGAGATGTCAGTGATGGATGGCTGGTTCAGTGCAGTCAGGTTTTTCACCTCAAGAATGACGTCTTTTGGTGTGTTGGTTTTTTCCGGGAAGCGGTGCGTCAGTTCACGGCCAACCATCATTGATATGATCTTGTCCATGTCGAGGCCTTTCAGCGGGCATGTATCCACCCACTGGCCATCACGCAGAATCGTAATCTCATCACAGATGGCAAAGATCTCTTCCATCTTGTGCGAGATGTACACCACACCACAGCCTTTCTCTTTCAGCTTATTGATAATGGTGAACAGGTGATTCACTTCTTTTTCCGTCAGAGAGGACGTCGGTTCGTCCATGATCACCACTTTCGCGTCGTAAGAGAATGCTTTGGCAATTTCCAACATTTGCATTTGCGAAACAGATAAGGTGGCGACTTTAACTCGCGGATCAATATTAATATCTAACTCTTCGAAAATAGCTTTGGTATCACGATACATTTTATCGTGGTCAACAAATAAGCCTTTTTTCGGATAACGGCCAAGCCAAATATTGTCCATAACGGAACATTGCTTAACCTGGTTTAATTCCTGATGCACCATGGAAACGCCAGATTCCAGGGCCTCTTTAGATGAAGAAAAGTTAATATGTTTTCCGAGGAAAATAATATCGCCTTCATCTTTTTCGTATATTCCAAACAAACATTTCAGTAACGTAGATTTACCCGCGCCATTTTCACCCATCAGAGCGTGAACAGAGTGCGGACGAACTTTTAAATTTACGTTATCTAAAGCTTTTACACCTGGAAATGATTTGCTCACTCCTGTCATTTCTAACAGGAATTCATGTGTTTGATTTACCATGGCATCACTTTACTGTGTTTAAAACGAGAACCGATAAATATCGCTTAGATACATAGGTGATTCGAAAATGTGGTAACTGGGGAGAGATTACTCTCTCCCCCGAGCAGGTCATTACTCAAGTGTAGATTTATCAACACCTACGTAAGGAACGCGTACCACTTTGTTTTCGATGTGCCATTGAGTACCTTCAGTTGGCGCTTTGCCTTCTGCAAGGTTACGAGCAAGCTCGAACGTTGCTTTCGCTTGAGAATCAGCATCGTTCAGTACAGTACCTGCCATGTCACCAGATTTAACCAGTGCCAGTGCTTCAGCCAGTGCGTCAACACCGTAAACAGGTAGTTTCACGCCAGCACCGCGTAGCGCTTCGATTGCGCCCATTGCCATACCGTCGTTGTTTGCGATAACCACTTCAATTTTGCTGCCGTTAGGGCCAGACAGCCATGCATCCATCTTGTCTTTTGCCATAGCGGTATCCCACATACCGGTATCCATGTGCAGTTGTTCAGTCTTGATGCCGTTGTCATTGATAGTTTTAACTGAATAAGTGGTACGAGCTTCAGCATCTGGGTGGCCTGGTTCGCCTTTCAGCATTACGTACTGAAGTACGCCGTCGCCGTTTTTATCCCATGCTGGGTTTGCTTTCCACTGTTGAGAAATCAGATCGCCCTGGATGATGCCAGACTCTTTAGAGTCAGTACCTACGTAAAACGCTTTGTCGTAGCTTGCCATCGCGTCTGCGCTTGGTTCTTTGTTGTAGAACACAACCGGAACATCATCAATTTTCGCTTTTTGGATGATGGTTTTCGCTGCTGCAGGGTCAACCAGGTTGATTGCCAGAGCTTGAACACCACGAGCCAACATCACGTCAACTTGGTCGTTCTGCATTGATTGGCTGTTTTGAGAGTCGTTCATCAGGATGCGAGTGTTGCTATCTCCTGCTGCTTGTTTCTCAATCGCTTGGCGTACTACAGACATGAAGTTGTCATCGTATTTGTAGATAGTGAAACCGATAGTGGTTTCAGCCATTGCTTGAGAACCGAAGCCCATGCCGGCAGTCAGCATCGCTAGTACAGTTAACTTTCTCATTGAACAAGTCCTATTTGTTGTTTTGTTATACAGATGTAGGGGACAAACGTTATCGAAATGCAGTACGCATGAAAACGTTTACTCAGCCAAGTATAGTGAGCAAAAGAACAATTAATGTGAAGTATGTAAGATTTTGGTTGGATTGCAGATTAATTGTAAGAGTTTGTTTAAATAGTTTGATGCCAATTGCAAATTACGCTCGCGAACGTAACACAATGTAACAGCGAGATCTGGTTCTCTTTTTTGGAGGGGGTAAAGCTGAGTTTTTGTGATGTTGAAATCGAGAATTGAGTAAACGTTTACAGCGTAACTTGTTAAGGCAGGGTCAACAAGTCGCTGACCCTGAATTTGAGACATTGCTTAATGAAATGCGAGTGTCAGTTGGTAGTGATAATGACGTTTGAGCAACTGGTATTGTTCATGCACACTTGGTGTCCAAGAGTCATCGCCACCGACGCCCATATGCTCCGCATCCAGCCTCACCCACAACTGCCCGCTCGGTTGCAGCTCGTTAGTGTGACGCGCTTTCGCAACATCCTCAGCGCGATAGCGACTTACCGATAGATGATAGTGCCCTTTGATGTGAAGCTGGCCGATATCACTCTCTTTCACATCGCAGCGCAAACCACTTTCACTCGGGAAGATATACGGCGTATGCAGATCGGCGACCGGAGCACGGTACGCTCCGACATGCGCCGACGTTTTACGATCCGGATAGTTCTCATGCGGACCTCTGCCGAACCAGCTCACTTCATCGATATCATTTGCCAGTGCCAGTTCAATCCCCACTCTTGGCAAGGAAGACAATCCGGACGCGGTTTGGACATCCACAGTGAGTCGCACTTCACCATTTGCATAGATGTGGTATTGCCATTGAGTGCTCAGCACGGCCAACCCTTCAAAGCTGTGCACATAACGCACGTCGATCCAGCAGGCATCGCTCAGCTGGTGATGGCGGAACTGGACACACTCACGTTTCAGATACGGCAAGCCCATCGCTTCCCAGCGTGCAATCCAGGAGTTGGGGTCCACTTTGTTCGCTTCACTGGTGCCAATATCGTTATCCAGCGGCGCACGATAGAAGTTATCACGCAGTCCGCTCGTCAGCTTTTGCTCATTGCCAACCCACCACGCATCGAGTTCTCCTGTTGAGGTATTGAACTCAATCTGTTGGTTTTTGGCACGGATCTTCAGGCGGTTCAGTGCGTTCTCTACTTTCGGCGCGCCCGACAGATTGCCTTGCTCAAGTGGTAAACCAAACGCGCCCGGCAGCTCAAACTGCGCACACGAAATTTCATGCCCGTTGTCGGCCCACGCGTTCTCTTTCGCCAGTTCGACACACACCGTGAGATAGTAGTCATAGCCAATCTTGGCGGCTGGCAGCGCATCCGCCAGCACCAGTGTTTCACTGGATTGCGGCGCCAGAGTGATCAGCCGTTCACCGCGCGCGATAATATTGCCCTGTTCGGTGATCTTCCATACCAATCGCTCCTGTGGCGCCGTGAACAGGTTTTCACTTGTTACGCGAATGGTCAGTGGCTCAGTGCTCAACAGTTCAATCTGATGAAATTGCTGGGCATGTTTGGCTTCGTACAAAGTGGGATGCACCGTACGATCCGGGAAAATTAAGCCGTTAATACAGAACTGGCGATCGTTGATTTCATCGCCGAAGTCGCCTCCGTAAGCCCAGTATTGCTCACCTTTCTCATCAGTGCGGGTCAAGCCCTGATCCACCCAGTCCCAGATAAAACCGCCCTGCAGGCGCGGATACTCGCGGAAGGTGTCCCAGTACTGATGAAAATTACCCAGACTGTTGCCCATGGCGTGGGCATATTCACACAGAATCAGCGGGCGCTGCTCGCCCGGCATGCCAATCCATTTTTTCAACGCCAGCTTAGGGGTAACCGCTGGGTCAGATGCTAAACGTTGATCAGTCTCAACCCGTGCGTACATCGGGGCGATAATGTCAGTCGCGGCGGTATCCGAACCACCGCCTTCATATTGCACCGGGCGTGAAGGATCGCGCTGCTTAGTCCACTGATACAGCGCATGATGGTTCGCGCCAATCCCCGATTCATTGCCGAGCGACCAAATGATGATCGACGGGTGGTTTTTATCACGTTCGACCATGCGCGTCATGCGGCGAGAAAAGGCATTCAGCCAAGTCAGATCATCGGCTAAACGACACATCGGGAACTGGCCATGGGTTTCAATGTTGGCCTCATCCACCACATACAAGCCGTATTCATCACACAATTCATACCACATCGGATGATTTGGATAATGCGCGGTGCGCACCGCATTAAAGTTGTGCTGCTTCATCAGCTTGATGTCTTGAATCATGCTGTCGCGGGTCATGACATGACCCAGCTCCGGATCATGTTCATGTCGGTTCACCCCACGAATCAGCAGGCGCTGACCGTTCACGCGCAGTACGCCTTGGGTGATATCCACCTGACGAAAACCGACGTCGTAAGCTTCGCAATCAACGGTTTTCCCATCGCTGTTGAGCAGTGTCACTACCAAACGGTAGAGATAGGGATCTTCGGCGCTCCACTTACGCGGATTGTCGATATGGATGCGGTGGTGAGCTCTTTCATTCCAGGCGCCCTTTTCATCCACAATCTGTTGTCCGGTCGGCGCATGACGTTTAGCAAACACGCTGTTACCTTCGGCGTCAAAAAGCTCAATCGCCACCTGATGCTCAGAGTTGCGTTCGCTCAGCGATGTCGTGACATTCAATGTCGCATCTCGGAAACAGGCATCCAACTCGGTTTTGATTTCGACATCCGCAATCGACACCAGCGGTTTGGTGGTCAAAGTGACATCGCGGAAGATGCCACTCAGCCACCACATATCCTGATCTTCAAGGTAAGAACCATCGGACCAACGCATCACCATGACCGTCAGCAGGTTTTCACCATCGGTAAGATGCGCTGAAAGATCAAACTCCGCAGGCAAACGACTGTCTTGTGAGTAACCTACCCACCCACCGTTACACCATAGGTGAAAAGCCGAGTTCACCCCATCGAAGGAAATGAGGTAACGCGAATGCTCAAGGCGTTCATCCAGCGTAAAACGAGTGCGATATACCCCGGTCGGGTTCTCTTGCGGCACATACGGTGGATTATCAGCAAACGGATATTTGATGTTGGTATAAATCGGTTTGTCGAATCCCTGGCATTGCCAGTTTCCCGGGACAGCAATTGAAACCCAATGCGAATCGTTGAAATCTTGTTCAATAACATCAGGGGTAACGATTTCAGGCTTTGCGTATAACTCAAACTTCCACTCTCCGTTAAGAGATCGCTGGTTGGCAGATGGCTGTTTTGTTTTGGCCGCTTCTTCACTGTGATAGGCATGTAGCGGAGCGTGAGCAGTGAGCACGTTATGATGTGTAACATGTTGATTTTCCCACTCTCTTGCTAAAATAACCTGAGCAAAAGTTCTCATTCTTCAAATTCCTGTTGTTTCAGATTGCCGGTCCGAGTTGCTATTGTTTGTTGGTGCCGACTGGATTGGTAACGTTTACAATTGTCACTCTAGCGCTGGCATAAAAACAAATACAGTGCCCTGCTCTGTATCTTTGCTCTCCATCACCAACTTTGCATTTCCCGCGTATTTTTTTCGTCATCTGTTTTACGCCCTTTCATGCTTCTAGGAGTAAGTTGGTAAAAATAATAATTGGCATATGCTAATAATGAGCGCAAAATGGCAGGCAATTGATCATCAAGGAGCATAAAAATGAAGTATGCGCTGCCCATTCAAAACCAACGCCTGAGTAATCATTTTTCTAAGGCCCCCCAATTTTTGTTGTTCGATAGCCAAAACGGAAAACAACAGTGGCTGGATATCGAAGCCTATGAAGAAGCTCGTTCTGACAACCACTGTGGCAAAAAGAAAACGCTGCTGGCACTGCTAAAACAGCACCAAGTCGATGCCGTGGTTGTGCGCAACATTGGACAATCGATGCTTGCCAGCCTGTTTTCATCGGGTGTTAAAGTGTTCTCCAGCCCAGCGATTCACGACATAGGCAACCTGAGCACAACCCAGCTCACACCCGTTACGGATATGAATTACGCCAGGCCGTCTGCCCACAAATCCGCTAAACCCTGTGCTGTTCACTCCGCTTGCGGTCATCAGGACGCCTGCTGTCATAAACCCGTGGACAACACTAAACTTAAACCAAGAACACTTGAGAAACTGCAGCGCGTGCTAAAGATTCACCGCTAAGGAGTAAGCATGACTTACCTATTCGCCTTCGGGTTGTTTCTGATTCTGGTCGTATTGATGAGTATCGGCGTGTTGATGCGGCGTAAGCCGATTCAAGGCAGTTGTGGTGGGTTGTCCAGCGTCGGCGTCGACAAAGTGTGTGACTGCGAAACCACCTGCGAAGCACACCAATCCAAGCTTTATCAGATACAAGAACCCACCGAGAAAAAATAATTGGCTCTGGTGCGATACGAAGCAATCGCACCAGTCAATCGGTCTATTTTCAAAATATTTTTGAAAGTCCTTCAAGCTAAAAGCTCTTTTTCCCTATTCATCAGGACGTTATCTTTCACACCAACCACTGTCCATTTGGAAAAAGACCCATGAACATTACTGCACACGCAAAATCCCGTTACTCAACGAAAGCTTTTGATGCCGACAAGCGCATTACTGATGAGCACGTTCAGGCGATTAAAGATCTGATCCGTTTCAGCCCTTCCAGTACCAATTCACAACCTTGGCATTTCATTCTGGCCAGCACAGAAGAAGGCAAACAGCGCATCGCAAAGGCGGCACAAGATCGTTACGCCTTCAACGAGGCGAAAATCCTTAACGCTTCACACGTACTGGTGTTCTGCGCCAAAACCAGCATTGATGAAGAGTACCTGCTGAACCTTCTGGAAGTGGAAGACAAAGACGGCCGCTTTGCCAATGCTGATGCCAAACAAGGCATGCACAATGGCCGCTCTTTCTTCGTGAACATGCACCGTTTTGATCTGAAAGATGCGCAGCACTGGATGGAAAAACAAGTGTATCTGAACGTGGGTACGGTACTGCTCGGCGTTTCAACACTGGGCATTGACGCAGTGCCAATCGAAGGCTTTGATGCCAAAGTACTGGATGAAGAATTCGGCCTGCGTGCCAAAGGCCTCACCAGCGTAGTGGTAGTGCCACTGGGCTACCGCGCAGAAGAGGACTTTAATGCGAAGCTACCAAAATCGCGCTGGCCTGAAACTAACATCATTACGGAGTGCTAATGGCGACGATTCACCTGTTGGCTGAAATCAAAGCCAACCACGGACAAGAAGCAAATCTGGAGCAGGCATTACGCGCACTGCTTGAACCTTCACGCAATGAAGATGGTTGCTGTCAGTATGAACTGTTTCAGGATGAATCGATTCCTGGCCTGTTTGTCATGCAGGAAATCTGGTGCTCCGAAGCGGCTCTGGCTCAGCATCAACAAACTGAGCATTTTCAACACTTCGTTGCACTGACGGAAGAAAATGGTTGGATTGAATACCTTCAACCACGCCAGCTTAAGTTCCTTGCTTAAGTTTCGATAAGCGATACCAGCGCCATTTCTATACCTTCAACGGAGATGGCGCTTCTCATCTCAAACCAATTATGGTGTGATACGCCCAGTTATCGCCACTTGCGACACGATATGAAAGCGTTAAACGATCTCAATATATTCGTCGAAACCGCTCGTCAGGGCAGTTTTTCCCAAGCCGCACACAGTCTGGATGTCACTCCTGCCGCAGTCAGTGCCGCCATCAAACGCCTTGAAGCTCAATTGGGGTTTGCGCTGTTTGTTCGCTCAACACGTAGCCTGCGGTTAACCAACGAAGGCGACATCCTGCTGCAGAAAACTCAAGCTGCACTGAACACCATTCAGGAAGGATTGGATCAAATCGCACAAACCCAAGGGGAAATCTCCGGCACGCTCAATCTCTCTGCTCCGTCCGACTTTGGCCGCAATCAGTTGCTGACTTGGCTGGATGAATTTGCCGAGCTGTACCCTAATATTTCCATCAATCTGGATTTGTCGGACGGCATTACCAACCTGTATCACCGCCCGATTGATCTGGCGATTCGGTACGGTACACCGCCCGATTCCAACTTTGTTGCCCTGCCTATCTGTACCTGCAATACCCGTATTGTATGTGCCAGCCCAGAGTATGTTTTGAACAAACCAGCGATTGTTAAGCCGAGCGATTTGCTACTGCATCATTGTCTCTGCTTTATGTTGTCCGACACTTATCACAACCGTTGGACATTCTGGAAAGACGGCGAAACTGAAACCGTGGTGGTAAACAGCAAACGCAGTGCGAATGATGGCGACGTGGTGCGCCGCTGGGCCATCAATGGCCGTGGAGTGGCCTATAAGTCATTGTTGGATGTCAGTCAGGACATCATTGACGGCCATTTAATTCCGCTCATGCCTGACTGGCAATCGGAGCCTTGTCCGGTCTATCTGGTGTGCGCTGACAAGCGTTTGCTCAATCACGCGACGCGCGCGCTGCATCAATTCCTTCAGGCGAAATGTGAGCAGCGCATGCGCCAGGTGAAAGATCTCATTTCCCGACGTTACAGTCAGGTCATGTAATGACTTACGCTAACGCAACCGGGCCAGAACAATTTTCTGGTCCAGGTGGTCATGCCATTCGGTGTAATCCATACCGCGTTCGAAAACATACTCTGTTACCAGACTGCGTACACACTCGACCAACGTTTTGGCATTCCATGGTTTTTCGAAATAGCGGTCAATACCCGCGGCATTAATCGCGTTAATGGTGTCGGTATGAGTCGCCTGACCGGTCAGCAGCACTTTCTTGGTGCCTTTGAAACGTGAGTCTTCCGCCACCTCTGTGAGCAAATCAACACCGGTTTTGCCCGGCATGACGTGGTCTGAAATGATCAGGGCGATATGCTCGCCCTGCGCATCGAGATCGTCCATCAAATCCAGCACTTCATAAGCCGATTCGCAATCCTCAATATTGAGCCAGGTCGCCAAAGGTTCGAGATCCTGCAACACCGCACTGAGCACTTCGCGCTGGTCATCAACGCAAATGATATTAAGCTTCTCCATAGTCATCCTCGACAGGTAATTTGATCCTGAAAATGGTTGTGTCGTGATTGCTTTTAACGGCAATCGTGCCGCCGTTACTGGAGACAATCCGTTTCACGATGGCGAGTCCAAGCCCCAAACCAAACGACAAGCCGTCTTTTTTGGTGGTAAAACTGGGTTGAAATATTTTTCTGCGGGTTGCCTCGTCAATCTCCGGGCCGTTGTTGGCGACCGTAATTAAGATTCGCTGTTTGCTGTAACGGGTGTGAATATCGATGGCCGGTTCAGCGCTGGTTTGCATTGCATCGCAGGCATTTTTAATGATGTTGACCCAAACTTGCACCCATTCTGTGGTCGATCCTTTAATGATGGGCAGAATGCCCGGCCGCATGCGTACTGACACGCGCCGCAAATCGCTCTGCAACAACGCTAGTGCGCGGTTTAACGTGTCGTTAAGATCCAAGTCTTCATTCAAATTGATTTCTGTGCGCCCTAATTGCTTCACAGACTTCACAATGCCTACCGTATGTTTAGAAGCCAAACGCAAGTCATGCAAGTCCCGCCCCATCTGCCAGTAACGAATGGCAAGATGAGGATTCTTCAGCCAGTGGGCAGAGAGCTCGCGTTCAGGTACCGCTCGTGCCAGTTCGCGAGCGATATTGCGCGGCAGGTGATACTGCTGCTCAAAGCGTGCACCACGTTCGCGCGCCTCGCTGGATGACACTTTCTGACCATGCAGCAGACCAAAATCAAAAAACAGGCTGGCTTCGGGATGCACCTCTTCCAGCAACTCGAGAAACAGAGTCTCCAACCGCTCGGTTTTGCTGCTCACCACGCCAATCGCGTTGTTGAGTTCGTGGGCAATCCCCGCCGCGAGCTGGCCAAGCGTCGTCATCTGCTCTGCGGTATGCAGGCGCTCCAACGCTTTCTCTTTCGCGACGGATTCCTGCATAGCACGACGCTGACGGCGACTCAATTCCGCTACCATTACCGGCATAAACTGAGTGCTCAGTGGGCCGAAAGCGGCCTCATCGACCACGTCGGTGTAACGGTCAATCCAACCCAGTTCGACATCAGTTTGCGCCTCAACGGTCGATGACGCTGTCCAATTTCCCGAAAAGAAACTGTGCACACCAATAAATGCGCCTTGTGAGGCGGAAAAGACGCGAATCGATTTGCCTTCTTTTTCCCGGAAATGGCCGGTCAGCTCTCCTTCCCGCACATAGTAAAGGCGGTCGTTATAGCCATTTTGTTCCAGCACTCGTTCACCTTTTGCCAGGCGCAAAGTCCGCTGAGGGCAACTGAAATAACGTTCAACGAGCGCCGACTCCTGATTGTTCATACGCTTAACCAATATGACCTAACACATGCAGCAGCCAAACCATCACAAAGCTCAGCAGCACCCCTACCACACCAAGGATGACCCCGACACGCGCCATTTGATTACTCTGCACATGGCCAGTGGCATGTGCCAACGCGTTGGGTGGCGTACTGATGGGCAGCGACATACCCAGCGACGCCGCAAAAGTGACTACCAGAATCAGGGTAACTTCTCCGCCCAGTGGCACCAGCGAGACCATAGATGCGCCCAGTGCCGCCATGATTGGCATCAACAGGTTGGCGGTCGCGGTATGGGACATAAAGTTTGCCATCATTAAACACAGGAAGGCGGCACCAAACAGCACCACATAAGGCGAGAACTGATCAAACGGAATGCTGTTGACCATCAATTGCGCAAGACCGGTTTTGTCGAGCGCCAGACCGAGCGCGATACCACCGGAAACCAGCCACAGAACGTCCCAGGAAATTTTCTTCAGGTCTTCTTTGTTGATGATGCCAGTCACGGAGAACACCGCGACCGGAATCAACGCCACTGTGTACGAGTTCATGCCATGCAGCGAACCCATCAACCACAAGATGATGGTGAGCGCGAAGGTCACGTACACCACCATGGCTTTGGGTGTTTTAAGGAATTTACCTTTGATGCTGAGCTCAATTTGGGTTTGCTCAGCTTTGTACATAAAGCCAATCAGAAACCACGCCAGCGTCATCAGAATGATGACAAACGGCACGCCAAAGGCCATCCACTGACCAAAGGTAATGAGGTTCTCACCAACCAGATATTTAAGCGCAATGGCATTCGGCGGTGTGCCGATTGGCGTACCAATGCCACCAATGTTAGCCGCAACCGGAATACACAAGGCGAACGCAATACGCCCCGGATCTTTCGGACCAAATACCGCAATGACCGGTGTCAGAATAGACAGCATCATCGCTGTGGTGGCGGTATTGGACATGAACATCGAGAATATGCCGGTGATCATCATCAGTCCCAGCATGACGTATTTCGGATTCTGGCCGAATGGCTTGAGCAGCACACGGGCTAAGTTCACATCAAGACGATATTTCGTCGCTGCCATCGCCAAAAAGAATCCCCCCAGAAACAGCATGATGATCGGGCTGGCAAAGGTCGCCATAATGTCGCTGTAGTGCAGCAAACCGCCAAATTCGGGTGACGACTCATTGAGTCTGAACAACACCAACCCCTTGTCCGACAACATCATCAGCTCAAGCACAATGATCACCACCGATGTCGCGTAAATCGGAATCGGTTCAAACACCCAGAGCAAGGCGGCCAGCAGGAATATCGCAATAACCCGTTGCTGAATGATGGTCAGCCCATCAAACGGAAATGCACTAAGCGGCATCAGCAACACCAATAAAGGAATCGCAATCGGGATGATAAATTTGAGGTACGGACGAATCATAAGCTCTCTTCCTGAGGGTTCTGCCCGGTCTGAAAGCGACCTGCGCTGATTAGGATTTTCCAAACGAATAGGCTCATTATCAGCCACGTAGAAACAAAAGTTTGGCTTTAGATCAATGATTAACGGAGCTTCGCTGAGCAGATGTGAAAAGTGCGTCCCTGCTAGCAAATATTGGCGGTATGTCGCGGGCAGATAAATGATACGGCGTCTCCTATTCACCGCACGTTATTTGCGGCATAATCGCTGCGCCTCCTGTTTCATACTTTTTGGTGTTTATGTTACTGAACAAATCTCCGGTACTGCTCGCCGTTGGCTGCCTGTTGTGCGCCATGGTGACGATTCAATCCGGTGCTTCGATTGCTAAACAGTTCTTCCCTGTTGTCGGTGTCGGCGGCACGGTTGCGCTGCGCATTGCATTGTCTGCGATTATTCTCACACTGATTTTTCGTCCATGGCGCCTTCGCCTCAGCGTACCTCAGTGGCGCGCCATGTTGGTGTATGGTCTGAGTCTGGGTGGCATGCAACTCTCCTTTTACTTTGCACTGGAACGCATTCCGCTTGGTATCGGTGTGGCGTTGGAATTCACTGGACCATTAATGCTGGCGCTGCTTTCATCACGCCGCAAACGCGACTTTATCTGGATTGCACTGGCTGTGGCTGGCCTCGCGTTGCTGCTGCCTGACATGTCGGGCGTGGACGCCCTTGATCCGATTGGCGTGGCGCTGGCGCTTGCGGCCGGTGGTTGCTGGGCGGGTTATATTTGGTTTGGTCAACGTGCGGGATCAGTGGGTTCCGGCGGTGCGACGGTTGCGATCGGCCTGTGTATTGCCAGCGTGATATATTTTCCGATTGGTGCCAGTTTGGCGACCGGGCCACTGTTTACCTGGTCGATTGTACCTATGGCGCTGACCATCGCAGTTTTGTCGAGCGCTTTGCCTTACAGCTTGGAGATGATGGCGCTGAGCCGTCTGTCGACGCAGCATTTCAGCGTGATGATGAGCCTGGAACCGGCCATTGCCGCCATGGCAGGCTTGGTGATTCTGGGTGAAACGCTCGGCTGGTCGCAGTGGGCCGCTATCTTGCTGATCATCAGCGCATCAATGGGCAGTACGATGTCGGCGGCGAAAAATAAAGTAGTGGTGATTCAGGAATAACCCCGTCAGATAGAAAACATAAAAAAACCGGCAAGAAGCCGGTTTTTTTATTATTCATCGTGTTGGCCGATTTTGACCGTGCCGTTAGTGCTGAACCACAACGCCTGTTTGCGTCGGCGGCCAAGCAGGATCGGACCATCATCGTAAAACAGGAAGTTCTTCCAATGGCGTTTGAAAACCGACCACTTGGTTTCAATCACGTTGTACTTTTCATAACAGAAATAGACGGTCACATCATCCTGCCAATCAATATGATCGAGAATAGCTTGTGGCATCGCAGCATCGTCGCTCTCCCACTCACTCATCCAATCCACTTCATTGCTCCAGTTGCTGGCTTTGCTTGGCCAGTCCTGTGAGCTAAAGCGCTCTGCATCCGGGCTTTGTGGGCTTAAGTTCTCTTTCCAGAACTGCGCGGCACGCATCGGCGACATCGGTTTAATTTGTTCCAGATCCTGCTCCGGTACGGGCATGGACTGGTGGGTAAAAATCCATTTTCTTTGGTACTGTTCCAAAGGCAAATACGACATGAAATGTCCTTCAGGCTTTTAGCCAACCTTGTTCGGTGGCGTGTTCAATCATTTGCTGTGCGTATTCCCACAGCGCATGTGAACCCTCGTCAATACGACGGTTCACGGTCAGTGCTTGTTGGCGGGAAACACCGTTTTCCATCCAGCTTTGTCCCTGATTATGATAGTTCAACATCATCGGAATCAGGCGGTCCAACGCTTTGGCAAACTTAGCGTCCGCCGATTGTGCCGCTTCAAATTCACGCCACAAACAAAATAGTTCTTCGCCCTGCTCTGTTGGTAGCAGCCCAAACAGTCGCTCGGCCGCGGCGAGTTCTTTTTGCGCTTGCTCAGCGGATGCGGCGGTATCGTAAACAAAGGTATCCCCTGCATCAATCTCAACCATGTCGTGCATCAGCAACATTTTGATGACTCGATTGATATCGACAGGTTCGTTCGCATGTTCCTGCATTAACAACGCCATCATGGCAACATGCCAGCTGTGCTCAGCACTGTTTTCCAGTCGTCCCTCTGCACATTTGACTCGGGTACGACGCAATACGCTTTTCAGGCGATCCAGTTCCAGAACTAAACTCAGTTGCTGCTGCATTCTTGATTGCATGTTATTCCTTCCAGTTGGGATTCACCAATGATGTCAGGTTGTGATCCTGCCATTGACCATCAATCAACAAATAGTCCTTTGCTTGGCCTTCGTGCACAAATCCGAGTCGTTGCAATACGGCTTCACTGCGTTTGTTGTGAGGCATATAAGAAGCCATCACGCGATGCAGATTTTGTTCATTAAACATGTAGTCGCACGCCATTTTCAGCGCGCGAGTCATGATCTGTTTGCCCTGCGCTTGCTCCGCCAGCGAGTAGCCGACATTACAGGCATAAAACGGGAAACGGGAAATATTACTGAACGAAATCGTACCCAGCATTTCGTCGCTGTCAGCATCGATGATCAGCAGGTAAAAACCGAGCGACATCTTGTGCAGTTCGCTGAGTTTAATCAGGCGTTGCTGCCAGCCAAGCTCAGAGAAAAAAGCCTCTTCACGCTTAGGTTCCCAAGGCTTGAGATAATCACGATTGACCGTAAAGTAATTCGAAATGCGCGCGGCGTCGTCAAATTCCGCCGTGCGTAAAATAATCTCGCCATCGGTTTTAAATACGTGGCCAGAGGTGTTGTATCCTTCCATCAGCGCTTCTTAATCCCGTAATCACGCAGTTTATTGGCCACCGAGGTATGTGACACATTGAGGCGTTTCGCCAACTTTCGGCTCGACGGGAAAGATTGATACAGGCGATCAAGCACCTGCGCTTCGTAATCTTTCATAATGTCGTCAAGCGAACCATCCAAGTTGATGTTGGTCATACCCGTCGCCACCGTTTCCAGTTGTGGCAGATGGAAATAATCCACCGTCAGCACATCATCCGGCATTTCGGTCAGGGCGCGCAGTACCATGTTATCCAACTGGCGCATGTTGCCCGGCCATTGATATTGCGCGAGCTGATCAAGTAGATCGTCGGCCAGTTTCGGCTTCATCATACCAAGTTTATTGCTGTGTTTGGCGATGAACAGATCCAGTAGCGGCTGAACATCACTAGGACGTTCACGCAGTGGCGGAATACGCAGCGTCAAAACGTTGAGACGATAGAACAGATCTTCGCGGAACTTGCCCGATTCGGCTAACTCAGCCAGATTGTGACGCGTTGAGGCAATCACTCGGACGTCGACGTGCACTTCATGTTCTTCACCAACACGTCGGAACGTACCATCTTGCAGGAAACGCAGCAGTTTGATTTGCAAATGCGGACTCATTTCACCGATTTCATCGAGGAATACCGTACCGCCATTCGCTTGTTCAAAAATGCCTTTATGACCTTGCTGGTGGTTAAACGACCCCGGAGCATGGCCAAACAGTTCGGTTTCAGCCACATCATCGGGCATCGACGCGCAACTCAACACCAAAAACGGCGCACCGGAACGGTTGGATCGATTGTGACACGCACGCGCCAACATCTCTTTACCCGTGCCCGTTTCCCCTTCCAGCAACAGCGGTTGATCGAGCATAGCCAGCTTTTTCGCATGGCTGATCAACGCCTTGTGGCGATTGGAAACACCGACAAAATGTTCAAATCCGAGATTGTTGTGCAGTGGCAGATTATCATCCGCCATCACATGCGAGGCCATTGAGCGAATGATCATCATCGAACTGGCAAGTGTCGACTCTTTGGATTCACCAGTGATGTAAACCGGCATCAGTTCCATCACATAGTCGAGACCATCCAGCACAATCTCTTCGCGCACACGTGCTTTACTGCCTTCTACCCAACGGGCAAAGTTAAATGCTGGCAGTAAGCCCGAAATGTGATGACCAATCATCTCCTGCGATTCTTTGTTGAACAGCGATAACGCAGAGTGGTTCGCCATATCTACCGAGCCTTTGAGATCGATAGCAAGAACCGCATCGGGAAGATTGTTTAGTAAAGAGATCAGTTCGGTGTTGTGACGCTCAATCGGCATGAACTGGATTTTACGGACATCTTTGACTCCCGGAATGCGGCGAATTTCCGCCATCAGTTCACTGAAGGTTTCAAAATCGATGTCCGGACAGTTGAGGTAGATAATGCCGATCACATCGATTTCAATTCCACGTAAATCGATGTTTTTTGAGGCAAGAATATCGAGCAGTTCCCGGGTTAGCCCGAGTCTGTCTTCACAAGAGACTTCAAGACGCACTGAATCTTATCCTAATCAGAAAGTGTCACGAAAAGTTGACAGTAGTTTCTATCAAGGCCAGAAGTGCGTCAAGTAATCTCTTGTTTCAGCGCACACTTTCGTTTATTTGACGGTGAGCGCCGTGACTTTCGCCACGATTTGTTTACGAATTGCGCTTAACTTCACCGCGCGGTCTTTGTGCCACGGTAGTGGACGCAGCAGAGACATGGCTTTGAGACCCAATCGAGCAGTAAGAATGCCGACTCCCAGCCCCTGCCCGGCTCGAGCGGACACCTTGCCCGCCAAGTCCATCGACAGCAGATCCATACTGGCGTCAATCGCGAGTTCACTTGCGCCCGCAGCAGCCATATTCACCAGTACCGCTTTGAACAATTTCAGACGTGACCAGTAACCCAACTCAACGCCATACAAGTCTGCCAGTTGGTCGATCATCTTAAAATTGCGCCACGCCACCAGCAGCATGTCGGCCACCGCCAGAGGACTGATCGCCACCAGCGCGGCGGCTTCTGTTGAGTACTGTGACACCAGTTTGGTCGCCTGTTTATCCTGCTCACTCACCACCATTGCATCGTACATTTCCAACACTTCAGCATCGCTGTGGCTGCTGTCGAGGCTACTCTGCCAACGTTGATAAGCCGGGCTTTTGGTTTGAATGCCACTCTCTTTGGCAATCAGTTCACAGAACGCCTGGCCGTGTCCCACCGCATCGGTGTTGATCAGAGCTTCAGCCTGCTCTTGAACGGAGAAATGGTTGCGCAGTTTGCGCAGTTTCCACAACTCTTTACCCAAAGCGCTCAAACCCAATCCGGCCAGTGCTGAAATGAAACCTGCCCAACCAAGGCTGAGCCAATCTGCACTTTGAATCGACGTGACGACGTTATCAACGGCTTGCCAGACCACCAAACCAGAAAAGGAAGCCAGCATTGTGGCCGCAAACCATTTGCGTCCACGTTTAGGGCGAATCACTTGTTCAAGTTGCGATTCAACGGCAGTTTCAACCTCTTCAGCGACGCTTGGCACAAATGTCTGCGCGGCAGAAAACTGCTGCTGCGCATTAAGTTCTACGTTGGGTTCTTGCGTTTTTAGCGGCTGGCTGAACACTTGTTTGGTTTTCAATTCGCTCATTTCAATTTGTCTCCAATCAGTGTTTCTAACGCTTTATCCAGACGGATGTGTTTGCAAGGTTCATCACCACTATTTCCCATCGGACGAAATGCCGTAAAGTCGAACTGGTGTTCTTGCCAATAGTTTGGATTAGGCAGCTTTTTCGGCACGTCACCCGGATAAACTGTGATAGCGTCCCCTGCTGCCGTCACACCTTGGATGGCTGAAACTTTGCCTTGCGGCGCGTCGATATAGCCTGACTGAGTTGCCCGCACCGAGGCCATGCTGATACAGCTCATATCGATATTTTCATACGCCGCGTGCTGCCATGCCGGATGAATCATCTGTTGCAGCAGAGACACCATGTTGGGATGTTGATCCGGCGTGACGTGATCCGCTTTCGTTGCAGCGAAGAGTACTTTGTCAATTTTGGGCGCAAACAGCCGGCTCAGGATGCCGCTGCGGCCATAACGAAAGCTCTGCATGATCTGCTCAATCGCGCTGCGCATATCCATAAAGGACTCGTGTCCTTCATTCAAAGGCGACAGGCAATCCACCAATACAATCTGACGGTCGAAGGTGGCAAAGTGGTGTTTATAGAAAGCTTTCACCACTTTGTTCTGATACTCCTCGTACCGTTGCTTCAGTAGCGCCAGCATTGAGTGTTTCACCGCTTTGCGTTCACTGGTGACGTTGCGACAAGGGAAAAATTGCAGCACTGGCGCGCCTTCCAGCTCACCCGGCAACACAAATCGGCCCGGCTGAACCCAATGCAAACCATGCTCCTTGCACTGATGCAGATATTCGGTATACAGAGCCGCAATCTGTGCCAGGGTTTTCTCATTCGCTTCCTGATCGAGGTCGAGTGCATCCAGTGCCGCCAGCCAGGGTTTGGCTAACTCAGCACGTGTGCCATGCAGCGCGTTAAATTGCTGCGCGGACCACGTCGCAAAGTCGAGTTCCAGCAGCGGTAAATCCAAAAGCCATTCTCCCGGATAATCGATGATGTCCAGATACAGCGTTGAAGTGCTGCTGATTAACTTACGCGTGCGACGTTTGCTTTGGTATTTGATCGCCAGACGAATCTCACTCACGTCGCGTGTTGGCACTGGCCATTGCGGAGGAATGCTATGCAACTGCTCCATCGCCTCATCGTAAGCAAAACGAGGCACCATCAAATTGGTTTGCGGTACTCGCTTGGCACCAATGATGCGCTTGTCTCGCGCGGCAGCCAACAGGGGCAAATTATTGTGGGTAGACGTATGCAATAACTGATTAACCAGAGAGCTGATAAACGCCGTTTTACCGGCGCGTGACAGCCCCGTTACTGCTAAACGTACGTGAGAATCTAAACCGCGATGGATCAGATCCGTCATTTCTTGGCCAATTCGCTTCATTCATGGTCTCCACTGGAAAAAACAAATATGAGTACAACTGGAACTCACAATGTTAAGTAGGTTAGCTGGAGTAATCTTAATACGAGATGAATAAAAAAGCCCCTGAATAAAATCAGAGGCTTAGATAAGCGAAATATCGATTCCGTCAGCGGGCTTTTTCTTCGCCCTCGGATATCTGACGATTTAGTCTTCTTCTATGAGCTTGTATATCACCAGCAGAGCAATTTGCAGCAACACAAACAACACACAAGTAATGGTGACGTATTTATCATCAAAGATACTGATACCGTGCAAAATCAGGTCGTAACCTAAAAATGCGCCCACAACCACCGCGATCGCGATCTGCAGGATTCGAATAAAGCGAGGCATGTTGCTCTCCTGACGTTTTTAATAAGTGACTTAAGTATATAGGGAATTAGTATATAGAAAAAAGGTGCTGCGGACGCAGCACCTTTGTCATTTATTTGCTAAGAGTGTGCAATCGGGATCACAGACCCGACCATTCACTTTTACTTAGCCGCTTCAGCGATTTTCACTTTCCACGTGTCCGGACCCACTTGGTGTGCGTTGACACCTTGAGAGTCAACCGCAACGGTGACTGGCATATCTTCGACTTCAAATTCGTAAATCGCTTCCATACCTAGATCTTCAAACGCCACGACGCGCGCTTTCTTGATCGCTTTAGACACCAGATAGGCTGCGCCACCCACGGCCATTAGATAAACGGCTTTGTGGTTTTTGATCGATTCCACCGTCGCAGGGCCGCGTTCTGCTTTACCAATCATGCCCATGATGCCGGTTTTATCGAGCATCATGTCGGTAAATTTATCCATACGAGTCGACGTTGTTGGGCCAGCTGGACCCACTGCTTCGTCGCCCACAGCGTCAACCGGGCCTACGTAGTAAATGAATTTACCCTTGAAGTCGACGCCTTCTGGCAGGCCTTCACCATTGTCCAGCATGGTTTGAATGCGTTTGTGCGCCGCATCGCGGCCAGTCAGCAACTTACCAGACAGCAGCAGAGTTTCGCCAGTCTTCCACTGTTGAGCTTCTTCAGCGGTGACGGTATCCAGATTTACGCGGCGAGTGTTCGCGCCCGCTTCCCAAGTGATTTGTGGCCACTCTTCCAGTTTTGGTGGCTGCAGATCAGCAGGGCCAGAGCCATCCAGAGTGAAGTGTACGTGACGAGTCGCCGCACAGTTCGGAATCAGACATACAGGCTTAGACGCTGCATGCGTAGGTGCGGTTTTGATTTTCACGTCAACCACAGTCGTCAGACCGCCCAGACCTTGTGCACCGATACCCAGCTTGTTAACACGGTTGAAGATATCGAGACGCAGCTCTTCTTCTGCGTTTTGCGGACCACGTTCAATCAGCTCTTGAATGTCGATGTGTTCCATCAACGATTCTTTTGCCAGTACCGCTGCTTTCTCAGCCGTGCCGCCGATACCAATACCCAGCATGCCAGGAGGACACCAGCCTGCACCCATGGCTGGCAAGGTTTTCTCAACCCACTCTGCGATGTCGTCAGACGGGTTCAACATCACCATCTTGGTTTTGTTTTCACTACCGCCGCCTTTCGCCGCGATCTGAATTTCTACTTTATCGCCAGGTACCATGTTGATGTGTACCACAGCTGGCGTGTTGTCTTTGGTGTTAATACGTTTGCCAGCAGGATCCATCAGTACCGATGCACGCAGCGGGTTATCCGGATTGGTGTAAGCCTGGCGTACACCTTCATCAACCATTTGTTGCACGGTCATATCCGTGGAATCCCACTGAACACCCATACCAATATTGACGAAACAGGTCACGATACCGGTATCCTGACAGATAGGACGGTGGCCTTCTGCCGACATACGAGAGTTAATCAGAATCTGGGCAATCGCGTCTTTCGCGGCCTGGCTTTCTTCACGGTGGTAGGCTTTTTCTAGAGCTTGGACAAAATCCAGAGGGTGGTAGTAAGAAATGTACTGAAGTGCATCAGCAACACTGCTGATCACATCCTGCTTGCGTATAACCGTCATTGCATGCCTCGTTATCATTATGCTTCCGTGGGCTGACGCTTGAGAGAAATGCAAAACGAGTCAGTGGAGCCAGAAGGCGAAAATCGACTGAACAAGAGCACGTCTATCAAGTAGCAGCTTTTCGTTGGAGTTTTATGATACTCTTGCTTTCCTCTACACGCTATGCAGTGAACTGTCTCTCTGTCACAATTTACACAAATGAATAACAACGAAAAAACTCAGATTCAAGCTAAGCCGCTTACTTATCAACCGGATCTCGCTAATCAGCTGTTTTCAAAGGTTGAAAGCCAGCCTTGGGCGATGTTGCTCCGCTCTGCATCCGACACGCATATCGACAGTCGATTCGACATTCTGGTTGCTCATCCTATCGTCACTCTCACCACTTTTGGCGACGAAACCGAAGTGCGCGAACCCAGTGGTGTGACATTGTCACAAGATGACCCTTTTGAATTGCTGGCTACGTTACAGCAACACTATCTCCCAGCGTTGCAATACAGTGATGATCTGCCTTTTATCGGCGGCGCACTGGGCTATTTCGCTTATGATTTGGGGCGCCGCGTTGAGCGTCTGCCTAGCCTTGCCGAACACGATTTAACAGCGCCGGACATGGCCGTTGGCCTGTATGAATGGGCAATTGTCGTTGATCATCAACTGAAAACCGCGCGTGTGATTGGTCAGAACATTGAAAATGCAGAATCACTGCTCGCAGACGGCAATCAAAAACCGCTGACGCCTTTTGCCCTCTCCTCGCCTTGGCAGTCAAACATGACACCCAACAGCTACCGTGAGAAGTTTACGCAAGTGCAGGAATATCTGCTCTCTGGAGACTGCTATCAAATCAACTTGGCACAGCGTTTTCAGGCGCATTACCAAGGCAGCGAATGGCTGGCTTATCTGAAACTCGAACAGTTCAATCTGGCGCCGTTTTCTGCCTTCATTCGCACAGAACAAGGGGCCATTTTAAGTGTTTCCCCGGAGCGTTTCCTGCAAGTCAAAGACCGCATTATCGAAACCAAGCCGATCAAAGGCACTCGCCCGCGCAGTGGCGATCCGGTCGTCGATGCCGCCAATGCCGCCGAACTCGCCCAAGCGGAAAAAGATCAGGCAGAAAACCTGATGATTGTCGATTTGCTGCGTAACGACATTGGCCGCGTTGCCAAGCCGGGTTCAGTACACGTCCCTAAACTGTTCGACATTGAGAGTTTTCCGGCGGTGCACCACCTGGTGAGCACTATTCGCGCTGAACTGGACAACCCATACGATTGCGCAGATCTGCTTCGCGCCTGCTTCCCGGGCGGTTCAATTACTGGCGCGCCCAAAGTTCGGGCGATGGAAATCATTGAAGAGCTCGAGCCTCATCGTCGTAGTGCGTACTGTGGGTCGATTGGTTACATCAGCCGTCACGGCCGAATGGATACCAGCATTACCATCCGTACTCTGGTCGCGCAGAATCAACAGTTGTATGCGTGGGCAGGCGGTGGTGTGGTCGCCGACAGCCAATGTGAAGCGGAATATCAGGAAACGTTAGATAAGCTGAGCCGTATTCTGCCGGTGTTGGAAAATTAACTCAGCCATTTGTTGAGGATGGCATCCAGATCCAGCGCAGTGTAAGGCTTGGTCAGGATGTCATTCATTCCACACTGAAGGCAGCGCTCCCGCTCCTCTAATGTCGTCGCCGCGGTAAGTGCGATGATAGGCATGTTGAATCCACTTTTGCGCAGTCTTTCAGTGGCATCAAAACCGTCCATTTCTGGCATACGGCAATCCATAAAAATAAGGTCATACGGTTTGTTCTCAACCGCCTCAATCGCCTGTGCTCCGTTTTCACAATTATCCGGAGTAAGATTCACCTTTTTCAGCATTTGGTTGATCACCAACTGATTCATACGAATATCGTCCACCACCAGAATAGAATGCTGGCGCAGAGTATCAGGGCTGACGCGTAGCGGCCGGCTTTCGTACATTGGCACTTTCAGCTCACGCGAGCCAATCTCCAGCGGTATTGAAACAAAAAACTCTGTTCCCTCGCCTTCCACACTGGAAAAGTCGATGTCGCCTTGCATGAGCTCGACCAGATTCTTGCAGATGGCCAGACCAAGTCCGGTTCCCTCATACTGACGGCTTGATGAGCGATCAACCTGAGTAAATGGGTCAAACAAGGTGGCATGAGACTCAAAGGGGATACCAATTCCGGTATCCGTAATACGCAGTAGCAGACGGTCATTGATCCAGCGCGCCAACACTTTCACTTCGCCGGTATGGGTGAACTTGATTGCGTTACCAACCAGATTCACCAGAATCTGGTTAATACGTTCAACATCGCCAATCCAATAGGCAGGAAAGTCGCCCCGAGATTCAATCACAAACCCGATGCCACCTTCTCGCGCTTTGTTGGTGAAAATGCCATACAGAGTATTTTGCAGATCCTGCCAGCGAAATTGCGTCATGATGAGTTGCATCATCCCCGCATTCATTTTGCTGAAATCCAGCAGGTCGTTGATGATGACGCGCAGCATGTCCCCGGAGTGTTGCAAGTTGGTCAGATAACTTTGCTGCTCTGCATCCAACAGGGTGTCGGCAAGCAGTTCGGCACTACCGAGCAAGCCATTCAGCGGCGTACGCAATTCATGATTAATCATAGCGACAAATTCTTTGGTCGCTTTTTCTGACTCTTCTGCCCGCTTTCGCGACTCGACCTGACGTTTCATGATCATCTGACGACTGAGCGCGCTGCACAGCAACTCACCGACTAAGGACAACTGCTTAACCATGAACTCTCGTTCAATGTTCTCTGAATGAATCTCAAACACCATATGGCCAGCCGACAAACGCTCAACCATCAGCGGCAGGCAAAGGTAATCCTGCTGCCAGTGCGGCACTTCCATATAGGGTTGGATCAGCGACAGCTCAATGTTCCCGAGTTGGTTCTCAACCAACCCATCCACTTGATCCGGCGACAATTGCAGAAATACACTCGTGATGACTGGTGTCTGGATCAGGCGCTCAATGAACGTGGCGAGTAAGGTGCTGTCCAGTGCACGCGAAAGAAACGCGCGCCCGAAATATATCAGCGTGGAGTCGATGTGCTCTTCAAACTCAAACTTTTGCAAATCCTGCGACGTTTGCTTTTGCAACTGTTTCAGGGCCAAATTTAACTGCTGATTGGCCTGATACAGCTCATAGCTTTTTTGCTCAAGCAGCTTTTCAGCTTCTTTACGTGCAGCCATTTCTCGTTTGAGCTTCCGTTCCATGGGAGACTCAGAACTCATGCTTTCACCTATTCAATCAGCGTTACGGTAAACCGGACCCGACTGAGGTCTTCCGATTGGGGTTCCATAACAACATCAATTTTTTCACCGAAGTAGTCTGCGCATCCTTGCAGCAGCCCCAAACAAACATGAGACATACAGCGAGCACTCTGGTAATCAAAACTGACCTCTGTGGCGGATTCATCGATAAACAGGAATCGGGGTGGTTTGGCGTCCAGATACAGCTTCTTAACTTCCACGTGTATGTAGTCCTCTACGTGACGAATAAACGCAAAACAGCTGTTCACCTGAGACAAATTAGCAGACGCAGGCACTGTCCGATACAGCGACTGAAAAACGCTGACACCATAAACCCGTTGTAACTCATTACTATCAATCCCAGTCACACGGCTGAGCTCAATAATCAGTTTCACCAAGGCTTTATGATCATAACTGCCGACTGACGTATACACTCCGGAATCTGCCGCCTGCTCAAGAACCTGGTCCAATACGTCTAAGCCAAACTTATCTTCAACCAGCTCGAGAAACTCGGTAAAAATAATGCCTTTCATATTATTGAGCTATCCTTAAACTAGGCTCATAAAAGCATGATTCATAAAGTTTAGATTTTCAAATCGCCGATGGAGAGAATAATTTTGCGTCCAATCAGCAAAGCCGAATTGATTCGGGGTTTCCAACTGATTACTCCGGTGGGCTACCACGCAGAATCCCTTCATCGCGTCGCACACCTGAAATCCCTTTCGTTAAGAAAAGCTTCTGTTTTAATTGGTTTTGTTGAACGACCGACGGGTTTGAATGTGGTGCTCACTAAACGCGCCGCACATCTGAAACATCACCCGGGCCAGATCAGTTTTCCGGGTGGGAAATATGAAGAGAGCGATGGCACGCTGTACCAAACCGCCATGCGTGAAACGCGTGAAGAGATCGGCATTCAGGAAGATCAGATTGAAATTCTTGGTCAGCTCCCCGAGCTTGTTACCGTGAGTAAATTTGCGGTAACACCCGTGTTGGCATTTATTTCACCAGATTATAAAACCCTCATCGATGCGAACGAGGTAGAAGAAGTTTTTGAAGTCCCTGCCGACTTCCTGTTGGATCGTCGTCAACTGTTCAGCAACACTTTTCAAATCAAAAACTCTCCTCACCGAGTGTTCGCCATTCCATATAAACATCATTTTATATGGGGTATGACGGCACAAATCATCCAATCCCTACAAAAACACATAAATAGTGGTCGATGAACTCGCCACTCCTTAGTTTTATTAGCTTTTCACCAACACTCTGCTAACAACCCCACCTTTGACGCAAACGTTTGCGATAAGTTATTCTCATGATTGCACATATTCGGATAACTTTTACTAATCCAACTCATTAACAATTTTTACATGTAGCACAGGTTTTTCGTGATCCGAGATGGGTTTTTGACATATCATTCAATAAGCGCAGACAATTCATGATTTAGATCTAGTTTTCATAGAAGAAAATTCTGCAAAATTGCGCTCGACTTATTTCCTGTTCCCAAAAATGAGTAAAACAACATGAATACAACCACTACGGTTTCATCTACCACACAATCTGCTGGTAAATGGACCTATAAAGATTTCGTATGGTCTCTGTCGCTGTTCGGTACCGCCGTAGGCGCAGGCGTTCTGTTTCTGCCTATCAAGGCTGGCGCGGGCGGTTTTTGGCCATTAGTTATTTTAGCCCTACTCGCTGCTCCAATGACGTGGTTCGCTCATAAGAGCTTGGCACGTTTCGTTTTATCAGCGAAAAACCCTGAATCGGACATCACAGACACTGTAGAAGAACACTTTGGTAAAGCTGGCGCTAACCTTATTACCTTTGCTTACTTTTTCGCGATTTACCCTATCGTTCTTATCTACGGTGTTGGTATTACAAACACCGTGGATTCTTTCCTGGTAAACCAGATCGGCATGGAATCGATTCCTCGCTGGTTACTGTCAGGTGCGCTGATTTCAGCCATGACTGCTGGTGTCGTATTCGGTAAAGAATTGATGCTGAAAGCAACCTCTGCGATGGTTTACCCACTGGTATTCATCCTGCTGGCGTTGTCTGTATTCCTGATCCCTGAATGGAACACTTCTATGATGGAAGTGGCACCTGACTGGTCTGGTATGCCTGCTATCATTTGGCTTGCGATCCCTATCATTGTGTTCTCGTTCAACCACAGCCCAATCATCAGCCAGTTCACTAAAGAACAGCGCATGCAACACGGTGACAATGCGGTTGCTAAAACCGACATGATCACTGGCGGCGCAGCCATGATGCTGATGGGCTTTGTTATGTTCTTCGTCTTCTCTGTGGTTCTGTCTCTGTCTCCAGAGCAACTGGCTATGGCGAAAGAGCAAAACATCAGCGTTCTGTCTTACCTGGCAAACATCCATGAATCACCAATGATCTCTTACTTGGGTCCAATCGTGGCATTTGCAGCGATCACTTCAAGCTACTTCGGCCACTTCCTGGGTGCGCACGAAGGTCTGGTCGGCCTGGTAAAATCTCGCAGCGAGATGCCTATCAGCAAGATTGAAAAAATCTCTCTGATCTTCATCGTAGTGACCACTTGGATGGTAGCAATTGTTAACCCAAGCATCCTGGGCATGATTGAAACCATGGGCGCTCCAATGATTGCCGCAATCCTGTTCCTGCTGCCGGTTTTCGCGATGCAGAAAGTGCCTGCAATGGCGAAGTACAAGACTTCAGCACCAGTGCAAATTTTCACAGTTATTTGTGGTCTTGCAGCCATTAGTTCTGTAATCTACGGCGCTCTTTAATCTCTACGTAAAGTATGAGCTTAGAACACAGAATATAACGATAATAAAGAGCCTCCCTTACCGATAAGGGGGGCTTACTTTTGAGGTAATCAATATGATTAGTGTATTTGATATCTATAAAATCGGTGTCGGTCCTTCGAGCTCACACACAGTCGGACCGATGAAAGCGGGTAAGCAGTTTATTGATGACCTGCGTGCAATGGGAAAATTGCGCGACATCACTAAAATCACCGTGGACGTTTATGGATCATTGTCACTGACAGGGAAAGGTCACCACACGGATATCGCGATCATCATGGGTCTGGCAGGCAACACGCCAGAAAAAGTGGATATCGATGCCATTCCGGGCTTCATTGCCCGCGTTGAAGAAACTGAACGCCTACCTGTCGGCATGCACTGTCATACGGTTGCCTTCCCTCGTGAAGGTGGCATGAACTTCCACAGAACGAACCTGTCTCTGCACGAAAACGGTATGCAGATTCACGCGTGGATTGATGAAGACGTTGCATATTCAAAGACTTACTACTCTATCGGCGGTGGTTTCATCGTGGATGAAGAGAACTTTGGTAAAGCCATTGAGTCTCCTGTTCAAGTGCCTTACCCGTTCAGCACAGCTGAAGAGCTGGTAAACCAGTGTAAAGACAGCGGTCTGTCGATGAGTACACTGGTGATGGCGAACGAAAAAGCGCTGCACTCTGATGAAGAAGTGCGTACTTATTTCGCCAACATTTGGCGCACCATGCGTGAATGTATGGAACGTGGTATGAGCACCGAAGGCATTCTGCCTGGGCCTCTGCGTGTTCCTCGTCGTGCGGCTGCTCTGCGTCAACAACTGCTGACTTCAGAGAAAATCACCAACGATCCAATGGCGGTGGTTGACTGGGTTAACATGTACGCATTTGCTGTGAACGAAGAAAACGCAGCCGGTGGCCGCGTGGTGACAGCACCAACCAACGGTGCATGTGGCATCATTCCTGCGGTTCTGGCGTACTACGACAAGTTCATCCAAACCGTAACCGAAAAAGATTACATCCGTTACTTTGCGGCTTCTGGCGCAATCGGTGGTCTGTACAAGCAAAATGCCTCCATCTCTGGCGCTGAAGTTGGCTGTCAGGGTGAAGTGGGCGTAGCATGTTCAATGGCAGCCGCTGGTCTGGCTGAGCTGCTTGGCGGTAGCCCTGAGCAAGTGTGTATGGCCGCTGAAATCGCGATGGAACACAACTTAGGTCTGACGTGTGACCCGGTTGCCGGCCAAGTGCAGGTGCCATGTATCGAACGTAACGGTATTGCAGCGGTGAAAGCGATCAACTCTACCCGTATGGCTCTGCGTCGCTCTTCTGCGCCACGCGTGTCTCTGGATAAGGTTATCGAAACCATGCTGGAAACCGGTAAAGACATGAACGCGAAATACCGCGAAACGTCGACAGGCGGTCTGGCAGTAAAAGTTATCTGCTAATTCCAACCTGAAAAAAGATTCAGCCCGATGTTCCCCCATCGGGCTTTTTTGTGCCCGCTTTACTAATCTTTACTTAGTTTTACTCACTAACGGCTTGTTTCAAATCGTGATCGGCTTATAAATAGTAATAATTCTCGCCGTCTCAATTTGGTTCATTTTTAATCTCATGTCTAAACGTACAACTAAGAAAAAAATTCTCGCCATCGTGTTAGTTGGCCTTTTCGCCGCTGGTGCCGGCTATTACTTTTATCCTAAAGAAGCCCCGCCAAGCTTTGCGACGGAGCCTGTCCAGCGCGGCAACATCGAAAATACCGTTCTCGCAACCGGTATGCTTCAAGCCTCCAAGCTGGTTGCCGTAGGTGCTCAGGTTTCGGGACAGATCGAAAAACTGGCGGTGTCACTGGGAGATGAAGTCAAACAAGGCGATCTGGTTGCCCAGATAGACAGCCTGACCCAGCAGAACACGCTTAAAGAGGCGAACGCTTCGCTGAATAGCACCAATGCTCAAATCCGCGCCAAGCAAGCACAGATTCGTCAGGCGCAAGCCGAGTTCAACCGTCAGAAAGGCATGTTGGCCGATAACGCCAGTTCCAAAGCCGATTATGAATCGGCAGAAGCGTCACTCGCGGTTTACAAGGCGGAACTGGAACAGCTCAAAGCCGAGTTGGAGCAAGCCAAAATTACCGTCGACAGCGCAAAAGTGGATTTGGGCTACACCACCATTCAAGCACCTTTTGATGGCACCGTGGTTTACAGCGCCGTTGAAGAGGGGCAAACCGTCAACGCCAATCAAACCACTCCCACCATCATTGAGCTGGCACAGTTGGATAAGATGACCATCAAGGCGCAAATTTCAGAAGCGGACGTGGTCAACGTCAAGCCTGGCCTGCCCGTCTACTTCACGATTCTAGGCAAGCCGAATAAGCGTTATCACGGCACTTTGCGCGCCATTGAGCCGGGGCCGACACTCATGGACGGCGATGATAAAGATCTGTCCGTCAGCAACGACGAAGCGATTTACTATCACGGCCTGTTTGAAGTTGATAACCCGGATCGCACGCTGCGTATCGGCATGACCGCACAAGTGTCTATTGTGCTCGATAAGGCGGAAAGCGCCCTGTTGGTTCCGGCGCAAGTGTTGATTCGCAAACCGGGGCCGAAACCGGGCTATCAGGTGCCTGTGCTGGTGAATGGTCAGGAAGAAATGCGTGATGTGACTGTCGGTATCAACAACAAAGTGAATGCCGAAATCACTTCCGGCCTGAATGAAGGCGATCAAATCATTCTGGGTATGCCGGGACAAAGCACCACGATGTCGAGCCGCCGCATGGGCCCACCGGGGATGCGTTTCTGATGTCTCAAGCATTACTTCAAATCAATCATGTTTACCGCCACTTCGCCGCAGGCGATGAAACCCTCACGGTACTCAAAGACGTCAACCTGACGATTGAGCGCGGCGAGATGGTTGCCATCGTGGGCGCGTCAGGTTCGGGTAAATCGACGCTGATGAATATTCTCGGCTGTCTTGATCAGCCGAGCGCCGGTGAGTACTGGATCAACAGTCAGGACACCTCAACGCTTGATTCCGATGAGCTGGCGCGTTTGCGTCGTGAATACTTTGGCTTTATCTTCCAACGTTATCACCTGCTGGGCGATCTGACGGCTCTGGGCAACGTGGAAATCCCCGCGATTTACGCCGGTTACGACAAAAAATCCCGCCAGGAGCGGGCCACAACGCTTCTTGGCCGTCTCGGGCTTTCTGATCGTTTGGATCACAAACCAAACCAGCTCAGTGGTGGCCAACAACAACGCGTTTCGGTCGCCCGAGCTCTGGTCAACGGCGGTGATGTCATTCTGGCCGACGAACCAACGGGGGCACTCGACAGTAAGAGCGGCTCAGAAATGATGACGCTGCTGCAGGAACTGCATCAGTTGGGTCACACCATCATTATCGTGACTCACGATATGAAAGTGGCCGAATACGCAGATCGCATCATAGAAATTAAAGATGGTGAAATTCTTAGCGACACGGTGAACAAACACACGCAAGCTGACGCCAATCTTGACTCCGTCAGTGAACCCAAAGCCGATAATGCATTTTCGCGTAGCCGTAAGCTACTGGATGATTTCTGGGAAGCACTCAAAATGGCGCTGCTCGCCATGTCGAACCACAGATTGCGTACCTTCCTGACAATGTTGGGGATCATCATCGGCATCGCGTCGGTTGTCTCGGTGGTTGCGCTCGGTAACGGTTCGCAGAAATCGATTCTCGACAGTATTTCGTCAATGGGAACAAACACCATTGATGTTATGCCGGGCACGGGATTTGGTGACCGACGCTCAGGGCGAGTCCGCACCTTAACGGCGGCGGATGCTAATGCACTATCCAATCTGTCGTTTGTCGACAGCGTGACACCGACGCTCAGCACTTCCGTCACCATCAAATACGGTAACCAGGCCGTGACAGCGTCAGTTCAGGGTGTCGGGCCGGACTACTTCCGCGTACGGGGTTATGAACTGGCCGACGGTCAGTACTGGGATCAATCCAGCGTCGAGACGCTGGCGCAAGAAGCCGTGATAGACAACAACACGCTGAAATCTCTGTTCCCGAATCAGGATCCAATTGGCGAAGTCATTTTTGCCGGCAATCTGCCCGTGCGCATCATTGGGGTCACTCAGGCCAAAGAAAGTGCGTTCGGAAATAGCGACTCGCTCAACATCTGGGTGCCCTACACCACCGTCAGCGCCCGCATGATGGGCCAGAACTATCTGGATCGTATTTCGGTTCGTGTCAATGACAGCACACCCAGTGATGCCGCAGAACAGGCGATCATTTCGCTGCTGAAAATGCGCCATGGCACGCAGGATTTCTTTACCATTAATACGGACACCATTCAGCAGAATATTCAGAAAACCACCGCAACCATGACATTGCTGATTTCAGCCATCGCAGTCATCTCACTGATTGTCGGCGGCATCGGAGTGATGAACATCATGCTGGTATCCGTCACTGAGCGGACACGGGAAATTGGTGTGCGTATGGCTGTCGGTGCAAGGCAAAATGACATTTTGCGTCAGTTCCTGATTGAGGCCGTATTAGTTTGTTTATGTGGCGGTACGATTGGTATCGGTGTCGCCTATTTAATTGGTGCGCTGTTTGCCACCTTTGGTAGTAGTTTCTCTATGATTTATTCCACCACTTCGATTGTGTCGGCGTTCTTGTGTTCCACTCTGATCGGCGTTCTGTTTGGTTACCTGCCTGCGAAAAACGCGGCGCAGCTTAACCCGATTGATGCCCTGGCTCGGGAGTAAATCACGATGAAACGCTATCAATATTCAACTATCGCATTGTGTGTGCTGCTCGCCACCGGCTGTGTTGCGCGTTCAGAGTTACCGGAACAGAACGTAACCGTTCCCGAACAATGGCAAACTGGCCAAACCCAAAGCGAGACACAGGCAATCAGTCAGTGGTGGACCAGTTTTGGCGACCCACAACTCAATCAATGGGTTGAGAAAGTACTGGCCACAAACAGCGACCTGGCGATTGCCACGCTGACGCTCAAACAAGCGCGTTTAGAAGCAGGGTTGGCAACCAGTGATACCTATCCGGATGTCTCAGCCAGCGTTTCGGGTGAACGCTCTAAACCGCTGGATGGTGGCGACAGTTCGAAAAGTTATCAGGCCAGTCTGAGTGTCAGCTATGAGCTCGATCTTTGGGGCAAGTTATCGGCGGCCAAAGATGCAGCGATGTGGACGGCCTTAGCAACGCAGCAAGAGCGTGAAGCGACTGCGCAGAGCCTGGTCGCCACCACCGCGCAGCTATATTGGCAAATTGGCTATCTGAATCAGCGTGTCGAACTGAGCAACAACGACATCAATGATGCCAAGGAAACTTTAGCGCTGACACAGAGCCAGTATCGTCATGGCTCGGTCACCAGAGTCAATGTGCTGGAAGCTGAACGCACTCTGGCGGGTCTGGAAGCGACGCATCGTGATTACCTGCAACAGCGGACCGAAGCGGTCAATGCCTTCGCCATTTTGTTTGACCAACCACCGCAAGATCTCGCGACCAGTATTCCGGCGCTGCCCGATTATGCTGTCCCAACCATCGAAGCGGGTGTGCCGGCCGATGTGCTGAATCGTCGCCCGGACGTTAAACAGTCACTGTTTGAACTGAAATCGGTACTGGCCACAAAAGATAATACCGACACCAATTACTTCCCGTCACTGACACTGACCGGTGCGCTGGGCGGATCGTCTACTGAACTGCGTAAATTGCTAAGCGATCCGATTGGCACATTGGGTGCCGATTTGACGCTGCCATTCCTTAACTGGAATGAGATGCAGCTCAATCGCGATATCGCGCAAGTGAAGTATGAATCGGCCATTATCAGCTACCGTAAAACACTGTATGCCGCGTTGCAGGACGTTGATAACGCGCTTTCTGCGAAAGAGAACTATGAATTTCAGGCAGAGAAGTTACAGAAGCAGTACGACAGCGCCGCAGAAGTTGCCCGCATCTATAAAAGCCAATATGAGTACGGTGCGATTGATATCACCACCCTGCTTGATGCTCAGGAAAATGAGCGCAGTGCCAAAGCGTCATTACTGGAAAACAGCTATAACCAGCTGGTGAACATCGCTACGGTGTATCAAAGCCTCGGCGGCGAAGATATCGTAAGAGATTGATCCTGACGTCGCCGCCAATTCCGGACAGAAAAAAGGTCACCTCAGGTGACCTTTCTTTTATGCTTCGCCGCTGTAAATGCAACCTGCGGTACAGGTTTCTTTAATTTCCACTTTGCTCAGCATCGGCAGGCTAGGTTTCAGCTCTTGCCAGATCCATTTTGCCAGCACTTCGCTGGTTGGGTTTTCCAAACCTTCAATGTCATTCAGGTAGTAATGGTCAAGACGATCGTAAATCGGCTTAAAGGCAGCCTTGATTTCAGCGAAGTCGACCAACCAACCCGTATGAGGATCCACATCACCTGCTACGTACAGGCGAACCAGAAAAGAGTGTCCGTGCAAGCGGCCGCATTTGTGACCTTCTGGCACGTGTGGCAAATGGTGCGCTGCTTCAAACATGAACTCTTTGTAAATCTCGGTTTTCATCTTGGTTCTCGGGCTTTCAAAAGAGACGCAATACTACGGAATCTCGCTCTGTGAGACAAGTCACTCAAACAGTAATTCCACTCTTTCCTCATTTTCCTCCAACCGTTATTTGCGTCGTAAATATGGCAGCGATGTCAAATTTTTGAGCACAAGTTCCCTGTGTCACAATTCTAAAAACCATATTTTGTTTGTGGTCACAGTAACTTAAGTTTCATTTTTGCACTACTTTACTTTAACGATATATTCACACCGTCAACCCTACATTAAAAACGATAAGCAAATCATGAGCTCAACTATTACAACCAAGCTTCTGTTGACCCTAATTTCCGTTTTCGCCATGGTGCTGGCCGGCTCGACGGCTTATCAATACTGGCAGCAACGCGATTTAATCAACTCCGTCCTGAGTGAACAGTTGCACGATAAAGCCAGCAACTATTTTGACAGCCTGAATATGATGATGCTCACCGGCACCATGGCGCAAAAAGAGACGTTGCGCCAGAAGGCACTTGCTCAAGAAGGTATTGAACAAGTCCGTGTGTTACGCGGTGACGCGGTAAGCAAGCTGTACGGCCCTGGCCAGGAAAATCAAAAGCCCGTGGATGATATTGATCGCCGAGCGTTGAAAGGCGAGTTCATTCTTGAGCCTTATGAAGCCGATTGGGGCAAAGGGATTGTGGTTGCCCTACCAATGAAATCGAGTGAAAGCTATCGCGGCACCAACTGCGTGGCCTGCCATATGGCGCCAGAAGGTCAAGTGCTGGGGGTTATTCGCCTGGAATACAATCTCAGCCATCTGAATCAGCTTATCAGCCACCGTACCTGGATTGGGGTTGGCATCATGTCTGCGATTGCCTTGATCGGTTTTCTGGTCACCATGATGCTGATTCGCCGTATTATCGTGCGACCACTGCAACATACCTCCAGCTTTATGAGCCGTGTCAGCGACAGTAAAAACCTGTCCCAGCGTCTCGACCACAGTAAAAATGATGAACTGGGCCAGCTTGCCTCTTCAATCAATTCACTGATGGATACCGTTTCCAACAGCCTTGAACAGGTACAGGATACTTCTCACTCTTTGGCAAGTTCGGCCAATCAGTTAACCGATGTTGCGCAGGTGACCGATCAAGCCGCGAACAACCAGCAGCGCGAAACGTCTGAAGTGCAAAGCAACATTGCAGAAATGCAAGCCAAACAGAGTGAAGTTGAACAAGCGACGGTTGATGCGTCGGCGCTGATCAATCACACCACTTCGGTCGCACAACAAAGTGCCAAACAAGCCCATCTGGCAAGTGAAGACATCAAACATCTGGTTGGCGACATTGAGTCGGTCAAAGACAAGATTTCTCAGCTCAACGATCAGACTGGCGAAGTGTCGACCATTCTGGAAGTGATCAAAGGCATTGCAGAGCAGACCAACCTGTTGGCACTCAACGCGGCGATTGAGGCAGCGCGTGCTGGCGAACAGGGTCGCGGGTTTGCCGTCGTAGCCGATGAAGTGCGCCACCTCGCCTCTCGCACTGCGGAAGCAACCGGGAATATCGAGAAAATCATCGCTCAGTTCCAACGCGACAGCGAACAATCGCTGTCTTCCGTCGACACCGTGTGCGCTCAGGCTCATCAGCGCTCCGGAGAGATCGAAGAACTGTCGGCGGCGATGACAAATGTGGTGTCGGAAATGCAACAGGTGCTGGCGCATGCCAATAGCATTCAGGAACAGACGCGCCTCACTACACGCGTCAGCCAGGATGTTCAAGGCAAGATTGAAGTCATCACCCGCCATGCGGATGACACCTCACAATCGGCCACGCAAACGCGGGAAATCAGCTTGGATCTCGAGCAGTTGTCGCAACGTCTGGAATCTTTGCTCAATCAATTTACGCTTTCGCATAAGAAATGAGCGTTCTGAGCACATTAATAGTTGATGCTGGTGAATTGACAGGTAATATGTCCCCTTGAATCTGTAAAATTCAATCCAACCCAATGTTTCGCTTATTTTTTAAACATTAAGCACATTTTTGAACCTTGGGTGGAATTTTTACCTCAATGGAGACTATATCAAACATGACTTACGCGCCTGTAAAAGACGTACTTAGCGGTAAGCTGGCAGTAGACAGTGAAGTCACTGTTCGCGGCTGGATCCGTACGCGTCGTGATTCCAAAGCTGGAATCTCTTTCCTTGCCATTTATGACGGCTCTTGTTTCGACCCGATTCAGGCCGTGGTCCCAAATAATCTGAATAATTACGACAACGAAGTATTAAAGCTAACGACTGGCTGCTCTGTTGAAGTAACAGGTAAGATTGTTGAGTCTCCAGCGAGCGGTCAGGCATTTGAATTGGCAGCAACTGAAGTTAAAGTTGTCGGCTGGGTTGAAGATGCGGACACGTACCCAATGGCGAAAACTCGTCACTCTATCGAGTACCTTCGTGAAGTCGCACACCTGCGTCCACGCACTAACGTTATCGGTGCTGTGGCTCGTGTACGTAACTCTCTTTCTCAAGCGATCCACCGTTTTTACCACGAGCAAGGCTACTTCTGGATGTCTGCTCCACTGATCACTGCTTCAGATGCAGAAGGTGCTGGTGAGATGTTCCGCGTATCGACGCTTGATATGGCGAACCTACCACTCGATGACAAAGGCAATGTGGACTACAACGAAGATTTCTTCGGCAAAGAAACATTCCTAACGGTATCTGGTCAGCTAAACGCAGAAGCCTACGCTTGTGCATTAAGCAAAGTGTACACTTTCGGCCCGACTTTCCGAGCTGAAAACTCAAACACCAGCCGTCACCTAGCGGAGTTCTGGATGGTTGAGCCAGAAGTTGCGTTCGCAGAGTTGGATGACGTAGCAAAACTAGCAGAAGACATGCTGAAGTATGTATTCAAAGCAGTACTTGAAGAGCGTCGTGACGACCTTGAGTTCTTTGCTTCTCGTATCGACAAAGATGCGATTACTCGTCTAGAGAGTTTTGTAAATTCTGACTTTGCACAAGTAGATTACACTGATGCAATTCAGATCCTTCTAGACTCTGGTCGTGAATTCGAGTTCCCAGTTGAATGGGGTATCGACATGTCTTCTGAGCATGAGCGTTACCTAGCTGAAGAACACTTCAAAGCGCCAGTTATCGTGAAGAACTACCCGAAAGACATCAAAGCTTTCTACATGCGCCTGAATGATGATGGTAAAACTGTAGCAGCGATGGACGTTCTGGCACCGGGCATCGGCGAAATCATCGGTGGTTCTCAGCGTGAAGAGCGTCTGGATGTTCTGGATGCACGCATGGTAGAAATGGGCATCGACCCAGAGCACATGAGCTGGTACCGCGACCTACGTCGTTACGGCACAGTGCCGCACGCTGGTTTCGGTCTGGGCTTCGAGCGTCTGGTTTCTTACGTGACTGGTATGGGTAACGTTCGTGACGTAATTCCATTCCCACGTACTCCACGCAGCGCGAACTTCTAAGCCTGTATGAATTAAAAAAGCCTCCAGTTCGGAGGCTTTTTTGCTTCTGGCGCTTGGTTAAGGCTGGTCCATATTCATTTTCACTGCATAACGCACACTCGCGACACAGATAGCCAACATCACAAATGGTATTGCCGCAGCGGTGTATTCTGTCCAAAATAATTCAGCGAACGATTTCGCCAGAATCAGATGCGCAAAAATTAAAATCAACGCACTAAGAATAGCCACACCAATCAACTTTACTTCCGGTGGAAACGATCTGATTTTCATACTAGCTCCTGAGCGATTAACTCCCTAACCCATTGAAGCACATTCGTTTACTGGCTACCTAGAACAGTTATCCAGTATAAAAGTGGTACAGTTTTCTGACCGGGTTTGAACTGAGCTTTATTTTGATTTGCTTCGACGTGCTCTTCAGCTCAATTCGGTTGATACTTTTCTCAATGTCATTAGAGAAATGACTCAGCCTTGTTCATACTTAAGGAGAACGGGAATGAAAACGGGAGCCGATCATGAAAGTGTTTAAAATCGAAGATCTCTATTACAACGGTGTCAAAGATGGCGTGCATAGCTGGGATCACCCCTATGCTTCCAATCCCTATTATTGGCATCCGGACTGGTTACACATCGCCGAAGACGCAACAGGTCTTCATCCCAAACAACCATTGGAGGTTGCAGAGGGTGAAGAAGCCACAGAAGAAGATGCGAAAAAAGCCATTGTTAAACATCTCAACGAGAATCAGTAACGCTAAGGCTTTCATTGTTCGCGGTGAAAGCCTTTATTATTGTGGTTTAACTCTCCCCACCATTGCTGTTTACTCGTTCTGTTAGGCAAGTTTTTCGTTGGTACAAAATTTCACCAACTCAATAAATTTGTTGTCCAGCAGTGGCTTAATTTTCTGATTTGAATGTATAAAAATCGAGAATAGGACCGACGGTGTAAAAACGATAACGATTACATAACATTTTTGATTCTTCTTTCATCATCTGACGCCTTATAGACCAAGCAGTGAAAGTCCATCGAAGGATGAGTAACTTTTACGCACTTTGTCAGTAAAGCGATAAAATTCGCGCTCGGTTCCCCCCTCTTTCCCTGCCAAAATCGTCGCTTTTTTTAGACTTCAGAGCCAAATGAAAATTTTTTGAATTTTTCTGTTAAGTGCTGTTGTCACAGGTATTTCAGAAAGGTATAAATACGATAAATTTTGATGAAATTTTCCACCCACCTTAACTAACATGGATGAGCATTATGTTTGAAAAAGTTGTCGCGGCCCCGGCTGACCCTATTCTTGGTCTCACTGAAGAATTTAAAAAAGATCCTCGTGCAGACAAAATCAACCTGGGTGTTGGTATTTACAAGAATGAAGCTGGTGAAACTCCAGTTCTTGCGACAGTGAAAAAAGCAGAAGCAGCGCTGCTAGAGTCAGAAAAAACCAAATCTTACCTGACTATCGAAGGTACTGCGGAATATGGTCTGGCGGTTCAAAAACTGCTGTTCGGTGCTGATTCAGACATCGTAACCAACAAACTGGCAAAAACGGCTCAAGCTCCTGGCGGTACTGGTGCTCTGCGCGTAGCGGGCGAGTTCATCAAACGTCAAATCGGCGATGTTAAGGTGTGGATCAGCAACCCAACATGGGCAAACCACCATGGTGTGTTTAACGCTGCGGGTCTGGAAACCGTTCAATACTCATACTACAACGCAGCAGCGAAAGACAAAGATTTCGCAGCGATGGTTGCTGACCTAGAGCAAGCATCTGCGGGTGATGTGGTTCTGCTGCACGGCTGCTGCCACAATCCAACAGGTATCGATCCAACAGCTGAAGAGTGGGAAGTACTGGCCAAGCTCGTTGCAGAAAAAGGCCTGCTGCCTCTGTTTGACTTTGCTTACCAAGGTTTCGCAAAAGGTGTGGAAGAAGATGCGGCGGGTCTGCGTACCTTCGCGAAATACAATAAAGAGATCTTGGTTGCGAGCTCATTCTCGAAAAACTTCGGTCTGTACAATGAGCGTGTCGGTGCCTTCACTATCGTTGCCGCTTCAGAAGAAGTAGCGACAACCGCTTTCTCACAAGTGAAAGCGATCATTCGTTCGATCTACTCTAACCCGCCAGCACACGGTGCTGCTGTCGTGACTTACATCCTGAACGATGAAGCTCTGCGTGCGGAATGGGAAGCAGAAGTCGCAGAAATGCGTGAACGTATTCAAGAGATGCGTGAACTGTTCGTCGCAACACTAAAAGAAATCGGTGTAACGGCAGACTTCAGCTTCATCGAACGTCAAAACGGTATGTTCTCATTCTCTGGCCTGAGCAAAGAACAGGTAGCACGTCTGAAAGACGAACTCGCTATCTACATCGTTGGCTCTGGCCGTATCAGTGTTGCTGGTATGACTAAGTCAAACATGTCTCCACTGTGTGAAGGCATCAAAGCAGTTCTGTAATTGCGAGAGTAAAAAGAAGCCGGCGAAAGCCGGCTTTTTTCTTAGTAATTCAATCGGAGCGTTAAACCCATTTCATTGATATGACTGCCTTCTCCATCACGATAAGACACCAAGGCGCCTAACGCCACGCGCTTGAAGAAGTAATAATCGGCGCGCAGAGTTGCAACGTTCTCATCCTGCCACTTGTTACGGATGGCTTCACCAATCAAGCTCATTTCAAATGTTGAGGTAAAGGCATAGCGCACACCCACATCTGCGCTGTAGATAAAGTCATTTTCACTGTAATCACTTTCAACACGAATGCGCATGCCCCCCGCTTTGACATGGGTGAACAAATCCAAATTCTCAGCCAACAACCAACGATACCCGCCTCCGAGTCTCAGTTGATAACGCTCTATCGTATCGTCGTCAGGGTGGTAAAAGCGTGCGCTGTAGTCGGCGACGAGCAGCCAATCACTCTCATCCCACTTGTGGCTGACACCAAACAGTAAGCCGGTAACATTATCGCTGTCTCCCGCCGCGTAGAGATCGCTGACCGTTCCGGAACTCACCTCCATATTCAGGTAATCGTATTGCAGCGGCAGCTGATCATTGAGGCTGTGTGCAGAGACCATAGGTGCAATGGCAAGTAGCGGTATGATTCCCCAACGTTTTCTCATCACTCTCTCCCGGTGTTGAACGTCTTTTAAACAAGCTTAGACTAAACCTTAGTATGAGGATGCGATATCTTTTGCATTTCTGCCTTCAGCGAAAAATTCGTGTAGTATGAATGGTTTCCAACACCGCCAAGCTGTGTATGCTAATTTTTGTATGCACGACGTAACGACAGGAGCCCCAGATGGAAGCCGAACTTTTAGAAATAAAAAACTTCCTCAGCCAATATCCGCCTTTTCGCGATTTGCCCGAAGCAACGCTGGAAGACGTCGCCCACAACGTTGAAATCGCCTACTTCCGTCAGGACACCCCAATCATCCGCTTCGGCGACCATATCGAAGACCTCTATCTGGTGCGCAGCGGCGTGGTTGAAGTCTATCGACGTAAGGGCGAGCTCTATAACCGCTTAACCGAAGGCGGACTGTTTGGTCAGATGGGGCTGCTCACCAACAATAAAGTCCGATTTCCAGTAACAGCGATTGAAGACACCTTGGTCTACTGCATTCCCGAGGCAACGTTTCAATCTCTCTATGAAGACCACGACGCTTTCGCCGACTATGTGGAAGTACAGGATAACGCCCGCTTGCGTCAGACCGTATCGAATACGGCGGAGCAAAACGATCTCACCACCGTCAAAGTGAAGCGCCTGATTACCCGAGAAGCGCCCTTCGTGTACAAAACCGCAACCATTCAGGAAGTGGCGGTCAAAATGGCGGAAGAGAACGTCTCATCAGTGCTCATCATCGACCCAGATATTTTGCAAAACGATGACGACGACAACCGGCCACTAATAGGTATTCTGACCGATCGCGATTTATGTCGCCGCGTGATTGCTACAGGTATCGATCATAGCGAACCTGTCACCAATGTGATGACCACTGAGGTAATTTCGCTCGACCACAATGCGTATGTTTATGAAGCCATGCTGACAATGCTGCGCTACAACGTACACCATCTTCCCGTCCTCAAAGAACGTAACCCTATCGGCATCATCGATCTGACGGATATCGTTCGTTACGAATCGCAGAACTCCTTACTGTTGGTCAGCAGCATCTTCCAACAGAAATCCATTCCCGATTTGGCACTGATATCGAAACAAGTCAAAGACAGTTTCGTGCGTATGGTCAACGAGGATGCCAACTCACATATGGTCGGTACAGCGATGTCGGTGATTGGCCGCAGCTTTAAACAGCGCATTATTGAACTGGCTGAAGAACACCTCGGCCCGGCTCCCATTCCGTATTGTTTCCTCGCGCTGGGATCAATGGGGCGTGACGAACAACTGATTGTCACCGATCAGGACAACGCCATTATTCTGGACGACAGTTACGATGAGGCTATTCACGGCCAGTATTTCGCAGACTTAGCCAAATTCGTCTGCGATGCACTGGATCAATGCGGTTACAGCTATTGCACCGGCGATATTATGGCAACCAACCCAATCTGGCGTATGACGCGTCAAGAGTGGGAAGCATGCTTCGCCGACTGGATTGATAACCCGAATCCGAAAGCCCTGCTCAATGCGTCAATCTTCTTTGATTTGGATGGCGTCTATGGCCGTCTGAAATGGGCAGAACAGCTCAATGGTTTTATTGTCCGCCGAGCGCGCCGCAATAACCGTTTCCTCGCTTGTCTGGCGCGTAATGCGTTGAACCGGACGCCGCCGTTAGGTTTCTTCAAGAGCTTCGTGATGGAGAAAGATGGCCGCCATAATAACTCCATCAACCTCAAGCGTCGCGGCACGGCACCGCTTGCCGATTTGATTCGGGTCCATGCGCTCGCGGTAGGCTCACGCGCGCAGAACTCATTCGAACGCTTGGATGACATCATTGATGCCGGCATTCTGCCCAAAGGTCGCGGACAGGATCTGCGTGATGCGCTGGAGTTCATTTCCATGGTGCGTATCCGCCATCAAGCGTTTGATGTTGAAAATAATATTGATCCAGACAACAACATCGAACCAGAAAATCTGTCGGAATTTGAGCGCCGTAATCTTAAAGATGCGTTTCAAATTCTCAGTAACGCGCAGAATTTTCTGAAATATCGTTATCAGGCCAGCAACAACTTTAAATAGGCGACACCATGAAGAAACTGTTTCAGGCGCCAAGTATCAACTGGCCCTATAAATATCGTGCAAAACAAAACGTGGTCAGCCACCCTAGCCTGCAGCGCTTTTATTCTTCTGCTCTGCCGGATGGCAATACCCCGCTCGGCGAGGTGGAATTTGTCGCGATGGACTTTGAAACTACCGGCCTTAGCGTAGATAAGGATGAAATCATCACCATCGGCCTGGTGCCGTTTACCCTAAACCGCATTTACCTGAAACGTGGCGAGCACTGGACGGTTCGCCCACGTCAAAAACTCGATGAACATTCCATTGTCATTCATGGCATTACTCATAACGACATCATGGATGCGCCAGATCTGAGCGAGATTTTTGAACAGGTTCTTGACCAGCTGGCAGGCCGAATTCTGGTGGTGCACTATCACAAAATCGAGCGTGAATTTCTTGACCGTGCACTTAGACGACGGATTGGTGAAGGCATCGAGTTTCCGGTCATTGATACAATGGAAATCGAAGCCATGATTCAAAAACGCCACACTGCCGGACTCTGGAATCGACTGCGTGGCAAAAAGCCAGAATCGGTTCGGCTCGGCCAGTCACGTATGCGTTATGGCTTGCCTGCCTATACGCCGCACCACGCACTAACCGACGCGATTGCGACAGCTGAACTGCTTCAGGCGCAAATTGCACATCATTTCTCTGCAGATCAACCGGTTCGTCAATTCTGGTTGTAAGGCAAGTTCATTTTAAGTCACGCATGAAAAAAGGAGCCCTAGGGCTCCTTTTTGTCTATCCGACTGTGCTTTACAGCTTAAAGCGGCGGATTTCTTGTTCCAGTTCAAACGACAGCTGAGAAAGTTCGGCCGCCTGAGAAGCCGCTTCATGGGCTTCCTGAGCCAGATCATTTGATACATCGCGAATGCCTTCAGTATTGCGCGTGATCTCGGACGTCACTGACGCCTGCTCTTCTGCTGCTGATGCAATCTGCGTCGCCATATCGCTGATGATTTCCACCGCGTTATGGATCTGAGTCAGGCTTGCCGCCGCAGAGTTTGAGTCATCCACACTGGTGTCAGCCAACATGCGGCTGTCATTCATGATACCCACCGCTTTCGACGTTGTGCCTTGCAGCGTTTCGATCATGGTCTGAATCTCTTTCGTCGACGCATGAGTACGCTGGCTCAGTACGCGAACTTCATCAGCAACCACCGCAAAACCACGACCTTGCTCACCCGCACGAGCCGCTTCAATCGCTGCGTTCAGTGCCAGCAGGTTGGTTTGTTCCGCGATATCCTGAATGGTCGACAGGATGGTGCTGATCTGATTACCGTGAACTTCCAGCTCTTGAATAACACCCGTTGCCACCTGAACTTCTTGTGCCAGAGAGTGAATAGAGTTCTGCGTTTGAGAAACCTGTTTCGCGCCATGCACACATGCGCTTACCGCTTCAGAAGAGTTCTGCGCCGTATTTTCAGAGTTGTTGGCGATCTCTTGAGTTGCCGCCGCCATCTCGTTGATTGCCGTTGCAACCATGTTGATCTCGTCTTGCTGCATGCGAATACGCGCACTGCGTTCTTCAGCGTGCGCCGCCGTCATCTGAGACTGAGAAGAAAGCGACTTAGAAACGTGGCTCAGCTTCATTACCATGGTGTGCATGTTGCCCACGAAGGTATTGAAGTTACTTGCCAGTTGGCCGACTTCGTCGTCACTACGTGGTTCCAGACGCTGCGTCAGGTCACCTTCACCCGAGGCAATTTCTGCCAGCGCTTTTGACACGCGGCCCAGATCGCGGAACAGGAAGCTCACCAACCAGGAAACAATCACAACCACGATGATTGTGATGATCACAGCGATAACCAGCAGGCTGGTCAGTAGTTGCGTGTGTGACGCAAACTCAGTGTGTTTGTCCATCTGCACGGCAAACACCCAAGGCGTGTTTGGCACTTTAGTGAAATAGAAAAATTCATCGTTGCCGTTGCGATTGACCGTCAGCAACTGATGCGCAGCCGCAGACTGCTCAATCGTTGACATAGTCAGAGATTTAGACAGGCTGTTTACCGGTTTCAGCAGCAGATCTTTGTTTGGATGCGCCAGGAACGTACCATCCTGTGTATCAATCAGCATCGCATAGGCGTTTTCACCCGCATCGATACTCAATACATCGTTGATCAACTGATCAATCAATACGTCCGCACCTACGACACCCGCAAATTGTCCGTTTTGACGAACAGGTTCTGCGATGGTCACCAGCAGTGCGTTGGTGATGGCATCTTTGTAAGCCGTTGTGATGATCTGCTTGCCTGCTGCAGAAGCATCTTTGTACCAAGGACGAGTACGAGGATCGTAGTCAGCACGATTGCGCTCTGGATGGGAGCGGTACATGTCACCTTTTGGAGTGCCAAAGAAGATGTCGTCAAATCCGCCCGCTTTACGCGCTTGCTGCAGGAATGGGACCACATCAGATTGTGCGGTGTAATCATTGAACGCCGAAGAGATGTCTTTCCGGATACTGATCCAGTCGGAAATGCCTTTCGATGCGGTTGCGGAGATTGCTTCAGCGCGGTCAAGCACACCACGCGTGGTTTGCTCTTTCAGTTGATCGGCAGACAACCAAGTCAGTGCACCAGCCATTACGACCACTGCAGACAAACTTGCGCCGATGAGTTTTTGTTTTAATGTCAGTTTCATCGCAATTTTTTGTTAGAAGTTGGAACAATTCGCGGCAGATAGTATCTACATTTTGTTGCAGTTGCACGAAATATGTCTAAAACAATGCAAAGTATATAAGTCATTGCTTTTACAGGCAATTATTCCGTCAAACCAATGGCGCATGTCAATTTATAATCCATAAAAAAAGCCGGCGATACGCCGGCCTTTCAAACATCTTAATGGTTAACGCTCGAAGCGTTCGGTACGCATGCCCATCACCAGACTGACACACATCAGCAGTAGTACCAGTGTGAACGGCAGCGCAGTTGAGATCGCGCCCGCCTGTAATGCCTGAACGGCTTCAGTACCGCCAATCCACAGCAGCGCAATCGCAATTGCTCCTTCCATTAGCGCCCAGAAAATACGTTGTAGAACAGGAGCATCCAACTTACCACCCGCCGTAATGCTGTCGATAACCAAAGAACCTGAATCGGACGACGTAATAAAGAAAACCAGAACCAGAACCACAGCAATCACAGAGAGAATGGTGCCGTATGGCAGCACATCAAACATCTGGAACATCGCCAGCGATACATCGGTCAGTCCGTTGGCACCCAGTTCGCCCACATGGTTCACAACCTGATCGACCGCCAAACCGCCAAATACCGACATCCAGATCAGTGTCACAGCCGTTGGAACCAGTAGCACTGCGGTGATGAACTCACGAATCGTACGACCTTTAGAAACACGCGCAATGAACATGCCGACAAATGGCGACCATGAAATCCACCATGCCCAGTAGAATACTGTCCAGCCTTGGAACCAAGCTTCATCTGTACGGCCGTGTGGGTTGCTCAGCGGAATAATATTTTCGATGTAAGACATCAGTGTGGTCGGAATCGAACCAAACGTAACCGCATAGCCAATTAACGCCACCAGAATCAGCAACAGGAATGCCACCACCATGTTGATGTTGGAAATTACTTTCACACCACCATCGATACCGCGGATGACCGAGAAAGTCGCCAGCAGCGTGACACCAATAATAACGACAATCTGAAGGCCAATACCCGCATCAATACCAAACACATGATGAATACCACTTGCCGCCTGTTGGGCACCTAAACCCAGTGACGTTGCCAAGCCGAACAGTGTGGCCAATACGGCCAGAATATCCACAACGTGCCCCGCCCAGCCCCAGGCGCGATCGCCCAGAATCGGATAGAAAATCGATCGAATCGACAGCGGAAGCCCCTTGTTGTAACAGAAAAACGCCAGTGACAAAGCCACAACACCATAAATTGCCCAAGGGTGAAGGCCCCAGTGGAACATGGTTGCCCCCAGCGCCAGCTTAGCTGCTTCCGGAGAATTGGCTTCTACGCCCAGCGGCGTTTCATACCAACCGGTAAAATACGCCACCGGCTCTGCCACACTCCAGAACATCAGACCAATACCCATCCCCGCTGCAAACAGCATTGACAGCCATGAGATGAATGAGTGATCGGCAACGGCTTCCTGACCTCCCAGACGGATCTTGCCATAAGGTGAAACCACCAGCGCCAGACAGAAAATCACGAAAATGTTACCGGACCAGATAAACAGCCAGTCAAACGAGCCAATGATTTTCCACTTAATACCATCGAGTGCACTTTTCGCCGTATCGGCATCCACGACTAATGTCGCTAACAGAAACAGCAGAATTAAACCTGCACTGATACCAAAAACCGGGTTATGGACGTCAAAACCCCACTTCTGGACATTGTCCTGCCCGACGGTGTAATCGGTACTGTCGATACTGTACTTATCAATACCTTTCGTCATTTGTCCTCTCTTTTATTCATTCAAGATTGAACTCTACAGCCATGACAACGAAATAAATTCAGGTTGAAAACAGCAAATATATTTCGTACTCATAACTATTGTTCTAATGTAAAGTTGACCTATATTTTACACATCAAGTGCAAGAGATCTACCCAAAGGTTGATTTTTGTACTAATTTTCTTGAAAAATGCTAACGGTTGTTTATCTATTAAACAAAAACAATAAAAATATTGTTCGTACACAAAACATTTTACATCACTAGACATTGATTAAAATAGGTCAAAAGCGGAGATAGAAAAGTATGAAGTCAATACTTTTCATCCGGCTTTAAGTGATGTATCGTCGCGCCTAAATTCTTCGATACGTTGTGGATGTAAATTTTGGAAAAACATGAAGAAGTACTGGTCGCGATTCGCCAGATCATCCGAGCCATTGATCTACACTCAAAAAAATTGAGCAAGAGTGCCGGATTAACCGGACCTCAGTTGATTCTGATGCGATCAATTCAGCAATTGGGCGAAGTCACTATTCGTGAGCTCTCTAAACACACCAACATGAGCCAAGCGACGGCGACGACGATTCTCGATCGTCTCGAGCGCAACGGCTATGTACAACGTATTCGCAGCAACACCGACAAGCGCAAAGTGCACGCCCATCTTACTGAGGAAGGCCTCAAGCTGCTGGCGGAAGCACCACAGCCACTACAAGAAGATTTTGTTGAGCGTTTTTGCCAACTGGAAGATTGGGAACAGTCTCTGCTGCTTTCTTCTGTGCAGCGTCTGTCTGCAATGATGAACGCCGAGAACATCGACGTGGCGCCGATGCTGGAAATTGGCAGCATCACGAAACCGGAATAGTGCTGATATCGTGGTAGAAATGACTACAGAGTAAAAACGAGAAAAGGTTGGGTATAAGCCCAACCTTTTTTGTTGCCGCTGAACGTTACGGCTGATGTCATTCCAGCATGCCATGCTGGATAGCGTATTGCGCAAGCTCCGCCGTCGAGTGAATATCCAGTTTATGTTTGATGTTCTGACGATGCGTCTCTACCGTGCGGTAGCTGATGTTGAGTAACGACGCAATTTTCTTACTGCTATGGCCTTGAGCCACCATCTTAAGCACCGCCTCTTCACGTCGGCTGAGCGGATTAGGCTTTTGAGCCGATGGAATGATGTCCTGCGTGAACAACGTCTGCGTGACGGATTCACAAAAATAGGTTGAGCCAAGATTGACAGTTTTGATGGCCTGCACCATCTTCTCGGCGGAAATCTCTTTAAGCATGTAACCAACCGCTCCGGCCTGCATCACTTTCATGATGTACTCACGGTTGTCATGCATGGTCAGCATCAGGACTTTGGCATCCGGTACTTCTTCTTTAATTAAGCGCGTCGCATCGATGCCGTTCATAATCGGCATACTGACATCCATCAGAATCACATCCGGGCGATGTTGCTTCACCACCTCAAGTGCTTCCAATCCGTTGCTTGCGGTCGCAATCACTTCGATTTCCGGCTCCATTTCTAAGCGAGCCATAAACCCTTCAAGTACTACCCGGTGATCATCGACGATCACCACTCTAATTGGTTTTCCCATACACTAATCCATCCAGATTCAACAGCACGGTGATTTCAGTCCCAAACCCTGGCTCGCTCATCAGCTCCAGTTCACCGCCTAAAAATTCTACCCGCTCACGCATATTGCGCAGCCCGATCCCTCGCTTCACTCGCGCATCTTTGATTGAAAATCCGACGCCATCATCGCGAATCATCAACTGAAGCATAGTGCCCATCTGCTGTACCATCACGCTGACTCGCTTGGCACGGGCATGTTTTTCAATGTTATTTAACGATTCTTGCACCACTCGATAGAGCGTCGTCGCCACTTCAGATTTGAGCTTCGTGCCCGGTAAGGTATCGAAATGGCTGTCGGTTTGAATTCCCGAGTGCGACTGAAAATCTTCCAGTAACGTAACAATGGCAGCCTGCAGACCAATATCATCCAACGCACTTGGCCGCAGATTGTGAGAAATGCGCCGCACCTCGTTGATGGCCGTCATCAGCGATTGCTGAGCTTTGTCGACGTGCCCGGCCAACGTGTCATCCTTAAGCTTATGTCCAAGAAGCTCCAAATGGCACTTGCTCGACACCAGCAATTGATTGATACCATCATGCAGTTCACGCGCCAGATGCTTTTTCTCATCTTCCTGAAACATCACGGTTTTATGAGCCAGTTCTTTGAGGTTTTTGTCTGCCAGACGGTGCTCATGCAGGTTGATGGCCAGCGTGAGCACGATGATCACCGCGACAGTGACGGCCAGAATCACCATCACCGAGAAAAATGTCGTATCAATGTTTTTATTGATGGTGGCCTGCATAATTGCCACTTCCTGGCTGACATCTTCAATGTACAGTCCGGTGCCGACCATCCAGCCCCATTTGTCCAACCATTCAACGTAACTGAGTTTCGGCACTACTTCACCGGAAGACGGCTTTTGCCACAAGTATTGATGGAACCCGCCGCCGGACTGGGCCTGAAACAAAAGCGCTTCAATAAGGTAATCGCCTTCGCTGTCTTGCAGTTTGAGCAGATCCTGCCCGATGAGTTCTGGCTGAGTGGGATGAACCAGGTTGATGCCATTGGCATCGTAGGCAAAGAAGTAACCATCCGAGCCATAACGCAGCTTGGTCAGAACCTTTTTGACTTTAGCCTTGGCATCATCGTCCGAAAGACTAGGATCGTTGTATACCAGCGCGATGGCGTCCAGTGCCAGATCAACGCTGTCTTTGAGAGCGGTTTCGCGGGCTTTGATTAAATTCGCCCTAAAGATTTCCACTTCGCGTTCACCCAGACTTTTGGCCTGATGAATGGAAATCCAGCTGATACTCGCGGTGACCAACAGCAGTGGCAACAGCGTCAGCAGTATCAATTTGAATTTAAGAGGCATTCCCTTCCCCAAAATAAAAACTGCTCACCGAACGTCGGTAAGCAGTTTCACTTTAGCAAGATGTTGTGTTTCTAAGAAACCCGAAGTCGACAACCTCGAATTTGATCACATTCCATAGAAGCCGGGGAATACCAGCAGCGTCGCTAGCACCAGAATCTGGATAGTAATAAACGGAACAACACCACGATAGATGTCCATCGTCGTTACCGATTTTGGTGCAACCCCTTTCAGATAGAACAGACTAAAGCCAAACGGTGGTGTCAAGAAGGAGGTCTGCAAGTTCATCGCAATAAGAATCGCAAACCAGGTCATATCGATATCGAGCAGATTCGCTACTGGCGCAATAATAGGCACGATAATGAAACAGATTTCTACGAAGTCGATAAAGAAGCCAAGGATCAGAATCACAATCATAGTGACGATCAGGAAGCCCCATTTATCACCCGGGATACTCAGCATCCACTCCTCCACCAGCAAGTCGCCGCCAGTGTAGGTGAACGCCATCGAGAACGCCGTCGCACCAAGTAGGATGGCAAATACCATCGCCGTCACTTTCACCGTCTCTTTCGATGCGTCATACACCATTTTCCAGCTGAATTGACGATACGCTACAGCCAACAGCAAGGCACCCGCACCGCCGAGTGCCGCCGATTCAGTCGGCGTTGCCACGCCCGCGAAAATCGATCCCAGTACGACGATAATCAGTGCTAATGGCGGAATAACCGCTTTCAGCGCTCGAACGACTTCTTGCGAGCGGCTCACGCTGTCGTCACGTTCAATCGGCTGAGCCGCCATTGGGTTGAGCTTGGCATAAATCAGAATATAGAGAACGTACGCGCCAACCAGCACCAAACCTGGCCATAGTGCCGCCTGGAATAGGTCACCAACCGGCACACCCAGTACGTCACCCAGCAGAATCAAAACAATAGACGGTGGAATGATTTGCCCTAACGTCCCCGACGCACAAATGGTGCCGCACGCCAGCCCTTTGTCGTAGTTGTACTTGAGCATGACAGGCAGAGAAATCAGGCCCATCGCCACCACAGAAGCGCCCACCACACCTGTAGACGCCGCCAGCAGCGCGCCCACTAAGACGGTAGAAATCGCGATCCCGCCACGAACGCCACCGAACAGACGCCCCATCGACTCCAGCAACTGCTCTGCTAATTTGGTTTTTTGTAGAACCAGCCCCATGAATACGAAGAGTGGTACGGCCATCATGACCGTGTTTTCCATAATGGACTGTATGCGATACGGCATGAAAGCGAACATGTCGATACCTTCTGCCCACACCCCGAAAATCAATGCAATGCCGCCAAAGGTAAAGGCGACAGGAAAGCCTAACAGCAGCGCAAAAAGCGCCACAAAAAACATCACGATACCGATCATAGCGTCGTCCTTTTACTTCGAGTCGTTGAGGCTAGAATGCATCAGACGCGGGTTGACAATTTTGTTGACCGAGTGAAGCAACAGCCCCAACCCACTGATAGCCATAAAGAAGAATGAGAGTGAAATAATCGACTTGATCAGCCAGCGGTATGGCAAGCCACCCGGATCGCCAGAGGTTTCATGCAGTTCGAAGCTCTCTTTGGCAAAGTCGATACCGAAGTACATGACTAACAGACAAAACGGCAACAGGAATATCAACGTGCCTGCGATATCCACCACCGCTTGCGCTTTATGGGAAAGGCGTTCATAGATGATGTCGACCCGAACATGGCCACCCGCTTTGATGGTATACGGGATACCTAACAAAAATACTGCGGCAAACAGGTGCCACTCCAACTCCTGAAACGCAATCGACACATCATTAAAGACATAACGCATGATGACGTCATAAACCACGTTGGTCACCAGCAAGATGAAGAGTATGCTGGATACCCAACCCCAGAAATCGCTGATGCGATTAATCAACCTTTCGATATAAATGAGACTTCTCATTCCTGACTCCCTGGAAACTGGAAAGATGCTCCGCGTAACCAGGAAGTTCGCGGAGCTTGTCGTTATAATTTTTCTTGGGCTTTGCGGCGAGAGCCTAAGCCCTCGCCGTTGAGATTACTGTTCGCTGTTGAGGTAAGCGCGCGTTGAGATATCGGTCCACGCACGAACTTGTTTCATGTAGTTCGCCTGTGACTCCTGAATCTCTTTTGCCTGAGGATCGGCTGCGGCATGTTCCGCAAGCAGACGATCATTCGCAGCACGCAGGGCTTCGATAACCGCAGGTGGGAATGTCTTCACTTTTACGTTCGGATATTCAGTGGTGATCGATGCCCAGTTCTTACCACTCTCATGGACAGATTGAGTGTACATGTCGTAAGCCGCAGTACGCATTGCCACACGAAGAATCTCACGCAGATCTTCTGGCAGACGTTCCCAGGTACGTTTGTTCACCAGGAATTGCAGCTCAGTCGCTGGTTCATGCCAACCGGTGTAGTAGTAAGGTGCAATTTTGTGGAAGCCCATACGCAGGTCAAGAGACGGCCCTACCCATTCCAGCGCGTCGATAGTGCGGCGCTCAAGTGAAGTGTAGAGTTCACCCGGTGCGATGTTGGTTGGTTTGGCACCCACTTCCGCCAGAACTTCACCCGCGAAACCAGGAATGCGCATTTTCAGACCTTTCAGATCGTCGACCGTGTTGATCTCCTTCTGGAACCAACCACCCATCTGCACGTCAGTGTTACCGCCTGGGAAAGAGAGCATATTGTGCGGCTCATACACTTTCTCCATCAGTTCCATACCACCACCGTAGTAGAACCATGCGTACTGTTCTGGAGGCGTCATACCGAAAGGCATAGAAGTAAAGTAAAGAGTGTTAGGAACTTTGCCTTTCCAGTAATAAGAAGCCGAATGGCCCATGTCGTACTGACCCGACTTGACCATATCAAACACGCCCAGTGGTGCTTTGTGTTTGTTGGCAGAGTCAATACGAATTTGCAGACGACCGTTCGACATTTTTTCAGCCATTGCCGCCATGTTTTTGGTGGCATCACCGAAAATCGGGAAGTTTGGTCCCCAGGTTTCCGCCAGCTTCAAACGGTAGACTTTCTCTGCAGCGCTAGCAGAGGCAGAAAACAGAGCGAAGCATGTCGCTACTGCCGCCAGGCCAGTAACCACACGTTTTACAGATTGATGAATCAGACTCATTATTCACGTCCTTTTGTTATTGTTCCTCAGCTCAATGGAGCCATGGGTTCGATGTCACTTTGGTAGAAGTTTGAACAAGAGGAAATGAGCGTGATTACGCAAACTGATAACACTAGAAATAGAAAACAGGACTAAAGTCGTAAGTAGTACCACGTAAGAGATATACAGATAATTTATTTATTTTTTTGTTTTATAAGAATATATTAATTCTTACTCGAACAATTAAATGAATTAATACGTAGTTGTTTTTCACCAGTTGGTTATTGCAGAAAGTTATCAGAAGTGTGATGAATGACGAATGTGAGACAACAAAAAGCCCCGGAGAACCCGAGGCTTTTTGTGAATGAACTGTCGCTATCTGAAAAGGTGAAATTAGATCGCTTTGTAGATAACTTTGTTGCCTGCCAGTTGCTCTTTCACCACCAGGTTTTCATCCAGCAGTTTCTTCAGAGCACCCGTAGCCCAAGAAGCGGCTTTTGCATCTTCCTGACCTGCGGCCAGACCAATCGACTTAGGATTGATGCCTTCTGCATTCCCAGCAACGATATCCAGTACCTGTTGCTGTTTTGGAGTTAACGCTACGTCTACTTTTGTCGCTGCTGCAACTTTTTCTGCGACTGGTTTGATTGCCGCTTTCTTTTCAACAACAGGTTTCGCAGTCACAGGCTTTGCTGTTTTCGGCGCTTGAGCCAAGTTCGCTACAATCGCTTTAATGCGTTTTTGCAGTTTAGCCTGCACGTTACGCTTATGAGCAAGTCTCATCGAGTATGTCTCCATTTCACTGCATAAGGCGCAGTGGTGAAAATTTGAAGCGCGTTTTATAACAAAATTCGGCTGCCATTTGTAGGGTATTGGTCAAGATCGAGGGTAAAAACACGCTTTTATGTCATGGATGACTACAATTTAATCATGAGGTAAAGTGATCACTTGTTGCACTACTGGGTATAAATACAGAGAAATTTCAGACGATTGTAGCGAGCTGTATGCAAACTGTTCATTTATCAAATCACCATTTTGACCTGCACTCCCCTTACGCCAAAGTGGTCGGCTTCGTGGCCATCGTCGCCACGCTGTTTCTGGTCATTTTGTCGCCGAGCTGGCCTCAGGCGCTGATCTCCCTTTTCGCCATGGGCAGCCTGTGTGGTTTAGGTTATTGGCTCATTCGCAAGAGTTGGGTTGGCTACACCTTGACACCAACCCACTTTCAACAGCACCTGTTTCATGGCGGCTGGGTGGTGAAATGGAGCAACATCAGTCATATTGGTATTTGTAGCTACGAGCAGGAGGGTTGGTATCAACCCCTGCCGTGGATAGGCATCAAACTCAAACAGTACGAACCTTACCTCGACGGTATTTGTCCGCGCATCGCGACGGAAATTCTGCTCAGTCAGCGTGCGCTGTTGTATCTCGGGGCGCGGCAGAAAAATCAGGAATCATCGTTCGAAGATATGGTGTTGGACTCACAGCCATTCTGCGAACAACGCAAAGGTAAAGTGTATAAAGGCTTGATGGCGATGCTGGCAAACCGTATGCGCTATCAGCGCCAGTATTACGATTACGATGTGTTTATTTCGGCCAATGATCTTGACCGCAGTGCGGAAGAATTTGTGGGATTGGCCCGGCGTTATCTTGCCGCCGCCGAGCCGGAATCGGATCAGTAAAGTGGCATTTCGTCGGCAACAAACGGGTTGCTGGCACGTTCGTGACCAAAGGTAGACGTTGGACCATGACCTGGTACAAACGTGACATCATTACCCAACGGCCAAAGTTTGGTTTTGATCGATGTGATCAGCGTATTGAAATCACCTTTCGGGAAATCGGTGCGACCGATACTGCCATTGAACAACACGTCGCCGACAAAGGCCAGACGGGCTTCTTCGCTGAATAGCACCACATGACCCGGAGTATGACCCGGGGTATGTAGCACGCTCAGAGTTTGATTTCCGAATGTCACCGTGTCGCCTTCATCCAACCATTCCGTCGGTACAAATGCCTCTGTCAGAGGAAAGCCGAACATCTTGCTCTGCCCTTCCAGACCTTGCAGCCAGAAGTTATCGTCTTTGTGTGGGCCGATGATATCGATCCCGCCAAGCAAATCCGCCAACGGCTCCGTGCCACCCACGTGATCTAAATGGCCGTGAGTCAGCACCAACTTGACGATATTCACACCCAGCTCATCAATCATCATTTTCAGTTGTTTCACGTCACCGCCCGGATCAACCACGACGCCTTGCATGGTTTCATCACACCAGACAATTGAGCAGTTTTGAGCAAACGGCGTAACGGGAACAATTTGATATTTTAAAGACATGCTAAACCTTGTTCGAACAACGAAATTGCCCGAACTATGACACTCTCATCTCATTTTGACAAGCTAGGCACCTTGCCACTGGCGAACCGGGCCGGTATCAATGTGAACGAATTGACTCTTGGGATAGTACCCTACGCCGCCAGCCTTGAGGCTGAGCGCCGCTTCGTGAACCTGCTTGAGCGAGACACCTTCCAGACGAAAATCGATGGCTTGACCCAGCATATGGAAACTCTTCTTGGCGACACCTGAAGACTTGCTGCGTAGCATGGCATTCGTCGTCGGTGAACGATAACCGGAAATGATCTGCACTTCTGCATCAGTGCCTAACGCAGCTTGAATGCGGGTGATTTGATCGAACAGTTTTTTGTCCATCGGGTGCACTTCATTCTGGCGGAAATCACGACAGATGTGATTCAGACGCTGCAACTCAGAACGAACATAACGCTGACCATTAAAATAACAAGTTTCTAACGTTTCACCGGTATGTAGGTTATTCATTGCCAAAACACGACGTTTATCGGGATATGATGCATGCGCAATACCTGGTGCACAGGCTGCGACCACCAAGCCGGAACCGGCAAACTTAAGAAAATCTCGACGTGACAGACTCAAAACAACACCTTTTTATTTACGGAATTTGATCTCTACAATCCGGCAAACTACCGGACTCCTTGTCCAAGATCAAATGCATAATTTGTGCTGAATCGGTCACATTTTGTCAGATAAATAGCTTACTAATTGAGCATAAAAGAAATTTTTCTTGTGTCATTTTTTAGCAAATTTAGAGATGCATCACCCATTGTTCTCTTTTATCCGGTCTAGGCGGTAAATGTCGTCCCGATAGTGTAATTCGCCCTCTTCATACCATACGGTTTGATAAATGATGTGCACCGGAATGCGCTTTTTCAAAGGAATTGAACGGTTTGAGCGTTCGTTGGCTGGGATAAGATCTACGTTGTTAATACCTTGCGTTTCCAGCAAAGTCGTTGCGAATTGATCGGCATGTTCAACCCGGATGCAACCTGAGCTAAAGGCTCGGGTTGGGTTGTCGAACAGATGTTTACTCGGAGTGTCATGCAGATAGATGGCCCGCTTGTTCGGCGTGTTGAATTTGTAAAGCCCCAACGCATTCTGATTGCCGGACTGTTGCCGCATTCGGTAAGGGAATGTTTTCGGGTTGACACTCTTCCAGTCGATTTTTTCCGGATCCAGCGTTTGCTCAGACTGCCAGCTTTCAAGAATATCGATATGGTGGCGAGTCAGGTAGGTGTGGTCACGCTTGGTGATCGGTAATATGTCTTCCACCATGATTTTGTGTGGCACGTTCCAGGTTGGGTTCAGAATCAATGAGTCGAGACGCGTGGTCATAACGGGCGTCGGGCGCGATATCCGGCCCACCACGACCTTGGACTGAAAAACAGGTTTACCGGAATACCAATATTTGAGGTTAAACCCAGGTACGTTAACGACGATAACCGTGTCATCATTAGTACTCCACAAACGCATACGTTCAGCGTTCAGAGCAAGCAACGCCAGACGGTCGGGAACCTTCATATTCAGCCATTTCAGCGTATTGGGACCAATAATGCCATCGGACTTTAAGCCATGCATCTTCTGAAACTGCTTAATCGGGGCCACCAGCGATTTGTCATACCACGTGACATTGTCACTTATTCCTATCACGTCGATATTGACCAGAGCTAAGCGCTGAACCAGCGTCGAACGGTCATCCAGCTTATCACCTTGTTTTTTCAGACCAGCCTGAACATAGACCGGCAAATGGTGCAGTTCCAACTGGTTGAGGTATCGATAGGCATTCACCAACTGATGGTACGCAGGATCGCTCGGTGTATATTGATCAATCAGGTCGATAATACCTTGCAAGCCGATTGCAATGTGCAAAGCCAGCTGCGCCTTTTCACTCGGCGCCGGTAATGTATGATTCAGACTGCCATCAAAAAACCACTCCATCCCTTCGCTCGGCGCCCGCTCAGCATAGCTGAGATAGAGCAGCAGAGTGTCGGTGGCCAGTAAGTCATATTCGAACCACTCACCCGCTTCACGATACTGCGCAAGCGCATGATACTGGCGTTCAAACAGCGGGCTGATGTTGGCGCGCCGAATCAAGTCCAGCTGTTGCTCAAAATGTTGCTGAGTGGCCAAATCACTCCAGATGAGCTGATCGTTGTTTTCGTGATAGATGCGTTCGATCTGCTCTGGATATTGAAGCAGAGGAGTCACCGAGGAGCGGCTATCCAGCCAGCCAAGATTGGCAAAGTAAGGAGAAGCTGCTAAAGGAAAACTGAGAAGAATCAAAAAGAAAACAACAAAACGACTACGGTTCATATAACAATGCCCAAATCACTCGCCAGTACGCTAAGTATGGCAAAAGAAATGGGCATATGTTAGTTCATCAATGTGTCAGAACTGTGCTTTGAGCAAATACAACGGCGCGATGTCAGATGATTGCCGACCAGTGGTTATCCCACTGCACATTGGTGACGTTTTGCTGCGCAGGCTGCGGGTACTCACTGGTTACCACCAGTGCCGACCCAGAACTGACCTGAAAACGGTCGCCATGGACGACGACACCTGACGCATCCGGCAATGCCGACAATTCAACCAATTCGCGCGTTTGTTTCGACCAGATACCGTAACAGTTGCCAACGGGAGACGTCGCCAGAATCCATTTGTCCGTTGCAGCAATACTCGCAATGTAGTGGTTGAAACGCGCCCACTGTTCTGGCTCAGCCAACAGTGGAATCATTTCGCCACCACGCGTATGCATTGCGACCAGCGATGGGTAATCTTCCGGTTTGCCGCGATATTGCTGACCGCAAAGCACCGTTTCGCTGCCATCATGTGCTAAATGGCGAATACTGAGGTGATGATCCGGCAGTGACACCTGATCAAGAATCTCGCCTTTCGCTGACAGGTATGTCAGGCTCGGTTTCATTGTTGCAATGTTGAGCGGCTCACGGCCATTGGTATGAACACCGCCTACGCCGATCACCAACGTGTCATCCGGCATCACGATGACTTCATGCGGACCAATACCGAAACCGGTCAGTTCTGCCACTTTCTGGTATTGATGAGCTACGTCATACACGCCGATAATACCGCGACTGGTACCGCGTTCACCTTCCGTCGCATACAACCACTGGCCATCATTGGAATACACACCATGGCCGTAGTAGTGACGATTATCGTCAGCCGGACGCAATAGAATCATCTCGCTGGTGTGATAATCAAACACCATCAGAAACTCACCCGGACGACGACCAAAGGCCACCGCCTGAGTCAGCTTCGGATGAATGGCCACGCCATGACCACGTCCCGGCAGGGGCAACTGGCTGATCGCTTCACCCTGACTGTTGGCAATGACCGCACTGAACTGATTGCGATTTTTAATCGCACAACCAATCAGAGCGGGTTGTTGGCTAGGCTGGCTCGCACAGCCAAAAGGCAGCATTGGCGCACACGCGCCAAACAAAGCTGCTTTGAGTAGCGAGCGACGAGTTTGATCAGTCACCATCGCTAGAGTTAAATCCTAATACTACGCCCAGAGCCACTGCTACTTCTTCATGTAGCAGGTATTTCAGTTGATCCAGTTTGTTGTACTGAGACAGGGCATCACGGTAACCCTCTTTAGTCTGCAGCATGTCAAACAGGCTTGGTTCCGCTGGCCAAGTGTCAACCAGATTCGCGTATTGAGTTTTAACTCGATCAGCCAGTTCAACCAGATTGCGCTCACGAAGTTGCCCATCCAGGCTTGCCAGATAAAGCGCCTGCATCGCTTCCACGTTTGCTTTCAGGTTCAGCATGGACGTTTTAGAACGCCAGGATTCAGAGAAGTAAGGACGTGGCTGACCAACATTAGCCAGCGGGCGTGTCATTTTTGACATCGCGTGCTCTAGCTGATTCGACAGCAATGCAACGTACTCCGATTCCCAGGTCGCGTCATCCATTGTTTTCCAAGGGTTTTGTTGCCAAGCGGATTCAATCAACGCCGCTTTATCGGCCAGGTTCTGGCTGATACCCAGAGCTGACTGACAGGCAGATTTCGGCGCTGACGTCAGCGGTGATTTAGGATCGTACAACATCCATTCCAGTGCGCCTAGGCCTTGCACTGTTACACTTTGCTGCGCAATCTGCTCTGCCGTCCACTCTCGGTCCTGATGCACTAAAGAAGCCATCTTACGACCCGTGGTGTTCTTTTTATCTGGCCAGAATTGTACATTCCAGCTTTGTTCGAGCGCTGCCGCCGGGCCACGCTCCTGACCTTGCAATGCCATCCATGCAGTCATGGTTTGATGCCACTGCGTTTTCAACTTATCCGTATCCAGATCAGCCTGCTCGCAATAGCGGCTGAACGCGAGAGCCAGATTGTCTGATTCGGCCTTAAAACGTGCAGCCGACTGGTATTCCAAAACATAAACTGGCTGGCTGACATGGTTGGTCTGCTCCGCCTTTGAGTCAGACATTCCGGTACTCTGACACGCCGACAAAACCAGCGCTAAAGCGACTGGCGTCAATGATTTAAACGTCATTCTCACACCTACAAAGAATTCAAAAATGCGATCAGCGCTTCACGCTGTTTTTGATCAAATTGCAGCACACGGTCACGCGATTTTTTCGCTTCACCACCATGCCACAATACCGCTTCCATTACATTTCGCGCTCGTCCGTCATGCAGATAATAGGTATGTCCGTTGACTTCCTGCGTATACCCGATACCCCACAGCGGTGGAGTCCGCCACTCCTCAGCGCTCGCCAATGCCTCTGGTCGGCCATCACTCAGCCCTTCGCCCATATCATGCAACAGCAGATCCGTATAAGGATGAATCGTCTGCTCTGAAAGCGCGGGAAGATGCTCTCGCTTGGCGGTAATCACATTGGCTTTATGGCAAGCAACGCAACCACTATCAGTAAACAACTGCTCGCCCTGCATCACTTGCGGATCATCGACATTACGTCTTACAGGAACCGCCAAGTGTTGTGAATAGAACTCAACAAAATCGAGAATGTTATCGCTCACTTCCGGTGAGCCGCCATTGGGCAAACTGTCGCACAATGTCTGGCTCGCTGTACAGTTTTCCTGTGGAAACAGACGACTGGTTAAACCAATGTCACCGTTAAATGCGGCTGCATTTTGTTGCATCAGAGAAGGCTGGCCGGCTTTCCAACCGAATCGGCCGATGACGGTTTTCTCAGCTTCAACATCCCAAACCCGGTTGAGTTTACCGGAAATGCCGTCGTGGTTCTTATCCTGTTCGTCAGCCCAGCCCATCAGCGTAGATTCAGGAATGCTTTCCAACAAACCCAATCCAATCATAGGAGGAGCCACGCGTGCCGACAGCTGAGTGTTCGGGTGCAGCGGACCATACGCCAAGTCTACGATGGAAAGGTTAGGTTTTCTCAGCATCACGGGCGTACCATCGGCAAAGCGCACCGCGACTTCATCATAAGTAATGTGAATCTGACCTTCCGGTTTTTTACCTGGCAAAGCGAAATCTTGCAACTGAGCCCCATACGTTGGTTCAGGCACTACACCTTCTTTCTCGTAAATGGCGCGATCTGCTTGAGTCGTTGCCGGAATGCTCATACGCACCAGCATTGAAACGGCTTGAGTGTCGTTCTCTTCGGGCGGATGGCCGCGGCCATCTTTGATGTGGCAGTTCTGACAACCGTTAGTGTTGAAAAGCGGCCCTAAACCGTCACGGGCTTCTGTTGACGAAGGTGCCGCCACCCAAGGGTTACGGAAAAAACTGTTACCGACACTGAAATCCAGACGCTTGGACATGGGTAAGTTAGAGGCTGGCATTGAATACGCATTCTGACCATTTTTGGTCGTACTGGTTGCCCCGCCAGATTTGACCTCACCAGCCAGTCCTTGTGTGGAAATCAAGCCAAGAAGGAGCGCGGAGTAATACAACTTCATTCCATTCTTCTCGTGTAATAAAAAGCAAGAAACCCAATCGCCGTACATGGCAAAAATTCTCTTTTTGACACGCTGATGATTGGGTAAAAAGAGCCCTGTAAACAGGGCTCATTAGATCTATTTTTAGAATTCGTGATCAGCAGTGTCGGGGTTCAGGTTATCAATACCGATAACGTTCGCCGCACGTTCAATCGATGCAGTTTGAGCAACCAGAGACATGATCGCTTTGTTTACCAGAGCATTGCCTTCTTTGTTGTCTGCCGCAATCAGTTGGTCGAAATGCTGATTGTTTTTCTCTGCGGAGTTCACCAGTTCACCCACTTGTGCACGTGCTGCATCGAATTGCTTCATGATTTCTTTTGCTGCAACGTCATCTTTCTGTGCAACGAGATCATAGATAGAAGCACCGGTCAGAGTGGAACCGTCTGCGCGAGTGTACGTACCAGTGTAGATATTGTAGATACCTTGCTCATCATAGAAATGTGAGTTGTGTGTGTTGTCAGAGAAACAATCGTGCTCATCTTCTGTTGAGTTGGCTTCCAGGGCAACTTTCATGCGCTCGCCAGCCAGTTCACCCAATGACAGTGAGCCCATACCAAACATCATCTTACGCAGACCATTTTGCGCAGAATCAGCAAGCAGTTGTTCGCGGTAGTTGCCTTTCTCTTTGTCAGACCACTGTTTTTCCATCCATTCCAGATCTTGAACCAGCAGTTGTACCGATGCTTTCAGGTATTGAGCGCGACGGTCGCAGTTACCGTGTGTACATGCCTCGCCCTGAACGTAGTCGGTGTATGGGCGCTCACCCGCACCAGGTTGAGTACCGTGCAGATCTTGGCCCCAAAGCAGGAATTCGATCGCGTGGTAGCCCGACGCAACGTTCGCTTCTGAACCGCCCACTTCATTCAGGCTCGCAATAAGCTCAGGCGTAATAGTTGAAGCATCAATCGTGGTTGCACCAATGGTCAGAGACTTGTTTGCCACGATGTTTGCGCTTGCGCCTTCGTTCCCCAGTTCGTATTGGTAATCGTCAGAAACGTAGTCAATCAAACCTTCATCCAGAGGCCATGCATTCAGCTGTCCTTCCCAATCGTCGACAATGGCGTTACCAAAACGGAAAACTTCAGATTGTTGGTAAGGGACGCGAGCCGCCAACCATGCTTGTTTGACTTGCTGTAGTTTGGCATCGGAAGGTGCAGCCAAAAATGCGTCGACAGACTTTTCTAGGTTTTTCGCTGTGGTCAGAGAGTCAGAGAACACCGCATGACCGATGTCAGCATAATGAGCGACAACCTGATCCTGAGTGACTGCTGCAAAGCTTGCACCGCTGGCAACTGCCAGTGAAGCGGCAATAGATTGGACTAAAAGTGACTTAACTTTCATTTAAGCATCCTTGTTGAGCGTTTATTCATTGCTAGTGCTAATTATTATCATTTGCACTTTTAGCCGCGATAATACAAATTTACATTTTTTTTGCAAGATGTAACGAAAAAAACCTCACCGAAGTGAGGCTTTTATCAACGATTTAAGGAAATAGCTTAAAGTTTAAGCTGATGTTTACCGTGAGAGACTTTTGCTTTCAGGTAGTTCTCGTTGCCAGATTTGATGTGCGCAGCGGTGTGCACTACCTCAACAATTTCGATGCCATGCTCTTTAAGTTCGCGGATCTTTTTCGGGTTGTTAGTCACCAAACGAATCTTAGTCACGTTGAGCGCTTTGAGCATTTGAGCCGCTTCAGTGAAATCACGCAGATCATCACCAAAGCCTAAATGGTTATTGGCTTCGTAAGTATTCATGCCCTGACTTTGTAGTCGGTATGCATCAATCTTATTGTACAGGCCAATGCCGCGGCCTTCTTGGCGAAGATACAGAATGATCCCACCATGTTCGCCCATTTTCGTAATGGTTTCTTCCAGTTGCTCGCCACAGTCACAACGCGATGAGTGGAACACATCACCGGTCAGACATTCAGAGTGCATACGCACTAATGGGATTTCCTGGGTTTTATCTGCTGACTTGAAAATGACGGCGACGTGCTCTTTATCGGTCTTCAATCCTTTAAAGGAAAGGATTTCTGCATCAATGTTGCTTTTCGCACCTACTTTTAAATCAACTCTGGCTCTTACTTCCGCCATATCTGCACTCACCTGATTCATTACTGGATGCATGCTGGTTATTGTATGCATTCTTATACCTTACTTGTGACCTTACTATGGGGACTGATACCCCACTTTTCAACGAAAAGATCACAAAATCACTCGAATTGTTATATTATAACAATTTAGAAAATGCGCAATAAAAAACCCAGCCTATTGTTGAGCAAGCTGGGTTTACAGAATTTCTCAGAGAATCAGTAGATTAATGGCTTTGCGTTTTCTTCCACACCGTGAGTTCTACCCACACTTGTTCAAGCTCTTTAAGCTCTTCCGCTGTCAAAATAGATAATGTGGGTTTGGTTTGTGGCAGAGAGCACGACTGAAGCGCACTGATTTGTGCGTAAAAGTCCTTCTTAAGTTGTGTAATCACTGAATAGTCCACTGCCTTTTCCTACTGATTATTATTTGTTCTAACGGAATAATATCATTTAAATCAAATTGGTGTCAGTTAAATTTAATTATTGGAATAATTGTCACACTAATTTTTCTAAAGTTTAAATTGAGGCAGGATTATATAAGTGATCATACACTCTTTATTTGATCTAATTTAATTGGATCCTTTCTTTCTATTTCTCTCACTATTCTGTTAATTCGTTATTTAATTAAACATGCCCAAAAACAGTAATATCTCAACATAACCATCTGAAAGCCTTGAGTCACTTGTCGGTTTCATAACGCCGTCCGCTTATACAACCGCGCTTATAGATAGCTAGCTTCTTTATTCTATCGAGTTTCAAAATTGACGATCATCAATTTTTATTTACGGATTCATCCGTATTTAATCGATCATCTGTAATAACAAAGTTTATTAACCCAGTTGAGTACTCAACTATTAAAAGAGTTAAGATACAAAAAAGCCGGGTATTAACCCGGCTTTTCTTTTAAGAAGAATTATTCTTCTGTGTCACCTTCAGAGGATGTCTCTGGTGCTTCAGAGGATGCTTCAGGTACTTCACTGCCTTCGTTTACGATTTCCGAACCTTCCTCTTCTGAGAATTCAGATTCTTCAATCTCTTCGATACGCTGCAAACCAACCACTTGCTCATCTTCTGCAGTACGGATTAGCGTTACACCTTGGGTGTTACGACCAACGTGGCTAACTTCAGCCACACGAGTACGTACCAGTGTGCCTGCATTGGTGATCATCATGAACTCATCACCTTCGTCAACCTGAACCGCACCCACTACGCTGCCGTTACGCTCAGAGACTTTGATCGAAACCACACCCTGAGTACCACGGCCCTTCGTTGGGTATTCAGACAAGCTGGTGCGCTTACCATAACCATTTTCTGTTACGGTGAGTACATCACCATCAGTCTTCGGTACGATTAGCGATACCACTTGGTCGCCATCAGCCAGTTTCATACCTCGAACACCAGCTGCAGTACGACCCATAGGTCTTACGCCTTTGAACTTGATCTCTGGCTGGCCATTTTCATCCAGTACAGGTTGACCATTTTCATCCACAACCGCAGTTTCTTCTGATTCTTTGAAGCGAACTACTTTGCCGAATTTAGAGAACAGCATAATTTCGCTTTCGCCATCAGTGATATCTACACCGATCAGCGAGTCTTCGTCACGCAGGTTCAACGCAATCAGACCGTTAGAACGAACGTTTGCGAACTGATCCAGAGACGTCTTCTTCACAGTACCGTCGCCGGTTGCCATAAAGATGTACTTGTCGTCACTGAACTCGGTCACTGGCAGAATCGCCGTGATGCGCTCGTTTTCTTCCAACGGAAGCAGGTTCACAATCGGCTTACCGCGAGCGGTACGGCTTGCTAATGGCAATTGGTAAACTTTCATGCGGTAGGTCTTACCACGAGTCGAGAAGCACAGGATATTATCGTGCGTGTTCGCAACCAGAAGACGTTCAATATAGTCTTCATCTTTCATGCGAGTCGCACTCTTACCTTTACCACCACGACGCTGAGCTTCGTAGTCGCTCAGTAACTGGTATTTCACGTAACCTTCGTGAGACAGTGTTACCACAACGTCTTCACGTGCGATCAGTTCTTCCAGATCGATATCATGGCTTGCCGCAGTAATTTCAGTGCGACGAGCGTCACCGTAACTATCACGTACAGTAACCAGCTCTTCACGAATCACTTCCATCAGACGTTCTGTGCTTGCCAGAATGTGCATCAGTTCAGCGATCTCTTCCAGAAGCTGTTTGTATTCGTCAAGAATCTTCTCGTGTTCCAGACCAGTCAGCTTGTGCAGACGCAGATCCAGAATAGCTTGCGCTTGTTGCTCAGTCAGGAAGTACTGACCGTCGCGAATGCCGTATTGAGGCTCAAGCCACTCTGGACGAGCAGCATCGGTGCCAGCACGCTCAAGCATCGCTGCCACATTACCCAAATCCCAACCACGCGCAATCAGGCCAGCTTTCGCTTCAGCCGGAGTTGGTGCTTTACGGATCAGATCGATGATGTCATCGATGTTGGCCAGTGCCAGTGCCAGACCTTCAAGGATATGAGCACGTTCACGAGCTTTACGCAGTTCAAAAATCGTACGGCGAGTCACCACTTCACGGCGGTGATCGACGAAGCACTTCAGCATTTCTTTCAGGTTAAACAGTTTAGGCTGACCATTGTCCAGCGCTACCATGTTGATACCGAAAGTCGTCTGAAGCTGAGTGTTTGCGTAGAGGTTGTTCAGAACCACTTCGCCTACTGCATCGCGCTTACATTCGATAACAATGCGCATACCGTCTTTATCTGACTCGTCGCGCAGTGCACTGATGCCTTCAACTTTCTTGTCTTTAACTAGTTCCGCAATTTTCTCGATCAGGCGAGCTTTGTTCACCTGATAAGGAATTTCGGTCACGATGATGGTTTCTTTACCGTTCTTATCCGCCTCAATTTCAGCTTTTGAACGCATGTAAATCTTGCCGCGGCCGGTTTTGTAAGCATCGATGATGCCTTTACGGCCACTGATCATGGCTGCCGTTGGGAAATCCGGGCCCGGAATGTAATCCATCAACTCATCAATCGTGATGTTTTCGTTGTCGATGTACGCCAAGCAACCGTCAACCACTTCCGTCAAGTTATGCGGTGGAATGTTGGTTGCCATACCGACTGCGATACCAGAGGCACCGTTAACCAGCAGGTTAGGAATTTTGGTAGGAAGAACCGCAGGGATCTGTTCAGTACCGTCATAGTTCGGTACGTAATCCACGGTTTCTTTTTCAAGGTCCGCCAGTAACTCATGGGCAATTTTTGCCATACGTACTTCGGTGTAACGCATTGCCGCCGCGGAATCACCGTCGATCGAGCCAAAGTTACCTTGACCATCGACCAGCATGTAGCGAAGCGAGAACGGCTGCGCCATACGTACAATCGTATCGTATACCGCACTATCACCGTGCGGGTGATATTTACCGATTACGTCACCTACCACACGGGCAGATTTTTTATATGGTTTATTCCAATCGTTACCCAGTACGTTCATCGCGAACAGCACGCGACGGTGAACTGGTTTTAGGCCATCACGCACATCTGGAAGAGCACGACCCACGATAACTGACATCGCGTAGTCCAGGTATGAACCTCGTAGCTCATCTTCAATGTTTACGGGCGTGATCTCTTTAGCTAGATCGCTCATAGAGCCATTATCCCTCTATAGTTTGATCGGTATATCCAGACAACATAAAGCCCATGCTAATCTCCGCATGAATCACTTTATGCTGCAACACCTGAATATTATTGATACTTATAAGGTGAAAAAATATAACACAAGTTTCCAAGCTTCGGCATCACTTTCCCTCCCCTTTTATCAGGTTGTGACCTTTGTTGTGTATCAAGTGCTGAGAATTTACACATTCCTCCCATATCCAACTGATAAAAGGTTATTTTTTGCTCATCCATTTGGGATTCAAAGATAACAACTGGTGCGAAATGACAACGGCGTTATAATGCCACCTTATTCATGGATGCGTAACACAGGCAACGAATAGCATGACCAAACCGCAAAACGTCGACCCAAATGAAATCAAGAAGTTTGAAGAGATGGCCTCACGTTGGTGGGATCTCGAAGGTGAGTTCAAACCTCTACATCAGATTAACCCGCTGCGTCTGAACTATGTGCTGGAACGCGCTGACGGACTGTTTGGAAAAAAAGTGCTGGATGTTGGCTGTGGCGGAGGCATCCTTGCCGAGAGCATGGCTCGTGAAGGTGCGCAAGTGACTGGCCTAGATATGGGTAAAGAGCCGCTGGAAGTGGCACGTCTGCATGCCCTGGAAACAGGAACCAAGCTGACTTACATTCAGAGCACCATCGAAGATCACGCACAAGACAACGCTCAGGCATACGACGTGGTGACCTGCATGGAAATGCTCGAACACGTACCAGACCCACTTTCCGTTATTCAATCGTGCGCGGCGCTGGTAAAGCCAGGCGGTCATGTTTTCTTTTCCACGCTTAACCGTAACTTTAAGTCTTATCTGTTTGCCATTGTCGGTGCGGAAAAGCTGCTGAAGATTGTTCCGGAAGGCACGCACGACCACGAAAAATTCATTCGTCCTTCTGAACTACTCAAGATGATTGATGCCACTCCTCTGCAGGAACAGGCTATCACCGGGTTACTCTACAACCCACTGACTGACACATACCGCCTGGGCGCAAACGTTGACGTCAATTACATCATCCATACGCGCCTATTTTAAGAGGCATTATTCGCTAAAAATCGGTGCTTAAATATCACACTAGGCCACGGATTTTTAGCGTATTTTTTGTGCTCTAGCTTCCACTTTAATCAATTGAAATCAAGGTTGCATTTTTGCCTAAAGATCAAGAATTTTTTTTTCGATCATGGTTATGAAAAAAGCAATATTGAAATGTCGATTTTATACAATCAACTCTGTCCTTTGATCATCAGTGAGTGGCTACTAACTGTTTTTTTTAAATTCGCAAGTTATCCACAAACTGTCCCCGATCTGTAACTTGCAATACCCCCTCGATAGCACTATCTTGTAATGCGAACACTGATGCACCCCTACATATAGTGTTTGGGACACTATATGTAGGGCGAGCTTGATCACAAAGCCGGGATTCACTTTACAAGAATTACACTAAAACACGGCTTTTATCAGTTTTGTTAGGGAAATAAAGCAGAATGAACCAACAACTTACTGTCACCAAGCGTGATGGCCGCAAAGAAAACATCGATCTGGACAAGATCCATCGCGTGATCGCGTGGGCCGCTGAAGGCCTAGATAACGTCTCAGTATCACAAGTAGAACTTCGAGCTCACATCCAGTTCTACGATGGCATTACAACGTCAGATATTCACGAAACCATTATCAAGTCTGCGGCAGATCTGATCTCCGAAGAGACCCCTGATTACCAATACCTGGCTGCGCGCCTTGCTGTATTCCACCTGCGCAAAAAGGCTTATGGTCAATATGAACCGCCAACGCTGCTCGATCACGTGTCAGCGATGGTGGAAAAAGGCAAGTACGATAAGCACCTGCTAGAAGATTACACCCGCGAAGAATTTGAGTTGCTGAACAGTTTCATCGACCATCGCCGTGATCTGGATTTCTCTTACGCAGCTGTTAAACAGCTGGAAGGTAAATACTTCGTACAAAACCGTGTAACCGGTCAGATCTATGAGAGTGCACAGTTCTTGTACATTCTGGTTGCGGCTTGCCTGTTTGCTAAGTACCCGAAAGCGACTCGTCTGGATTACGTGAAGCGTTTCTATGATGCGACGTCAACATTCAAGATTTCGCTGCCAACGCCAATCATGTCTGGTGTACGTACACCTACCCGTCAGTTCAGTTCATGTGTACTGATTGAATGTGGTGACAGCCTGGATTCTATCAACGCGACTGCCAGCTCTATCGTACGCTACGTTTCTCAACGTGCTGGTATCGGCATCAACGCGGGTCGTATTCGTGCGCTGGGTTCTGAAATCCGTGGTGGTGAAGCATTCCACACCGGTTGTATCCCATTCTACAAGTACTTCCAGACTGCCGTTAAATGTTGCTCACAAGGCGGCGTTCGTGGCGGTGCAGCAACGGTATTCTACCCATTGTGGCACGGCGAAGCAGAATCTCTGCTGGTTCTGAAAAACAACCGCGGCGTTGAAGAGAACCGTGTTCGTCACATGGACTACGGTGTTCAACTGAACAAACTGATGTACAAACGTCTGGTTGAAGGTGGCAACATCACGCTGTTCTCTCCTTCTGACGTTCCGGGATTGTACGACGCTTTCTTCCAGGATCAGGACGAATTTGAACGTCTGTACGTGAAATATGAAAACGATCCGTCAATCAAGAAACGTACTGTTAAAGCAGTTGAGATCTTCTCGCTTCTAATGCAAGAACGCGCGTCGACTGGTCGTATCTACATTCAGAACGTTGACCACTGTAATACGCACAGCCCGTTTGATGCGAGTGTAGCGCCAGTGCGTCAGTCTAACCTGTGTCTGGAAATCGCTCTGCCAACCAAACCTCTGGTTAACGTAGAAGACGACAGCGGCGAAATCGCGCTGTGTACTCTGTCTGCTTTCAACCTGGGTGCGATTGAAAAACTGGATGATTTCGAAGAGCTGGCTGAGCTGGTTGTTCGCGCTCTGGATGCGCTATTGGATTACCAAGACTACCCGCTGCCAGCAGCACGTAAGTCAACCATGAACCGTCGTACTCTGGGTGTTGGCGTGATCAACTACGCATACTACCTGGCGCGCCATGGCGTGAAATACTCAGATGGCAGCGCGAATGGTCTGACTCATCGTACTTTTGAAGCGATGCAGTACTACCTCTTGAAAGCGTCTGTGAATCTGGCGAAAGAACAAGGTAAGTGCCCGGCGTTCAACGAAACGAACTACGCGAAAGGCCTATTGCCAATTGATACGTACAAGAAAGACCTAGATCTGATCTGCGAAGAGCCGCTGCACTACGACTGGGATTCACTGCGTCAGGAAATCATGGAACACGGCCTGCGTAACTCAACACTGACGGCGCTGATGCCTTCTGAGACATCTTCTCAGATCTCTAACGCGACCAACGGTATTGAGCCACCTCGCGGCTACGTATCTGTAAAAGCGTCTAAAGACGGTATCCTGAAGCAGGTTGTGCCTGAGTTCACTCGTCTGAAAGAGAATTACGAACTACTGTGGAACATCGGTTCAAACGATGGTTATCTGCATCTGGTTGGTATCATGCAAAAATTCGTTGACCAAGCGATTTCTGCCAACACCAACTATGACCCAAGCCAATACGAGTCTGGCAAAGTGCCGATGAAGAAACTACTTCAAGACCTGCTCACTGCGTATAAGTTTGGTGTGAAAACGCTGTACTACCATAACACTCGTGATGGTGCGAAAGACGATCAGAAAGATGCGGTTCAACCAGCAGATGACGATTGTGCAGGCGGCGCTTGTAAGATCTAATCAGATTCGAACTTTCACTTAATGATTTGCATGCCCTTCGCTCACGCGAAGGGCCAAACGGATGAAGGCACAATGGCTTACAGTACTTTTACTCAAAAAAAGAATAACCAACTTAAAGAACCTATGTTCCTTGGTCAGCCAGTTAACGTGGCACGTTATGACCAACAGAAATACGAAATTTTCGAAAAGCTGATTGAAAAGCAGCTTTCTTTCTTCTGGCGTCCGGAAGAAGTTGACGTATCCAGCGACCGTATCGATTACGCGAAGCTTCCGGACCACGAGAAGCACATTTTCATCTCGAATCTGAAATATCAGACTCTGCTGGATTCGATTCAGGGTCGCAGCCCGAACGTGGCTCTGTTGCCGCTGGTTTCTCTGCCAGAGGTCGAAACCTGGATTGAAACTTGGTCGTTCTCAGAAACGATTCACTCTCGTTCATACACTCACATCATCCGTAACATCGTTAACGATCCGGCGATTGTGTTTGATGACATCGTAGAGAACGAGCACATCATCAAGCGTGCAAAAGATATTGCACACTTCTATGACGATCTGATTCAGGCTACGAACGACTACCACCGTTTTGGTGAAGGTACGCACGAGCTGAACGGCGAAACAGTCACTGTTAACCTGAATGACCTGAAGAAGAAACTTTACCTGTGTCTGATGTCTGTCAACGCGCTGGAAGCCATCCGTTTCTACGTCAGCTTTGCATGTTCATTCGCGTTCGCTGAACGTGAGCTGATGGAAGGTAACGCGAAAATCATCAAACTGATTGCGCGTGATGAAGCACTACACCTGACCGGTACTCAGCACATGGTCAACCTGCTGCGCAACGGTATGGATGATTTTGCATTCTTGCAAATTGCTGAAGAGTGTAAACAAGAATCTTTCGATCTGTTCAAGCAAGCTGCTGAGCAGGAAAAAGAGTGGGCATCTTACCTGTTCAAAGACGGTTCAATGATCGGTCTGAACAAAGATATCCTGTGCCAGTACGTTGAATACATCACTAACATCCGTATGCAGGCGGTTGGCCTTGAGCCAGCATACCCAGGTGCAACCAGCAACCCAATTCCATGGATCAATGCTTGGTTGTCTTCTGACAACGTACAGGTAGCACCACAAGAAGCGGAAATCAGTTCATACCTTGTCGGCCAGATCGACAACGAAGTTAGCTCAGACGACTTCGAAGGTTTTGAACTGTAATGGCGAACATCAAAATCAACAAAATCGTCAACATTGAATCTAACCCGTCTAATACGCTGCTGGAAACCATGGAGCAAGCCGGGTTAGATCCAGAGTACAACTGTCGTGACGGCCACTGTGGCGCATGTCGTTGTACCCTACTTTCAGGTGAAGTCGAATATGTTGGTTTTGCGATGGCTTATACCGAGAGCAACGAAATATTGCCGTGTATTTGTAAAGCTAAAACGGCTCTGGAGCTGACCGACGTCAACTACCGAATCAAAGCCAAACGCGCGTAAATCATAAAGACAAAAGCCAGAGCAGTGCTCTGGCTTTTTCATTTCTGTTCCGTTGTAACGGTATCGTTCTATTCCATCAGCCCACCAAACAGAATTTCATCTGCGGTTCCCATGGATACGGACTTATTGGCGATCTCACGACCGTCGTCATCAAATAGAGACAAGCGATATCCCTGATAACTCAGGTTATTGTTATCTACCGGTGCATGAAGCCATAACGACACGACGTCACGATGGACGCTACCAAGTGCTTCTCCCAAAATCACTTTTTGACTTGCAACCTCATACCAAACCAAAATTCTTGATTGATGGAACATACCAGCCTCCTGCCGAAATGGTTCAAACGAGATTTCAGTGTACAAATAAAAAAGTGCTAAAGACGGCTCATTTTTAAGACAAAATCGGGAGGGCCACGGAAATCAGGCGCTTAACAATTAGACGAATTTTGAATAGAAGGAAATGGTCAAAAGAGGTTTGGTAATAAGCAAACAAATCATCTGCTTATTACCATTTAACGAACAACGTTTTATTTTATATGCAATTACGCGATATGAACTTAACTATCCATTCAGCACATTGGCAGGCAGATACAACTCTTTTACCGTCAACACTGAACCATATTTAGCCAGCACGGGTTTACCGGAGAGATAGCGGCGCAACATGTCTGCCGCAACGGTGCCTATCAGCTCTTTTTGCTCTTGCTGGCTGTATGTGCGGCTGAACTTCAACAATTGCCCCCATTCACCTTGTGGAGCCGACAGCGCCACACTGAACGTGCCTTCACTCAACGCGCCCGTCACAATCGCCAGATCAGTGCTGCATTTATCTTTGGTTGCTCCCGCAAGTGCAAATACGGCTGCCAGCGGGTCTTTCTCACCAAGACCAGCATCGGTACGATGGCTCAGAATCCAGCTATGACCGCTCAAGCGCTCAACCTGTTCGTTGCTCAATAACCAATTTGACAGCCAGCCTTTGGTTGCCTGCTCGGCGATCGACAGTGACAGACCTTTTTCTTCGATCAAATGACCGATGTGCGCCAACATAGGTTCATCAACGCTGACAACATGCTGTTCAAGATGTGAATAAATCAGTTGCAGCAGTTTAACGCGTGTCTCCAAATCGTTGCGCGGCCCAAACAGTTTCACCTCAATGAACGGCAAGTAAGAGCGGTAGCCCAACACGTAGTCTTTTGGTAGCTGAAGTTTATCCAGTTTGTCGGAGATACCGGATTCAGACGTCCCGAAGGTATAAAGGCGGCTACATTCAAGCCCAGCCTGATTTGGAAAGAGTGCATGCAGGTCAGGCAGAATCTGTTCACTGACCATACGTTTGAATTCTTTTGGTACGCCCGGTGTGAAATAGAACCAGCAATCATTAATCTGCATTTTGAAGCCGCAGGCAGTGCCGATCGGATTATCAATGATCGTCGCTTTTTCAGGTAACATCGCTTGTTTAATGTTGCTCTCTGGCATTTTCACCTGGCGCTGCGCGAAAAAGGCCTCCAGCACTTTCAACCATTCAGGGAAAAGAACCAGTTGTTGTTCGGCGGCCTGTGCGGCGGCGGCGGCGCTTAAGTCGTCGGAAGTCGGTCCTAAACCACCATTGACGATAACGACATCACTGTTGAAGCTGAGCATCATCAGCTCTTCAACCAAAGCCGATTTTTCATCCCCTACCGTCGAGCGTTTAGAGAGCGAGAAACCACTTTCAAAAAATTCTCGTGCCAGCCAAGCGGCATTGGTATCGGTGATGTCACCGTGCAGTACTTCCTCACCAGTACTTAACATCGCTATTTTCAGCATATCTATGACCTTATTTGGGTTCTTTGTGACACCATTCTTTGGCCACTATATCGTTGAATGGCCCAGTATCTCTATCAGTTTTGTGTCAATAAGCGATTTGATTATTTTCATCCCCGCTACTTTAATAGATAATTGTGATACTGATCATTATTATAAAACAACGTCTTGGAGCTACCGTGTCAATAAAACGCATCACTGCATTGATGTTATCGTTACCCGCTTGTGCCCACGCAGCACAATACGATATCAGCCCACACATCGAATTATCCTACTCGGTAGAGTGCCAAACCGTCAGTTGCAACAACGAATCCCCATACCGCTATAAAGCGGTTTCACCTCTGGCAATGAACTTGGATGGTGAGCAAGAGCTGAAAGTGGATGAACCTGCACTCCCCCGCTACCTGACGCCATCTGATACTAAAGATTGGGATTACCTGAAAGATCAAACGTATACCATTCTGGGTTTGAGTGTCGTGACCGTTGGTCTGATGACACTGCTGCCAGAGTCCATCACCAAGTGGGATGAAGATGACCGTAACCTGAGCGGTTTGGGGCAGAAATGGTGGGACAACGTTTCTCAGGGACCGACCTGGGACCGAGACGAGCACTACCTCAACTACGTCATGCACCCCTATTTTGGTGGTGTATACTACACCGCGGCGCGTCATGCCGGTTTCAATGAGTTTGAGTCATTCCTTTATTCAGCGGCAATGTCCGGGCTATTTTGGGAATACGGGGTTGAAGCTTTTGCAGAAGTACCGTCGTGGCAGGACCTTTTTATCACTCCATTTTTTGGTGCCGTGGTTGGTGAAATGATGTTTGAGGCAGAACAGGACATCGTGGATAACGGCGGTGAAGTTTTAGGCTCTGAAAGCGTCGGTAGCGTCACCCTATTCTTCTTAAACCCGGTCGGTCACATTCACGGATGGGTGAGTAACGCCTGGGGCGGTTCAGCCGAATTCCAGTTTGAAAGTAATCCATGGTTTGGCAATCAGGATGCGGCCAAGTTTGCCCTCGACTCAGGTGCGACTTACGACACCCAGTTCATTGGCGCCAGTTTCAAAGTGACGTTCTAATTTATCCGAGTTGTAAAAAAAGCGCCTGCAGGCGCTTTTTTATTGGCTTAACGTTCTACCTGCTGGCGATGTTGTGTTTCCCACAGCAAATGAAACTTCTTGCCTGCCGGCTGATCAACTCGAGCGTACGTATGCGCCCCGAAATAATCGCGTTGCGCTTGAAGCAGATTGGCAGGCAGCACTTCGCAGCGAAGCGCATCGTAATAACTCAGCGCAGACGTCAGGCTCGGCATGGGAACGCCACTGAACATCGATTGAGCTGCAATTTGACGCCATCCCGGCAGTCTATCTGACAATGCAGAGGCAAACTCAGGGGCAAGCAACAGATGCTCTAACTCTGGCTGAGACTGATAAGCCATCGCAATCTGATGTAGGAAACCCGCTCGAATAATGCAGCCTGAGCGCCAAATGCGCGCGATATCAGCAAAATTCAGTTTCCAGCCTTCTTTGTCTGACGTAGTTTTCATCAGGTCAAAGCCTTGCGCGTAAACCGCGAGCTTAGCGCAATAGAGCGCTGATTCCAGATCACGCAGAACGGTATCCAGACAGTAGTCAGCGATCATTGTCTGCGCAGGCAGTTGTTTACTGGCTAACGAACGGCGCGCCTTGTTTGCGCTCAAGGCACGAGCGAATACAGCCTGAGCCAGGCTTGGCGCCGGGCAACCTGTTTGCAAGCTGTTCACCGCCGTCCACAATCCGGTACCTTTTTGTTCGGCGGTATCAAGGATCATATCAACCAGCATCGCACCTGTTTGCGGATCTTGTTGTTGCAGAATATCCGCACTGATTTCCATCAGGTAGCTATTCAGAACGCCCTGATTCCAGCCTTCGAACACCTGACCAATCTCTTGTGCCGACAGCGTTATCACGTCACGCAGGTATTGGTACGCTTCACAAATCAGCTGCATGTCCGCGTATTCAATCCCGTTGTGCACCATTTTAACGTAATGGCCAGCACCTGCAGGCCCCAGATATGCGGCGCAAGAGTCACCTTGTTGATGGGAATCAATCGGTTTACCAGCAGCATCGACTTTTGCAGCAATGGCTTGCCACATTGGCTCGATGAATGCCCACGCTTCTTGATCGCCGCTTGCCATAAGAGACGGGCCGTGACGCGCACCTTGTTCTCCCCCAGAGACGGCGGTGCTGAAGAAACGTAAACGGCCCGTATAAACGTGTTCGCGGCGTTCAGAATCCGTCCACAAGCTGTTACCCGTATCGATAACGATGTCCTGAGATTCTAAACCCGCATCCAGTAGCTGTGTGATCACTTGATCGACGATATCGCCGGCCGGAACTGAAAGTGCAATCACCCGCGGTTTATCCAGCAAACTCAGCAGATGAGCTAAATCATCCGCCGCGGCAAACTGTCCTTTGCCTGCGATCGTACTCAGAGACGCCGCTTCTTGCAGGGTGCGTATTCGATTCGCCTGATTTAAGTCGTATCCGGCAACCTTGATCCCGTGATCAACCAAATTCAGTGCCAGGCTTTTGCCCATCACACCCAGCCCGATCATGGCGATTTGGAAACTCATAACTTGGCTCCCAGTTGGCTAATCGCGGTGAGTGCCTGAGCCACCACGTCGTCCAGTGATTGAGAAATATCGACAAAGATGGCCTCTCCAGCCTGCGGCTCAACCAAGGTCGCGAACTGGCTTTTCAGCATTTTTTCACCCTGAAAGTAGTGGTCGGAGCGCTGTTTAAGACGTGACCAGATGGTGTCGTAATCACCCTGCAGGTAAACAATCACCAGCTCTTCGTTGTTGGTGCGCAAAATATCACGATACTCTGGCTTAAGAGCCGAACAGGCAATCACTGCCGATTCTTGCTCGATAAAGAGGCGATTTAAAGTTTGCAGCCAGCCGTAGCGGTCTTCATCCGTCAGAGGAATCCCTTGACGCATTTTTTCTACATTTTGTTGTGGATGGTAATCGTCACCATCAAAGAATTTCAGGCCCAGCGCTTCGGCAATTTTGCTACCAATCGAGCTTTTTCCGCAGCCAGAAACCCCCATCACTAATATTTTTCTTGGTTTCATAGGACAATACTTCCCTAAGGCCCCACAAAATGGGGCCGCTCTACAAAAAAGTTATATCGCTTGGTTTATTGCCACCACATCGCCAACTGAGGGAATGTGATAACCAGAGCCAGCACGAAAATCTGCATGAAAATGAACGGGATCAGCGAGGTAAAAATCAAACCCAGACTGATGTCTTTCGGCGCCACGGACTTGAGATAAAACGCGGCCGGGCCAAAAGGTGGCGACAAGAATGATACCTGCATGTTCAGACAGAACACCACGCCGAACCAAATCGGGTCAAAGCCCAGGTTACTGATGATTGGCACGAAGATAGGCATGGTCAGCAGTGCAACGCCAACCCAGTCGAGGAACATACCCAACACCAGCAGAATCACCATCATGATGAGCAGTGTGGCCATGGCGCTACCGCCAGACAGAGCCAGAATGGTTTCTTCAACGAAATCAATACCGCCCATCAGGTTGTAAACCCCAACTAAGGCGCTCGCACCGATACCAATCCAGATGATCATCCCGCAGGTACGCATCGTCGCGACGGCGCTATCTTTGAGCATATTCCAGCTCATTTCACGGCGAATGATGGCACTGATCATAATGCCCACAACACCCAAAGCTGACGCTTCAGTGACGGATGCAATACCGGTGTAGATACTGCCCAGTACAACCGCCACCGACAGCAGCGGGAAAAACAGTGCTTTAAAGTAATTCGGATGTTCTGTTTCTTCTTCCAGCTCTTCTTCAAAGCTTGGTGCCAGAGAAGGATTCAGGTAACAACGCACCAATACGTAAGCGATGTAACACGCAGCCAGAATAAACGCAGGCAGGAAAGCAGCTTTAAACAGGTCGCCAATCGACACGCTCGCGGTCATACCGTAAATAATCAGAACGATACTCGGTGGCAGCATGGTGCCCAATGCGCCGCCGGCACACGTGGTACCGATCGCCAATTTACGGTCATAACCCAAGCGCAGCATTTGTGGCAGCGCGAGAATACCCAGCAATACCGTTTCACCGCCGATAACGCCAGACATGGATGCCAAAAGAACCGCAACCAACAGCGTCTGAACCGCAACACCACCGCGCACTTTACGGCCGACAGACTTCATGGCATCAAACAAGTCGCGAGCGATCCCTGAGTGATCCAACATCGCCGCCATCAGAACAAACATAGGAATGGCTAGGAAGATGTAGTCAGAAGCAAAGCTGTACATACGGCTGGTTACCAGTGGAATTGCATCCACACCAAACCAACTCAGAGTGAAAAAGATAGCGACAAAACCAGTGACGAACGCCAGCTGCATACCCGTGAGCAGCAGGCCGATCATCATCGCCAGCATCAGGAGGCTGCCCCACTCAATACCAATTGAAGAAAGATCAAACATCGTGTTTATTCCTCAGGGCTTGAATCTCTTGAATCAAATGCAGCACAAACTGCACGACCAGAATCACTAACGTGATGAAGATAACGGCTTTCAGAAGTGCCGGATACGGAGGGTTAAACGCCGAACCTGAGGTTTCCAGACGCATCTCACCCCATGGAGCAAACCAGGACGCTTCTACCGTAACGTAAGAGGCGTACGCCATCATGCCCGCAAACGCGAGACCGACAATGTGATGCACCAGATTCAGATAATGTTTAGTGCGACGCGAAACGTGATCGTAAATCAGCACTACACGCACATGTTTGTCGGCTGCCATCGCATACACACCGCCAAACACAAACAGTGTTCCGCCTACAAAGGCAGCGGTTTCATGTACCCACGTTGTTGGGGCGTTGAACGCGTAGCGCATCACTACTTCATAAAAGGAAATCGCAACCGTGAACAGAAACAGCAAGCTCAGCGCGTTGCCCAGACGCAGAATCCAGCGATCCAGCGCGTTTTTCGGCTGCTCATCATGGATAGACGCAGCAGGTAGCTTATTCTCGCTCATAACGAACTCTTGTTTAAAACGAGAGGGCAAAACTGCCCTCTCTCAAATGAAGGAAATAGCGGTAATTAAAGTAGGTCGTTGTTTTCCAGGAACTTAGTTACAGAGTCATACACTTTCTGTGCATTTGGAGAACGCTCTGCAAACACTTTCCATTGGCTACGTGCGATTTCGCGGAATTTCTTGCGCTCTTCGTCTGACCAGTTGTGAATCGTAATTTTCGGATTTGCGCTCGCTTCTTTCACTGCCGCCTGGTCAGCAATTTTCAGCTGAGTGGTGATGTCATAAGAGAAGTCGCGTACTGATGTTTCCAGAATCTGTTGCAGATCCGCTGGCATTTTGTCCCATTTCTTCTGGCTGATTGAAATATCGATCAGTGGCAGAGAGTGAAAACCAGGCTGAACCGGATGCACTGCGATGTCGTTCATGCCCGCTTTTTGGTTGGTCGAGAACACGGTGTAGTCCGCCGCATCGATAACACCTTTGCTCAGGCCAGTAAATACTTCAGAACCTGGCAGGTTAACAGGCGTTGCGCCAGCTGCAGCAAATACCTGTTGAACCAGACCTTCCGGCGCACGCAGCTTCAGACCTTTCAGATCCGCCACACCATCAAGAGGTTTTTTCGATACCAGAGATTCAACGCCCGTTGTCGAGGCACCGATGAAATGCACGCCGTATGGTTTGTAAAGTTCCGTTAAAAGTTCGTTACCACCGCCGTAGTTCATGTACTGAAGCAACTGGGTTGTGTCAGACCAAGCACCGACCATGTTACCCAGCAGACCAAACGCAGGATCCTGACCTGAGAAAAACTCCGTCGCGGTGACGTGACCATCAAGAATACCCATCTTGATAGCGCTCAACGTTTCCGTGTGTTTGACCACCGCACCCACTGGCAGTAAATCGATATCGATACGACCACCCGACATTTTTTCGACACGGTCAGCCCAGTTTTGTTGGATTTGGAAGTTGCGGTCACCTGATGGGTCAGAAGACTGAATCTTGAGTTTGAAATCCGCAGCCATTGCAGACATGGATACTAAACCTGTCACCGCGGCAGCGATAAGCGTTCTCGTCATAGCTTTCATTGAATCGTCCTTAAGAGTTTCACGTAAAAACCGGTTTATGTTTTTATGTTACCGGTAACTTGCAGGGTGAATGTTACTGGTAACTCCTATATTGTGTCCATGAGATCGATCACAGCTTTTAAACAATTATTAACATCCCTCTCAACAACAGATGCTTTCTGATAACCTCACCTATAAATCACTGTTTCAACGAGCCAAAATTGTGCTGAGGTTTGAAATATTGAAACTTGCCCCATTCCGTCCTCCAAAAAATTGACTTTCATCAATCCTCGGAGCCTCACAACACCTAAACTCATAGAAAAGGATGACCAAGGTGAAGTTCGGAGGCCGTTATGACTTGTACTTTTATTGTAAATTTTGTGGGCACAGCAACGCCGTCCACCATTAAACAACTGGCCGCTATCACTCATGAAAATGATGGTAAGTGGCTAATCAGCAAAGTAAATTTCATTGAAGATCAAGTAGCTGCGGTGATTAAGGTTGAAATGCCGCTCGCTAAAGCACAAGTCGTCAAAGAAGCATTCCAGTCCTACCCGGATCTACTGGTACAAATAGTAGACTGCGATACGAAACCGCACAAAGAAGACACCATTTACCAGTTGCGGTTAGATGCCAATGATCGCTACGGCATCGTCAACGAGATTACCCACGTGCTTGATAGCCAAGGCATCAGTATTCTCGATATGGACTGCCAACGCGTATTCATTGCCGGTGGCGGCGGTGTGAGTTCCAGTTTGTTCACGGCCAATATGGCAATTCGTCTGCCACCAGAAATCGACATTGATGATGTCGCCAAAGAGCTCGAAGCCCTGAGTGAAGACACTCGGGTCATTCTGGAAGCATAACAACACACAAGAATGTATCGATGTTCGGGAGGCCTGTGGCCTCCCTTTTTATTTAGTGTTTTATTTAACCCGTGAATATTTTTCTTGAAGCAGCTAACAATCTTGCTTGATGCGGTTGAATTCTCGTACTTTTCTACCACGCTTAAAGCGGGATCTCGGTCCCAACATAATTCCAATAAATAACAGTCCGAAACAAGAACAGCGTACATCAATTGGTTGGGTAGGAAACGTCATGTTGAAGCTTAAGAACATTAGGGTCAGCTATAAGCTGGCTATTATTCTATTGGTTGGCATCATAGGTTTTGTCAGTCTGTTATTCATTGCCGCCACAGCATTGAAAAACAATTTAGTTGCCGAGCGTGAGGCACGCCTCAATGCCGTCATTAACACCACACTCTCCCAGATAGCCTATCTGGAAAAATCACAGCCTAAACAACAAGCTCAGGAAGCGGCGAAAGCCCTGATCAATTCAGTCCGTTTTGATAGCGATAACTATTTGTTTGTTATTGATGAGTCTCGTCAGGTGGTTGTTCATCCTCTGCGCCCAGATCTGGTGGGCCAGCAAATGGGCAATGATCGAAGCGGCGAGGACAGTTTCTGGTACACCATGGTTGATTTAGCCAGAGGCGGTCAACATGGCGTACTCACCTACCCTTGGAAAACCGCATCTGGCAAAGAAGCAGACAAACTTTCCGCCGTTCATGGTTTTGCCCCATGGGGATGGATTATTGGTTCAGGGATGCTGCTGGATGATATCGAACGCGCGGTCGAAAAACAGTTCTGGAACATGGCCGTCGCCACTCTGATTGCCATTATCGTTATGGCTGTTTTTGGCATTGTCATTAGTCGCGCGATTGTGAATCCTCTCGAACAAATCAAAGATTCGATGAAGAAGGTGGCCCAAGGGGATCTGACAGCCACCATACCAGTTGAGGGTAACGATGAAATCGGCATTGTGGCACTTCGTATCAACGAAAGTGTCGCGTCGATGCGTGAGGCGTTAGTGGAATCGGTCAAATCTGCCAGTGAAGTCGCTGAGGCAGCGATTCGTATTGCCTCTTCCGCCGAGGAAACCAGTCAGGCTGTTGTGAGCCAGCGCGATCAGCTCAGTCAGTTGGCAACCGCGATGAATGAAATGAGTGCGACCGTCGCTGACGTTGCAGGTCACGCAGAGGAAACGGCTCGAGACACCATGGATGCGAGTACAGAAGCTGGACTGGGTGACAAAGATGTGCACTCCAGTGTCGACAGCATCAAAGCGTTATCTCACGAACTTGAGTTGGCAACTGAGCAAGTGAATAAGCTCAAGGAAGGTGTCATGCAGATCAGCGAGGTCACAGCGGTTATCAGTGGCATTTCAGAGCAGACTAACCTGCTGGCACTGAACGCAGCGATTGAAGCCGCCCGGGCAGGTGAACAAGGACGAGGCTTTGCCGTAGTCGCAGATGAAGTGCGCAATCTCGCGAGCCGCACTCACCACTCGACCGATGAGATTCAAACCACCATTAATCGCCTGCAACAATTGGCCGTCACAACGGCGACTGCGATGCAGAAGAGTCAAGAGCTTGCCTACAACAGCGTAGAACGCGCTGAAAATGCGGGAAGCGATTTGTCACTGATCGTCAATCATATTCAACATGTGAGCGACAAAGCGACACAAATCGCCACTGCGGCGGAAGAGCAAAGCGCAGTCGCTGAAGAGATGAACCGCAATGTCAGTGGTATTAATGATGCCGCGCTTGAAATGTCGCAGGCGGCGAACTATCTGGCCGAAGAGAGTGAAAAACTGGCTGACTTGTCACGCCAGCTGGATGACAAACTTCTCCACTTCAAGCTTTGAATCCGCACAAACAAAAAATCCACCGCTAGCGGTGGATTTTTCTATTTTCATCAGCAATCGATTATTTTACCGACCACAGAGACAGTGAGCGTTTAAAATCGTCGTAACCAAATTCGTTCAGCTTCTGAATTTCGCCCGAGGTGCGTTCACAGTACACCGATGGCATTTTCAGGCCGTTGAACCAGTTCAGTTTCACCATGGTGTAACCCGCACTGTCGAGGATATGCAGTTTCTGACCGACTTTTAGCGGCTCATCGAATTTCGCAACACAAAACTGGTCGCCAGCCAAACAAGAACATGAGCCGATCACGTACTCGTGTTCGCCGTTCTCGCTGGCTTCCAATACCGATGCTGGCTCTTTGTAGATCAGCGTATCCAGACGGTGCGCTTCCGTTGCCGAGTCAACGATGGCAGTTTTCATGCCGTTTTCAACGATGTCTACCACCGTGACCACAAGGTCAGTCGTTTTGGTAATCACCGCTTCGCCCGGTTCCAGATAAAGCTGAACGCCGTGCTTTTCCGCGAAGGCTTTCAGAGCGAGACCCAGTTTCTCAACATCGTAGCCCGGCCAGGTGAAGAATACACCGCCGCCCAGACTCACCCAGTCCAGCTTGTTCAGGTACGCACCAAAACGCTCTGAAATGGAATCCAGCAGGTGGATAAACGCATCCACATCTTTGTTTTCACAGTTCATGTGGAACATGACACCGTTAATGGTATCGAATACCGCCGGATCGATATGATCAGCCTGTACACCCAGACGAGAGAACTGGCGTGCAGGGTTTGCCAAATCTTGGCCCGCGTAGCTGACGCCCGGGTTCAGACGCAGGCCCAGAGACGCTTTACCTTCCACCAGGTGACGGTACGCACTCAGTTGAGACTGAGAGTTGAAAATCATTTTGTCGCAGATGTCTGCCACTTCTTTAACGTCATCTTCGCTGTAACCCACACTGTAAGCGTGCGTTTCACCACCGAAAGTATCGAAACCCAGCTTAACTTCAAATGGACCAGAGCTGGTTGTACCGTCCAGATACGGTTTGATGATGTCAAAAACACCCCAGGTTGAGAAACACTTCAGTGCCAGTACCAGCTTTACGCCGGAAATGTCTTTCAGACGTTTAGCGATTTCGAGGTTCGCAACCAGCTTACCTTCGTCAATCATGAAGTATGGGGTTTTCAATTCGCTTTTTTGCATCTTTTAGGTTCCTGAATGCTGCCAAACAGTGGCAACAGTTTCTGAATCTTTAAATGGAAAAAACAGCCATCACGAATGACGGCTGTTTGTCTCATCTTGAACCAAAAGGTGGCATACCTTTTAGTCGCTTTGATTAATTAAGAATGTTGATAACCGGTTTGCCAGGCTGCAATTCCTGAACTTCCCAGTCCAGACCGATGGACGGCATGGTTTCCAGGAATGGGTCCGGGTTCAGCTGCTCCATGTTAAACACGCCAGCCTCTGCCCATTCGCCGCGGAAGAACTGAAGCGCAGCAGTGATTGCCGGCACACCCGTGGTGTAAGCAATCGCCTGATGCTCAACATCTTTATAAGCGACTTCGTGATCAGCGTTGTTGTAAATAAATACACTACGCTGTTCGCCGTTTTTCTTGCCCTGAACCCAGGTACCGATACAAGTCAGACCGGTATAGCCTGGAGCCAGAGAAGTTGGATCCGGCAGTAGCGCCTTCAGAACGTGCAGTGGGTGTACCACCGTACCATCCTGAAGCGCAATAGGATCCGGACTTAACAGACCGATGTCACGCATGCAGTTGAAGTAGTTCAGATAACGGTCACCGAAGCCCATCCAAAACTCAATACGCTTTGCAGGAATAAATTCCTTCAGTGAACGCACTTCATCGTGTGCCATTGAGTACACTTTGAAAGGACCACATTTAGGAAAATCAAATTCCATCATACGAGTGTGGCATGGTACACGCTTCCATTCGCCCTCTTCCCAGAAGAAAGAGTCGCCCTGAATTTCCAACATGTTGGTTTCAGGATCGAAGTTAGTGGCGAATTTCTTGCCATGGTCGCCCGCGTTGATATCCATCACATCGATAGACTCAATCTCATCAAACAGGTGTTTTGCGGCATACGCTGCAAACACGCTCACCACACCCGGATCAAAACCTGCACCCAGAATACCGGTGATACCAGCTTGTTTGAACTTTTCGCGGAACGCCCACTGTGGGTCGTATGCTTCAGGAACCAGTTGACCTTCAGAACACAGGTCCACCGCAACAGAAGTGTCCAGATAGGACACTTTTGCACGGTAACAGGCTTCCATAATTGGCACGTTGACCCAAGGTGGTCCAGCGTTGATCACAAGATCAGGCTGAACCTCTTCGATTAACGCTACTAGTGCGTCTACATCGTCAGCATTTACTGCACGAGCTTCTAGCTTCTTAGTAGAATCTTTCAGGTTTTGTTTGCCCTTGATTGATTCAATGATCTTCTCACACTTCCCAATTGAACGGGAAGCAATGGTAATATCACCCAGCGCGTCGTTGTTCTGTGCCGCTTTATGTGCGACCACCCAGCCAACGCCGCCCGCCCCAATCTGTAGAATTGACATAGTATCCGTTTACCTTTATTTCGCTAGCTCTTCCGCTAGAGTTTCAATTTTAGCCAGTAGAGATTCGAAGTCCGAAATCTTCAAGCATGGGTTCAAGATTGTGAATTTCAAGGCAGTTTTGCCATCCACAATGGTTTCGCCAAGTACTGCGACACCACGTACCAGAGCTTGCATACGAACGACTTTATTCAGTTCATCCATATCAGACGCCTGGTTGTTTACCGCGCGGAATAACACGGTAGACAGAGATGGTTCAGCCAAAAGCTCGAAGGCTTTATGCTGACGAACCAATTCGGCCACTTGTTGAGTTTGCTCCAGCAAGTGATCGTACATTGCACCCATTTGTTTAGGACCCACGTTTTGCATGGTCATAAACACTTTCAGAGCGTCAAAGCGTTTTGTTGTTGAGATAGACTTATCAACCAGGTTTGGCAGAGTGTCATGCTCACGGTTCAAGTAATCTGCATGGTGCAGTAGGAACTTGAAGTTGCTCTTATCTTTCAGCAGCAGTGCGCCACAGCTGATGGTTTGGAAGAACAGCTTATGGAAGTCAACGCTGACTGACTGAGCACGTTCGATACCGCTCAGACGATCTTTATGGCTACTCAGAATCAGTGCGCCACCGTAAGCACTATCAACGTGCATCCACATCTCGTGCTTATCAGCAACATCCGCAATCGTCACCAGATCATCAATCGCACCGTGGTCTGTTGTACCCGCAGTACCGACGATAGCAAATGGGATCAGACCTTCCGCTTTCGCTTGTTCAACGACAGCTTCCAGCTTAGTCACATCCATTGTACCGTTCGGCAGAGCGTCAACCGCCAAGATCGCTTTCTCACCCAGACCCATCCAAGAAGCAGACTTCTGAACAGTGAAGTGAGATTTCTTCGAGCACACAATACGCAGTTTGTCCGCGTACTCTGGCAGACCCAGTTTCTGAATCGAGTGACCGCTCAGCTTGTCTGCCATCCAGTCACGTGCCAGCATCAGGCCCATTTGGTTGCTCTGAGTACCACCACTGGTGAAGATACCGTCCGCTTGCGCGCCCAGTTCGTACTTCTCACACATCCAGTCAATCACTTTCTGCTCAACAAACGTTGCCGCAGAAGACTGATCCCATGAATCCATAGATTGGTTCAGAGACGCAATGATCGCTTCCGCTACAACGGAAGGCATCAGCGGTGGCGTGTGCAGGTGCGCGATACAGTCTGGGTGCTGAACAATGATTGAGTTCTTCGCAACCAGTTCCGCAGTTTCAGAAATCACATCTTTCAGAGATGCGTTCTTGTTATCCAGATCAACAGCATAAATCGCTTCTTCCAGCACTTTAGGGTCGATACCTGAATATGGCGCATTCACTTCTTCAAACACGGCTTTCATCGCAGCAGTGGTGTGGTTCATCACTTGTGAGAACTCTTGGCTACCCATGTGACCGGTGTGAATGAAGTGTTTTTTCCACTCTTGGTTTGCTTGCTCTGGATCTTTCTGACCGCCACCAGCGGCAAGAATCGCTTCTTCCAGTGTGCGCAGGGCAAAGTCGATCTGTTCAAAAGAGATAATCAACGGTGGAAGGAAACGAATCACAGAACCTTCACGGCCACCTTTCTCAACCATCAGACCACGCTCCAGCGCTGCACGCTGAATGCCCAGAGTCAGTTGAGGTGCCGCTTTTGGCTCACCAAATTTGTTCAGCTCGCCGCTTGGATCTTTAATTTCCAGACCCAGCATCAAGCCTTTACCACGTACTTCTGCAACACAGTTTACGCGGCTTTGAATTTTTTCCAGACCCATACGTAGGTATTGGCCTTTAATATTTGCCTGCTCAACCAGGTTATCACGTTCAATGATTTCCAGTGCTTTAGCACCCGATACCATTGCCAGCTGGTTACCACGGAATGTACCTGTGTGCTCACCTGGACGCCATGTGTCGTGCTGCTTGTTGATCACCAGCAGTGACATTGGCAGACCGCCACCGATTGCTTTTGACAGACACAGTACATCAGGAACGATACCCGCTTCTTCAAATGCAAAGTTGTAGCCAGATTTACCCACACCACACTGGATTTCATCGAAAATCAGCAGGATGCCGTGCTCGTCACAGATGCGGCGAAGTTCACGCAGGAAGAATGCTGGAGCAGGAATTACACCGCCCTCGCCTTGTACTGGCTCGACGATGATCGCCGCTGGCTTCATGATGCCCGCTTCGTCGTCGTTCAGCAGACGCTCGATGTAACGGATGCTCGCTTTCGCGCCTTCATCGCCACCCAGACCAAACGGACAACGTAGGTTGTACGGGAATGGCATGAAGTGAACGTCAGACATCAGACCAGTACGACGTGCTTTAGTATTCAGGTTACCCATCATACCCATAGTACCGTTGGTCATGCCGTGGTATGCACCGCGGAACGCAAACATGGTGTTGCGGCCAGTGGTTTGTTTAGCCAGTTTGATTGCCGCTTCAACGGCGTCTGCACCAGATGGACCACAGAACTGAATCACACAGTTATTACCCAGCTCTTCAGGCAGGAATGCTTTAACAGCTTTGATAAAGTTGGTTTTTGCTTTAGTCGCAATATCCAGCGTTTGGTAAGGCAGACCTGAATCCAGTTGCTCTTTCAGAGCCTGGTTGATTTCTGGGTGGTTATAACCAAGCGCCAGGGTACCTGCACCCGCAAGACAGTCCAAAAAGATCTGGCCACGAGTATCTTCTACCAAACAGCCAAAAGCTTGTTTGATGGCGATAGGTAAACGGCGTGGGTATGAACGTACTTCAGATTCATGCTCAGCTTGTTCAAGGAGAATTTCATCTGGAGTAAGGTCATAAGTACCTTCTAAAACTGGTACTTGGTTGGAAAACATAGTTGCGATAGTGTTATCGACTTCAAAGGCTGTACTCATCTTCGTCCCCTTGAATGGTTAAAACTCTGTTCATTTCCCGGCAGTAAGTTGTTTTGAGAAATGACAAATAGCAAAACGCTCCGACTGAGTCCGCAGACAAATTCGGAAATACTGTAGGCCATCAGCTTGATGACAAATCACTAAAAACAGGAATCAAGGTTCGGTTATGCTGCTGTCCTGTCGAACAGGGCATAGAGGAAGTACAAAGCTGATTAATGTGTGTAAGTTAAGTGAGTTCAATGTTGGGTATCCCATTCACATGCTGTTCCCACAGCAAGAGTATCCCGTCTATCAGTAAAAGGACTTACTGATACCTACCCTACGTAATGTCCCAATCAGCCTGAATGGTCACTACGCGTATCCCCCGGAAGCACTGTCCGAGATTGGTGCGGAACTTAACACAAAATCGGCCTTATCCGCAATCATTTTTCATCGATAAATAACAACTAAATCAACAGAAAATATCACAATTATCTATTATTCAGAAAGTTATAAAATAGAGACCAGAAAAAGCCCTCATCACTAGGATAAGGGCTTGGTTTTATAACACATTTAAACAGTTTCTGTTTTAACAATCTGACTGAGTAATGCCTGTGCGACGTCGTCCGTCATTAAACCACTTGAACTGGTTAGTCCAAAGATGTCTACCCCATTGTCAATCACGATAGATTGCGTTTCGCCGCTGTCGTGCGAAACCTGCAATGTGACATCTTCAGCACCCACTACCACATCAATTTTGCTCAGCAACGTATTGAAGTCTTCACCAGAATCCAGCACCGCAGATAAATCAAGTTTGTCGGTATTAAACTCGAAGTTTTTCACCACATCGGTACTGTTATCGAGTGCGCTATCGAGCCAAGTAAAGACATTTGCCTGAGAGTCGCCTATCAACACGTCATTACCGATTGTCGCATTCACCACGGGGTCACCAGCTTCAGCCGAGAAAACGTGGTAAGACGGAGTGCTGTCGTCCGCATCCAGCGTGACCGTTGCAACGTTACTGAACTCACCATCCGAGTCCACAGCCTGATAAGTAAAGGTGGAATCATCAACCACCGTTTCTGTGCCAGACAAATGAGTCACCACATAGTTAGCACCCGATGAACCGTCATTGTTAGAGGCGGTAAAATCAAGGCCAATCACAGGATCATCTGACGATGCGGTGTACGAGTAGTCGCCATTCCCTTGATAAGAGATGGTGACTGGATCGCTGTTTTCGAAATAGTAAGTCACGGTTGCAGCATGATTGGCATTCAATCCATCCACCCCAAAACTGATGGTGTAGAGTGGATTTTCACTCAAGTCGACGTGCAACGTTTCCTGACTGTTAATACCATTACCCGTTGCGACCGACAAACCAGTCCCTTGTTGAACCGTGTCAATCAAGGTCACCTGTTGTGAGACTTCACTGCCATTGCCCAATGTTTTGAACGCTGAGATGTAAATGGTATTTCCGTTATCTAGAACAAATTGGTAATCATCATCGACCGCAACTAGAGAGCCATCATCTGTCGAACCAATCACCACTTCGTTACCTTCCGGCACATAAGTGATGTTGTTAGGATTGAGTAGAACCGGGTCTTCTAGTTGCCCTGAAACATACACATCCGCTGAAGTCAGCTCTCGGGTCACGCCATTTTCATCGGTGTAAAGAAGTGTTCCATTGTCAGGTAGAGACGTCAGTACAATGTTCAACTGCGTGCCAGTGAAATCATCGTCGACGTCAGAGATGTGGTCATTCGCTTCTACGTCTGAGTCAAATACAATGGTAACTTCTGAGCTGTTGCCTAAAAGCACTGTGAAATCTTCTGCGACAGGAGGCTCGTTAACGTTCAACTCTTTGAGTACCACATCCACATCTGTTGATTTCATTGCACCCAAACCATCCACTTCCGTCGCTGTAACGACCAGATTATGAATATTGGATTCCTGTTCAAAATCATTGGTAAAGGCCAGTACACCAAACGAGGTCAGATAGATAGCCCCGGTCGTAGCGTTGATCCAAAACAGTGGATTATTGTTACTGTCATACACATTAGTTTTAATGCTGTAGGTAACGTTTTCACCGTCAGCATCGGTTGCTGACACTGTGCCGATCAAATCAGACTCTTCACTATCTTCTTCGTAAGTAAAAATATACTCGTCGTCAAAAATTGGGGCATTATCATCAAGATTAAGCTCACTTAGCTGAACATCGATCACTGTAGATTTCTGCTCGCCCAATCCTTCCACTTCCGTTGCCATAACCTGAATGGTATGGGCATTAGGTGTATCTTCAAAATCGTTCGAGAACGCGGTGACGCCCGCCGCCGTCAGGCTGATCGCACCGCTGACCGCATCGATCTCAAACAAGGCTTCATTGGCATCGTTGTACACGTTGGTGGTAATGGAATACGTCACCGCCTCGCCGTCACCATCAGTGGCCGACACGGTACCGATCACA